>OZ244961.1:0-617472 GCA_965222715.1 Minisyncoccota bacterium | reverse complement strand
CCATTTGATTTACCAACACCACGAGAAGATGAGAGCCCTTCTGATGTGCTACGTTCTCATATCATCACTCTTGTTGGTCTTTTTAGAATTATGCTTGGCGGCCTCACTCCAGAAGAAGACGCTATTATTGACCGCGCAATTACTGAGACATATGCGCTCAAAGACATTACGGCTGATTCAGACTTTACGAATATTGAACCACCGCTTCTCTCTGACTTTGAAATGGTTCTCGCGGGCATGGAGGGAAGCGAGTCATTAGTGCAGCGACTTAATAAGTACACCCACGGCACCTGGTCAGGGTTTATTAACCGACCAACAAATGTTGATTTAAACAAGAAATTTGTTGTGTTCTCTATTAGAGATATGGAGGACGATCTCAAGCCGGTCGCGATGTATATCATCACTAATTTTATTTGGAATGTGATTCGGAAAGAGTTGAAGAAACGACTCTTAGTTATTGATGAGGCATGGTGGATGATGAAATCAGAAGACACTGCTTCATTCCTCTTTGGTGTTGCAAAACGTGGACGAAAATACTATCTCGGGCTCGCGACGATCACACAAGACGTTGGTGACTTCCTTAATTCACCGTATGGACTGCCGATGATTAGTAACTCGTCTATTCAATTACTTATGAAACAATCACCAACAACTGTTGATTTGGTGCAAGACACATTTAAATTAAGTGACGAGGAAAAATACCTGCTTCTTGAATCAGATGTTGGTGAAGGTATTTTCTTTGCTGGATTAAAACATGTTGCTATTAAAGTTATTGCATCATACACAGAAGATCAGATCATTACCTCTGACCCATCTCAAATCCTTGCTATACGCAAAGGAAAACAGTCGCTTCAATCAAAAGAGTCAAGAGAATCAGGGGCGCAATAAAATACTATGGATCAGTATGAGCCACGTATATCAAACATACTTGCAGTTGGGTTAATTTTTGTTGCAGTACTTGTTGATCTCACACAATTATTTTTTACTCTTTTAGGTTTTATTATTTTAGGGGTGGCGCTTAACTCACTTATCTCCATCTTTGCCGCAGCTTTCTTTGGTATCGTGTTAAAATTAAATGGAGTATCTCTGCTTTCAGCGCGTAGAGCTACTCTCACGCTACTCACACTTGTTGGTGAGACAATACCTATAGGTAACAACGTGCCTATTTGGACACTCTCGATTGTCACTGGAATTGTAATGACGAGACGAGAGGATCGTCAAATCTTTGAAGAAAAACAGAAAGAAGAAGCTCGCGAACAACCTATACGTGTTAAGGTTGCCGCAAATGATAATCAAAGACGAGTACGGTATAGGAAGCGTGCATAACTATGAATTACTTTGATACACAACGATATACACCCCCACAACTTTTCTTGCTAGTAGGTTTTCTCGTACTTATATCTCTATTTCCCATGATTTCTCATGGACAAATCATTCCACAAATTCAAAGTGTTTTAGTTCCCGAAATATTACCGACACACCCTGCACCTGGCGAGCGAGTAAATGTATCAATAGAAAGTTTTTCAATTGACCTGTCTACCTCAAACATATCGTGGTTTTTAAATGATAGACTTCAGCAACAATCAGTGGGTGCTACAACATTTAGTTTTACAACTGGTAATTTGGGCAGTACATCAGTTGTTGATGTTATTGCTGAAACAGTAGACGGTGGTGTTTTTTCAGAACAGGTCATTATACGTCCAACAGACGTTGATATACTCTGGCAAGCAGATGCATCAGCACATCCACTCTATAAAGGAAAAGTTATTCCTGCTGTTGAAAATATAATACAGGTAGAAGCAGTACCTCATTTTATTAGCGGTGGTGGACGTATAAGTCGTGATGCACTCAACTATACTTGGCGAGTTGATGGGAAGGTTGTTGAACGTGTTTCTGGGGTGGGGAGATATACAATGACTGTTGCAGAAACTCGGCCAATTGATGCACTCCGTCTTGAAGTAGAAGTAGCAGCGTTTGGTGGCACCCTTCTTGGTAAGGAGTCTATACAGATACCTATAGAGAGCCCGGAGATACTTGTGTATGAAAACAATCCACTTCTAGGGATACTCTTTAACCGTGCTATAAGAAATGTGTACACTCTCCTAGAAGGGGAGACCAAGCTTATTGCGTATCCATTCTCGTTTTCACTAAATGATAGAAATGATGAGCATATCCGCTACTCATGGCAACTTGATGGAGATCAAGTCACCCTTGGCGATGATCGGGGAAGTGTTACGGTGAGTTACCAAGGTGGCGAAGCGGGTGAGGTCGATATGTCGGTGAGAATACGAAATGCACGAGATATATTTCAAGAGGCTTCTTCTGAGTTCAGAATTCGCTTTGGTAGTAATTCAGGTTCAATTTTTTAATATATGAAATACACTGTTTACATATCACTCATTCTTCTCACACTACTATTAGTACTAGTGCCAACACCCCTTTTTGCACAAGACGGATTTGTGCCGCTTAGCCAAGGTGGTGTCCCAGGCATAGAGAGAGACATAAGTTTTAGTGATTTTCTTAATATTGCGTTTAGAATCGGATTAGCTATTGCAGTTACCTTGGCTGTCGTTATGATTACGATTGGTGGAGTTCAGTATATGGGAAGAGAGTCAGTCTTTGGGAAAACAGAAGGAAGAGAGCGAATACAAAATGCTGTTGTAGGATTACTGATTGCATTACTCATTTGGTTGATTCTTTTTACCATTAACCCAAATTTATTAAATTTTAACGTTAATGTTTCAGAACCTCCTCAGGGTGGATCAGGTCAAAACACACCAAATAATACTGGGAGGGGAGGGGCCGGTCTTTCTAACTAACATAGTGTATGAGTAAGCAAACAAAAATAATTCTCGTCGTCCTTCTGATATTTATTCTCCTCATTATTGGGCTTTTTATCGGCTTCCGGTACTTTGTTGAAGATAATGGTACCAGAGGAAGTGGTGTTGGCACTGACTCAAACGGTGGACCTATTTTCCCCAATACAGAAGGTAGTTTTGGGTCTGGAGGGAGTGATGTTATAGAAAATACTGATGATGCACCAACACCAACATTGCGAGAAATATCGAGTTCGCCAACAGCAGGTGCTGTTGCATTTCAAAGAGATGAAGATGGGGGGCAAGAGGTAGTTATTCGTTATATAAATAGAGAAACAGGACATATTTTTGAGACAACACGTGATTCATTACGACAGACACGAGTATCGAACACGACGATTCCACGTATACAACACAGCACATGGAAACCTGATGGCTCTGAGGTCATCCTTCACTACCTTGATGGAAATGAGGTATTAAAAAGTTTTTACGGAGCCATTACCGACGGCACACTTGAAGGTGTCTTTTTGAGTAACAACATACTTGAGACCAGTGTGCATACTGATAGCGACTTGGTGTACGTAAGAGGAAATGGGAGTGGGGGCGATGTTATCCTTTCGAACTTTGATGGAACTGACACGAGTCTTCTTTTTAGTTCAATGCTTAGTGACTGGAGGGTGTCATGGGGTGGTGATAAGGTATTTCTCACAACAAGTGCAGCAAATAATGTCCCAGGAGTTTTATATGAAGTAAGAAGCGGAAGATTAGAAAAAATTATCGAAGGAGATGGGTTAATCACAGAGGTAAGTCCTAATGGGGAGCATGTGCTCTTCTCAACCAGTGACGAGAGAGGTACCAGTTTGTTTGTATATGATATAGATGAAGAATCTGTAGTAGAACTTCCTTTTAGAACACTCGCAGAAAAATGCGCGTGGTCAAATTCGAGAGAAGTCTACTGCGCATCACCTTTTGATGTAAACCGATCATTTCTTTACCCTGATGATTGGTATAAAGGAATAGCACACTTCTCGGATGACATTTGGAAATATGACGTAGATTCTGGGATAGAACAGTTAGTCTACGACATGAATGCTGATAACCTTAATCTTGACATCACTAATCTTAGTTTTGATGAAGAGGGAAGTGTGCTTCTTTTTAAAGATAACATCACGCTCTCATTGTGGTCACTAAAAATATAATAGGGTGCTAGAGAGTAGTACTACTTTTCTGTAAGTTCACTTTTTTGCACTAGTCGACGACGAACAAATAGTTCCTGTCCTATAGCAAAAATGTTACTAGTTGCCCAGTAAAGCGCAATCGCTGCAGATATCGTATAGGCAATGACTCCAACAATAACTGGTAGTACGTAGCGCATTTGTATTTGCATACTCTTTGCAAGATCATTTTTAAATGATTGTTCTTTTTTTGAAGTATCAAATGTAGGGAAGGAAAGTTTTGTGTAGATAAATTGAGATATACCCGCAATAAGAGCAAGGACGATACTTTTTCCTCCCATATCGATAAGACCAATGAACTCCATATTCACTATTTGAGGAACCTGTATGAATGAATAAAGGATGTCAGTATTTACCTCTGGTAACCCTCCTTTAAAAAACACCCAATAGAGGCCAAAAATGATAGGAATCTGGATGAGGAGTGGAAGAATCATTGAAAAAGGATTGATACCCTTCTCTTTGTAGAGAGCCATGGTTTGACGAGCCTGCTCTTGTTTATCGTCTTTATATTTTTCTCGCAGTTCATCAAGATCTCCTTTTATAGCATTAATCAATATCTGTGAACGTATGGCAGTATGCGCTAAAGGAAGAAGTATGAGTTTGACTAAAATAGTGAGTAGAATAACAGCAATACCCATATCAGCAAACGGGACATGGTTAATAAAAAAGATCAAACTGTTATAAAGCGGATCAAATATAAATGTACTAAAAAAAGATGTAAACATAGAGGAAATTTTATCGTACTCTAATCACTTCTACAACACGAATCACTTTTTACCTTCTAATTGACCTATAGTAGAAACAATTTCTTCAGTAAGTTCTTTTTGGGAGAGCTCTTCTATACCTTTTTTTACATATACAACGCCATGTAGTTTAGGGGCTACCCGCTCTATAATGTCTTTAACACGTCGTTTTATAGTATTACGTGATACAGCTGATGTAACTACTTTTTTAGATACCACTACTCGTACGTCTCCTTTTCTTTCTTTTGTGTGTAAAGAAGAGGGGATTGCTTTAAGGGTTATGTGCTTCTCACGAAACAAGCCGCCAAGAGTATTGACGGCTTTAAATAATTGTTTCGTTTTTTCTTTCATGAAAATTCATGCTAGAAACTACACTGAAAGGCGTGCCCGGCCTTTCTGCCGGCGACGTTTTACAGTATTTTTCCCACCTGTAGTTTGTTGGCGAACCAAAAAACCGTGTGTCTTTTTGCGCTTCTTCTTTTTAGGATTATATGTTTGAGACATAGATAGTAAGCTATGAGGGGTTAGTGTACGATACTTTTTTAGAGTTTGCAAGAGGGATACAAACTCTAGATTAATCAACAAGTTATGAACAATTTATTAACATAATTTATAATTTTCGACAAGTTTCCACATCTCAGTACTTCTATATAATAAGTATCACTATTTTAAAGCTATAACTTTTGTAACTGTGGACACGAAACAACTCTGGGAAAATGCACTTGTTGATATCGAACTGAGTATCTCAAAAGCTAATTTCAGTACGTGGTTTAAAAACACTGCAATACAGAAAGTTGACGGGGGTGTGGTGTACCTTGGAGTACCTAATCAGTTTGTAAAAGACTGGTTAAGTACTAAATACCATAAATTTATACTCAAAACACTTAGAAAATTCTCAAGTGACGTTCGTGGCCTTGAATACACTATTTCTAAAGACCAAAAATCTCCAAACGGAAGGGTGGGAGGTCAAGAAAAAACTTTTCCTACACATACAGTGAGTGAATTACCGCTTGATAATTTTTATATTAATAAAAGTGACAATCTTAATCCTCGATATACCTTCGATACATTTATAGTTGGTCCTTTTAACCAACTCGCTCACGCTGCAGCACAGGTTATTACTGAAAAACCGGGTATTGTGTACAATCCACTTTTTGTATATGGGTCAACTGGACACGGAAAAACACACTTAATTCAATCAGTTGGTAACTATATAAAGAAAATAAATCAAAATAAAAAAATATTCTACGTAACCTCTGAACGGTTTGCAGTTGATTACTTAAATGCAGTACAAGAGGGGAAGGCAAACACCTTTAAAGAAAAATATCGTCAGTACGACGTGTTAATTATGGATGATATACAGTTTCTTTCAGATAAAGAAAAGACACAGGAAGAGCTTTTTCACCTCTTTAATGCGCTATATGACAACAATAAACAGATTATATTTTCATCCGACAAACATCCAAATTACATACCAGGACTTGAAGATCGTTTAAAATCACGCTTTAACGCAGGAATGATTGTTGATATACCTGAACCAGATCATGAGTCGAGGATTGCAATACTTAAAGCAAAAGCAGCACAAAATAACTTCACCCTTCCTGATGAAACAATTGAGTATATCTCTCATGAAGTACAGGGAAATATACGAGAACTAGAAGGAATATTGAATTCAATAATTTTTCAATCACAAGTTAAAGGTAGAGTGCCAAATCAATCTGAAATACGTGGCATTATAAAAAATAGTTCAAAACCTAAAAAGTCTATCTCTGCAAAAGAAGTGATAAAAAAAATAGCTGATTTTTACGAAATTAGTGAAGAAAGTATTTATGAGAAAACGCGTAAAAAAGAAATTGTAAAACCACGACAATTGGTTATGTATATCCTTAGAGAAGATTATGGTGTGTCGTACCCAAGTATTGGAGAAAAATTAGGTGGAAGAGATCACACTACTGTTATACATTCATGTGAAAAAATTAAAAAAGATATTAAAAAAGATACAATTCTTACACAAGAAATAGAACAAATACGTTCATTATTGTAAGAAATATCTTGTGAATTATATGTTAGTTATATGTATAAAAAATAGTAATAAGAATAGTATAAAAAATAGTATTCTTTTATATGTAAAAAGTTTTATACATATAATTAAAATTTATTCACAAGTTATTAGAAATATGAATATAGAAAATACCTCTCTATATAAGGGTTTTTATATGTTTTCTACTTTTCAACAGAGATAATAATAGTAATTTATTTTAAATATAGAATATGAAATTCGAATGTGAAAAAGGAAAAATACTTCAAGCACTGTCAGTAACGGAAAAAATTGCTGGAACAAATAAAACATTACCTGTACTTAGTTGTGTGTTATTAGTAGTAAAGAAAAACTCTCTTACTATTCGATCAACAAATCTTGAAATAGGGATAGAGATAGTATTACCAATACATACTGAAGAAGATGGTGTTATTGCTGTGCCTGCACATGTTTTATATAACACTATTCAAAATACACAAGATTCTCTTATTACATTTGAAGTAAAGAAAAATACACTTACTATACAAACAAAACATAGTACTAGTACAATTCATACACACGAATATGAGGATTTTCCTTCACTCCCTTCTGTTAAAACTGATGATGTATACACACTTCAATCTGAAAATATAATAGAAGGTGTTCAGTCTGTTGTGTATAGTGCATCAACTTCAACTATTAAACCTGAATTATCAAGTGTCTATGTGTATGAAGAAGATAAAAAAATATTTTTTGTTGCAACAGACTCATTTCGTCTTGCTGAGAAAAAAATTAATGTAAAACAAAAAGGGGTACTTGAACATTCGTTTTTATTACCATTACGAAATGCTGTTGAAGTTATCCGTGTGTTGCAGCAAATACAGAACACTGAAGTGTATGTAAAGGTTGATAATAATCAAATTTCATTTGAATGTGATGGTGTGTATATAACATCACGAGTAATTGATGGGATATTTCCTGATTATAAGCAAATTATTCCTAAAGAACATATTTCTGAAGCAATAGTATTAAAACAAGATTTACTTAATTTATTTAAAAAAATAAATGTATTTTCTGATACATTTGGCCAAATTTCAGTTCATCTTGATCCTAAAAAGAAAAATCTTACCGTGAGTGCATATAATACACATGTAGGCGAGACTCATGATTCAATTGATGCTGCTATAAAGGGTGAATCTATTGAGATGAAATTTAATTATAAATATATATACGATTGTCTTAGTTCAATACATTCAGATAGTGTTTCACTTTTCTTTACTGGTGTTGGTAAACCACTTCTTATTAAAGGTGTTTCTGATGAGAGTTTTACGTACTTAGTGATGCCAATGAATAAATAGTTGTTTTATATGGATCTTCTTTCAAAGTATTTAGAAAAATTTACCCATTTAAAACCAACACAAAAATCTATTCGAGAAGCATTTATTATTATTGCTTCACAAAAAGGTATATTAATCTCAGGAGATGAAATTTTTTACAGTAATAACACTATTTTTTTAAAGACAAAAAGTATTATAAAAAATGAAATATTTATGCAAAAGAATGAATTTATAACTAAACTTAATAAAGAACTTAAATCAAATATTATAAAAGATATACGTTAGAAGGTGATAGAAAACTCACCTTCTACACTACTTCTGTTAAATACTGAGTCATATATAACCGCTTTAATAGAATTATTAGCTTTTATGTTTTCTAGTGTATGAGGACTAAAGGTAAGCGAGAATGGTTGATTAACTGAAGACTGTAGAAATGTACCATTTATAAAATAATCTACTTTTTGTATAGGGTAGCTATGTGTGTAATCTACTGAAATAGTAATGGGAGAGTTAATACTATACCTTTCTTGTAGTGAATTAGTGAAACGTATTGTTGGTTTTGTTTGTGGTGTATGTATCGTGTCTGTAAAATTTGGTATTGCACCACCTTCAATAATATTGTTATTTTTTACCCATTCACGAACAGGATATTCCCATAATCTAAATTGTGGATCCGCCTCCTTATTTTCAGGTATTTCTCCACGCGGATCACGTTTATCTACCCAATAAAGTATTGAGTGTACATCAGTCACTACACGCTCTTCTCGTGTTTCTGGTGGTGTAAATTCTGTTGCAAGTCCACCAGATATTGTATCAACTATATATTGTTGACTCCCTCGCCATTCACCTTTTAACACTGGCTTTAGTTCCTCTGTATACTCATACGTTGGCTCTTTAAATGATTCACTTGGTATATACAGAAGTGCTTCTCTCATAAACTCATTCCACAATGGTGCAATAATAAATCCTGCAACCTGTTTATCCATAGAACGGTTATCATTATTTCCTGCCCATGCCCCCACTGAAATAGTAGGAGAGTAGCCAATAATCCAAGCATCACGATAATCGTTTGTTGTTCCTGTTTTTGCAGCTACATCAAATCCATTAAAATAAAGAGGAGAATTAAAACCAAAAGCTGGTGCACGCGCATCATTATCTGAAAGCATATCGGAGACCTGTCGAGCTATTTGTTGATCAAGTACTCGAGCCTCTCGTTGTTGGTACTCTTCAACCACAACACCATTACTATCTTCAATACGGAGGATACCGGTATAGTCGTGTTTTATACCGTCATTTGCGAATACACTATATGCGCTCGTAATATCAAGTAGAGTGACTTCTCCTCCACCAAGCACAAGTGTAAGCCCATAACGCGCAATATCAGTTAAAGTAGTAATACCTAAATCGCGCGCTGTTTGTAGAGAATCAACCAACCCAGCAAGGTAGAGAGCTTTTACTGCCGGAACGTTAATTGATTGTGCAAGTGCATCTCGAAACGTTACTGGACCACGAAATGTGTTGTCATAGTTTTGTGGTGAGTAACAGTCTTCTTCACTAGTAAAATTATCCACGTCACAAGTGCTTGAAAACTGCGTACGTACATCAAATACAACTGTTTCTGGTGTGTACCCCTTTTTAAGCGCTGTAGCGTATGCAAATGGCTTAAATGCAGAACCAGGTTGTCTCTTTGCAAGTGTTGCATTAAAGTTTCCATCAATTTCTTCATCAAAGTAATCTCGTGAACCAACCATGGTGAGGATCTGCCCAGTTTTTGGATCAACAGCAACTAATGAAGCGTTTTCAGCATCAAATTTCTCAGCATTTGAAAGTGCAAATCTATTCACTATCTCTTCTGCTTTTTCTTGGAGAGTGTAATCAAGGGTGGTAATTACTTTAAAACCTCGTTCATCAACAGCTCGTTTCCCATACGTTTGTTCAAGATACTCTTCTATAAAAAATACAAAGTGTGGTGCCTTGATACTTGTTTCTTGTCGTGGCTCAAATACCACTTCCGCATCTTGTGCTTCTTGATATTCTTCTTCCGTAATAAAACCATAGCGAAGCATTTGAGAAAGTACTAAGTTTTTTCTCTCTTCAAGTCTTTCGCGATTATTTCCATATGGAGAATAAAACGTTGGTGCCTGAGGTAGGGCAGCTAAGTAAGCAGCTTCAGCTATGGTTATATCTGATGCTTTTTTATTAAAGAAAGATTCACTTGCTTCCTCAACTCCATAAATATTTCCCCCGTATGGAGTTTCATTCAAGTAGAGTGCAAGTATTTCTTCTTTTGATAATTCTTGTTCAAGTTTTACTGAAAGTACCCATTCTTTAAGTTTCCTTGAGATTTTTCTCTCGTTGGTGAGTAACGAATTTTTAACAACTTGTTGCGTTATTGTTGAGCCACCCTGTACCCCTTTACCACGAAGTGGTTGTATAAATACGGCACGAAATGTTGCAAGAGGACGGATGCCATAGTGTTTGTAAAATTCAGCATCTTCTATTGCCACCGTAGCATTTTTAATATTTCGAGAAATTTCTTCAAAGGGAATAACTGTTCGTTGTACATCTTCATGGAGATCAAAAAGGAGCACTTCTCCTGTTCGGTCATATATTTTTGTTGACTGGGCGACTTTCCGTTGTTCAAAAGACTCAAGATCAGGAATCTCTAGTGTTGCTGCCCACAAGACAAATATACCGGAGAGAAGTAATCCGACGGCGAAACACAAAACAAAAAGAGATCTATAGTCTCTGGCCTGAGTAGTTCGTGACATAGGTGAAATTAATAGTAGCACAGTCTCTAGACTTCATATATTCCTTATATAAAGCCACAGTACTTAAAAGTACTATAGTACAGAGCAGTTTCTTTGTGCTACAGTAGCATATATGATTAGACGAATCTTGGGAAGAAAAAAGGTTGATACTAACCCTCAAAAAATAGAAGAGCTATTAACCCGTGGGGTAGTTGATAGTGTTGATACTCAGCACCTTAAAAAAGCCCTTCTTTCTGGCAGTAGGTTACGCATTAAACTTGGTATCGATCCAACAAGCCCACACCTCCATATTGGGCGCGCAGTCACACTCCTTAAGCTTGCTGATTTCCAAAAACTTGGACACCAAATTGTACTTATTGTTGGTGATGCAACCGGTGTGGTTGGGGACACCTCTGATAAAACAAGCGAACGTCCACTACTTACTAAAAAAGAGGTTGTAGAGAACGCAAAAACATATTTTACCCAAGCAGGAAAACTACTTGATATGTCTAGGGTTGAAAAACACTATAACTCTGAGTGGTTACTCAAACTTTCTTATAACGACATTGGCGAACATGCTGACGCATTCTCAGTCGCAGACTTTATTGCACGAGAAAATATTAAAAAACGACTTGATTCAGGTAAGCGTGTCTCACTGAGAGAAATGCTCTATCCTTTAATGCAGGGGTATGACAGTGTTGCGGTACGGGCTGATGTTGAAATTGGTGGAAGTGATCAGTGGTTTAATGTGCTTGCTGGTCGCACACTTCAAGAGCGCTACAAACAAAAACCACAAGATGTGCTCACTACAGAACTTATTCTTGGTACCGATGGAAGGAAAATGAGTTCAAGTTGGGGAAATACGATAAACATACTTGATACTCCATCTGATATGTATGGAAAAGTAATGAGAATACCTGACGAACTCATCGTGCCGTACAGTATTAATTGTACTCGTATACCACTAAGTCGAATAAGGGAAATAGAGCAGTCACTCACAAAGGGAGATAATCCACGTGATCTTAAAATGGAGCTTGCCCGAGAAATTGTACGTATGTATCACACAAAAAAAGAAGCGCAAAGTGCGGAAGAGTATTTTAAAAAGACCGTACAGCAAGGCGAGGTTATTGATGCGCCGACACTATCTGCCCAAGGTGGGGAATTACTCAAAGAGGTGTTGTTACGGGAAGGAATAGTATCTTCAGGAAATGAATACACACGCTTACTCACAAGCGGTGCAATTAGAAATATTAGTAGTGATACAAAAATAACCAATACAGATGAAGTAGTAGAATCATCTACTTATAAAATAGGAAAGCAACGAGCGGTAACCATTCGTTTAAAATAAATTACTCCTAAAAACAAAAAACAGCTCGAGTGGTTGAGCTGTTTTTTGTTTTTAAGAATGACTACTCTTCGTCGTCCATGTCGCCACTATCCATGTCCATGTCGTCGTCATCACTCATTTCATCCATATCGTCATCGTTTTCTGAATCATCATCCATTCCTCCCATGTCTTCATCATCGTTCATCATTTCATCTTCATCGTAAAAGTACACCATATTATTCTATTGTTATACGAATACTAATCCGACCCATAAACATCATAGAGCTGTGTGCTGTGGACGTTCATGTGACCCTATAGTTGTATCAAAACACACTGGTTTTTCAATCATAAAAATACTGGTGTGTGGATAATGTGTGTATAGATAATTAGCCCACAGTAAAGCGCTCTGAAGCTGCACAGGTGAGCCCAATAGCAACAGCATCATACTCATCATCAAGGGCATTAGGCTTATGCATAACTATAAGTTGCGGTACCATTTTTGCGACTTGGTGCTTGGTGCTCTTACCATACCCGGTTACTGCGTTTTTAATCTGAAGTGGGGAGTATTGGTAGTAGGAGAGATTATGTTTTTGAGAGAGAAATATAATAACTCCACGAACTTCGGCAACTTTAATCCCAGTTTTTTGATTGGTATTGAAATATAACTCTTCAGTAGCGAGAACGGTTGGTGTGTACTCAGTAATTAATCGCTCAATCTCGTTTCCAATAGCAAGTAGTCGTACGCTAAAAGTGTCTTTTGGATTTGTACGAATACAATCTGAATAGAGAAGCTCGTTGCCTTTTGTAGAAAGCTCAATAATTGCTACACCCATTCGTTCATACCCTGGATCAATTGCTAGAATTCGCATACCACTATTCTACTGTATCAGCTGTGGTATACACATCTTGCACATCATCTTGCTCTAAAAGCGCTTCAACAAGTCCTGAAAGTTTTTCTCCATCTGCGTCGGTGAGCTCAACAGGGTTATTGGGGATGTACCCATCAGCAGTTTTAGTAAATGCCCATAGTGCTGAACCTGGTGTGCCAAGCTGGAACCCTTTTTTAGTAAAAATGTGTCGTATTTCAGGTGCGGTGCGGTTGTTATTGTCAGTTACCGCAGTTACCACCAGTGCAGTTCCTCCAGGGCCAAACGCTTCAAAAATTACCTCCTCAAAAGAAGCACCAGAAGCCCCACTTCCTTTCGCAACTGCTCGGTCAATGTTGTCCTTTGGCATAGAATCCTTTTTTGCTCGTTCAATAGCTGCAGCAAGTCCTGGTGCGCGGACATCACCACCAGCTTTTCGTGACTCCATAGCTATTAAACTGGCATGCTTACCAAAAATTTTACTCTTCTGAGCATCAGTTGCTGCTTTCTTATGTTTAATTTTAGACCACTTATTATGACCTGCCATACAGTTATCCTATTAGTTATAGTAATTGTCCGTGCGTTGGCTTTTCTCCTAGGTGTTCATACGCTCTCTCGGTTGCCACACGACCCCGTGGTGTTCGTTCAAGAAGTCCGCACTGGATGAGATAGGGTTCATACACCTCCTCGACAGTTCCCTGTTCTTCTGAAGTTGCAGCTGCAATAGTACTTAATCCAACGGGACCACCATTAAATTTCTTTATAATCACTTCAAGTAGTGCTCTATCTGCTTGATTGAGACCAAGTGAATCAATTTGAAGAAGAGCAAGTGCTTGGTCAACCGCATCTTTATTAAGGGGCATTTTCTTCACTTGCGCAAAGTCACGACATCGTTTTAGTAAGAAGTTTGCGGTACGAGGTGTAAAGCGACTTCTTTTTGCAATTTCTTTTAATCCTTCATCATCAACCTCAGCGTGTAGTATCTGTGCTGAACGTTTCAAAATTTCTTTAATCTCATCCTGTGTGTAGTAGTTAAGCCTGAAGGTTCCACCAGAGAAGCGTGAACGAAGAGGGGCAGAGAGAAGTGATGCGCGGGTTGTTGCAGCAATAAGCGTAAATTGTGGCAACTCAAGCTGTATGGTTCTCGCTGAGGGACCTTTGCCGATAATAATATCCAATGCACCTGACTCCATAGCGGGATAGAGCACTTCTTCAATTGTTTTATTAAGGCGATGTATTTCATCAATAAACAGTATGTCGCCAGGGGAGAGGTTGGTTAGAATTGAAGCAAGGTCTCCAACTCGTTCAATTGCTGGACCCGAAGTTATTTTTATCTGTGACTGTGTCTCTTTTGCAATAAGGTGAGCAAGTGTTGTTTTACCAAGCCCAGGTGGCCCATAAAAAAGAACATGTTCAGGTGGGTGTGCACGCTCTTTAGCTGCAGTAAGAAGTATATGCAAGTTATCTTTTACGTGTTCTTGCCCAATATACTCATCCCAACTGTGTGGCCGAAGAGTTTGATCAAGAAATGCTTTATCAGAGAACTCCTCTGAAGTTTCTTTAGGGTGTGAGAGCGGTTCGTTAGAAGGAGTTGACATACACTTTTATTTATGTTAGTATACCTATGGACCACAAACGAGTGGTTTTTTGCTTGAATTTTTCTTTACATCCTTACACCCAGGAAATTTCTCATAAATCCTGGCTATAAATCTCTAAACAATTAAGCTCCACGCTTTGAATTGATATTGAGGACATTGTGGTCGCGTATATTATGTACGCATCGCTGCGATTATCCTTAAATACACGATTGACTTTGTCCCACAAAGTATTGTTTAGAGATTTGTGGCCGGGATTTTTTACTCACAAATCTATACTGCTACAGTACCACTATTATTTTACAATTCAATCACTCGTTTTAATTCTGAAAGAGAAGTGACACCTTGTAAAGCTTTCAGTACTCCATCTTGCGCCATGGTCAATATTCCTTGGCGTTTTGCATTTGTTGCAATTTCTCGCTCGCTTGGATTTTCTTTTATAAGCCGCTCAATTTCTTCGTCAACAATAATCGCTTCAAAAATACCAATACGGCCGCTATAGGCTTCAGGCGAATCTTCTATTGGCTCAAAAATAGTATCAGTTTTTTCAGGTATCAGACTTTTATCTTCTATTGACGCAAGTATCTCATCAACCTTCTGCTTATCCTCTCCTTCAAGGGTCACTTCTTTTTTGTGTGCATCACGCAATTTTCGTACAAGTCGTTGTGCCATAACTACATTCACGGCTGAGCCAATAATTTTTGCGTTCACCCCAAGATCAATGAGGCGGGGGAAGGTACCTGCCGCAGTGTTTGTATGAAGGGTTGAAAATACTAAGTGTCCCGTAAGGGCGGCGTTAATAGCAGTTGAAGCAACCTCACTGTCTCGAATCTCACCAACCATAATAATGTCTGGGTCTTGCCGAAGTGCTGAGCGAAGCCCGCTTGCAAAAGTATACTTCTCTCCTTCTGTTTGGGTTTGCACAATCCCTTCTAGGTGGTACTCAATTGGATTTTCAATAGTAATAATTTTTATTCCTGGTTCGTTAACCTTCCGCAAAAAAGCATAGAGTGTTGTTGTTTTTCCTGATCCGGTGGGGCCAGTGTTTAAGATCATGCCGTTTGGTCGATTAATTTCTCGCTCAAGAATTGTCTGTAGGTTCTCAGGAATACCGAGTGCTTCCATAGGGACAGAAATAGCACTTGGATCAAGTACACGAAGTACAATAGATTCTCCATACGCACCAGGAAGAATTGAGGTTCGTATCTCAATATCATTATTATGTATCTCAATACTAAACCTGCCGTCTTGTGCTGCGTTTTTTACATTTAGTTTTAATCCTGAAAGGAGTTTTATTCGTGAGAGAAGCAGTTGGTAGGTATCAGTATCAAAATCAATAACATCAGTGAGTACTCCATCAAGTCGATACCGCAAGCGCACCTTACCCTCTTCTGGTTCAATGTGAACGTCTGACGTTTTTAATCCAAGTGCTCCAGCAAGGACTGTTTCAAGAATGCGAGAGATACGATACGCTTTCTTCATCCCAAGAACCTCTTCAATGTTTTTACCAACCGCTTCAAGAGAGGTGAGCGTCTTAATTAATGAAGAAATTTGCTCTCCTGAAATATCGAGTACCCCAGCGCGGGTCTCGGTTGAGTAGGAGAGGTCTTCATATCGACTCCAAGCACGTTCGAGGCTTGCATGAGACACCATAAAGACCGTTACCTCATACCCCATTTTTTCAAGACCTTTCACTGCCTCAAGCACCTCTTTTTTACTTGGTGCTCTTACAGCAAGAGACAGTTTTTTACCCACCTTACTAAACGCTGCAACCTCAATATCACGTGCATCTTCTTCTTTTATGAGGCGTAGCGCATCAGTATCAATTGATGCCTGAGAAAGGTCAATATACTTCACCCCGTACTTACCCGAGAGAATACGCGCAAGTTCCTCTTCTTCTTGGGCACGAAGTTCGTCTACTCGTTCTTGCTGATTTTCTTCATTAAAAGTAGCCATACGTGGCTTAATTGTAGTCTTTTTTATAAATACTCACAAACCACAGGAGTGTAGAAGGTGAGTAAAAAGTACTTGACTAATACGTATATTATGTGATATAATATACATAGAATAATTCACCAGTGTACGACCGTTTTATATGCGTACACGTAGACCCTTAAGGAGGGTACGATGAAACAGTTTCTCCGAGTAACGCCGCTACTTCTGGTACTCTTGTTCCCGATCCTTAGCGGGTGCGCGAGTCGCGCCATGGAGACGAGCGCTCCGCCAACCCCGCCTCAGGTCATCGAGAATGAGGTGATGGCTTGTGAGATGAATCTCAACAGCCGACGCGCCTTTATGCGGTGCCTCGACCAGCAAGAGCTCACTTACGCTCAAGCTGCCGCGGTTCAGCGATGGGTTGTGGCGTACGATCGATGGGCGCAGGTTGAAGAAGCGCGTACGCGAAACCTGCGACGCATGAGCGGCGGGTACCGTTCCGACTGCTATGGCGGTATCGTCTGCGTCAACGTACGTTCGCAGTACCCCAGAAACGTTACCCAAGGTCGCCACAACAAGCGACTCTACGGTGAGGAATCATGGGGGTACACCCGGCGAACGTGGTCGTGGTCCTTGGACTAGCTCTACCTCCCCAAACTCGGGCGGCGCACATACGCGCCGCCTTTTCTTTTGTGTATGCTAGTAAAAATTACAGAAAGCAGTGTTTGGGCGAGCATGCTAAAATAGCTTTATGGAAGAAGTGACGTTATCTCAATTACAGAAAAAAGTGAAAGAGCTTACCTCATCACTTACGCCACAAAAAACTGGTGCGACAGTGCTTGCACTTCATGGCGATTTAGGCGCAGGAAAGACGACGTTTGTTCAGACTCTTGCAGGAGAATTGGGTATAGAAGAGTCGGTCATGAGTCCTACGTTTGTGATTGAAAAAGTATACGCATTACCTAAAAAGAATAAATTATTTAAAAAACTTATCCATATTGATGCCTATCGAATTGAAGACTCAAAAGAGCTTACTCAGCTTGGATGGGACGATATAGTCTCTGATCCCAAAAACATTATTGCTGTAGAATGGGCTGAACGAGTTACAGATATTCTTCCCAAGAGCACTATTAACATCGCTCTCTCACACCCTACACAGAGCAAAGATATAGAGGTGCGTGGTATTGAAGTAAGGACTCAACAGATGTAGGTACAATATGTTGTTATGGTAAAAGCAGCCTCAAAAAATAAAAAAGAAACAAAAAAGGAGGTACTGGTACTTCTTGACGCTCACGCGATTTTACACCGAGCGTACCACGCACTTCCTGACTTTACCTCACAAAAAGGCGAGCCAACAGGAGCGCTCTATGGTTTAGTGGCGATGTTGATGAAAGTGATTCCTGAGTTAAAGCCAGATTATATTATTGCGTGTTATGACTTACCTGAACCAACATTTCGTCATGAGGTATACGAAGAATACAAATCAGGTCGGGCGAAAGCAGACGATGCGCTCGTTGCACAACTCGACCGATCGCGAGATGTATTTAAAGCATTTAATATTCCTATCTATGAAAAAGCAGGATATGAAGCGGACGACATGCTCGGTACTATTGTTGAGCAGGTAAAGAAAAAGAAAAATCTCACTACTATCATTGCTTCAGGAGATATGGATACTCTCCAGCTTGTTGATGGTGATAAAGTCACTGTTTACACCCTTCGAAAAGGTATACAAGACACAGTCCTTTATAACGAAGATGCAGTTGTTGAGCGATTTGGTTTTCCTCCAAAACTTCTTCCTGACTTTAAAGGGCTTCGTGGTGATCCTTCAGATAACATCATCGGCATTCCTGGTATTGGTGAAAAAACAGGTGCCACACTTATACAAGAATTTGGTTCAATTGAGAATATCTATAAACTACTCAAGAAAGATACTGCTGCGTTTGAAAAAGTTGGTATAAAACCACGAATCGTAGCGTTACTTCAAGAGAATGAAGAAGAGGCGTTTTTTTCAAAGATGCTTGCTGAAATTAAACGTGATGCACCAATAACCTTCACGCTTCCTAAAAAACAGTGGCAAGAAGGGCTCGATACTAAAAAAGTGCTTACACTGTTTGATGAACTTTCATTTAGAACACTCAGAGAGCGATTCATGTCACTTTTTGGTGGAGGTGAAAGTGGTAAGGCCCAATCAACTAGAGGTGAAGGAGATACTGAAGCAAAAACATCTGAAGTAATAGATCCAAAAGAACTAGAAGAGACCGCGGTTATGCTCTGGTTGCTTCGCTCTGATATTACTAACCCATCTCTTGATGATATGCTCTCCTACGCACACACAGATTCCTTTACACAAGCACGAAAGAAAATACAGACTCAATTGCAAAAAGAAGGGCTTGAGGACATGTACAAAACCATTGAGCTTCCGCTTATTCCCATAACGAATGAAATGAAAAAACGAGGTATTAAGATTGATGTGAAATACCTCAAAGAACTTTCAAAGGAGTATCATAAAGAACTCAGTAAGATTGAGCGGCGTATCTACAAACATGCAGGAGGTGAGTTTAATATCAATTCACCAAAACAGCTTGGAGAAGTACTTTTCGATAAACTCGGACTTTCAGTGAAAAATCAGAAAAAGACAAGCACGGGACAGAAATCAACAAAAGAGTCTGAGCTTGAAAAAATGAAAGAACTCCACCCTATTATTAATGACATACTTTCTTATCGAGAGTTGCAGAAACTTCTCTCAACATACATCGACAACATCCCTCAAATGGTTGAGGAGGATGGGCGACTGCATGCTGAGTTTCTTCAAACAGGAACCACGACAGGTCGTATGGCCTCACAGCACCCAAACTTACAAAATATCCCTATTAGAACCGAATCTGGTAGGAGAATTAGAAATGCGTTTATCGCAGAAGAAGGGTTTCAGTTGGTGGCGTGCGATTATTCTCAAATAGATTTACGTGTTGCTGCTTTTATTTCAGGAGATGAAAAACTGACTCAAATTTTTAAGAGCGGGGGTGATGTACACACCGAGGTTGCCGCCGAAGTGTTTAACCTGCCAGCAGATAAGGTTGATAGTGAGCTGCGACGACGAGCCAAGGTGATTAACTTCGGTATTATTTACGGCATGGGAGTGAATGCACTTCGTGCTGAATTAGGAAAAGAGACAACGAGCCGAGCAGAGGCACAACAGTTTTATAACGAATACTTTAAAAAATTTAGTACACTAGCACACTACCTTGATCGAGTGAAAGCGCACGCGCATCGCACTGGTCACACTGAAACCTACTTTGGTCGTAAACGCTACTTTGAGGGTATTCGTTCGTCAGTACCCTTTATTCGAGCAGCAGCTGAGCGTATGGCAATTAACGCGCCAATCCAGGGGACCACTGCTGACATTATTAAACTTGCAACGGTGAATATTCATACATACCTTGAAAAAAATAACCTTCTTGATGACGTGCGGTTACTCCTACAAGTGCATGATGAGCTGGTATACGAGGTAAAGAAAAGTAAGGTAAAGAGCGTGGTGCCAGAAATGAAACATAGTATGGAATCAGTCATTTCCAAAAAAGAATCACGAGGTATACCATTTTTAGTTGAAGCCTCAGTAGGAAATAGTTGGGGAGAGATGAAGAAATTAACATAATCCTATGCTCTACCTTTTTTACGGAACTGATATACACACTGCACGAGCAAAGCTCCACACAACCCTTAGTGGTCTTTTAGAAAAACGTCCAGATGCTGAATATTTTCATATCACTGATGAAAATGTAGGCACCCACTCTCTTGAGGAGCTCATTTCATCGCAAGGGTTGTTTGAGCAAAAATATGTAGTGGTACTTGATCGTCTTTTTGAGAATAGTGATACAAAAGAGTTACTCCTCTCGCTTATTAAGGAAATGGCACAGTCAGAACACGTCTTTCTCGTGCTTGAAGGAAAACTTGATAAAAAAACAGTGGGTACATTTGAAAAGCACGCAAAAAAGGTTGCAGAGTATGGAATCGCAGAAAAGAAAAAAGAGCGATTCAATACCTTTTCTCTTACTGATGCATTTGGTGAACGTGACAGAAAAAAACTATGGATGCTCTACCAGGAAGCAAAACTTTCTAATATTGCAGACGAAGAAATTCACGGTATTCTCTTTTGGCAGGTTAAAAGTATGCTTCTTTCACTACATTCACAAAACGCAAAAGAAGCAGGTCTCAACCCGTTCGTCTACAATAAATCAAAACGGTTTATACAAAAGTACACAAAAGAAGAGCTCGAAAAAAAAGCGCGAGCTCTCATTTCACTTTCACACGACGCTCGGCGAGGCATTCATGAGTTTGATGTGGCGTTGGAGAGGTTTATTCTCAGTGTCTAAAGTGCCTCTAGTAAGCCAAAATATAAAATATATTTACTCCTCGACTCGGAAATATAAAACTTAGGTTTTATATTTCTCTCATTCTACGTCGTAAATAAACGCCAAGAGTACTCTTGGCGTTTATTTAAAAAGAAAAGGCCGTCAGTGTGCTTTCTACTGACGACCCGTAATAACCGTTTTAGGTTAAGTAGTTTGTATTTGTCCAATGAGATCGATATCTCCCTTATGGCCTGATTGTTCTGAAACCACATTCCCAGACAGCAGCCTTCCAGGGGGACATGCGACCGCAAGACAGCCAAGCAGGTCAACAAGACGGTGTTGCATAAACCTACTAACTGTCTCCTGTGGGGAATGTTCTTGAGGCCAGGTAATCAATTTGTGGTGTGGCCAACCAAAAACAGAGATAACTCGTGAGAGATGGTAAAGTTTCGGTGGCCACCCCTGACTTCCCACATCAAGGGAGTGTAGCAGTGTCGCCTCACCCTCATCTGATGGAAGTGAACATCTCAGCGGTTCTGAATGAGGAAGATTTTTATAGTCGATGCGTATGGTAATCTGCATTTTTCCCACCGTTCCTTGACTCATTTTAGTGGAGCGATTACCTTCCTTGTCGCATACTCCTATACACATCTTGGGATAATTCATACAGACCCACTCCATTTCTCCCACAGCTTCCACGTGTTCTTGTAACTTGCGCCACAGTTCGCCAGCGGTGATGTATGGAGGCCATGGAGTTGAAGATATAGTCACTTCATCCAAGCCGAGATAGCGTAGCACTCCAATGTGTTCGAAGATGTTTAAGGTTACGCATCCTGATTGAAGTACCATTCTGCGGGTACTATGATTCACAATATCAGGAGTGATAGGTATACCACCCTCAAGAAACCAACCGGGTGTTTCTGAAGGAGTAAAAGAGATTGAAGCTGGACGGCCGAAATAGTCGCGTCCAGTGACTTCAACTTTCTGCTTTAATCTTAGGCGTTTCATTACAGAGCCCTTTCCGTTTTTGTTATATCTAATCTAAGAGAAACGTACCAAAAAAGATGGTTTTGTGCCAGGATTGCTTTTTTCCTATCGTCACCACCAGTCACTAAGTACATTTCTTCATTTCATTCGAAATTTACCAAGTGCTTTTGGTCTGTGCTCGCGGTCTCGTTTCACTCGACAGCGCTCCGCCCAGTAGGACTTGGTCACGAGTTACTAAGCGCTACGCGCTAAGTACTCGCGACCCCGACTCGCAGCCCCGCTAAAGCGGGGACCCGCTGCTCCGTCTTTCGAGTCCTACTGGATCAGAGTAAAACTAAACACCCAACGCTCATCGCGTCGGGTGCTAAGTTTCATTGGTCCGCCCAGTAGGACTCGAACCTACGACCCACTGCTTAAAAGGCAGTTGCTCTACCAACTGAGCTATAGGCGGTCTGTACTCATGAGTACCCACAGACTATACCACACATGAGAGATAATTCTAGATAGATATTTTGAAACTAGAGCGGCAAATCAACTGCTGGTGCACCTGGTCCAAGAATAAGGAGTGAGAAGAGTACTACCGCAAAGAGAATGTAGACAAGTCGCTCATGATTCGCAAAGTGAGGGAATCCTTTCTGTAGCCAGACCAACTTTATCATATAGATGAAACCAATAAGCGCAGCTACTTGGGTGAGGAACCCAGCAATCAGTGTAAGGCCAAGGAGTATTTCAATAAGAGCAAGAAGCACCACGTAGGGTTTCGCAACAGGTGCAAGAAATGGTAGGTATGTTTGAAACCAGGCACTGAATTCTTTACCAAGCACGTCTTGTTCTTTAGTGAGGTGTCGGTAGCCAATAGTAAAAAAGAAGATGCCAACCACAAGACGGAGTAGTACTGGTACAAAGATACTTAATATAAAAAGTGAAGGGAATACACTGAGCATAGAAGCTATTGTAGCACGTTGACTTTACCTCGTGCCACCGCTACTCTCATGGTACATGGATACTGTAGTCATTTTTCATAATGTACGAAGTGTACATAACGTCGGATCACTTTTCCGCACGGCTGACGCTGCTGGTGTACATAAGGTGTACCTTACTGGCTACACACCGGCGCCAATCGATCGTTTTGGTCGAGAGGTCGTAGCGCTTCACAAAACTGCACTTGGTGCTGAAAAAACAGTACCGTGGGAGAAAGTAGAGATTAAAGACGTTCTAGACTCATTAAAAGACGAGGGGTACGCGATTGTGGGTGTTGAACAGACACCAGAATCAAAAACATATACATCCTTTTCTCCTTCAGGTAAAACAGCATTTGTATTTGGAAGCGAAGTTGAGGGGTTGAGTAGGGAAGTCCTCGGTATGTGCGATACAGTTATTGACATTCCAATGCATGGAGAGAAGGAATCACTCAATGTCAGTGTTACTGCAGGTATTATTTTATTCCACTATATACCTGAGTCAGTGGGTGAGTAAGAAATGGTTAGTAGGATAGTACATCAACAACTTTTCCTTCTTCATCAAGTAGGCGAACAATGTCCCTTGTGTCCCACAACTCTTCATTTTGGCGTAAGAACACACGCCACTCTGGTTCAAAGAAGTCAGTATCGTTTCGATGATTCTCTACGCAGGTGTTGTAGTTTATTTTTTCAGTAATAAAGAGGGCACATGAATTATTGAATCCAATAGGAAGGGCATCGATAGGCATGTGGCAGCGGGGAATGTCCTCAATGTAGTCAAGACAGTCGCCACCAAAACGAATTGGATCGCTCTCAGCAAAATCAAGTTCATCGAGAGGGAGTGGACATGACTTCTCTAGTCGTGGAGTAAAGTTTTGGAATTGTTCAAAGTATCCAGAACATTTATTTACCTTAAAAGAGTATCCTGTTGGTGAATGTCCTGTTGCGACATAGAGTACATCACGAGGAGAAACAACAAGCGGTTGTTCAATGTTCACTGTTCCTGATGTAGAAATTTTTGTTGCTTCAGGAATGGAGACACTTTTATTTGAGACCATACTCTGAATCCTCCAGTTGGTTACGGTAAGTGGTTCTTTTAGATTTCTTGATACTTCAAGAATGAGATACTCTTCTTGCACTCGAGTTTCTTTCATACCTCGCGATGAGTTTATCGTTACGAGCCCCCAATGTGGAGAGGTTTCTCCAAAGTCTCTTGCGTCTCCGTAGCGCTCACGGATTTCCTCGTACCGCTCTTCCTGGGTGCCTCTCTCGCCATTACGCTCAATTGGAGAAAATCCAAGTCTTTGCCCTCCTAGTAATCCACCGCTGTTTTGAGAAGGGCCACCAGAGAGCACCCACAACACCCCAAGTACAAAAAGAATGGCAACAAAAAACAAAAAATCCCGAGTCGCTTCACCTTTCTGTGTGTGTGGATACTGTCTCATATTGAGTAATACTACGCTGTTCTTAGGTGCTTGTTAATACTTTCCTTAAGAGTTTTGTAGCCGCTCTAATTCTTCTTGTGCTACACGGGCGTCACTCCACGGTGTTCGTACTCCCTCTGCTTCCATAATATATGGATCAGTTCCTTTCCCAGTAATAAGAACTACTGTATTCCCAGGGTATTTTTTGGCATGGGTAAATGCAGTGCGCATCGCCTCTCGACGGTCCAGTATAATTGTTGGTCCACTCTTCATTCCTTCTGTCATATCACGAAGTATCTTCTCTGGATCTTCGTCATACGGGTCTTCATTGGTGAGAATAACCCGTGCACAATACTCTTCAGCAATACGCCCCATTTCAGGGCGTTTCCAGGTATCTCGGCCGCCGCCAGTGTTCCCCAGAACACATATTTTATGTTTATCTTTAAACGTTTGATATAGCTGTTCAAGTGATTGCGGGGTGTGCGCATAATCAACCACCACATCGAATGCTTGATGTAGGTCAATGTGCTCAAATCTTCCTGGGATAACTTCTACTTTCTCAATACCTTTTTGTATTGCTTCTAGTGGGATCGAGAAGTGCTCTCCAATCTTAATGGCAGCAAGTATATTTGCTGCATTTCCAGCGCCTTCAAGAGGGGAGGTGATACATATTTCGTTATAGGTAATTTCAATACCATTATTTGTTAATCTATGTTTTGTTTTTGAGAGTGAAAAAGGAATCGGCTTTGCCTTTCTAACCTTGAGAAATTCTTTGCCATGAGAGTCATCACTATTTGCAACTAGAGCGGTATCTTGTTTACTTGAGCGTTCGAGTAGGTCACGCAGCTTAAGTTTTGCATTAAGGTAGTTTTCAAATGAGCCGTGTGACTCAATGTGCTCTGGTTCGATGTTGGTAAACACCAGTGCATCAAGGTCAATGAAGCGATGTCTAAATTGTTTAACACCCTCTGAGGTCATTTCGATAATAGCGTGAGTACACCCCCGTGTGTGTGCTTGATTGAGAAATGATTGCACAAAAAATCTCCCCGGCATGGTCATCTTGAGTCGGTTAGGAAGGGAATTGTCTGAAACCTTGAAGCGAATCGTACTCAATACTGCGGTTGTATACCCAGCCTCTTCAAAAATACTGTTAATCAATTCAACAGTGCTTGATTTACCCTTAGTACCAGTGACCCCAATAACTACTAATTTTTTTGAGGGGAAGCGGTAATAGAGTGCACCAATGGCGGCAAGAAGAAAGTGATAGGTTGGTTGTACTACTCTAAAGAGGGGTGTTGGAATAAGTCTTTTAAAGAATCTCATACGCTATTTTCCGAGTACCTTTAATGCTTCAGTAATCCGTTGTTGTGCGCCATGTATATCTTTTGACACTGATTTCAATGCTTCTCGTGACTCTCTCACTGAGTATCCTAAAGATTGAAGTGCCTCAAGTGCATCAGCATCTTCTGCATGAGCGTGCTGTTCACTGTCTTCACGAGCAACAATTTTATCTCGCAGTTCAATAATAATTTTCTCAGCACTTTTTTTACCAATACCTGAAACTTTGGTGAGGTAGGTTGTATCTCCTTGAGAAATTGCCGAAGAAAGTGTTTCTACAGTTTCAAGATTCATAATACCGAGAGCTGATTTAGGACCAATACCAGAAACTGAAATAAGCATTTCAAAAAAAGACAATTCATCTTCACTATAGAATCCGTAAAGTTCTAAAGAAGTCTCCCGAACCGAAAGATGGGTCCAGAGAGAGAGTCCTTGATCTTGTATTGCTCGAGCAGTTGATTCAATAGTCATGTGTACTCGATAACCAACACCACTTACTTTAAGTACGATGTAGTCAACACCACTTCCACTCACAGTTCCTTCTAATTGGGCAATCATTGTTGTTTATCATACCTCAACCTTTTAGTTGCGTCACTTCAATAAAACTGGTATATTCTTTGCCACATATGGCAAATACAAAATCAGCACAAAAAGCGCATCGCAGCTCGCTCAAGAAGCGAGTCTTTAATGTGCGTCGCACACGCACTATGCGAGAGACCCTGAAAGAGGTGGGGGACTTTATTAAAGATAAAAAAGCTGATGATGCTCGCTCACTCCTCCCGAAGGTATATAAAGCAATTGATAAAGCAGCGAAACGCGGAGTTATTAAGAAAAATACTGCGAGTCGCAAGAAGTCTCGGCTCGCCGCAGCAATTAAGAAGATAGGGTAATCTCAATAGTATTATAGAGTATTAAGAAAAACACCTCAGGTGCCTGAGGTGTTTTTCTTTCTTTTGATGTTAGCTTTAACTGGTTTGTTTTGTGGTCACCCGTCACTAAGTATTTTGTCTCACAAGTTCACAAAATACTAAGTGCGCTCGACCCCAGCTCGCTATCGCCTGGCGATATAGCTGCGCTTAGCACCGAGACACGAACGCAAAGCAGTTTGCGTTCTAAATAAAAAAATCCAAAACATTGGATTTTTTTATTTATCTCGGTGCTCCCGCCAAGAATCGAACTTGGATCGCAGGTTCCGCAAACCTGTATTCTATCCATTAAACTACGGGAGCATATGCTGGCTTACTCTAACATTTTTTTAGTATTTTTCCATGCGTTTCGTAGTTGCTTATGCGTACTGTAAATACGTTATACTTACCTCTATACGTGATATATATGCAGATACGCTCTAGATTTGAGAATATAAAAAAATTATACAGAGAATACCACTACGAGCATTTAGTAGTAAGGGTTTTTTTAAACTGGGTTAGAGGTAAGAAAATAGATGGGGTGGTTGAGTTCAGGTTAAAGACTATAGATGCTCGATTTCAAATAAAAAATGGTCGTATTAATAAACGGTATACAAAACATGGGCAACCGCGTTTTTTTGTATGTACCCCAGCAATTCAACATGATCGCTTTAAGGAAAAAGATACGTATGCTGCTTTGTATACATCCCCGCTACTCCATATCTATGAATATATTAAAAATGAGCGAAGAGTCATACGTCATGGTTTAAGTGATTCTGATAAAAGAAAAGCATTAAGTCTTGCACGAAAAAGTTTAGAATATTTTCTTCTTCATAAAAAAAGATTGCCACTTGAAGAAGGTACTATGAATCTTGATGGTTTATTTACTGAACCAGCACTTGTTGATGTAGTGCTTTGGGTTTCGGGTACGGTGCGTGGCTCAATTATTTATCGAGGAGAATCACTCACTCATGCACTGGTGGAAGGTGTAATACGCTCTGCGCGGGATCCACGCTTTGAACCCCTTACATACGATGAACTAGAAAAACTCACTATTGAGGTAAATATATTTACCGATCTGTATATTCCTGCCCCCAACCCAAGACTTTATAATTCTATATTAGAGAATAAAGGGTACCGTGTAAGGCATAGAGACCAGATGGGTTGGTTTCTTCCTTCGGTTTTTAATATGACTTTGTTTCCAAATTACTCTAATTTTCTTAAAACACTGGCAACACAAAAAGGAAGGATTTCTGAAGAAAATCTTACCCGTAGTCGTTTTGAAACTTTTGAAGTGAGTATATGTATAGAAGGAGATGATACAAAGAAAATGCATACATTACATGGCTCAATTCTTGAGTCTAAAGTAGAGAAGAAATTAACCACACAAGGTATAAAAGAAAAAGCCGATAGTATGGCTGATTGGATATGCCGAATACAAAGCGAAACTGGCTTTCTTCCTCGGCGTGCAAATCCATACACTCAATTACTTGAGGGTACGGATTGGCCACGTATGGCGTTTTCTAGCTTCGCGCTTGGTATGTACGGAAGGTGTACGAAAAGTAAAAAGTATACCCAAGCGGCACGTAAGGCGGGGCACTACATACACTCTATTATTGATGAGGTGACGTACATGCCGGATGACATATACCTACTTACCCACGCTTACCTTGGGAGACTGTTTCTTATAGAAGGGAATGTAGACCTCTGTCATACATACATAGAAAAGATATATGCTAAATCTTTTAATAAGGCTACTTCAGTAATTACACGCCTCCAGATTGCTTCGCTACTATTTGAGGCAGGAGAATCAAACAAATCGTATCTGGAGCACTCAAAAAAGATAACCAAAGATATATACACACAATGGGAAGAGTTAGTGCAAAAAAAAGAAGAAATATCACTTGCCGAGTATGCTGAATTAGTACCACTCTTATTTTATTACACACACACTATCAAAGATTCATTTTTTTCAGAAAAAGAATATGCAAATATAATGAATTGGTATAGTTCACAGCAAAATACAAATGGTTCATTCTCAAACACAACAATTTCTCCCTACACATACACCCGTGGAACGGGGAAAATATTTGAAGCTCTCGCAATCGACTCAACACTAGCTGACGTAAACAAAAAAACACTTGCTTGGCTCCTACAATTTCAATACACAGAAGAGTCGTTCTTTGCTGTTAAACCTGAATTTCAGAAAAAATTAGAAGGTTCAATTATGCACGATCATTTTAATCACACATC
The DNA here is from genome assembly GCA_965222715.1 of Minisyncoccota bacterium. Taxonomy (GTDB): domain Bacteria; phylum Patescibacteriota; class Minisyncoccia; order Phycocordibacterales; family JABMNX01; genus JABMNX01. The sequence goes on along the minus strand of OZ244961.1, from coordinate 588,636 downwards.
TTGGATAGATTCAGCAGGACACATACTAATTGGGATAAGTCGTCTAGAGAATCATGTTTCATTATGATGCGATAGCTCATCATTTTCTTGTTACCGAGAGTAGGTATAGTTCATTCGCAAAAGTAGATACTAGTAATTCACCTGTGTCCAAAAGAGTAACAGGGGAGGTTATGCGTTCGGTGGTTTGGTAAAAACCAAGCTCACGTCCAGTCTCAGCATGAAGGGCATACACTCGTGCATCATTTGACCCCACGTATACAACATTATTGTGTACTACTGGAGAGGCAAATACTCGTCCTTTGGTTGAAAACTGCCAAATGAGTTCTTTATTTTTTAAATCAATACAATATATATTTTTATCCAAAGAAGAAAAGTAGGCCCTACCTTCTATAATATATGGACGAGAGTATATACCTGCATCTGCTTGAAATACTTTTTTTACATTTTCCATAGCCACTGTTGCGGTGAACACTTCACCACTCATTGATGACCATGCAATTTTACTACCCTCATCGAAAAGCGTTAAGCCACTCACTATCTCTTTTGTGGTTTTTATTTCTTTCTTTTTGGTTACTCCGTTTTTGTCACCTATATAAAATGTACCTCCGCTATCGCAGTACATAAAATTATCTTTATTAAAGAGAATGCCATCACCAACTATAGGGGAATTGGTCTGTGCCTCCCACAGTATGTTTTTAGCTTCTGCGTCGTAGCATACAATGCTCCCATTAGTATTATTTTGAGTACCTATTAGCAAAGTCTCATTTTCTAACTGTAGTGGTGAAGTAGTAATTTTTTCAGCAAGAGATTCTCGGTGTACAACTGAACCTTTGTGAGTATCAAGTATATATAGAAGGCCGTTATATGTGGTGATAGCAATATTTTTTTTAAAAAATACTGGAGAGGTGAAAATATGCTGTCGTGTAAACAATCCTAATTTTTGATGCCACACCTTACCCAAGTCTTTTTTGTTAAGGCACCAGACGTGTCCATTGTCTGTAGGGTAATACACCGCCTGTTCTTTAACCTGTGGGGTTGATTTTGGTACAGCGTATATATATGCAGGATGGTTACTTTTAAAATAATGTTTCAATTCAAAATGAATTCCGCTGCCACTTTCTATTTTGTGTTTGTGAAGTTTCGAGAAATCATAAATTTTAAAAAGGGAATCAATACGTATCTGAGAAGATATATCTTCTCTATATGATTCAGTTTTTTTAAACTGCACAACACTAAAGATAGAGGTGATTTCTATCTTCTCTTTTTCTAGAAGCGTAATTTGTCGCACAAAACTTTTTCCAGTGTGAAGTAGATCATCAACTAAAATTACTGGTTTATCTGAAAGAGCTCCTTCTATTTGTCTAAAGAGACCAGCCTTTTTTCTAGATTTTCGTACGTAAAATCCGCTTACTTTTTTGCCACGCTTTATTCCTTCAAGAACAATAGCGGTAATAAGTGGTATTGCAGAAGTTTCCATGCCTCCAACCTGACAATTATCTTCATTATGGTATTTTTCCCAAAACAATTCAGCGATAGTCTGTAAGACCTCTGCTTCAAATAGCACATTACGTATATCAAACACCCAAAGAGGTTGACCTTCTTGGGTTTCTGCTTCAAAAGGTGAAGTGTTTCGAAAATGCAAAGCTTTTTCTTCTAATATGTTTTTTAGCCAGCCAATCTTTTCTTTATGGGCGCTACTTATTTCAGAATTGTTGATAACTTTCATATGGGATAGTATACACAATACGCTATACTTATACGTATGATAAGGAATATGTTCACGCTTAAAAATATCGGAATAGGAGTGGCCTTCTTTTTAATTGGCGTACTTTTTGTGTTACTCACACCAGTAAGACATTTCCCCCTCATTACTCCAACAATTGATGACGTCGATCCTGTTGAATTCTACGAAGCATTCTCTCAGAATCCTGATGATTTTGTATTTATCGACGTTCGAGGTGAGAATAGTTACAATCGGGTTCATGCGACTGACTCAATTTCTATGCCACTCCATACCCTTTATGATGAGTGGAGAAACCTACCACGAAACACTGATAAAACCATTGTCCTTATTTGTAGCGGCGCGTTAGCATCTGGGGTAGGGTACCATTATTTGGAGCATCAGGGATTTTATAATATACAAAGAATTGAAGGTGGTATTGAAAACTGGCAGCTTTCTGGACTTCCTGTAGAAACCCAGCTTTAAGAAAGTCTCTAGCTTTTTCACCGCATATAAATAAATGGTACAATGGATAATAAGCAGAGTAGCGATTCATTTTTGTCATCTATGAAAAAAATCAGCAAAATTAAAAATTTCTTTCTCTATAGTATCGTTTTTGCTCTTATTGCGTTTGTAACTTCCCTTATCCCTGGTGGATATACTAATTCACCACCGAATGTATATGCTGATGCGCCAGGTGGAGGCGGTGGTGGAGGACCTGATGGAGGCGGCGGGGGAAGAGACGGTTGTGATGGGTCTGATGGGGGCGGTGCAGATGGTTGTGGACCAGATGGTTTTTAAAGTAAGTATATTAAGTTAAAACAACGTGGAAACAGAAGATACTCAAAATTTAGAAAATAGTAGTGAAGTGCTGCAAGAAGAAGTGTCAAAAAAAAGTTACACCCCGTATATAGCAGTGCTCAGCACCTTTCTCGTACTCCTCATAGCCATCATTGGTTTCTTTTTGTATACATCAAATATTACTACACCTACTACTAACAATAATCAAGAAAATACTTTTATTGAGGAGGGTAGTTTATCAACTCTTAGCCAAAATGAATCATACATACAAGCAGAGGATTTCTTGCGAAATGCAGTAGGTTCATCACGTGAAGAAAATTTAAGAAATGCAGAGATCTTATATAAGGAAGCATTACAGCTAGCTGAAAATCCAGACCAAGAGGGTCAGATTCTTTACAAAATCTCTTTGACACAAACATACAGTAGTCCTGAGGAAGCAGTTAGCATTCTTAAGGATATTGCAGCCAATGATAGCTATTCAAATACACAACGAGCCTATGCAGTACAGAGAATAGGGCTTTTATTTGATCGTAATTTAGATACAGAGCTCTTGTCAGTTATTTTTTCTGGCAGTCCATATGAAAGTTTTTACTCTGAAGGTGATACGGTACTTTCTTTTAGAAGATTGTATGAGTATGCATCATCATTTTATCCGCTTGCTATTTCAGAGCTACATTCTGCAAAGTGGTATGCTAACGAATTAAAGCGGGCCCATATTAACAACAGTCCCAATTTTGAAAATTTAAAGAATGAATATGTGCCGCTTATTAATCAAAAATTAGACAACGCGGAATCTGATATTAGGAGAACAAGAGGAAGTGAGGGTGCAAGCGACCTCATACCAGAAGCACTCTATCTTAAAGCTATTACCTTTGCTCGTCTTTCAGCAGCTAGTCTAGACTATGACTATGAATCTGCAATGCGAGATGCTATCAATGCTGCACTCATTGCTAATAATAATTCTGATATGCGTGTTCGATATGCGTACGCCCTCAATCTCTTTTTGTATGAAGAAGGTCGTCTTAATGAGGTGCGAAATTTACTTGAACCGTTTTGGTTAGATATTGACACGTACCCTGGTTTTAAACGTTTGTTTATTGCTGAAAAAAATAATACATACAATCAAAAAGGAGAATTGGTTGATGTTGCTCGATCAATACCAGAATTTAAAGAGATGTTACTATCGCTCGGGTGGTCTGAATCAGATTTTTAGTTAAGGTGTTATGAAGAAAAATATTCCTTTAGTAAGCATACTTCTCGCAGCAATAATTCTTATTGTAGGTATTTTTCTATACAATCAACGTGTTGAACAAAACTATACAGAGGAAGTTTTAAGTCGTGATGATTTTAAGAGAAAGGCTCTTTCAATACAAGAAGGAGATCACGTCTATGGCAACCCTAATGCACAAATACTTTTAGTAAAATATACCGATGTAAACTGTGAATTTTGTCGGTATCTTTATCCTAAGTTAAAGCGAATTGTAGATAGTAATCCAGACACTATTGCATTGATGTATCGACACATTCCTCTCTATCGGTATCGAGGAATTATTGATGAAGAAGAGGCGGCTGCCGAATGTGTTGCGCGGGAACGTGGAGAGGATGCTTTCTTTGAGTTTATGGATGATTTATACACCTTTCTCCCGGAGGGGGTTCAGTTGTTAGACATTCCTCTTGAAGATGTTAAAAGAAGTGCTTCAAAGGTCGGGGTTACTTCTGAAGTAATTGATCAATGCTTTGCTGATAAGTATGGTTTTGAAAATATAAAAAGACAACATAAAACAGGAGAGGTCCTTGGTGTAGGGACTGTTCCGCATACATTTCTTGTATCATCACAAAGTGTCTATGATATTGTTGGCAACAAGCCAGAAGCAACATTTAGAGAGATAGTAGATATCATGCTTGATGAGCTCAAATAACATCACCCACATCTTGTATCAAGTTGCTACAAAGAAGATCTTTTTTGTAATATCTTTTCTTGTATTTTTGGCATTATTTTTCTTCTCAGAAAGTACTCTTTTGTTAGGGGTTATAAGTGGCGCATTTCCATTTTCACTATTTCTCAATATATTACCCGGAATACTAGCTTCTTTGTTTACCGCAGAAGCTGGATGGATACTTGTTCACTATATTGTTATTTCACTACTAATTGGTGTATACGTAACCGTACTCCTCTCATTATTTTCGCAAAAGAAAAATAGTTTATCATTCAAAAGTCTTTCTACTGGCGTATTTGCATTAGTTGGTGTTTCTTTAGGTATAACCTGTTTGTCTTGTGGAGTTATAGGAAGTATAATTCTTATTTCTCTCTTAGGAACCAGCGTGTCATCATTCTTGTTAACTACAGACAGCACCCTTTTCTTTTTTATCGCCGAAATACTACTTATTGTAAGCATTTTTCTTCTTATTAACGTCGCAAAAAAATTTAAACTAACACTGTAAGAGTGTGTTTAAAGAAAATGGGACGTCACTTGTTGTGACGCCCCAAGAGCCTTCGCTTATTCGCTGTGATCGATTGCACGGAGAAGCTCCGGAGAAGCTCCTTGGAGCTCGTCTCGGTACTGGAAGTCTCCAGAGTACTGAGACCGAAGCTTGATTCTCCCGCGCTCCGAAAACCAGCCGTCAAAGCGAACGAACAGCCGGTCCTCGTAGATCTTACAGCCTACCTTCCAGGCGTTTCTGAACGTGCCGGCGGCGATTGTGATGTCGGCCCGCTCTTCCACCTCACACTCGGTTGTACGATGGTAGTATCGGCCCCCACGTTCGCCGGAGATACTTTCTTCCCAGGCAAGACCAACGTACATCGGCTCAGTAGGAAGTTCTCGGCTGTCGGGGTTCCAGGTCTGAACGCCATTGGTTCTATCGGAACGGGTACGATTACCCCATTCGGTAACAGTTATATCCGTACCTTCACTGTTTCTGTGGTTCCGGGCATCGATGATGGTGTAGGTGAATTCACCTTTTGATCCATCGTAGCGGAGTTCACCACTTGAGACCTGGGGAATCATCTCTTCCACCTCACCTGCGAGTGAGGGTGTGGAGAAGATGGCGGCGAAGATGGCGGAAATTGCCAAAATTTTCGTCAGCATAGTGCACCTCCAGTGCGTTTGTTGTAATGCGTAGTCTGTTTATATTTTATCATTTTTTATATATTTTGTCAAATTTTTTATTATACTCAGAGTATACCCGGTATGGTATTGTTTTAGGTTTTCCCAAAAAACACTTAAATACTCAAGTTTTTAGTGTAAAATAATCTCTACATGCACATTTCTTTTAAATACATTTCTACAGTCGTAACAATTTTAATTGTTGTAACAGTGGGAATTTTTTTCCTTCGTGAACAGATTGCGGTAAAGACGTGGGAACTGTTTCGTGTAGCAGAATTGTCACTTTTCCTTGATCCCAATCCAGAGCTTTCTTTTCGGATTGGTAACTACTATTTTAATACCACAGAAGATCAGAGTGGGGTATATGATTTAGTTCAAGCAGAAACATATTTTAAAAAAACCTTGGAATACGACACATCGTTTCCATGGGCTATGTATCAAATTGCACGTATTTCATTCTTGAATGGGAATTTTTACACTGCATTAGGTCAAATTAATGAACATATAGAAAGTAGTAATAGTGTATCTGAAGACTTATATCTTCTGAAAGGATTTTATACTCGCGGATTAATATTGGGATACATGGGCAGACTAGAAGATGCTGCTGAAGATTTCTTAAAATACATTGAGATTCAAAAAGAAATTACATTAAGTACTGGTACACATCGAACAGATATATGGGCGGGGTACAATGATCTTGCATGGATTTACTTTCAGTTAGGAGATTTTAATTTAGTAAAAGAGACCACCGAAGAGGGTTTGGTATATGCCCCCAACAACCCTTGGTTATTAAACATGCTGGGAGTAGCCTATTTAAATTTAGGAGAGGAAATAGAAGCAAAAAAATACTTAGACCAAGCACTTTTAGAAACTAAAAAATTAACCCCCAGAGATTGGTCGTATGCATACCCGGGTAATGATCCAAATATTGCCCCCCAAGCTCTCTCCGCTATGATTACAGCAATAGAAACAAACATAGAACTAGTTGCGGATTTATAAGTTGTGATTTACTATTAATTTAAAGTACAGGTATGCACTTTTTCAAAAAAGGTAACAAAAAATTTTCTCAATCGTTAGTACTCCTTTCCGTTTTTCTTTTTGTTGGAGTAGTCTTCCTAGTAAACTATGATGAAGAAAAGACTCTTGCTCTTAATCCATCTGTGGAAGTTGGATTATTTTCTACATCTCCTTCTGGAGAAAGTGGCGGTTTTGCAATACCTGCTTCAAAAGGTTCTCCTCATTACGGACAAGGTGGGTATTACGGACAAAGCTCTTACTACAGTCAGGGCTCTTATGTACCGCCACCAACATTTGGTAATAACTGTAGCGGCTCTTTGAACGAAGGTGGTTCGTGTACTCTCTCGTGGTCATGTTTTAGCTCTATTTCAAGTTCCGGGGTTAATTTCTCAACAGGTGGTGAAACCTCTGGTTCTGCTGAAGTTTCTCCAACTGCAACAACAGAATATACTGTTATCTGTTCAAGTGGTGGGCAAACATCTCAAACAATCACTGTATTTGACCCAGAGCTTTCAATTTCTGCAAATCCTGAAAGAATTCGCTCAGGTGAGACCTCAGTTATTAGCTGGTCAGCAACTGATGTTGATAGCTGTTCCGTATCAGAAGATAATCCAAACATTACCGATTCCTTTAGTGGTCTCTCTGGATCACAAACAACAAGCGCTCTTGGGCAAGAGACTACGTACACTCTTTCATGTAGTACTGAAGCAGGAAGTGTAAGTAGTACCGTTACGGTAGAGCTGCTTCCTCTCTTCCAAGAATTCTAGAGACGTTTATTCTAATGAGATACAAAAAACCCTACCACAATCGCTTGTGCGCTTATGGTAGGGTGAGTGTTCCGAGGATGTAGCGTTTTACTACTAGGCTCTCTCTCGGGGTGCAGTGTTGGTGTACTCCACCTTGATGTAGTTTCGTGATGAGGTCACCACTAACGATGTTTGCGTGTACTGGCACACATGAAAACTTTTGAGGCCAGAGAGCAAGCGCAATTGCTGCAGAGTCAAAGGGTATAAACCCATCTGCTCCCAAGAATACGAAAGACGTTGCTCCCCAATCGTACAGACGAGTGTACAGGTAGTCGGGAAGCTGTATATCTTGGGCAACAAGCTCTGAAGCATACATCGACAGTTGTATTCCTGCCTGGAACGGGACGTAGCGAAGTCGTAGGTCATGCTGTAGAACGAATTCCACCGCTTGTATGTCTTCGACAACGTTTAGGTCTCGTAACTCAAACGAAATGAGCCAGTTAGGATTTACGACAAACTCTTCACCAAGAAAGCGAGAGCCAACAAATATGATATCCTCTATATTTTCTTGAGATTCAGGATAGCACCTCAGCAGGTGTGCGATGTTGGTCAGCGGACCGAGCGCAATGATACGCAGAGGACCTTCGATGAGTGCATTTCTCATTGCACGAACTGCATCGGAGGCGCATACTCCATCCCCTCTATCAATTCCTCGATAGAGAGGAACATCTCTATGAACCAAGCGCTGGGCAACAGACCAGGTCTCGCGTTCGTTCGCGTTACCTCCGGTTGTACTAATCCCGACAATATTCATCCCCGCTCGCTTTGCGAGAAAGTAGGCGAGGCAGTCGTCAGGATCAGCATTTGAAAGTCGCTCGTCACATGCAGGATCCATATCAATCCAAAAGCGAGTCTCTGGATGAGTTGGGAATTCCGGCACGGTAACTTCTTGATCTGTCGACGCACATCCCCCAAGCAGGGAGAGCGCGAGGACGAGAAACAATGAGATTCTCATAATCTGTCTCCTTGTTGGTGGGTGTGGTATCTTTATTCTCTATTAATTGTACCAAATTTATTTTTAAATGTCAAGATATCGAGTATCTCCCTTTTTCTTTACAGCTTGGTAATTCACTCCTATTAGAATCCAAAAAATTCTAGAATTTTATGCGAGACTGGTTCCTGCATTTCTTCTTCAGTAAGTCGTTCGCTTAATGTATCGTGTATCATCTCTATATTTTGTGTAAGTGGGATAACGATGTGTGGCATAAAAAATCGTTCTGATTTTAGGATGAGCATGTGATGACCATGTTCATCTTCATGAATCCAAAACGATTCAAGTGTATTGAATGGATACAGTGTCTCATCAATAGCAATACCTCGTCTTTGCAGTTCAAAGTGTACCAGTTGCGGTTTTCGCGAGGCAAAAAGAGCAACAGTAAATGCTGCAATAATAATAAAGAGTGCGAAAAGTATATTTTTTAAAATAAGTGCAGTTACCGCACCAGAAAGTGCAACAATGCCAAGTGCCCAGTACCAGTCACTGCTTTTTTCATAGTGTGTATATTCAGGTGCCTGCCAACGAATTGGTTCCATACATTACAAAGAGTGCACTAGTGCACGCATATACATTTATAGTAGCACGTGTTCTAGCTACGGAATACAATTTAGTGTCAATTACTCAACCTCTTCTTCTGCGTCTTCTGTGGCAGCATCTTCTGATCTCTCCATTCTTTTAGAAAAAAAGTATATGTAGAGTATTTCAAGGATTCCAATAGTGTTAATGAGCAACATCGCAATAAACCACCACGTATGATGTAGTTGTGCTGCCTTCCAGAGTGCAAGACCCTTCCATACAGTAACCCAAATCATGAGTACAATAAGAAGTATCAAGAAGGATCCATCTGCTTCTGTTAGAAATGAAATATCATTCATATGATAAAAATTTTAATACATTGCGGAGGGGGTGGGATTCCACTTCCTCCACACTGCTCGTATTGTTCCAGGTATTCACAATATACTCGCAGTGCTCCTCCAGAGCCGCGGACTTTTGCTTATTCCTTACGGCGCAAAAGTTCCGTTCGAACCCCGTTCTTCCTCTTAGTGTACAAAAACAAATGGCATAAAGCCATTATTTTTATAAATGCGGAGAGGGTGGGATTCGAACCCACGGTCCCGTTTCCGAGACTCCGGTTTTCAAGACCGGTGCATTCGACCACTCTGCCACCTCTCCTTGGTCGAGTACACTGTATCATCAAATAACAGCTTTTTAAAGCCATGGTACACTTAATCAACACATGAAATATCTCGGCATTGATTATGGTACTAAAAAGGTTGGTGTAGCAATTTCTGATGATACAGGCACTCTTGCGTTTCCTAAAGCTGTTCTCAGGCATTCGCACACCCTCATTGGTGAGATTCGGGATACTATTAAAACCCATACTGTAGAAGCAATAGTAGTTGGTCAATCACTAAATACTGATGGATCAGAAAATTTTATTATGGACGATATTAAACGTTTTGTTGCGCTTCTTGAAAAAGAAACCAACATCCCAGTGTATCTTCAACCAGAATTCTTCACCTCATCAGAAGCTCGTCGAGAGGGAAGTACACAGATCATGATCGACGCTTCTGCGGCAGCGCTTATTTTGCAGCGTTTTCTTGATAAGCAAGGAAAGAGAAGCTAAAGTGTGTGTATGATTTCGTATAATGATTTTTCACAATTAGATATTGCAATTGGGGAAATAGTGTCCGCTGAGCGAGTGCCAGAAACTGACAAGTTAATAAAGCTTATGGTTAATGTTGGGGAGAGTGCGCCACGACAGATTGTATCAGGTATTGCCCAGCACACTGAACCAGAAGCACTCATTGGTAGAAAGTTTCCTTTTATTATAAACCTTGAGCCGCGGGTGATACGTGGTCTAGAAAGTAACGGAATGATTTTAGCAGTTTCAAACGAAGCGGGTGAATTTTCATTTATTGAACCAACCTCTGATATCACTCCAGGAAGTCGTATACAGTAGAATATGTACACTAAACTCATTTCTTTTCAGATGCGCAGTACTGAGTGGTTTAAAGAACGAGCTCACGGTGCGTATGCAAAAGCCTGGCTCTTTTTCCTTTCTTTCACTGAGTCATCATTTCTCTTTGTACCGCCAGACATTCTTCTTATCGCGATGCTCCTTGTAAGTTCTCGAAACTGGCTGTATTTAGGAATACTAACAACTGTTGCTTCAATTCTCGGTGCCGTGTTTGGATACGCTATTGCAGTGTTTTTCTTTGATACTATTGGTGTAAAAATTATTGATTTTTACAATCTCTCGTCTGAGGTTGAAGTGGTTCGCGTACTTTTTAGTGAAAATGCCTTCTGGTCTATATTTATTGCTGCCTTTACTCCAATTCCTTACAAAGTATTTGTGCTTGTTTCTGGGTTCTTAAAGATTAATTTCTTTGTTTTTCTTGTTGCCTCTATTCTTGGTCGTGGACTCCGCTATATTGGTATCGCATACATGGTCCACCTGTTTGGTGAATACGCTGTAAAATTACTTTCACGGTACTCAGCGGCTCTTACCGGAGCTGTTGTGGTACTCATCATACTTTTTATTCTTGCGCGTGTTCTTGTATAAGTTGTGTGTAGATAACCCCACGTTCATTTTTTAAAAAAGAGCTGTGGAGGGTATACTAAATGTATTCATGAAAAAAAATACAGCAGAGATTTCGCTTAGTGAACGGCTACTGAAATCATTTCCACCACCATCATTTCTTGATCTTGCTGCGACTGGTGTTGATATATCTCATAGTGGTGTGAAGGTTCTCGGTTTAAAGAAAGTTCGCGAAGGGTACATTCCAGATTTTATTGAAGAAAAACGCCTCATGGCTGGGGTTGTAGAAAATGGGGAAGTTCAAGACCCTGCTGCTCTTATTGCGGTACTCGCCGCTCTCCGAGAAAAGTACAATATGCACTTTATTCGAGCATCCCTTCCAGAAGAAAAGGCCTACTTATTTCAAACCTCTGTTCCTCAAGCAGATAGTGAAAAACAAATTCGTAGTAGTATTGAATTTCAACTTGAAGAACACGTGCCAATTACACCGCAAGATGCAATCTTTGATTATGATGTAGTGCATGAACAAAAAGAAAATATTGAAATAAGTGTTACTGTTTTTTCTAAACAATTTATTCTTGGGTACCAAGATATTTTAAGAAAATCAGGACTTTTTCCTGTTTCTTTTGAGCTCGAAGGTCAGGCAATTGCGAACGCAGTTATCCCACACGGTGATAATAAAACCTACCTTATTGTCGACTTTGGTCGTACCAGAAGTAGCATCACTATTGTGAAGAATCGCATTGTTGGTTTCACCTCAACAGTTAACGTAGGTGGTAATGAAATGACTGAAGCAATCATGAAGTATTTTCAGGTGGATGAAATAGAAGCAGAAAAAATAAAAAATACAAAAGGGTTTGTTGATACTGAGCAAAATAAGGAACTTCACGACTCACTCATCAGTACTGTTTCCGTACTTCGTGATGAAATAAGTCGACATGTCGCATACTGGAACAATAAAGAAGAAAACAGAAAAGATGAAAATCAGGTACACACAATTATTTTGTGTGGAGGTAATGCTTCACTTAAAGGTCTTCCAGAGTATATCTCATCTGGAGTGAAGGTATCTGTTGAGCGAGCAAATGTGTGGCAAAACGTCATTTCGTATGAAGCGTACATACCCCAGATCCAGGAAGAACGAGCGCTTTCATACGCAACAGCAATAGGTCTGGCACTTATGTAAGTATGGCAAATTTACTTCCACTAAAAGAAAGAAAACACTTTGAGCGTGAATATCTATTACGCCTTGTTATACTCGTTCTACTTTTCTTCCTACTCTCAACTATTTTTGGAGTCATCTTGTTGTTGCCATCATACTTTGTATCCTCTTTAAAAGAAGAGACAATAACCCGCCAATCTGAATTACTTGATAAGGCAATAGAGAGTAGGGGGCAGAATACGTCAGTTGCTTCATTCACTGCTACAAAAAATAAAATACAGCAGTTAACTGAGGTGCAAAAACAGGTACCACAAACCGAGCTTATACATACTGTGGTGAAAAATCTAAGTCCTCAAGTGACTGTGGATGCGTTTTACTACACCAATGGTAGTGCAAGTCAGTTACGAATAACTGGTCGATCAGACTCGAGGGTTGGACTTATTGAGTTTGCAGATAGACTTCGGGCGGAAAGTCTCTTTAACTCTGTTGATCTTCCGGTATCTAGTCTTGCACGAGATTCTAACATTGTTTTTTCAATAACACTGGTAGGTAATTTTTAAGTATGCAAATTTCACGAACAACAATTCTTGCTATTACAGTCGGTGTGCTCACCATTGTTGCGTGTAGCGTCTATTTGTTTTTTTTCTTTAAAATAAAAAATATTAATAACGAAATTTCTTTACTTCAAAATCAGCTTGATATTGAAATACGCCAAGATCAGCGTCTTAGGTCAGTTCGACAGTTACTGCAAGAGCTTGAGGGGGAATTTAATGAGATTGATAGCTATTTTGTATCGTCTGACGGCGTGGTCAATTTTCTTGAAACGCTTGAGTCTCTTGGAGATGAAGTTCAAGCATCAGTTGATGTGAACGCTGTTGATGTGCTCACTCCCTCAGGTGCACAAACTCCATACGAAGAACTTGAGATTCGTTTTGCTTCTCGTGGTTCGTGGAATGCCTTAGTGCAACTCATTTCACTACTTGAGACACTCTCGTTTGGTATTACCTTTAAGCGAGTGCAGTTGGAGAGAATTCCTGATTCATTTCTCTGGCAAGCAAACGTTGAGTTCACTGTGCTCAAGCACGTAGAATAATACTTATGAATATTGAAGACCTACAAAAAAAGATACGTCACTACCTCACTCTTTTTAAAGCTAATCGTACTCCGTCACGACCGCGAGTATATCGTCATTGGGAGATGGTCCTTGTCAGTTTTTCTATTCTCAATATTCTTCTTATAGGCTTTAGTGTGTACCTGTTTTTGCAAGTAAGTGAAGGAGATATTTTTCTTGTAGAACAATCTCAAGAAGTCCGCATTGACACTATCGATAGAACACTTCTTGAGGAGTTATTAGTTTCCTTTGAGATAAAGGAGGCGTTATTTGAAGACCGTCAAATAACACCACCACGAATACCGAACCCATCTTTGTAATTGTTTAAAGGTAACTTTTTACGTATAGTGTGAATTGTTCTGCCCCTGTAGTTTAATGGATAGAACGGCTCCCTTCTAAGGAGCTAATCGAGGTTCGATTCCTCGTGGGGGCACAAAACTGCAAGAAAACGAGACCTGCGTCTCGTTTTCTCTAGTTTTGTGAGGCGGAGCTATATCCTGAGCTTGCGAGGGATTGCGAGCCCGGGCAGGAGGTTCTTAGCGAACGTAGTGAGCTTAGAAACCTGACGCCTATTATATTGGATTCCTCGCGGGGACATCAAAATTAAAACACTCACAGAAGCTGGTGTTTTGTACTATAGAGTTAAAGGTTTTTAATTCTCTCAACAAGGGCAGGGGAGAAGTATTCTGAAAATTCAGAAACAAGTTGTTCTCTAATTTCATCAAGCCGTCTTTCATCTTTTGATGAAAGTGTGTGTACCCACCTGTTTCGATCACTGGCCATAAATCGGTATTCGTCAGATTCAATCTCTTTACGTTCTTTTTGTGCAGCTATTTTTGCTGCGCGAGTGACAATACTTTGCTCTTCTGGTGTGAGTGAGTTAAAGAAATCACTATTCATTACCAATACGGTAAATAGTACTGCGTGATTTGAGTGTAGAAATGACTGTTGTTCTCGGTCTTCTGTATAGTAGTCATTGTTTCCAAAGAAATCAGTATAAATTGCTCGTGACACATGAGTTTCTCGATTTATTGATTCTTTGTCAGTAAGTTTCATTCCAAGTATTTCGTGAAATCTTTTACCAAGTAGGCCACCGCTTTCCTGTGGTGTTTCTCTTCCTTTCAACGAGTCAAGGTTAGTCACACTGGGGTCTTTTGAGAAAAATGAAACGAAACCACCGCTAAAGGTAAAAGCGAGTCCAGTAAATTCACTGCCCTCTAATCCTGAAAGTAACTCTTCTCCAATCTCTCCTTCAACTACACGGTTAATATGTTCATAGTCTCTAAAGAGTCTAGGTAACTCTAAGACCATCAATTTTGATTCTATTTCAGTGAGGCCATCAGATATGTATGTCTGCATCATATCGGTCTCTCCTAAACGAAGTTTTTCAATTGCAGTTGCACGAAAATCATCCTGTTCACTTTCAGAAACAGTATCATCAAAAGTACTAATTTCAACAGTTATAGTACCCCCTGACTCTTGTTCAATAATGTTTTTAAATGTTGTTGCTGCTTCAAGAAAATATGTTTCAGGGGCATGTGCAATCATCCAGCGTATTTTCTTCTGCGCATTTTCTGGGTAGGAGGTGGTATATACTTTCGTGTAACTTTCTTTTTTTTCTGAAGCGCTAGAAATATTTTGGAAATTTGTATCATAAAGTAGTGTTGCACCTAAAAATACAAATAAGCCGATTATTAGGAGTACAAGAGTTGCTTTTCGTTCGTCTCTAGAAAGGATATGCATACTATACACTCTACCACATGGTATATAAAAAAGTATTAAACATACATTGAATTTTAAGATTTTTTATATATACTCTATATCTACCAGGTTAAAACAGGTTAAGAGCTTGGTTTAGGTACATAAGAGGTACATAAGGGCGATTAGCTCAGTTGGCTAGAGCAGTTCGTTTACACCGAAAAGGTCGGGGGTTCAAGTCCCTCATCGCCCACAAAATTAAAACAGTATAACTTTGGTTATGCTGTTTTAATTTGCGAGCGGACTTGAACATCGGACTGAGCCGAAGGCGAGGGAGATCGGGTAGGAGCCACACACTATTTTAGAAGCGCAGCGTACTAAAATAGTGATGTGAGCTGACACCAAGTCCCTCATCGCCCACAAAATCATAAAACGGCTCACTTTTTGAGCCGTTTTATGGTAATACATACAGTAATGAAAGAAATAAAAGCTATTGTTTCTGGGAAAGTCCAAATGGTCATGTTTCGTGATTTTGTACAACGCCACGCTCGGATATTAGGACTTCGTGGAACTGTTGAGAATCTTGACGATGGAACAGTTGAGGTAATTGCGCAGGGGAGTGAAGCAAAGCTTGAAAAGTTACTCGAACATCTTCACAAAGGTCCTTTTCTTGCTCGAGTGGTACGTGTTGAAACAGAGTGGAGGGAACCTTCGAGTAAGTTCGATAGTTTTTCTATTATATATTAGTTAGGTATACTGAATCCTTATGCAACATGAAACACGAGTGCCTCAATGTATTGGTTTAATAATGGATGGAAACCGTCGCTGGGCACGTGAAAAAGGACTCCCAACTCTTGAGGGGCACCGTCGAGGGTATGAAAAATTTAAGGAGGTACTTGATTGGGCAAAAGAAGCGGGTGTGCACAACCTCATTTTTTACGCTCTTTCAACTGAGAACTGGAAACGATCTAAAGAAGAGGTGTCTTACCTTCTCGATTTGTTTCGAACCATTATTAAAGAGCAGACAGAACGACTAAAGGAAGAAAAAGTGCGCATTATATTTGCTGGGGACCTTTCGCAGTTTCCTACTGATTTAGAAGAGATGATGCGCACCCTTATGGAAGAGACCAAGAACAACACTGAGTACACAGTCGTTATTGCCGCGTCATATGGGGGGAGAGCTGAGATCATACACGCTGCAAATGAGTGCATGAAAGAAGGTGGGGAAATACGTGAAGACATGTTTAAAAAACATCTTTGGACCGCAACAGTACCTGACCCTGACATTATTCTTCGTACTGGTGGTGAAAAGCGACTCTCAAATTTTTTACCGTGGCAAGGCACCTATAGTGAGCTATTTTTTTCAGATACATTTTGGCCAGATTTTTCACACGAAGAATTCACATCAATGCTTACTGAGTTTGCGTCTCGTGAAAGACGTATGGGTAAGTAATGTGGGTAACGTATGTCATCTATTGAAATACTCTATGAAGATAAGGACGTGGTGGTGATCAATAAGCCAGCGGGGCTTATTGTGCATTTTGATGGGAGAAACGAAGAGTCGTCAGTTGTTGATTGGGTGAAAGAGCACTATCCAGAAATGATTGGTGTTGGAGAAGATGGTATCAGCCCGCAAGGAGTGCACATTTCTCGACCAGGCATTGTACACCGACTTGATCGCACCACCTCAGGGGCTTTGATACTTGTACGGTCACAAGAGTCTCACCAATTTATTAAAAAACAGTTTCAAGCCCGTTCTCTTGAAAAAGAGTATCGAGCCTTTGTCTATGGGCAAGCAAAAGAAGACAGGGGTGTTATTGATATGGAAATTGGTCGTACCAAAAAAAAGCCACGCAAATGGACGGCACTTTCTGGTAAACGAGGAACACTTCGGGCTGCTGTAACCGAGTGGCATCTTCTTAATCGAATAACCGACCCAAAGAGTGGCGAATTATTAAGTTATATGTCGGTTAGCCCTAAAACTGGAAGAACGCATCAGATTCGGGTACACCTTAAAGCTATTCACCACCCGATTGTGTGTGATCACATCTACGCACCCAAAAAAGAATGTATTCTTGGGTTTGAGCGACCAGCACTTCATGCGCACACAATTTCCTTTGATCTCCCGAGTGGTGAGCGAAAAACTGTTAAAGCGCCACTACCAGAGGACTTTAATAATGCCCTCAACCTTCTTGGTATTGAGTAGGGTAAATATTGCAGAGTGCTAACGGCTATGGTACAGTTCTAGTCATTAAATTTATATGGCAAACGCAACTGCACATAAAGGAGTAGTTATCTCTCCAGTAAATATGGAAAATCGTAAAGACCTCGGCATCCGCGTCGGGGATACGGTTCGTGTGTGGCAGAAAATTGAAGAAAAAGGAAAAACACGACTCCAGGCGTTTGAAGGTTTGGTGCTTGCTCGAAAGCACGGCAATGAGCCAGGAGCAACATTTACTGTTCGTCGTGTTTCAGGTGGTGTAGGTATTGAAAAAATATTCCCACTCTATTCTCCTATGATTGATAAAATTGAGATTGTTCGCCGTTCAAAGGTGCGCCGCGCAAAGCTATATCATATTCGTGAAAAAGTTGCTCGTGAAATTAAGCGACAGATGCGTAAAATGCAACTGGTGAACCTTGCATCAAGCTCTGACACAGAAGACAAGGCGCAAGCTGAAGAAGCAGAAAAGAAAGCAGAAGAGGCAGCTTCTCAAGAAGTTGAGGATAAAAAAGAAGAAGTTCAAGATTCTTCAGTAGAAAATACTGAGAACTCTCAAGAAAAAGAGGAATCAGTAGAAGAACAGAAGGAGGAAAAGGCAGAAGAGGTGGAAGAGAAAAAGAAAACAGAGTAGTATTACTCTTACTCGTGTATATGCCCAGGTGGTGGAACTGGTATACACACACGGTTGAGGGCCGTGGCACTTAGTGCATGCGGGTTCGAGTCCCGCCCTGGGCACCAAGATGAACATGCTGGCGAAAGTCAGTATGTTCATTTTAGTTGAAGGACTCGAAAGTATAAGGTTAAGAGTTTTTAAATTTCTTTCTTTATTCTTTCACGTTTATCAGTCTTTTTTGAGATTGAAGAAACTATTTCTGCTGTTGTTGGGGTAAATATCTTTTGCTCAACCAGCTCGCCAAGTGTACGTGTTGGGGTTACAGCAAGATGTTTGTGTACAAATTCAGTAACATACGTAGTTACATCTGAATGATTCTTATACGCCCTTGTTGGTACAAACTTTATATGTACACTTCCTTTTGGTGTTTTGTTTTCAATATGTTCTCTCACTATAATTTGGTAGTCGGAAACAATATCTGATAAATAATTAAAGACATGCTCGAGGTCTTTAATAGAAAAAATAGCACCGGCACAATCTACGTAATCGGTATTGATGCGACCATGAAATATTAATGTCTTCTTTTCTCCGCATTCACATTTCTCTTCTCTCAATTCTCCTTTATCTCCCGTTCTGTAATTTTTTAATTCATTAGTAGATATAATAATTTCACCACCTCCTTTGTCTCCATCAATCCATAAGCCAACAGATTCGTGTGGATGAAATACTAAGAGTCCTTCTTTTTCATATTTTTTTGATAAATGTTTACAACTCACAGCATACGGTCCAGCCTCAGCTGATCCATACTCATCAACACTTTCTTCAAGTTTAGGAAAATCTTTAAGAATCTCTTCTTTTTCTTTTGCGCTTGTCCATTCTCCTGAGTATAGAATGTAACGCACACGACGAAATGCCCACGACATATCGTGTAATCGCAGTGTGTACATAACAGTCCTTAAAAAAGAGAGCGGGATGCTATAGAGTTCGGTTGGGGCAAACCCAGCTAATGCGTGGCCAATTGCTGGGTGCCTCAAATCTTTTGCATCAATTGCAAGTACTCGAGTGTGTGATGCGTAACGAAGTAGTAAATTCGTGCCAGATAGTGCGCTTGTACGTTGCCCACCAAGTCGTATGAGTGCATGAGCTTTGTCTGTGTAATGTCTCTTCTTTCTCTCAACTGCATTTTGCTCAACAACTACAGTAAGTACGCCGCTTGTGCCACCACTTACTTTAAGTGTGAGGTCTTTTACTGACGCATCTCCTGGCTTATATTGATCCAATCCAACAATAGTCCCTTCAATATCTTTTTTTGTTGTACATATTACTTTATGCATGAAGTGTAAATGTTTCTTTACTGTTGCAGCTACAGATACTTTCCTGAATTTTCTGTGTTGGTATACCAGTGTTGTAGCGAATAATTGGTGTTGGAAGCAATACATTTCGTGTTGCTATAAGTGATTTTCCATATTCAAGGATGGTAGAGTGGTGGGGGTGAAAATAGCTTCCTGGAGTATTCTCTGGACAACTTACCGCCAATGTTCCAGTTTCTGGAAGTGCAAGTATTAGTCTTATTTCGTATTTTGAAGAGATATTTTTTATTACCTCTTCATCAAAAAAAGTATCTACCACGTACACAGATGTGAGGGGTAGTTTATGCAAATGTGTTTGTAGTTGCATGAGACTACGGGTGTCACAGGTGAGGGTATCTACTTCATACATTCGTGCAATTTCAACTGCTGCATGTAGGTCATCAATAGCAGGAAGGGGTAATAGATTGTGTTCATAAAACCACTCACTTTTTTCTATTGTGTGGTGTCGGTAATGAAATGCTACAAGTGGTCTTTTTTTACTCGTATCTCCATATAGTTCGTGGACAATATCTTTTGTTGTTCTTGCGATAAGACAGGCCTCATCATCTTTGTATGCAATATGTACAAAATGATTATCATCTCGATACAATCGTTTTTTAAAAGGGCACATTACTAAATCTTTCCAGTGAAGTTGGGGGACATCCATGAGGTGAGTATATGTTGTGTCACCCCAAAGGTCCTTATATAACGTCGCGTGTTTCTCGTTACGTATGTTTTCAATGAGTGTGTATGGGTGTGAGGAATCTATCTCCATAGTAGTGTGTATGATGCCACTGCATAGACGCTTTCGCAATGTGGCTGGTGTAATTGACTTTTATACAAAATAACAAGATACTGGTTTTTAGAAATAGAAGCATCAATACTCTTGGTTAGAGGTGCGATGCTACTATGTGCAATAACTAGATGAAAAAGAGGTTTACACATGACTACAGCACCGGTTACGCCAAAGACGTGGTCTGCACAATCGGTTCTTGCCGATGTAAAAGACTCTGATGTCATTATCGACGCCAGTCGAGAATCTGCCTTCCGTGCGCACCATATTCCTGGTGCGCACAATGTCTGGTACGGCTCCATTTTCAAGGGAAGCAGCAGAAACTCTTTCATGGAACGTTTCATGCTGCTTAACGTACCGAAGAGCGCTCGAATCTTCGTGTTCTCAGAGCAGTCTGGGTGCGGGCTTGCCTATATGGCTGCCTTTGCGCTTCTTGAACATGGGTACGAAGACGTGATTCAGGTCACTGATGGGGTTCGCGGATGGATTTTGGCTGGTGGAGAGATTACTCCTCCATCTGCAAACTTCCTCCTTCCCGAATCAGATCTCCTGGTGAACGACCCTGTTACTCAAGCGATTCTTGAGGAAGGTTGCGCGCCCGTTCAACTGGGCAACCCTCAAAACGCAACGAGGGCCGGAGAAGCGTTTGTTGAGTTTCTTCAGCTGCCGATCGAAGTGATGCAATCTTTTGTCTTGCCTGAAGGATCAGCTCCCTCTCATCTCTGTGAAGAGATTGGGTTTCGCTCAGTCCCACAAAAAGAAATGGGTCGTCCAACACAGGCCCAATTCATGTACGGACCTGGGTTTGAAGAGGTCTTTGCTTCTGAGATGGAGCAGTATCCCGAAGCTCAAGCATTTGCGGAAGCCGCCCGGGTACTGTACGAAGATGCAGAGTGTGCATTTAGGGATGTGATCGAGACAATGAGTGCTACTTTTCCCAACCTTGTGAATACCTTCTTCCCGGAAGGAAAGAAGTCGCGCTCGTCCGTCTCTTTCTTCAGGTACCCCTACGCAGATGTTGACCCGAGAACTGGGAAGATGTCACTCTGTCGTCCACACTTCGACCCAGGTAGTTGGGACATTATGCTCGGAGAAAACGCTCAAGGGTTCCGATTCGGTTCTTCTGACGAAAACCTTCACTTTCCAAAAGAAGGCGCTCCGTATGAACCGTTCATCTTTCCTGCACTCGAGCTCTTTCGTGTGACCCACTCGTCGATGGTGCCCCAATGGCACGATGTCCTCCAGTGTCCGTTTGATGGACTTGATGAGGATGTTGCGCGCTGGTCCATCGTCTTTTTGGCCACACACTACCATGAGGGTTACTGCACTATCTGCGGTGACACTCATTCGGTGCGATTCTAGTACCGGAAACTCAAGCGGCGCCAGTGGCGCCGCTTTTTTATTGACACGTTATTTGTTTCATCTACACTAACATATTAGATATATGCCAGAATATCCTCAGGAAGGAGGTGAAAAAATGGCGCACATATGTCTCATTCAGACTCCCGTCGCACTTTTACGTGACGATGAAGGAAAAAACTTTACAGACTCAATTCTCATTGGGTCGACTCCACAGGCGCTTATTGGGTCGCTTGAAGCAGCTGGTCATTCTGTGACTCGTTTCAGTATGCGTGACGGTACCCACGTCCACGCGTTTGATTCGGTTTCTTGGAATGGTAAGAAGCTTCACCCAATTGCCTTAGGCAAGAGACTTGAAGACATTCCACTTGATCAGTTCGACGTGTTTGGTATTACGTCGAATTTTCATATGGAGCAGGCGATTGTCCTGTGGGTCATCGAGTTTCTCTCAAAAAATAATAAAAAAGTCGTAGTCGGTGGAACTGATGCCATTGCACAACCTGAGAGGTACCTGCAAGCAGGAGCCACAGTTGTTGTGCTTGATAAAAGTGGCGGAAGTAATGCTGGTGCAATTGAGATCGCTCTCACTGGTTCAACTGAGAAACCGATTCGCGCACACATACAAGGCGTTGGTCAGGTGGTCGCTGGTTCATGGAGACTCACTCCAAACAACTGGCAACTTCCTTCAGTCGAACAAGTGCGTGGACTTCTCGAGAATCGGTGGCGTGACACACTACCTCAAGATCGCTTTCCATTCACCAGTTTGGTGCTCGATTATGGATGTGATCAGGCGTGTGACTTCTGTATGACTCGTCGAAATGGCCCGTACGGACTTTCCTACAGCTACATGTCTCCTGATGTTGTGGGGCGGTGGCTCGAGCTTCAGTGTCTCTCTGGTGCACGTACGGTAAACACCATGTCCGACCAGTTTCTCGGACGTCTGCTTTGGGAGGGGGGTCGTGATGTTGTGTTCGAGACGATGCGACAGTTCCGTGAAAGGGGGTTGTCGTGGATGTTTCGTAACGGCATCGAAATCTCAAAACTCACCAAAGGGGTCAGTATCGATCGCACCCTCCGTATTAGAGAAGAGAGCGATCTGACTCCGGACGTGGAGCTGGTTCAGGCGGTCTACGGAGAACAATGCATCCAGGCGTTTATTCCACTTGAGCGACCACTTGAGGGAACTGAGCGTTATCAAAAGCTGATGCACTGGAGAGGTGTCGTTGAGATGTGCAAAGCGATCGTTCGCTCTGGTGCGCCAGACCTTCTTTTTGGGGTCATTATCGGACTGCGAGAAGACTCTCACGAATCTTTGAGCCGGCTTGATGAGGCACTTGCGGAATTAAAGAGGACTCTTCAAAAAGAAAATCCTGAAGTTCGTCTCTCAATAAATCCAACAGTACTGATTCCGTTCCCCGGGATACCTCTCACCGACGCGTACAAGCGCTCTGGTTTAATGCCCGATGATCCGCATTCAAGTTTGGTTACAAAGTTCACCCCAACCATGCGAACCGACCACTTAAGCATTAATGAGTTGGTCTCGTGGCAACGGAAACTATGTCACCATATGGATCCTGGCAGATGGGCTAATCGTGGGGTTACTGCGTTTTAGCCGTATGCTCTTTAACGACCCGCAAGCTAGCTACTTGCGGGTCTTTTTCTTGCGCAACTGTGAGTATATGCTACTATCGTTTTGGATTAGTTTGAAGCAGAATCCGTAACATTCAGAAAAGAAAGAGAGGTACGTTATGCATACGCTTCGCACTCTTGCCGTTGTCATCGCGGTTGCGATGATTGCGGTACTCCCCTCGAAAGCATACGCTGATGATCAAATCGGCTATGTCATCTGGGACACGTGGTGGACTGCAGGATTTGTCCCTGACTACGCCGCCAAAAATGACTTCTTCGACGAAGAAGTCACCATCCTCAAAATCTCTGACGCCGGCCAGCAGTTTGCTGCGCTCAATTCAGGTCAGGCACGCGCCTCGAATTCAATCGAGCGCGTCTTCGGGTGTTCGATCGTCGGCGGTGACGACTGTGTTCTCACCAGCGTACTCTCGACAGGACACAACTATGTCCTAATTGGCCCTCAAGGAAGAGGGCTCTACATGGTCGGATCTGTCGAGAATGTCCTTCGCGATGTATCGATCTCAGTGTCGCTCTGCGAGCCGGGTCTCTATGTTACGGAGCGTCAGCATGCGATCATCAACCAAGAAACGTCGCGTAACACAGCGACTGGCATCCTGATCGCCTACGTTGTCGACAAAAACCAGGAGCTCAACGCTGCTGGCGAAGCGCCGGTCGCATTCTTCTGTGGCACTCGGGAAATGTATCGAGAAGCAGTTTCTGCTGGTACTGTTCCTGATCACGGAGAAAACGTGGTCTACGGAGTACAGCTCGGTGCATCTGGTAAGCGCTACGCTGGCATGAAGGATGGAGTAACCGACCTTGCGGTTGTTGCGGCGCCGTTTCATCTCCGTGCGCAAACCGAAGGCTACGCAGTCATCCTTAACTCGGATCAGTTTCGCCCATTTCCCGAGTCTGGAATCGTCATGATGGCGAGTTTCTACGAAACTGAACGTGGAGAGGAGCTGGCCGACATGTTCTGTCGGGGAATGCAGCGAGCAGTTGAGGATATTAAGAAGCGACGTCTCGTTCCCGAATTCCGCACTGCTTTGGCGAACGAGCTCTACATTTCACTCGACAAGTATGGAGAAATGTACGAGCCGGCCATCGATGAGATGATCGATCGCATCGTTACCAATATGGGCGGCTGCACGGCTGACCCTGAGGTTATGGCTGACTACGGTGTCTATGTCGGAGGTGTCGAAAACCTTCGGATTGCCGACAGGGCCCTCAGTCGGAGCAACTAAGGTATTCTCTCGAGAATGAGTCAGGATACCAACGCGCCGCTAGGAAGCTAGCGGCGCGTTTTTCTTTTGTCACGTCTTCTTTTCAATATTTTTTGACAATTAAACTGAAAGTATCTATAGTAGCTGAAGTTAGTAATCATGTAACTTGGAGGTGCGCCATGCACATTGAAACGCGCAACCTCTCGGTTGCGTTCCCTGTACGTGGACGGTGGTTCCGTCCGACGCAGGAAGTCATTACCGCGGTTCGTGATGTCTCAATTGCGATCGAAGCAAAAAAAACAACTGTTCTCCTTGGCCCATCAGGGTGTGGCAAAACAACACTTTTGTGGAGTATTGCCGGGCTGCAAATGCCATCCAATGGCGCTGTGTTGATTGATGGCAGAGATGTTACTCACACAGCGCCCAAGACACGGAGCATGAGTCTGCTTTCGCAGTCAACTCCTCTATGGGATCATCTAACGGTCCTCAAGAATATACAGCTGTGGCTCGTTTTTTCTGGGATTGATGTTTCAGGAAAGGTGTGCACTGCTGTGGTGCGTGAGGCTGCTCAAAAAGTGGGCATCACGCACCTCCTCAATAAGTATCCGAAAGAACTTTCGGGAGGAGAACGTCAGCGAGTGGGTATTGCTGCAAAGGTGCTGGTTCCTCAGGTTGGCGCAGTTCTTCTTGATGAGCCACTTACCTTTCTTGATGAGCCACTTCAAAAAGAAATCAGGGTGTTGCTTAAAGAGCTGTTCTCTGATCTCAGGCAGACAATTCTCTACGTTACCCACAACCAAGAGGAGGCAGCTGAGTTGGCTGATTCCATCGTGGTCATGGATGGTGGGCGAGTGAGACAGGTCGGGTCATATCAAGAACTCTACCAATCTCCACACGATCGTTTTGTCGCTGAATTTATTGGCGACATGACGTCAGTGCCTCTTGGGGTACTCTCCCAGATCGGTAACGTGAAAGGAGCGAAGTGGTGTGGTATCCGTCCAGAGCATCTCTCGGTACAAGAAGTATCTCGGGATAACTCGGCCGGTATCCTTGCACAAGTTGAGTCGTGTAGGTTTTTTGGTTCACATTTCAAGGTTTCACTACGGCTTCGTTCGGGCGAAACCATGGAAGCGCACACAGCCTCGCCACTCTCTGGTGAGTGTCTGGTTGCAATTGATCCAGCTCATCTACACGTCTTTGACGAAAGCGGTATTCGGGTTCAGTAGCGTTCTTGCGAGGGCTCTACTGAACCTCTTTTGTTCTTTTTCTTTCCAATGAGGAAACATCTGGAGGTGTGTAATGTGGGTACGACAAAAAAATGACGGCCCGATTGCACATGTAGTCGGGCCGAACCCCCCAATCCTTTTGGGGGTTGCGTTCTATCTTCTTCTTATGACTGCGCTACTTTATGCGTGGCAAGTGGGGAGAGATGTAGGGGCAATTTCGTCCTTGTTTGCAAGTCCGTCAGAGATGTATGGTGACTTCGTGCGTCTTCTTGAGCGGGGTCAACTACCTGAACATCTTTTCGCGAGCTTCAAGCGAGTTGGTGTGGGGCTGGTGTTCGGAACCCTTATTGGGTTTCCGATGGGTATCCTCATTGCTCTGTTTCCGTATGCGCGGTTCTGTGCAATTGTGGTCATCCCGTTTCTTCTGACGTTCTCAAAGATCTCAGTCTTGTATCTCATGATCATCTGGCTGGGTATTGACGAGGGGCCGAAGTACGGAATCAGCATATGGGCAACGTTCCTCTACCAACTCCTCCTATCGTTCCAGGGCTCATACAAGCTCTTCTATGGAAAAGATAGGCACACCCGAGAGCTGATGGCAGACATTGCTATCATGGGTCCGAGCAGGTGGCAGTTGTATTGGCATATCATGCCCGCGCTTCTGCCTCGAATGTTTCTCGGTCTTCTGCTCGCGTCTCCTGTGTGCTGGCTGATGCTGGTCCTTTCGGAGGGGGTGAATAGGCAGTACGGGGTTGGAAGTCTCATTCATGCTGCAAACCAGATTCCTATCGTCTCTATGATTATCTCGGGGACGGTACTCCTTGCTCTATGTGGGATCACAACCTGGATCCTCATCTGGGTCTTGGAGAAAAAGGTAATTCCGTGGAATCGGTAACGCTGCGCCGGAGTGTTCTCTCGAACACTCCGGCTTTTTCTTTGTATGCTACACTACTGGATACATTTCAATATGCATATCGACATCATCACCACAGAAGAATTTAAAAAACGTCTTACACGTGGCGATATTATTGTCGATACGCTTTCAAAAGGGAGTTATGATGCACATCATATTCCTGGTGCGGAGAATATATCGTACCAGAAAGATTATTCTGAAAAGGATGAGCATGGAAAAATACTCGACATTGAAACAGTATTTCTCTCAAAGTTTAAAAAGAAGTTTGGTGAGAATAAAGAAGTATATGTCACCACATACTCCGGTAGTCTTGGTTGTGGACTCTCATACATGGCCGCAATGTGTTTAGCGCGTTCAGGATATACAAACGTCTCGTGCTACAGAGAAGGATTGCGTGGGTGGAGAGATGCAGGAAATACTTTTGAATAATATGCTTACGTTAGTAAAAGCAAAAGAGCAGTTAAAGAACGATGCGTACGTGCGTATTCCGTTTTCATTTAGTGATGGGGTGATTGATAGAACTGCAGAAACATTTATTGCGTTCACCCGTCTTCCTGCTGAGGTAAAGGAGAAATTCTCTCTTCCTGTTCCGTTAGGAGAGAATAAGTGTAATGAAGTTGGTTTCAAACATTACAGTGTCTACGACAGTAAGCCAGCTGATATTGATTGGTTTCAGTATAACCCTACATATAAAGATCGTTTACAGAAAGAGAGTAAGGGTGGTCCTGAAGCAACTGAAATGCTTCAAGCAATGCATCGTATGTATGAAGAGGCGTGCGATATGTTCAATGGTTTTGTTGAGGTACTTGAAAGTGGATACCCTGATATTCGTAGTAAGATTTATACAGATAATTCACCATATCCAACATACTCAGCACTTCGGTTTATTCGCTACGGAACAAGTGCACCGAGCCCCGATACACACCTTTACTTAACTGAGCATTTTGATAGTGGTGGGTGCACGCTTCCAGTTGCGCAGAGCGGTCCTGGACTTTTGGTTGGTCACTCGCTTGATGACTTAAAACCGGTTACCTCACGCGAAGATGAGGTAGAAATGTTTCCTGGATTGAATTGGTACAAAATAACAGATGTTGATTTTGCACCGTCACTTCATGTTGTTGATCCAAAATTAAATAAAGAGGTTGCTCATGATGTCTCTCGGTGGGTTGCAATCTTCTTTGTTGATCATAGTGAGTTTAAAAAGTGCGATGTGTGTGATGAAGTACACTGGTAATTAATATATGCTCTTTACAGGAAAAGGAGACAAAGGAACAACAAAGGTATTTGATACAGAGAAAGGGAAGCGTATCTCTAAGGCGTCACCCGTTGCCGAAGCCCTCGGTACGCTTGATGAGGTAAATTCATTTCTTGGGTTGTGTAAAGTGGCGAGTGCTGAAAGTGGCTTCTCTCTAAACAGCCAATCATTTGAACATATTGTACATACGATTCAAGAAAATCTTTTTATTATTCAAGCTGAGCTTGCTGGTGCTGATAAGACTCTGTATGAGCAGAAACTACGTGACGCAGAAGCCCTTATTCATGGAGCAGAAAAAGAACTACCACCAATCACTTCATTTTTTATTTCTGGAGGTACTGAATTAGCTTCTCGATTTGATATAGCACGCACACTTTCGCGTCGTGCTGAGCGGCGAGTAGTTGAAGTGGTTGAAAGTGGTGAACGAGAAATGGGTGAGTGGTCGCTTGCATACCTTAATCGACTTTCATCACTTCTCTATGCACTCGCTCGACTTACGAACCATCTTTCTGGTATAGTCGAGGAGTCGCCAAGCTATACATAAACGCCAAGAGTACTCTTGGCGTTTATGGGCAGGCAGATATGGTGCCTATGGTATAACGGTTATTACGGAGGTTTGTGGAACCTCAAATTCGAGTTCGATTCTCGGTAGGCACCCAACATGCAGTTAGGCCCTGACACGAAAGTGTTGGGGTCTTACTGTGTGTCAGTGTTTACGAGAATTGAAAGACGGAGGCGGTATACAAGACGAGTGTTAACTCGGGCTTGTCGCCGAGTCCGGGGAGGAAGTGCTTAATGAGCCTAGCGAATTTAGCAACTTGACCCCGATTCTCGGTAGGCACCCACGCGGTAGAAGATTCTACTCTTCTACAATTCCACCAGAGAGTTGGTATACTTTTGATATGAGCAAAACATATTTTCAAGGTTACAATGAACACCCGCAACATGTTTCAGTGGGAGCGGTTATTATTAATAACGAGAACCAGATTTGTTGCCACCATTTTAATACAGAACAGTTAAAGGGATATTGGGTGGATGAAGGGTTGGACGACTTTTATTTATTAATGAGAGAAACCCTTCATCCAAATGATTCACTAGAAGAAACATTACATCGTGGAATGCTTGAAGAGTTTGGTATCACAGCGGAAATGATTGATTATATTGGAAGTATTCAAAGCCACTTTGAACACAAGGGTGTAGAAGTAGAAAAAACTACTCTATATTTTCTTTGCAGATTAAAAGATCAAGACTTATCTAAAAGAGACACTTCTGATATAGAGGGGGAAACAGATGTGGAGTGGCAGAGTTTAGATTTTTTAATTCCTCAGATGAAAAAACAAGGAGAGGTATATAAACGAACAGATGTTGATGAGTCTCATATTCTAGAAAGAGTAAAAGGTATAATAAATTCTAATACTAACTAATAAAGAAACCAAGATACATACAAAATAGAGTGGTATACTGCTTTGTATGAGAAGTGAAACAGACGAGTTTTCTTTTATATTAAAACCTTCAAAGTACGGCATTGGGGTTTTTGCTACTCACGATATTAAAAAAGGAACATTTCTTAGAACGTTTGGTGATGCAAAAAAATTTGAAGAGAGGGTAACTAAACGAAAACGAGAAGATATACCGGAAGAGTTTCGGGGATATTGCCACTTTGGCGAAGAGTACTACCTATGTCCTCTCGATTTCGGTTCCATGCATATTGGATGGTATCTCAATCATTCCGCAGAAGATGCAAACACAGAATCAAGAGATACTTTTTGGTATGCAAAAAGGGATATTAAGAAAGGAGAAGAGATACTCATTGACTACAATCTCTTGGGCGAACCAGAGGAACTAAAAGAAGAGTTTTATAAATGATATATCTCGAAGTAAGAATTATTTGATGTGATTTTTTTGTGCGGCGCGTTGGATACGTTCGCTAAAAATATTCATCAGTGTTGGACTTACCATCACCGTAACCACACTTAGGGTAACCATTGCGGTTAAGAGGTTTTCTTCAATAAGTCCAAGAGAAAACGCAGAGAAAGCTACTGCGAGTGTGGTTGAGAGTTGTGGAATTGATGAGATACCAAAGAGGAGTGATTGGTTAGTATCAAAACCCACCAACTTACCACCTACCCAACCACTTACTAACTTAGCAAGTACTGATGCAACAACAATCGCGAGTATGAGTGGGGCGATGCCTTGGAAGTTGGCAAAGACTGTGATATCTGTCTGTACGCCAATAAGAATGAAAAAGACTGGCACAAAAATACCGTAGCTTACTGTATGAATATTTTCTCTCAACTTTGGATTCACAATTGAATCAGAGAGAACCAGTCCGGCGAAGAACCCAGCAATAATGTGGTGTAACCCAAGAAGTTCGAATACGATTACGGTACCAACAATAATCAAGAAAGTTGAACGAAACTCTTGTTGGAATAAATCTTCGGTCCCACGTACTCCTGCAGTGAACAGCCACCGTATTTTAGGGAGGAGTATGCGAAAGGCAATTAACACAACTACCAAGAGTGGATAGAAGAGGTAGAGGGGGATATTGGTTACCGGGTCAATACTCTGAAGAACAATTGAAAGAAGAATCAAGCTTGCAATGTCTTGAAGTACAGTAGTCATTACTACTGACTGGCCAATGCGAGTGTGGAGGAGCCCAAATCGTTCAAGAGAAGGAATAACGACTGCAATTGATGAGGAGACAAAAATAATACCAATAAGGAGTGCAATGGTGAGACTGTACCCAAAGAATAGAGTAACCCCAACACCAACTGCAAAGGGAATTGCACCGTTAATAAGTGAAAGAAAAAGAAGTTGGCCACGAAAACCTTTGAAGCTTGAAAGGTTTGTTTCAAGCCCTGCCATAAACATCAAGAAGACAAGTCCAATTTGCGCAATAAAATCAACTGTTGGGGTTATTTCAATAACATCAAACACGTACGGGCCAGCAAGTACACCACCAATGATTAGCCCAACAACCCACGGCACATGTACCCGACGAAAAATCATTGAAAACACGACACCAGCGAATAGTACTAAAAAAAGAGAATAAAATTCTTCCATTGCTACTTATTGTAGCAACATTATTGTGAGTTTTCTCTAGTGTTGTTCAAAAAGAGTGAGGAGAAACATCACTGAAATACCAATAACAATAGCAATGAACTGAATGAATGATTTTTTAATACTCACCGTTTTCTTTAATTCAGGTACCAAGTCAGATCCAGCAATGTAGAGAAATGATCCTGCGGCGATTGCGATAAGCGCTGGTGTAACACCTTCAAGTAATTCTCCAAGGAAGAGTGCAGTGACCGCACCAACAATCGCAACAAGTGCTGAGAGAAAATTAACCACGAGTGCACGAGCGCGAGTATAGCCCGCGTGAATAAGTACGCCGAAGTCTCCAATTTCTTGTGGAATTTCATGGAGCATAACTGCAAGCGTTGTTGCAATACCTACTTCAATACTTACCATGTACCCAGCTGCAATAATCGCACCGTCAAGAAAGTTATGGAGTCCATCTGAAAAGAGGACAACACGACCAACGGGGTTAATCGCACACTCTTTGTGTGCTTCATTGTGTCCGTGGTGGTGGTGCCAGTGAAAGAATTTTTCAAGTATGAAAAAGGTAAAAATACCGACAATAATATAGAATGCTGCGTGTGTCTCATTCTCAAAGAGTTCAAGTGATTCTGGAATAAGGTGAATAATTGCGTCACCAAAGAGTGCCCCAACTGCAAGGCTCACTAAAAAAAAGACTGATTTTTTCAATACTTCTTTGTTGATTGATATGGTAAAAACCCCAATCAAGGAGATGAGGCTGACGACAAAAACACTCACTAGGGTGTATGTAATAATTTCCATGAGGATCACTATATATCAAAACAGTGAGTAGGGGAAACTGATTCGTGACTTTTTAAAACACTCCCTGTACAATAATCACACGTTATTAAAAGTACTAACTATAGTAGATATGGATCAATCAGCACACCATCATCATGGATCAGATTGGAAATCAAGCGGCGCGGTTAAAGGAGTCCTTGGTCTTCTTTCAATTTTTCTCATTACACTCATTGTGACCGAAGTACGCGAGTGGCGGTACATCGGTAGTGGTATTGCACCCACAAACACTATCTCTGTGCAAGGAGAAGGTGAAGTCTTTGCGGTTCCTGATACAGCACTCTTCTCATTTTCAGTAATTGAAGAGGGAGAAACTGCAGAATTAGTGCAGGCTAACGCAGCAGAGGTCGCAAATGAAGCACTTCAATACCTTAAAGAAAATGGTGTTGAAGAAAAAGATATTAAAACAACTAGCTACAATCTCTATCCGCGATATGAATACACAGAGATTCGTTGTATTACCTTCCCGTGTCCCCAAGGTGAGCGACAACTTGTTGGTTTTGAGTTAAATCAAACCTTTCAGGTAAAGGTACGTGACACTGAGCAAGCAGGAGAACTTCTCTCTGGAGTTGGTTCATTTGGTGTTGAAAATATCAGCAGTCTACGATTTACGATTGATGATGAAGATGATCTTGTGCGTGAAGCTCGCCGAGAAGCACTTGCTGATGCAAAAGAAAAAGCGGAAGCGCTTGCTTCTGACCTTGGTGTGCGATTGGTGCGTGTGGTGAATTTCAATGAATATGGTTCACCGACTTCATACCCTCGATATGAGACAGCAGAATTTGGTTTTGGTGGAGCAGGTGATGTAAAAATTACTCCAGACCTTCCTGTTGGTGAAAATCGTATTACCTCACAGGTAAACATTGTCTACGAAATTCGCTAGGGAATCTTGTAAAATCAATACAACACAAAACGCTACAGGTACCTGTGGCGTTTTGTGTTGCTTAACACCTTTACTAGGGGATAGTAGATAACTTGACAATAGTATAAAATATGTTAAAATATTAATTAGAAAGCCGGTCCGTATTATATGGGCTGACTCTTGAAACAGATATATGAGGAGGGTTCAATGCCCGGATTCGAAGCACTTCAAGCTCTCGTTTCGGACGAGAATTTCTGGCAAACACCGCTCAAGGATGCGAAAATCGCCGACTGCCGCGCGTTTGCCGCGCGGCATAAGCTGAAGCTCCCGAAGGGGGTGCGCCAGCGGAAAGCAGCGTTCATCTTTCTCTTCAAGATCTGCGGTCTCACCCCTGAGTCG
This sequence comes from Minisyncoccota bacterium, assembly GCA_965222715.1. GTDB lineage: Bacteria > Patescibacteriota > Minisyncoccia > Phycocordibacterales > JABMNX01 > JABMNX01. The sequence goes on along the minus strand of OZ244961.1, from coordinate 555,939 downwards.
CTGATCAAGCTTCGTGATACGGAGTTAACCGACGAGGAAAGAAACGCACTTTTCCGCTACAAGAACACGGGCGGCAATCCCCCGACCGTTTCGGTGAAAGGTCGCTGCACAAGCGAACCCGTGAAAGGGAAGCGGTGTCAGAACAAGACTGGTCGCCCGCTCTCCCAAGCACCGACGCACACGACGAACCGTCAGAGGTCGTCGAAGAAAAACGGTGACGATCGCTCCCAACAGCCAAAGGCCAAGAGGAAGGTTCCGACCACGGTCGCGACAGGGAATGTGCCGCCGATCCCGGACAGTTTTCTGCCGGTTGGCAAAATCCGTGCACCGCAGTTCGGGATTCGTCGGTAAACATCGACGTACTCGAAACAAGGGCGCCAGCAGACTACCGCTGGCGCCCTTCATCTTTTCTCTATAATGTGACTTTGACTTTCTGTGTAGCTGTGCTATCATTCCTATACCAGAGACCCCCGTCGGGGGTTTTTAAATAGGGCGATTTTACGGTTAATTAGGGAAGCATTATTTAAAAGGTATGAAACGATTTATCCAATACTTACGAGACACCCGTGGCGAGTTCAAGCACGTCTCATGGCCGACTACTAAACAAGCAACTATTTTCACAATTTTAGTGATTGTCATCTCACTTGTTATTGCAGGACTACTTGGACTGTTTGATTTTATTTTTACCAGCATACTAAATAGATTTTTCATTTAAGCCTATGAGTAAGCAAGAAGGAAACGCACAGCGTCACTGGTACGCGATTCATACCTACGCAGGATATGAGAATGCAGTTGCCCGTAACCTAAAACAACGTATTGAGTCGCTTGGCATGGAAGATCGTATTTTTGATGTGGTCGTTCCAACTGAGAAGAAAGTGAAGATTAAAGCAGGGAAGCGTGTTGAAGAAGAGGAAAAGATTTACCCTGGGTATGTACTCGTTGATATGGTGGTGACCGATGACTCATGGTATGTGGTTCGAAACACACCACGAGTAACTGGGTTCGTTGGCTCAGGCACAAAGCCAGTACCACTTACTAAGAAAGAAATTGATGAACTCTTCTCACGAATGCACTCAGATACCGTGAAGCACAAAATCGACCTCGGTATTGATGATGTGGTTACCATTGTTGATGGGCCATTTAAGGAGCTTGAAGGGAAGATTGGGGAGGTTGATGAAGATCGCGGCAAGGTGAAGGTGCTCGTACCAATGTTTGGTCGCGAGACACCAGTTGAGCTCGACTTCTTGCAGGTTAAGAAAATATAAGTAGAATAAACCAACTAATATGGCAGCAAAGAAAGTAATGCGAAAATTAAAGCTTCAGATTGTAGCAGGGAAAGCATCACCCGCGCCTCCTGTTGGTACTGCGCTTGGTCCAGTAGGTATTAACATTGGTGAATTCGTAAATCAGTTTAATGAGCAGACCCGCGAGATGGGGAATGACATTATTCCTGTTGAAATGACTGTCTATGAAGATCGCACCTTTGATTTTATTTTAAAGACTCCACCAGCATCTCGGCTCCTTCTTAAGAAGTTAGGAAAAGATAAGGGTTCAGGAAAAAATATTGTGAGCAAAGCTGGTACGCTTACCAAAGCACAAGTGCGTGAAGTTGCTGAAGAGAAAATGAAAGACCTTAACACTGATGACGTTGAACAGGCTGCAAAAATTATCGAAGGCACCGCTCGCTCAATGGGGATCGACGTGAAGTAGTGTAACGTCGATCGACCTTGCCTGATATTTCTTGAATACTTGAAAAGAAATATCGACAAGGTGTACTGTTCCTGTAAGGAATTGACGTGAAGTAATACTGTTTATTTTTTATTAACAAAGTAAAAACCCCTACTCCACTAGTCGAGTAGGGGTTTTGTGTCATGTATTCGAAGACGTTCGTATGTGAGGAATTGAGTCGGGTACTCGTCGCGCACGTTCTGAATACACATTCGTGACTTGTGAATTATGCGCCAGTCATTTTCCCAATCTGTTTCAGGGAATAATGTATCCCCCTGGAGGTTAGCGCTAACAACTGTTCGGTAGATGTGATGAGTATACGGAAGCATTTGGTGGTACACGTTTGCACCACCAATGACACACAGTCCACCAATATACTGGTTATGTTTGAGGTGTTCTTGTAATCCGTGGACATTACCAATCGGCAATCCACCCACTTGGTCGACTTCGCTTGCGTGACCTTGGGTGAGGACAAGATTTGTGCGACCGTTCTTCAACGGTTCACCACGTTGGTCAAGGATTGAGCGGAAAGTTTTCCAACCCATAAGTACCGCTTTTCCTTTAGTAATTTCACGAAACCGCCAAAGATCGCCCGGAAGGTGCCAAGGAAGTTCATTATTGACCCCGATAACTCCATCCGGGGTCATTGCTACAACGATAGAAACGGTGAGCATGGCGCTCTCCTTATACTGTTTCTCTGTTCCCAGTGAAGCGTACCTCAAGAACTCTGTATGTCAATACTACACTTTTTTATTTTATGGTATCGTTCCATCAGATAAACAGATCCATGAGAAAGGAGTTATGTCATGGAAGAAGGATACCAACCCCCGCAACTTGATCGACTACAGTCACGAGCTTTGCGGATTATGAAAGGAACAGCAACTTTTGAAGATCGGTATTTCCCCGATCACGAAGAAGCTGTCTTGCTTATCAATCATCTCCGCTCAAGCGGATGTATCATCGCATTTGTGACTGGTGTTTGGGATTTATTCCACATCGGTCACGCTGAATACATCCAGCTGGGGAAAAACAAAACAGCTGAACTCTACCCAGATGCCGAACATGTCATTTGCGTTGTTGGGTTCGATTCAGACGAATTAACCAGGCGGCGGAAAGGTGATGGTCGTCCTGTCGTTCCGGAAGATGAACGAGCTCGAGTTCTCGGACACCTTCGAGCGGTTGATGTGATCGTACCTCAGTATGAGTCAGATCAACTGTTTTGCCTCATTCCTCATGAGGTACGAATCATCTCAGAGTCTACTTCAGACCTGCCGGATTCGAGCAAGATGAAACGCTTTTGTGAGCATATCGTCAACCTTCCTCCTCAGGCGGAGACAAGTACAACAGCTCGAGTTCGTACACTCACTATGCAGGGCGGACTGGACGTTCTCGAGAAAATTTCGCCTGAAGTCTCGAAAGCGCTTGAAACTCTTGAAGGTGTCTCTGACGCCATTCAAAAAGTAATCGAGGAGACTCGTGATGGGAGCTGATGAACACGTTGTTGTTGGGTACGTCTCAACACCCCATCAGGGGTATGTGAAATTCTTTTCAAAGTATGCTGGAGGGTTACTCTACATCTTTGGAGAGGATATCATTCAGGAATTCCCATCGCTGATTCGAAACCTTCCTGGAAATACCCCCCAAGATCTTCAGAAGATGATCACGGCACTCAATATATTCTCCGACGTTCGCATCCTTAGTCGCGAGAATATTGGCGAACTGGAAGGGCTCTCGATCGTTATGCCGGATGAAGATGTTTCGCAAGCAATTGCAGAACGTTACTTCTCTGCGAACAGTGTTCTTTTTGACGGGTCCTGGAAGTTACGGTGGGACAAAGCCAGTACGCTTAACAGCAAAAGACCCAAAGAAGATGGCCTGGTTTCATGTTCAGACATCGACAGAATGTTGATGGGGAAAGCCTATGAGGCATCTTCTCGAAGTTCTGACTGGTGGCGTCAGGTTGGTGCCTTGTTGGCAAAAGAAGGGGAAGTGCTTCTTGTGGCATTTAACAAACACCAACCATCTGAGCAGTCGCCCTACCTTAATGGCGATCCGAGAAGCAACTTCGAGCCTGGTCAGTGTATCGAACTCTCGACTGCTCTTCATGCGGAAATAGGCATTGCTGCCACTGCCGCTCGAAACGGTCTGTCCACAAAAGGATGCGATCTGTACGTCACAACTTTTCCATGTCCGCCGTGTGCAAATATGTGTGGACATCTCGGGCTTCGGCGACTTTTCTTTGTAGAGGGTTACTCACTCGTTGAGGGGGCAGAAACCCTCAAAGAGAAGGGTGTCGAAATTATCCGTGTTGAAATGGAAATCCCCTCGTCCTAGTTTTGGGACGGGGGGTTATTTTTTAAAACCAACGATAGCAGTTATAGTCTCGGAATCTTTTTTTCTTTCTTCTCCTACAACAACTTGTGCGTGTAGGTGATTCACCGAGGCACCAGTTTGATCAGTATTTCCAGAGCGCATTAAGAGAGAAGCACCAGTTATTTTGTATTTTTTTATTATTCTTGACCAAAGTATATGAAATTCTTGCCACGAATCTGAGTTCACATCTTCTATTTTTTCAACATGAGCTCTACTAATAAAAAGGAAGTGAGATTTTACTCCTTTATATGGCCACGCATTCTCAGTAACCAACCAGTGTTCTCCGGTGATTAAAATATCTTTTGGGTGGTATTTCTTTAGGTTTCCTTCACAAAAAGGACATCCGCCATCGGCAATAATTTGTTTTATGACGTCCCCATAGTTACCTCTTTTAACAATTTCTGCATTATGCAAATCAACGGTCGGTTTATTATTCATAGCATTATCACAATAGCGTATTTGCTTGAAAGATAAAACCGCCCCAGCGAAAGACGCTGGGGCGAGGTTTTTAGGCGGCAAAGGGGATCTTTAATCCTGCACCTGAAGTGTATTCTCTCAGGTGGAAGTCTTCAACCTTAAACTTGAAAAGATTGTTGACTCCTCTGTTCATCGCGAGGCTTGGATACGGACGGCTCTTCCTTCTGAGTAGCTTTCTGACAGCAGGAATCTGGTTCTCATAGATGTGCGCATCATCCACATTGTGGATGAAGAGACCTGGTTCAAGATTGGTCACCTGGCAAACCATCAAGAGAAGTGCAGCGTACTGAACGGTGTTTGAAGGAACCCCAATTGGGAAGTCGCCAGAGCGCTGATTCATCTTCATGTGAAGTTTTCCATCAACGAACCGGAAATGCAGCCATCCGTGACATGGAGCGACTTGAACTTTGCGTCTTTCTCCTCGTGCCGTGTAGTACGGCTTCCATGGAGTGACGAGGTGTGTTCGCATCTCCGGGTAGTTACGGATCTGATCAACGACCTGCTCAAACTGATTCAAGGTTCCGCCTTCGGGTACCTCGAAATCATGAAATGCAGGGCCGTAAGAACCGGGGCCAAGATCATTGGGCTCAAGTCCGAGCTCAACACCTCTACCTCGGTATTCTTCCCAGAAATCACAGCCGTATTCAGCGATTTCATCAACGGTTCGGGCGCCATTCATGAAGGCAATGATCTCGGCAATTGGCTTTCGCCAAAATCCCATTTTCCGTTCCGTGATAACAGGGAAGCCGTTTCTGAGATCGTAGATCATTGGAGGAACAGTTCCAAAACAGGTTAGGGCAGCAAAACCCTGGGGTGTTTTGTTTGCCCTAACCCCGTTTTTAAGGATAAACCGAAGTCGATCCTTATATTGTGTGTCGAGAGTTCGTTCTGTAAGAGGGAGATATTCCATCACCCACTCCTTTCATTTGCTAGAAGTTCAAATTCTGAGGTAAGGGTACGTTTTTAAAAACCCTAAGTCAAGAAATAGTAGTAAAGTCGTTATTTGTTTATACTAAAAACTAACGTGATCAAATTTATTAAAAAACATAAGCAACATTTACCAGCGTTTGCACTGGTAACAGGTTTGGTATGGGATACTCTCACGCTTGGGCGTCCTGATCAGCTTTATGGAAACTTAGTACTTCTTTCATACCTCTTTATAGCAGGGTTCTGTATTATCGTGATGACCCGTCGTGAAGAGAAAGGGAAGAAACGACTACTGTGGTTGGTGTTGATGACACAGTTTGCCTTCGGTAACCTCACTGGCGGATTACTGGTCCTATATGTCGGTAGCGCAACACTTGCGGGCAACTGGCCTTTCCTTCTCCTTTTTATAGGGTTGATGATCGGTAATGAGATCTTTAACACACGTCACACACAAATTCGTTTCAATACCACGGTTTACTATTTGTTAGTACTTGCATACCTTATTTTAATTGTTCCGGTACTTACGCGTTCAGTTGAATCGTGGACATTTTTAGTAAGTGCATTTGGTAGTCTTGTGGTCATCTATCTCTTTATCCAGCTTCTCAAGCTGGTAGGGAAAACTGTTGTTGCTGAACACATGAGTGTGCTAAAGAAAAGTATTGCAGGCACATTAATCATCTTCAGTTTCTTGTTTTATGCAAACTTAATTCCACCGGTGCCGCTCTCAGTTCGTGATATTGGTATTTTCCATGGGGTCGAGCGCACTGGTGAAGAGTATCGTCTGACGTATCAAAAACCAGTGTGGTATAAGCCATGGGAGAAATCAGATACCCGTATTTTTCTTGGAACTACGAGTGCAGCACATTGTTTTAGTGCGGTCTTTGCACCAACTGATTTACGCACTCCAATTTTTCATGTGTGGGAAGAATACAGTGACGTAACTGAAGAGTGGGAAGAGCGAGGGCGATTTAGGTTTCCTATCACTGGTGGGCGAGTATCTGGATATCGTGGATATAGTACAAAGACAGTTGACCTAGGGGAGTGGCGCTGTTCAGTTGAAACTGAGCGTGGCGCACTCCTTGGACGTGTTGGTGTAGAAGTAGTATCTGGTCGCGCAGGGAACCTTATCTCTGAGATTCGATAAGGTATACTGATGAGGTACACACATAATTCATGGTAGAGAGTATTTTACGAAAAAGCATAAAAGACGCACTCACTTCTCTTAATATCCCGGAGAAGGATATTGTACTTGAGCATCCGACGGAACTTTCTCATGGAGATTTCTCAAGTAACGTAGCACTTGTAGTTTCAAAAGAGGTTGGGAAAAAACCACAAGAACTTGCTCAGAATATTGCTGAACATATTTCCTCACATTTGCCAAAAGAGCTTGAGCGAGTCGAGATTGCTGGACCTGGGTTTATAAACTTCTATCTTTCTCGTGAGTTTTTTAGAGAGAGTCTCGCAGGTGCACTAGAAGCTAAAGAGCAGTGGGGTAGAAACACCATTCTCTCAGGCCAGAGAGTGATGGTTGAGTATACCGACCCAAACCCGTTCAAACCTTTTCATATTGGACATCTCATGAGTAACACAATTGGTGAGGCGCTCACACGAGTACTTGAATTTTCTGGTGCTGAAGTAAGGCGAGCAAATTACCAGGGAGATATTGGACTCCATGTTGCAAAAACTTTGTGGGGCATTGGTAAAGAGGGGTTCGATGCACGAAAAATAGAAGAATTAGGTATGGCGTATGCCTATGGGCATGATAAACACGAGGAGGATGAAGACGCACGAGCAGAAATTAACGAATTAAATAAAAAAATAGCAGAGGGGGATTCTGGACTTAAAGATACATATGACATCGGTCTTAAAACGTCACTTGATCATTTTGAAGACATATACAAAACCCTTGGCACACAATTTGATTTTTATTTCTTTGAAAGCCAAGCTCTTAGTAAGGGTGTAGCGCTTCTTGAAGAGGGTATCGAAAAAAATATTTTTGAAGAAAGTGATGGCGCGATAGTGTTTAAGGGGGAAGAGTATGGTCTACATACTCGAGTATTTAGAACGAGCTATGGCGCAACAACCTATGAGACCAGAGATTTAGGACTCCCACTTCTTAAAGAAGAGAAGTTTCGTTTTGATACATCAATTACGATTACTGCAGTTGAACAAAACACGTACTTTGATGTGGTCTTTAAGGTCTTTTCACTTCTTCGACCCGAACTTGGTGCAAAGCTTGCGCATGTTCCACACGGCATGATGCAACTTACCTCAGGAAAGATGTCCTCTCGAGAGGGAAATGTGGTTACTGGTGAATCTTTACTTATGGAGACAGAAAAACTTGCTCATGAAAAGATGAAAGAATCAGGATTTGATGGCAAAGAAGATACATCTAAAGACATCGCGGTTGCTGCCATTAAATACTCAATACTCAAACAGGCTTCAGGGAAAAATATTGTTTTTGATAAAGAGAAAGCACTTTCATTTGAAGGTGACTCAGGGCCTTATCTTCAATACACCTGTGCCCGCATCTCCTCTATGCTTCAGAAGGCAGAGAAAGAAGGCTACACCCCTTCACCTGATATTCCTACAGAGACAGTGACTGAGGTTGAGCGACTCTTATATCGTTTCCCTGAGGTGGTTGAACGTGCAGTCATTGACTATGAGCCCCACTATATCACTACATACCTCATTGAACTCTCTAGTTCATTTAATAGTTGGTATGGAAGAGAAAAAATTCTTGATGAGAGTAAGTCTGTGCCATACAAACTTGCACTTGCGCAAGCAGTGTCAACAACTCTTCGGAATGGGTTACATCTATTAGGCATCCGAGCACCAGAGCGTATGTAACACGAATAGAGTTATTGACATACGTATATATTTTGTGTTATAAAAGTGTTAGTGAATGATGTACAGATGGGGTGAATAAAAATGCCGCAGCATGTAACTACTTTGGACGAAGACACTCTGTTTTTTCTGACGGAGATCATCGTTCTTTCATACCTTCCGCTTCTTGCAAGGAACATGGTTACTCAATCAGCCCCACTACAAAACCGCATGATGGGGATGCAACTAGAGGCTTCAATGAAAGAAGCTCTTGAGACCCTTCTGAGGATCCCTCTGCAAAGTAGAGGATTTCGTCAACGCTTCAACAGTTATTTTCAAAATCATCCGTGTGACCTCTTGAGGATAGATGGTTTCGAGGTGCTGTGCGAAATTTTATCCTGGGAAGATGACTAATCATTAGAATACACCGCGCCTTTCTTTGGCGCGGTATCTTTTTGTACTAAAAGATACATAAATTCTAGCCAAGTTATGCACCGTAAGTCATTGAGTAACTTTTTTGTTTTAGTATTCTAAAGAGTAGGAAGGAGGTACATCATGGCAGAACTTGTGACTCTTTCGGTCGGGGAAACCTGTATCGATATTCCCGATGGAGATCGTCTTCATGTCGACCATCGGCTCTGCCATCTTGGTGGAGTAGAATACCCATGCACCACCTGCGTCACCATAGCGGGTGTAAAGCAATGCACTCAAGTCGCATCCTTCGCAGATCTGCGAAGTTGGGTTACCACACACCTTCACTGAAATCGAAGGCACATCTCCCGCCCTTGCTTCTAGGGCGGGAGTTTTGTGTCGCATACTCTATCTACACTTTTCTTTTACACCATCATTAAATCTGCTACTATGGGTTCGTATATGGCTGAAGAAAAGGATATTTCCAAGAACATTTCTCATACTGAAGAACATACTCATAAAAAGAGCACACTAGCAGAACAAGAAGAGCACGTGCTCGATTTTTGGCAGAAGAACGATATTTTTAAAAAGACTGAAGAAAAAGAAGCTCCCAAAGGAGAATACGTGTTTTATGATGGCCCACCATTTGCTACTGGCCTTCCGCACTATGGTCACATTCTTGCAAGCACCATTAAAGATGCAATTCCACGGTATCAAACAATGCGTGGCCATCGGGTCATTCGTCGATGGGGGTGGGATTGCCATGGTCTTCCTCTTGAAAATGAGATAGAGAAAGAACTTGGGCTCAAAACAAAAAAAGATATTGAGGAGTATGGCGTTGGGAAATTTAATGAAGCAGCGCGAAATACAGTGCTTCGATATGCGGACGATTGGAGACGAATCATTCCACGAATGGGACGTTTTGTTGACATGGATCGTGATTACAAAACGATGGATACTTCCTACACTGAAAGTGTCTGGTGGATTTTTAAGACGCTGTATGACAAGAAACTCATTTATAGAGGATTTAAAGCAATGCACCTATGTCCACGGTGTGGCACCACTCTCTCAAACTTTGAAGTAAATCTAGGGTACAAAGACGTTACTGATATTTCTGTATACGTAAAACTCGAATTAAAGGATGAACCTGGCACATACCTGCTTGTCTGGACCACGACACCATGGACGCTCCCAGGGAATATGGCAACGGCGGTACATAAAGACCTTCCATATGTAAAAGTAAAAACTGAAGAAGGAAATCTTATTCTTGCAAAAGATCGCCTCAGCTCTGTAATTGAAGGAGAGCCAGAAGTGCTCTCAGAAATGAGCGGGGAAGCGCTTGTTGGAAAGTCATACACCCCACCGTTTGATTATTTATTTAGAGACGAATTCTTTCAATCAAGAAAAAAAGAAGAACAAGAAAAATGGAAGCTGGCGTGGAAGATTTATCACGCACCATACGTTTCAACTGAAGATGGTACTGGCGCAGTACACCTCGCACCTGCATATGGTGAGGAAGACCTTGAGCTTGCATTAAAAGAACAGATACCGGTTTCTCATCATGTAAATGAAGATGGTACTTTTAAAGAATTTATTACAGACTTTCCTGGAGTACTCGTGAAGTCAAAAGATGACCCACAAGGAACTGACATTGAAATAATTAAAAAGCTTGCGCACAGTGGTAAACTTTTTAAAAAAGAAAAGATCACTCACTCGTATCCACACTGTTGGCGATGCGATACACCGCTTCTCAATTACGCAACAACCTCATGGTTTGTTCGGGTCACTGATTTCAAAGATACGCTCGTTGCAGAAAATAAAAAGATTGGTTGGGTGCCAAAAGAAGTTGGACAGAATCGTTTTGGTAATTGGCTCCTTGGTGCACGTGACTGGGCAATCTCCCGTGCACGATACTGGGGAGCACCACTTCCAGTATGGCATGATGCAAAAAATGATACTCACTTTGCATTTGGTTCAGTTGATGAACTCAAGAAACATATCAAGACTTCAGGTAATACGTACTATCTCATGCGACACGGTGAAGCCGTGTACAACACAAAGAATCTTCTCAATGCTAAGTTGGGTATTGAGAATCCTCTAACTGAAAAAGGAAAAGAGCGTATAGAGAAAGCTGCAAAAGAACTCACACATAAAGATATTGATCTTATTGTGTATTCACCGCTTGAGCGTACAAAAGATACTGCACGTATGTTAGGTGGGTTACTTAAGCTCCCTCAAGATGCACTTATTGAAGATGCGCGACTTCGTGAAATTTCATTTGGAGTGTATGAAGGTAAGTCGGTGGAGGGATACCATTCATTTTTTGAGTATGCAAAAGCACGGATGATTACGCATCCAGAAGGGGGTGAATCCTGGGGTGAAGTAAAGAAACGTATTACTGAAATACTCTACGAGTGTGAAGGAAAGTATAAGAACAAACGAATACTTTTCGTGTCTCATAATGGACCACTTCAAATGATCCAAGCTGGCGCTGAGGGTCTTAATGTTGATACCTGCGCTGAGTGTATTGAGAAGAAACATTTTGATATGGAAACTGGAGAAGTTCGTGTACTTCCATTTACTCCACTGCCACACAATAAAGAGTATGAAATCGATCTTCACCGGCCGTATATTGATGATGTTGAGGTAGTGAATGCAGAAGGTGAGCGATTGAAGCGAGTACCTGATGTGTTTGACTGTTGGTTTGAGTCAGGCTCCATGCCGTATGGACAGCAGCACTACCCATTTGAAAATACTGACATCTTTGAGCCAAAGAGCGGACTCTTTAAAAAATCGAAAGGCTACCCAGCTGACTTTATTGCAGAAGGAGTAGACCAGACTCGTGGGTGGTTCTACTCGCTACTTGTTCTTGGGACTGCTCTTTTTGGAAAGGCACCGTACAAGAACGTTATCGTGAATGGTCTTATTCTTGCAGAAGACGGGAGAAAGATGAGTAAGCGGCTTAAGAACTACCCTGATCCAATGTATGTTGCTGATACGTATGGAGTTGATGCACTTCGCTACTACCTCCTTTCATCACCGATTGTTCGTGGTGAAGATTTAAACTTTTCAGAAAAGGCGGTAGATGAGGTAATGAAAAAACTCATTGTACGCCTTTCAAATATTCACTCCTTCTACGAGCTATATGAAAATCGTTTTGATCAAAAGCGCACAGAAGGGGAGAGCAAGAACGTTCTCGATCAGTGGATTCTTGCGCGATATAACCAGCTCGTCGAAGAGGTAACTGCTTCTATGGAGCGCTATGAGCTCGATCGTGCAACTCGACCAATCAATGATTTTATTGATGATTTTTCAACATGGTACATTCGTCGTTCTCGAGATCGATTCAAAGAAGAAACTGATGATATGCACTATGCACTCAAAACAACGTACGAAGTCCTTCTTGGTCTCAGTAAGGTAGTGGCGCCCTCCATGCCATTTTATGCAGAGACACTGTATCAGAAATTGAAAAAAGAGAGTGACCCAGAAAGTGTTCACCTGTGTGATTGGCCAGTAGTAAAAAGCCCCAATGAAGAAGTGCTCAAGAACATGTCTGTTGTGAGGGGAATCGTATCGCTTGGCCTAGAAGCTCGAGCAGAAGCTGGGATAAAGGTGCGACAACCGCTCTCAGAATTAAAAATCAAAAGCGAAGAATTGAAAGGAAAAGAGCCTTTGCTTGACCTCATAAAAGATGAAGTAAATGTAAAACAAGTAGTTATTGATCCAAATAGTACAGAGACCGTAGAACTTACTACTGACATCACTGATGAGTTACGAAACGAAGGGTTTGCTCGAGAGTTTACTCGACACATTCAAATGCTTCGCAAGAAAGAAAATCTTACACAAGACGACAGCATCACACTTCTTGTTGATACCACCAAAGACGTTCAAGATATTATTTCTACCTACACAGAAGATATACAGAAGACTGCACTTGTTCACACTCTTTCATTCACTACAGTCAGTGACGGACACTCTTTTTCTATCGACACACACACCATCACCGTTGCTATAAAAAAGTAGTGTATGGCACACCATCGGTATCAAACACAGGCACTTGTTCTCGGAGCAACCCCACTTGGTGAAGCGAACCGGTTTATTGATCTGTTTACTAAGGAGTTTGGCCGGGTGCGTGCCGTTGCACGAAGTGTAAGAGAGGAGCGATCAAAACTTCGTTTTGCGCTTCAAGACTTCTCCTTAAGCGACGTATCGTTAGTACGCGGTAGAGATGTGTGGCGTGTTGTGGGTGCTCAGTCAGTGTCTAATTTTTATACTGACCTGTCTCATACTGAAGAGGGACAAGCACTTATGATACGCTTACTTTCACTTCTTAGGAGACTTCTTAATGGGGAGGAGCAGAACGTTGAATTATTCACCACGGTACTTTCTTCGCTTACGTTTATTCGTGACATAAAACAGAGTCCTGAAGAGTTACACAACCTTGAGTGTCTCACGGTGCTTCGAGTGCTCTATAATTTAGGGTACCTTGCGAAAGACACCCATAATGCAGATTTTCTAGAAACCTATGAGGTGACTACTGATTTAGTAACAAGACTTTCACCAATTCGTCTCTCTGTTATCAAGCAAATTAACACTTCTCTAGAAGAAAGCCAGTTATAGGATGGTATACTTTCACCATGAGCGAACAAGACCGAATTAATCGTCTACGTAAGAAACTCTATTCACGGAATCAGAAAAATAGCGATGTTGAGCGCCATCGGCTGCGTTCTCGTGGGAGCTCTGTGCAAAAAGCATGGCAACAAAACGCTCCAGTAGAGCGAATGCCACGACCAAAGAAAAAAACCTCATTTTTGAAAGTCTTTTTTACTTTCTCAATTATTTTCTTTGTTGGATCTGTTGCGTTTGGTGCGTTCTACTTTTTTGGAGAAAGGAATGTTGTCTCAACTGAAAATGTTGATATTCAAATTCAGGGCCCAACAGCTGTTGATGGTGGGGAAGAGCTCGAGCTACAAATTTCTATTGTAAACAAGAACACAACAACCCTTGAACTCGCTGATTTATTAATTGAGTATCCTGAGGGTACCCGTTCACCACAGAATGTACAACGTGAACTACTCCGGTATCGAGAGTCTCTTGGTAATATTCGTCCAGGTGAGCGAGTAAAAAAGACAGTACAGGCAGTTTTGTTTGGTGAAGAAAATACCCAAAAAGATATAAATGTCATCGTTGAGTATCGTGTTGCTGGTTCAAATGCAATTTTCTTTAGTGAAAAAGCGTATCCGGTAACACTTTCATCGTCCCCAGTCAGTGTATCAGTACGTTCGTTTAGTGAAATAACGTCAGGTCAGGAAATAGACTTTGCTATTACCGTCAATTCAAATTCAGCGTCGGCGGTCGAGGATGTTGTGCTGAAGGCTGAGTATCCGTTTGGGTTCTCATTCTCTAATGCTTCACCTGACCCAGCGTTTTCAAACACTATATGGGAGTTAGGTGATATTGAGCCAGGGGAGGAAAAAGATATTCAAGTCTCTGGAGTCATGACTGGTCAAGATGAAGAAGAACGCATTTTCAGGTTCTCAGTTGGCGTACGAGATGAACTTGATGTAAAAAAACTTGCTACAACATTTGTTACAAGCTCTCGCTCTGTCACTATAAAGCGGCCGTTTATTAGTGTTGGCCTTGCTCTTGATGACGTTGAAAAAGACTCGTATGTATTTCAGGGTCGTGAGCGGGTAGAGGGAGAGATCTCTTGGAAGAATAATCTTGAAGACGTTATTTCTAATGCACAAATCGAAGTAACCTTCTCTGGAAATGGACTTGATGAGTCAACTGTTTCTGCCAACCGTGGTTTCTATAACTCAGTTACCAATACACTTCGTTGGTCAAAAGAAACCTTTAATACCTTTGCGCAAGTAGATCCATCTGACGCTGGTATTCTCACCTTTAACTTTAGACCAGTCGACATAACTTCAGAAGGAGTGCGTAATCCAGAAATTCTCCTTACCATCACTGTTCGTGGTGAGCGAATGAATCAAAGCAATGTACCTGAGAGTATTGAATCAAGCATTCTCCGCACGGTACGGTTTGCTTCTGATATAACACTCACGCCGCAACTGCAACATAGCTCAGGGTTAATACCAAACAGCGGCCCACTTCCACCACGTGCTGAGGAGGTAACTAGCTATACGATCTCGTGGGTGGTCACCAATAATGCTAATCGTGTATCAGGGGTTGAGGTGACTGGAGTCCTTCCGTCGTATGTAAGTTGGACAGGAAATATCCGACCGCAAAATGCAAACATTCAATTCAATCCAAATACCAACACCGTTACGTGGAATGTAGGAGAGGTTGAACAAGGGGTAGGAGCAAGTCGTTCTCCTAAAGAAGTAGCATTTCAGGTAAATATCTTGCCAAGCACGAGCCAAATTGGACAGTCTCCTGTTTTGGTGCATACTCAAAGGATCAGTGGATTCGATCAATTTACTGAGGAAGAGATTGAATACAGTGCACCACAGGTAACTATTGGTTCACTCTCTGATACATCACGACCAAGTGGATTTAACAGAGTTACACAATAATCGTACGGTACATATAGTTATGAAAGAACAAGAACAGGTAATGGATCCCGTTAGAGTCTGTGATTACGTGTACGGTGCATAATAATATGTATAGTATATTTACTAAGAAACAATATGAATAATAAAGAGGATAAAAAACAGCAATCGCAATCTGACTCTAACGGGATGGAAAAAATTGTCTCACTCGCAAAGCGGCGTGGTTTTGTGTTCCAAAGCTCTGACATATATGGTGGCCTAGCAGGAACATGGGATTATGGACCACTTGGCTCAGACATGGTCTACAACATTAAAGAGATGTGGTGGAAACGCTTCGTGCTTTCTCGTGATGACATGTACGGACTTACTAGTTCGCTGATGATGCCCGAGAAGGTGTGGGAAGCTAGTGGACATCTAGAAGGATTTAATGACCCTATGGTTGAGTGTGAAAAATGCCATCACCGTTTTCGTGCAGACCATCTAGAAGATACAACAGTATGTCCTGATTGTGGCGGCAAGCTTGGTGGAGAGGAAACATTTAACTTAATGTTTCCAGTTCAAGTAGGGAGTAAAGCAGCTGGAGGTACCACAGCATATCTTCGTGGTGAGAATGCACAAGGCATGTTTGTGAATTTTAAAAACGTACTTGATTCAATGCGACCAAAACTTCCGTTTGGTATTGCACAAATTGGGCGATCGTTTCGGAATGAAATCTCGCCACGTGATTTCCTCTTCCGTGTGCGCGAGTTTGATCTTGCTGAATTTGAATATTTTGTACGAGAGAGCGAGTGGGAGAAGTGGTTTCTGTACTGGAAAAGTGAAATGTGGGAGTGGATTGATGAAGTAGGTATTGATAGAGAAAAAGTACATGAGCTCGAGGTAGAAGAAGCAGATCGTGCACATTACTCAAAACGCACCGTTGATTTTGAATTCGATTACCCATTTGGCAGAAAAGAACTCTATGGTCTTGCGTACCGTACTGATCACGATTTAAAAAATCATATGGAGAAAAGCGGTGTGAGTCAAGAGTACACTGACGAGGAAGGAAATAAATTTATTCCACACGTAGTAGAGCCAACGTTTGGTGTGGGACGTACAGTGCTCGCTATTCTTGCTTCAGCATACCGAGAAGATGAGGTTGGGGGAGAAACAAGAACGTATTTAGCACTCAAACCATCGGTGGCGCCAGTAAAAGCAGCAGTCTTTCCGTTGCTGAAAAATAAACCAGAGCTTCAAGAAAAAGCTCGAGAAGTGTACGCTACGCTTAAAAAAGAAGTTCCTCAAGTTATGTTTGATGATAATGGAAATGTTGGTAAGCGATACCGCAGACAAGATGAGATTGGTACTCCTCTGTGTATTACCATTGATTTTGATACGCTTGAGGATAATACGGTAACGGTGCGTGACCGAGACACCGCAGAGCAAAAGCGGGTAAGCATTAATGAGTTGGTGTCTCTTGTTAAAGAAAACTTGTAACCAACTTTTAACTTTCACTTTTTTACTTTACACTTAGGGTATGTCAGAGCAAACTCCACAACAGTTGGTGATTTCAACCGGTACGATGGTCCGAGCAATTTTACTCCTCCTCCTTGTTGCGGGGTTATTTGTACTCAAGGATTTGGTGTTGGTGGTGCTCACTGCGGTAGTGATTGCTTCAGCAATTGAGCCCGCCACAAAATGGTTTGTCCAATATAAATTCCCTCGAACACTTGCAGTCCTCATTGTCTACCTTATCTTCTTTGCGTTTCTCTTTGGGTTTGTCTACTTCTTTATGCCGCCGGTCTTGAGTGAGACTATTAACTTCCTTGCAGTACTACCAGACTATCTAGCTCAATTTGATTCAGCGAGCCCATTTAAAGAATCAGTCTTTCTTGGTTCTCAAAGTGTGGTTGATACATTCTCTCTCACTGAAGTGGTTAAAGAACTGCGAGCACTCTTCTCCAATGTCTCCGAAAGCTTCCTTGCCACTATCACCTTTGTGTTTGGTGGTGCGATAAGCTTCATTTTGATAATTGTATTTTCGTTTTACTTTGCGATGCAGGAAACAGGAATTGATGATTTTCTTCGGATCGTAACACCGGTCAAGTATCAAAATGATGTCATTAGTCTATGGAAGCGCTCGCAAGTAAAAATTGGGCTTTGGATGCAGGGGCAGATAATACTTGCGGTGATAGTCGGTATGTTGGTGTATCTTGGTCTTACTATATTAGGCGTAAAATACGCACTCTTACTTGCCGTAATCGCTGCAATTTTTGAACTCATTCCAGTCTTTGGACCGATTCTCTCAGCAATTCCCGCAATCATTATTGCGTTTGTTGATGGTGGAGTGACAATAGGGCTCTTGGTTATTGGTCTTTATATTATTATTCAGCAATTTGAGAACCATCTCATTTACCCACTTGTGGTAACAAAAGTTGTTGGAGTACCACCACTTTTGGTAATCATCGCCCTTATCGTTGGTGCACAGCTAGCGGGATTTCTCGGCATTATTCTCTCAGTGCCCGTTGCTGCAGTACTTCAAGAACTCGTGAGTGATCTTGAGAAGAAACGAAAAAAAGCGCTTGAAAAAGCTCCATCAAGCGCGTAGTATCTCATTTGATGGCAAAGAAACCACTCTACATAACCACAACACTTCCATATGTGAACGCAGATCCACATATTGGTTTTGCAACTGAAATTGTGCAAGCAGATGCGCTTGCTCGTTCAGCACGTCTTTCTGGGCGTGACGTCTTTTTTAACACAGGGACTGACGAGCATGGTCAGAAAGTGTATGAAGGTGCACAAAAGGAAGGGAAGAGTGAACAAGAGTATGTTGATCATTACGCACAGTCAGTAAAAGATTTACAAAAGTCACTCAATCTTTCGTGTGACAATTTTATCCGGACTACTGATAAGAAACACAAGGAAGCGGCACAAGAACTGTGGCGTAGGTGTGAGGCAAAGGGAGATATTGAGAAGCGAGTATACAAAGGACTTTATTGTGTTGGGTGTGAGAAGTATTTAACTGAAAAAGATCTTGAAGATGGTAAGTGTCCACTTCACCCAAACAAAGTGCCTCAAATTGTTGAAGAAGAAAACTACTTTTTTAAACTCTCAAAGTATCAAAAGCAACTAGAAGAGTATCTCTCTCAAGAAGGGGTTATTATTCCTGACTATCGCAGGGAAGAAGCGCTTGAGTTTGTGAAAAACGGACTTGAAGATTTTAGTATCTCGCGCGAGAAAGAAAAGATGCCGTGGGGTGTAGCAGTACCGGGCGATGAATCACAGGTAATGTACGTATGGTTTGATGCGCTCACCAACTATATCTCAACACTTGGCTGGCCTGAGGATACTGATGGACTCTTTACAAAGTTCTGGGAAGAAGGAGAAACGCTACAAATGGCAGGAAAGGATCAGGTTCGTTTCCAGTCAGTTATGTGGCAGGGAATGTTGTTATCTGCAGGTATTAAGGCAACGGACAGAGTGTTCTATCACGGGTTCATTAACTCTGGTGGGCAAAGAATGAGTAAATCGACAGGGAATGTCATTGGTCCCAATGAGTTGATTGAACGGTACGGTACTGATGCAACGCGGTACCTCCTTCTTCGGCACGTGCACCCAACTGACGATACGGATATTACTTGGGAGAAACTCGATGAGTGGTACGAAGCTGGATTAGTAAATGGACTGGGCAACCTCGTTGCTCGAACACTTAACCTTTCTGAGCAATACATCAACCCAATACCTCAAAAGCATTTTGAGGAAGTTTCTATTCGCGAAGGTTTTGATGAGCTCGTTACTTCATTTAGTTTTAATGAGGGACTCAATACTCTGTGGCAAGCGGTTGGTAAAGCTGATGAGCATTTGACTGAAACTGAACCATTTAAAAAAATTAAATCTGAAAATGAAAAAGAACGAGAAGAAGCCCGTACAGATATTGCTACAGCGGTCATGATTCTCTTAGAAGTGGGAACCCACTTACAAGCGGTGATGCCGGAGACTTCAGAGAAAATCATTAACGCAATTAAGGAGAACAAAAAACCAGAGAACCTCTTTCCTCGGTTAGAAAAGTAAAACACAATGCCTGAATACTTTGATTTTCATTCGCATATTCACTTTGATAAATTCGCTGGTGACATTGACGAGGTGCTTCAGCGTATGAAAGATAACAATGTGTGGACCATTGTTGTGGGGACTGACATCAATCATTCACAACATGCGCTTAAGTTTGCGCAAGAACATGACGGAGTGTTTGCAACAGTCGGGCTTCATCCGGCGGATAATACCAGTGAACAGTTCGATCAATCGAACTATTCAGATTTGGTACAAGATTCAAAAGTGGTGATGGTGGGTGAGTGTGGACTTGATTACTTTCATATTAAAGAGGAGAGTGAGCAAAAGCGACAGCGGGATGAGTTTGAAAAGCAGATTGATTTTGCGGTTGAATGTAATAAACCACTCATGCTTCACATTCGTGATGCACACTCAGATGGGCTTGATATACTCCGAGCTAAGAAAAAAGAGTACGGAAATAAGCTACGCGGGAACACTCATTTTTTTACTGCAGGACCAGATATTGCAAAGCAGTATTATGAGCTTGATTTCACCACTTCATTTCCAGGAGTGATTACCTTTACGCATGATTATGATGAAACGGTAAAGTATGCACCCAAAGACATGATTCTCTCTGAGACTGATTCGCCGTACGCGACACCCGTGCCACATCGAGGAAAGCGAAATGAGCCGAGCTACGTCATTGAGGTAGTCAAAAAAATGGCTGAGTTGCGGGGTGATGATCTTGAGACTCTCAAAAAGCAACTTGTGACAAACGCGATGTCGTTTGTTGCCAGTGAGTAATCTCTATGGTAAGCTAGTGCGACATTATGGAAGATATTGATACCGTACTTGATGCGGTCGAAACAACTGAAGAAACTGATGCGGGGCTTGATGCTGAGCCGCGTATCTATGAGCTTGGCTACCATATCATCCCCGCAGTAGCTGAAGAAAATGCTCCACAGGAAGCACAGGCGCTTAAAGACTCTATTACAAAAAACGGCGGTAAGGTTATTGCTGACGAAGCACCGCAGCACATTACTCTTGCTTACACCATGTATCGCACAGAGAATGGTACAAAAGAGAAATTTGATACTGCCCACTTTGGGACAGTAAAGTTTGAAATGAACCCAGAGGGAGTTGCTTCACTTAAAGAGGTTCTTGATCAGAACAAGAACGTGCTTCGCTACGTTATTTTTAAAACTGTTCGAGAAAATACTCGTTCTGACTACCGATTCCCACAACAGCGCACCGAACGAAAGCAGGGTGATACTAATAAACCAGCAGCAACTAAGTCACCAGAGGCACCCGAAGAGAAGCCAGAGGTTTCTGATGAAGAGCTCGACAAGAGTATTAAGGAGCTTGTAGAATAAATATATGTATCTCAACAAAGCACTTATTATTGGAAACCTCACTCGCGACCCTGAACTACGTTCACTTCCTTCAGGTGTACAGGTAACAAGTTTCAGTGTGGCAACCAACCGTGTGTGGAAAGATAAAGATGGTGCAAAGCAAGAAAGTGCAGAGTACCACAATATTGTAGTATTTGGTCGCCAAGCAGAAACATCAGCGCAATACCTGAAAAAGGGAAGTTCAGTACTTATTGAAGGACGACTCCAAACTCGTAGTTGGGAGAGTGATGGACAAAAGAAGTATCGAACTGAAATTGTTGCTGACCGTGTACAATTTGGTCCTCGAAGTGCTGGGGGTGGTGATGGACAACCGCAGGCAAACAGTGATGGTGGTAATGATTCAAAAGGTGATTCAATAGAGTATCCAGATGAGGACATTAACCCAGATGACATTCCATTTTAAATAAATAATACAGAAACTATGGACTTTTATTCAGCACATAATATAAAACACATTGATTACCGTGATACGGAAATCTTGAAGCAATTTCTTAACCCGCACGGACGACTTCATTCTCGTAAAAAGACTGGCCTTTCAGCAAAACATCAGCGTCAAGTTGAACAGGCAGTAAAGCGAGCACGTTTTATGGGCCTTCTCCCATTTGTTGCGAAGTAGCAAGGTGGCTCTAGTAAGCCACAAAAAACGCCAAGAGTACTCTTGGCGTTTTTTGTGTAGAGCTTTTTGACAAAAAAGCCGCCCTGTGGCGGCTTGAGGAGTCTGTCGTGTGTTTCAGTTGAGATGCTTAGCTTCTTCAAACGCGAACATGCCAGGCATACCAGCAATTGAACAGAATTCTTTTGCATCGTACCTGGTACAGATACGTTCGTACATTTCTCGGAATTCGACTGAGGGGATGATTTTCCCATCGTTGCTTCGTCCATGCGGCTCTTCTTGCTGAAAATATAGTTCTGCATCAAGAAGACTGCGAAAGTCTTTTTGTTTTGGGTGCGGCATTGCTTGAAGATCTGCCTCAGTGAGCGGCTTCCCTAAAGGACCCATCTCACACCTCCTTTCATATTGGAATCCAGATGTACTATAAACAAATAGTTACTTTTTCTCAACCCGCTCTACATATTCTCCGGTTTCAGTGTTGATGCGGATGATATCACCCTCGTTTACAAAAAGGGGAGTGGTGATTTCAGTACCTGTTTCGATCACGACTGTTTTAGTTGCGCCTTGCGCAGTGTTGCCACGGACTGCTGGTGCTGCTTCAGTTACTGTAAAATTCATTTTAATTGGAATAGTGATACCAATGATTTCATCATTAAACGTGAGTCCATCTATTTCTGTGTTTTCTTTCATAAAGCGTTCATATTCACCAACAAGCTCTGCAGGTAGTTGGAAACGGTCGCTGGGGTCGTTAGGATCACAAAACCAGTACTCACCCTTATTATGATAGAGGTACTTCACCGACCGCTTTTGAATATCTGCCTCTTCGACTTTGTCTGATTGGTGAAACGCCTGCTCAACAACACGTCCAGTAATGAGATTTCTTAACTTTGTTTGATTTACTGGCTTTTGGCGGTTTTTCTTTGCTGTTGAAGAAGAGATAACCTCATACGGCTCTCCTTCAAAGACAATATATTTTTTTGGGGTAATTTCGTTGTAGTTCAACATAACGAGACACATTGTATCTGTAACCTCATACATACACAAGTAGTTATAATTAGCATAGGTCGAAATTAGAAAGCATAGGTGGTCAATAGGGTATGCTAAAAGAGGGAGTTATGAACCCTCACCCTTGACCTTTTACACAGAGATGGGTATACAGAATGTAATGGAATTACTTACTGATACTGATACAGAAAATCTTCTAGCGCAAAAAAGTGACGAAGAGGTACTTACTCTTTCTCAGAAGAACCCTGATCTTTTTGCGGAGATTATTCATCGGTATGAAGCCGCTTTTTTAAGAAAAGCACTTACAATACTGAGAGAAAAAGAGGAAGCGGAAGAAGTGGTGCAGGAAGCATTCAGTAAAATCTATCTCTACGCTGATAAATTTGAGGTGCAAGCTGGCGCATCGTTTAGTTCATGGGCGTATCGTATACTGATGAATACTGCATTTACTCGATACCAGAAGCTTAAGAAAAAACGAACGAATGAGTACGCACTTGATCCAGAAGTGTACGAACAGCTTGCCGACACAAGAAGTGAGCAGTTTGAAAAGCTTGAGTTAAGTGACTACGTGGTCTCAGTGCTTTCTGAAATGCCCGAGCAACTTGCACGAATCCTTACACTTCACTTTATTGAAGGGAAGCCACAAAAGGATATTGCAAAAGAAGAGGGGATTTCAGTTGGAGCTGTGAAAACACGAGTACATCGTGCAAAAGCGTCATTTCGAGAACACCTTAAATCAATTGCCATATAAGCAAGTAATAGAAAAATATGAATATGACATTAGAGCAAAATACTATGAAGCGTATCCGACGCATCTACTACCTTAAAAAGGTGATTAACCCGCTGATGATGAAAGTGTATGCACTTCTAGTACTCACCCTTGGCATCGGTTCACTGGTTTCAGTTCAAAATGTTATTGCGAATATGCCGTCATTTGCCGAATTAGGAAGTGTATACCGCTTTAGTGTAAATGCATTCCTATATACAGAACTTCCTGTACAGATTGTTGTCGGCGCAACATTCATTATCGCACTCCTTCTTCTTCGTGACGCGGCAAAAAATTTCTTTACAACACCTCAACCAGAGAGGGTACAGGCATAACCAAACAAAAAAACTCTAGAATTAATTCTAGAGTTTTTTTGTTTTAGACTAATCGCTTTTTTATGTCTTTAAGTATTTGGTTTGCGAGCTTCTTATCTTCTTTGAGTGACTGGCGTGTTGCGTCATATCCGCGACCAAGTTTCTCTTCCTTTTCTTCGTCACCATCGGGTAGGTAGGAATATGATGCACCTGATTTCTTAATGACGCCAAGCTTTTCTCCAAGAGCAAGAATCTCACCCTCTTTTGAAATACCTTCGTTATACATTAAGTCAAACTCAGTCACGCGGAATGGGGCAGCAACTTTGTTCTTTACTATTTTTACACGGTGGCGACCACCCATCACTTCATCATTCTTTTTAATCTGTGCTACCCGGCGAATATCGATACGTACTGAAGTATAAAACTTGAGCGCTTTACCACCAGGAGTAGTTTCAGGGTTTCCAAACATTACCCCAATCTGCATACGGATTTGGTTAATGAAGATAACGACTGTCTTTGAGCGTGCAGTAATCGCAGTAAGCTTTCTAAGAGCTTGGCTCATGAGGCGAGCTTGTTTCCCAACGTGATGCGCTCCCATGTCGCCCTCAATCTCATCTTTCGGGGTGAGTGCGGCGACTGAGTCTACGACAACGACATCAATCTTTCCTGAGCGCACTAAACTCTCAACAATCTGCAGTGCTTGTTCGCCGGTATCTGGTTGTGAAATAAGGAGATCGTCAACTTTTACTCCGATCTTTTTTGCGTACTCTGGGTCCATGGCGTGCTCAGCATCTATAAATGCACAAATACCGCCAGCTTTTTGGGCTTCTGCGATTGCGTGAAGTGAGAGTGTGGTCTTACCTGATGATTCAGGTCCAAAAATCTCAACAATACGACCGCGAGGGAGGCCACCAATACCGAGAGCCCAATCAACACCAATTGAACCAGTAGGCACGGCATCCACATTTACTTTAGGACGCTCGCCTAGTTTCATAATCGCCTCATCACCAAACTTTGTCTTGATTTCGTTTATTGCGTCATCAATTCCTGCTTGTCGATCATCTTTAGGTGCATCCTTAGATCCAGTCTCTTTTGTTGATGATTTTGCAGCTGCTTTCTTTGTTGTTTTCTTAGGTGCCATGTCGTTGTCTTAATTATAGGTAAGTTCGAGGATTTTTTGAGTAGTGCGTCCAAATCGATCCTCTGCTTGTAGGGTTATTATATTATAGCCAGGGGAGAGGAGCAATTTTTCACTAAATACTCCATCTTCACTGATAAATATATCTCGATCATTAAGTGTAATTTCTGAGATATTTCGCGTGCTACCCACTATATCAACTGGAGCCGTGCCAAAGACTGCGCCATTTTCGGGCGAAGTAACTGTAATGACTGGCCCGGTAACTAAATCACGCATCTGGAAGTAGGTGTACCCAAGAATACTGACAATAAGAAGAGAGAAGATAATGGCCTTTATATTCCCATAGGTGATTCGTGACATACCTATCGTTCTCGTCTATCGTCCTCCTCGTACTGGTCTTCGTCACTGTCTTCTACATCGTCATCGTACCCTTCGTCATCAGCATCATCGTAGCTATCTTGGTTGAGTACTTCTCGTGGTTTCGAACCGTCAGCTGGACCAATAACTCCGCGCTCTTCGAGCATATCCATAAGTCGAGCTGCACGAGCGTACCCAACGCGAAGTTTTCGTTGAATATATGAAGTGGAAGCTTTCCCAGCTTCAATCACTACTTGTTTTGCATCTTCATAGAGATCATCTTCATCATCACCTCCATTTCCATCAAGTGTTGCGGAGAAAAGTGCACCATCTCCTTTCACTTCACTGAAATCAATTTCATTTGGTAGTTCGTCTTCATAGTTTTTTACCAAGTATGCAGCAACCTTTTTTACTTCTTGTTCAGATATAAAGGCAGACTGAATACGTCGCGGCTTGGACATTTCACCTGAGAGGTAGAGCATATCACCAGCACCAAGGAGTTTTTCAGCACCACCAGTGTCAAGAATAGTGCGTGAGTCAATTTGTGAAGATACTTGGAGTGCAATTCTAGTTGGAATGTTTGCTTTAATAAGACCGGTAATAACTTGTACGCTGGGACGCTGGGTTGAGAGAATGAGGTGAATACCGACCGCACGACTCATCTGTGCAAGACGAACAATCGCTGCTTCAAGCTCTCTAGGGTAGGCCTGCATGATGTCAGCTAATTCATCGATTATAACCACAATGTATGGCATTGGTTCAGGCATCTCTTCTTCTGGTAAATCACCCTTTTCAAGTGCTGGGGCAACCACATTTTTATGGTATGAGCCAATATCACGCACTGACTCTGCTTCGAGGATGTCGTAGCGTCTATCCATTTCACTTGCGAGCCACTTGAGCGCAAGAATTGCTTTTTTAGCATCAGTGATTACTGGGGTCAGGAGGTGTGGAATATTTTTATAGAGTGTTAACTCAACTCGTTTTGGGTCAACCATGATGAAGCGCATGTCTTGGGGCGACTTACGGTAGAGAAGAGACGCCACAATATTATGTATCATCACAGACTTACCAGAACCTGTCGCACCAGCAACGAGAAGGTGTGGCATTTTTGAAAGCTCAGCAAAGTGCGACTCGCCGGTAATGTCGCGACCAAGAGCAACTTGAAGGGGTTGTTCTGAGCCTTTGAATACATCTGCAGAAAGAAGGGAAGCAAGACCAACAGTTGATTTGGTGCTGTTTGGTACCTCAATACCCACAAGCGATTTACCAGGAATGGGAGCTTCAATACGGACAGGACTTGCCGCAAGTGCAAGCTCAAGGTTGTTTTGAAGTGTAAGAATTTTTGAAAGTCGCACTCCTTCTGCAGGTTTAAGGGCGTAGCGAGTTACTGTTGGACCAATAGATACTTCGTCCATCTCAACGCTAATGCCAAAGTTTTGGAGTGTACGCTTAATAATATTTGCGTTTGCTTTTACATCGCCAACATTTGGCTTTCCCTTATCTTTCTCAAGGAGTGAAAGTGGTGGGGGAGAGTAATCTCCATGGAACACATGTATTTTTGGTTCTTTTTTACCAAACCCAAAGAAGCCGCCTTTGCTCTCATCTTCCTCTTCTTCCTCGCTCTCAACATCATCCTCGTACTCTTCCTCATCTTCATACCCTTCTTCATCCTCTAGATCTTCGTCTTCATCGGTATATGTTTCAACATCATACTCATCTTCCTCTTCATTTTCCTCAGAAGAGCCAAACCGTTCTTTAAGTGCAGTAAGTGAGAAGCGAGGAAGAAAATCAAACATGACAATAAGTGAGAGAAGGAGAAGTGCAATAAGCACAAGAATTGTTGCGTAGACATCAAAGAGTGCAATGAGGGGTGCGGTAACAAGCCCACCAACAAGCCCACCTTTACCTTCCATAATACGGTCAATAATGCCGAGTCCAGCAAGCACAAAGATCACAGCACTCACTATCTTCAGTGGACCATACGCATGTTCAAACGAACGAAAAAATGAAATGGCAACAAAGAAGATGGTAATAGGAAGTAGAAAGTAGCCGATGCCAAATAGGAAAGAGAGCGCACCGTACGTTGTCTCTCCAGCAATTCCTGCCAAATCAAATGCAGCAAGGATAAAAAACAGTGTCACAAAAAGAAGGAGGATGCCCCATATACCCCGAACAGTATCTTCTTTAAGATCTGCAAATATGCCCGCGATATTTTGGTCTTTTTTCTTCTTTTTTCGTGCCATGTAGTGTGTTGAGTGTATTACATTCCTGTATGTCAGCTAATGATAGCACAGGCGATAATACCGACCCAGAGGATAAACCCAGAGTATACCAGAGTATAAATGAGAGAATGCATCGCTTGAGCAGAAAGTATTTCCTTCTCAAGGTTTATATAGACACCTTTTGAATACTTGGAATACAGCGAGAGTATTCAAATGGTAAAAAGTGTTTCGTAGTGTATGGATACCTTGCAGAGTGACACGGCAGGTATATAATGGACATACCAATTGTCTTTTACATTGTCTTTAATAAAAAGACAAAACAAAAAGACATAATAAAAGACATTATGCCGCGCAAAAAGGACATACAGTCACCTACCACCTCAAAAGGGACACAGCTTACTGAATGGCGCAGCCCAAGTATTCTCTTTGTTTTTGGGAAAAATCACTCACTTGCCTACATATACAAAAAGACAGAAAAACTAGTTGCTGCAATTCACCTGGTTACAAATTTTGTCCCTGAGAATGAACCAGCACGACAGGCTCTTAGAGACAAATCGGTATGCACACTATCGGACATGCTTGTACTACGCACCGGGTTTACCTCTTCTGATTCACTTACGGTAGATAAGGTTATTGCTTCATTGTGTGAGATCACCTCCTTACTTGATGTGCTTGCTGTTGCTGGCTCTATATCTCGCATGAATCATGAAGTTATTCGAAATGAGATTGAATCTGTCATGGTCTTTCTCCAAGAAACGCCTGACACTGAGTCTGTTGGGAAAACAGCTCTTACGGAAGATGATTTTATAATGGACGATGAATATAAAGGACAAAGTATAAAAGACAATATAAAGGACAATAAAATGTCTCATACAACACAACGTACGTATCGGACACAGCAGAGCTCTACAGGTTCTCGTAACAGCACGTCTACTAAGAGACGTACAAATGGTGAGCGTCGTGAAAAAATACTTTCCGTTATAAAAGACAAAAAAAATGTATCAGTAAAAGACATATCACAAGTTGTTACTGATTGTAGTGAAAAGACATTACAACGAGAACTCCTTGCACTCGTTGCTCAGGGTGTCCTTAAGAAAGAAGGGGAGCGACGCTGGAGTACCTACTCTCTTGCGTAACTCTTCTCATAAATATAGCTCTATGTAAAGGTATATTGAGGCATCCGCTGATTCTACCTACCTGCTGCTAAACCAGTTTTGATCGAATGGTCGTGTATAGCTCCCTATATATTGACTTTTTATATAAAAACCGCTATCATACGCACCGATGGATGTTAGCGAACACCTTGCCTCGTAAGAGGTAGATGGGGGCTCTCGGAGCCCCTATTTGTAGTACTTGTTGGAGTACTCGATAGAGTACTTTTGTGAGGTGTATAAATATACACTTTCACAGCACAACACAGCGGTGTCTGCTTATCCACACATACTGTTTTGCGGGTATATATACAAACGGATATACTTTACCCTATGAACTCTCGCCACGCGATAGCCCATGTGCTGTTGGTGTGCGAGAGGGGCATGGGTGCATGACCGATACGACACGCACGACAGTTTTGGGCAGATCGTTGACAATTACATAGACTCGACTGCGCTTAACCCACACACGTGGGAAGCTTCGCACTACAAAAATAATTCAAACCATTTCTTGTAGTGCATACTACTGCATGACATTACTCTGTGTGTTTGTTAAAAGACAAACACTACCGGATGTATACGATAGAAACTCGGTCTAAACTACTTGCCTGCTAATGCACTGCTTGTTGTCGATAATTACGGCAGTGATATTAGTAAAGGAAATTATCGAACGTGCACAATTCATTGACACGCCTGGTCGCTAACACAACGGCGTGCGAATTGTACACAAAAGGATCACGTGTCTTTTGGTCGAAAGAAAGTACACGTGTACCTATAGGATGTTTGTGTGTCTGTGTTGATATACACGAGAGACACACAGGCGCACACGACACAATTATAGGAATTAAAGGTCAATATGATAGAAACATTACAAACACGAAAAGTTGTAACAGCGATCATCGTTGTTGCACTTATCTTCGGTGCGATGTTTGCATTCACAACAGCGAAAGCAAACGCGCTTACTGAAGCACAAATCCAATCTATCCTTTCATTGCTCTCATCATTCGGTGCTGAGCAAGCAACCATCGACAATGTTGACGCGTCACTTCGCGGACAGCCAACATCAGGAACTGGTACAGGAACAGGATCAGGAAATGGATTCACCTTCACCCAAAACCTTGTTCAAGGTGATACGGGTAACGAGGTAATGGAACTTCAAAAGTTCCTCAACACAATGTCTGATACGCAAGTTGCGTCATCAGGAGCTGGTTCACCAGGAAATGAAACTTCATTCTTCGGTCCAGCAACACGTGCCGCGGTTATCAAGTTCCAAAACAAGTACGCAGCTGATGTTCTTACACCAGTTGGACTTTCAACAGGAACTGGATTCTGGGGTCCATCATCACGCGCAAAGGCAAACACCCTTAACGCAGGATCAGGAACAGGAACTGGTACAGGAACTGGAACAACAAATCCTCCAGCAACTGGAACCGGTCTTACTGTTTCAGCAGCACAGCAGGTAGCAGCATCACTTGCTCCTGACAGTGCAGCACGTGTACCGTTTACTAAGTTCAACGTAACTGCTGGTACAGACGGAGCAGTAACTCTTGACAGCGTTACTGTGAAGCGAGTCGGTCTTGGTGCAAACGCATCATTTGCAGGTATCGTTCTTCTTGACTCAAATGGAGTACAACTCGGAACTGCTAAAACTCTTGGTTCAAACGACCAAGCGAAAGTAGGTGAGTCAGTAACCATTCCAGCGGGAACAACTCGAACCTTCACAGTTGCCGGTAACATGGCATCAGACAACTCATTACGAGCTGGTGAAGTTGTGGGACTTGACGTTGTTGCAGTTAACACTTCAGCAGCAGTTTCAGGTTCACTTCCAATTTCAGGAACACAACACACTATTAACGCAACACTTACCATTGGTGCTGCAACACTTAACGTATCTTCATTCGATCCAAACACTGCACAGACTAAAGAGATTGGCACCACAGGTGTACGTCTCTCAGGAATCCGTGTAACTGCAGGATCAGCTGAAGATATCCGCATTCGAAACATTCGATGGAACCAAACGGGTTCAGCAGGTTCAACTGATATCTCTAATGTGATGACTGTTGTTGATGGTACTGAGTATCCAACAACTGTTTCAGCAGATGGTAAGTTCTACACTGCAAACTTCGGTTCAGGAGTTGTTGTTAATGAAGGAAACAACATTGATATCTACGTAAAAGCAGATATCCTTAGCGGCGCAAGCCGAACTGTGTTCATGGACATCGACAAAGATACTGATATCTATGTGACAGGTGAAACCTTTAACTATGGAATTACTCCATCAGCAGGTTCAACTTCATCAGCATCAGAAACAAGTTCACAGTTCACCACTGGAACACCATTCTTTGATGGTTCACGAACAACCATCTCAGCTGGTTCTGTAACTACAATTCAGAAATCAGCATCAGTTGCTGCACAGAACGTTGCAGTTAACGTTCCAAACCAACCACTTGGTGCCTTTGAAACAGACATCAAGGGTGAAGCAATCAACATTTCAGGAATGACATTTACTGTTGCTACCTCAACAGGTGGTACTGGTAATGACCTTTTGACCAACGTATCAATCGTTGATCAAAATGGCTCAGTTGTTGCTGGACCAGTTGACGCAACTGACCCAACAACGTCAGATGCAACACAGACACTTACCTTCACTGACTCAATTACTCTTCCAACTGGAAAGCAGGTATACAGTCTTCAAGGTAAAATTGGTTCTGATCAATCAAACGGAATCACCTACACTGTGACCGTTGATCCATCAACATGGACCAGCCCAACAGGTGATGTAACAGGAAATACTATTAGCATTTCAAACAGCTCATTCACACTCAACACAATGACTGTGAAAGCAGCTGCACTTGATATCAGTATTTCACCAACACCAGTTGCACAGAACATTACTGCAGGAGCACAAGACTTTACGTTTGCAAACGTACAGCTTGACGCTACTCAGTCAGGTGAGGATGTACGATTCTCATCACTTGAACTCTCAATGACATACGACGTAACTGTTTCAGAGGTGACTGCGTGTCAACTCTTCGACGGTTCAACTGTATTGAACACCGGTTCAAACGTAGTAAACCCATCTGCTGCGTCTGACGCAGGAGAAACATTCACATTTGACCAAGCGCTTACTGTTGCGAAAGGAACAGTTAAGACTCTTGCACTTAAGTGTGACCTTGCAAGTACCGTTGCAAATGATGAAACGGTTGCTTGGGGAATTAACTCAGATGCTAACCCAACAGTCACTGGTGTGACATCATCAAACTCAGTAACTGAAACCATTACTGCTTCAGCAGGTCAGACAATGACCGTTGCAGCAGCTTCACTCGTTGCTTCAGAAGATGCAGCAAGCCCGTCATACCAAATTGTGGCAGGTGGCTCAACTGGAGTAACTATGGGAACCATTAACTTCCGCGCAGCAAACGAAGCAATTACACTTCAGCGCGTAGGATTGACCCTTACCAACACAGCATCATCATCAGCTTCAGACCTCGTACAGGTTGGAATCTACGATGGCGCAACTAAGGTTGGTTCAGCAATCTTCACTGGATCAAACACTAACGCAACATCAACCCTTACAACTCCTGTCACCCTTCCTAAGGACACTGACAAGGACCTTATTGTTAAGGTTGACCTTGCAAACATTGGTACCAGCCAAGCTGGTACCCAAGGTGCATTGATCGCAGTTGACATTGACACAGCAAACACAAACACCCAAGGTGTAGGACAAGAATCAGGAACAACCGTGAATGCTTCAGGTTCAACAACCTTCGAAGGTGTACGTGTCTTCCGGTCATACCCAACGGTTACTAAGCTCTCAGGAGCAGCAACAACCCTTACAACAGCAACAGACGTAGACCTCTACCGATTCAGCATTACTGCTAGCGCAGGTGGAAGCGGAATTGGTCTTACTGAAGTGAACGTTAACCTTGCAACCTCAACAGGTTCAGCGGTATCGGGAACAACTACAGTAACCAACCTTGAAGTACGAGCATACACCGACGCAAGCTTCTCAAGTCCAGTATCTGGATTTACTAACGGAGTTCTTGCAACGGCTATCTCTGAGCCTCTAGGTGCAGGAGGAAATGACAACGCAGTAGCGTTCTCATCAATCCTTCAAATCCCAGCAGGACAGACTCGTTACTTCCGAGTACTTGGAGACACCACGCTAACAGCGGGAACAGGAACCTTCTCAGGTTCAGTTACAACCCGTCTAGCAGGTGACGCAGCATACCCAGTTCTTTCAGGACTTATGGGAGCAGCTGCAACAATCCAAGCTGACACGAATGATGACTTTGTGTGGTCACCAAACGCAACTACAACGTCAGCAGCAGGACACATTGACTGGACAAACGGATACTTCGTATCTGGACTTCCATCAGATGGAACTGATGCACACACAATCTCAAAATAATCAGTCACTGATTATTTCTGAGACACTAGGTAGGTTGTTCGCTAACACGTAACCTCTCCTAGACAGCAAAACCCCCGCTTTGGCGGGGGTTTTGCGTTAGAAATATATAAACAAAAACCCTTCTTGTACGAAGGGTTTTTGTGTTTGCGTCGATACTTTTTTTACACTACAATACGGTCCATATGTTTGAAAATAAAAAAGTACAGGGTGCCCTTGGAGTGCTACTCGCGGTCATCCTACTTGCTGGAGGCGGATGGTACGTCTTTAATGACATACAAAGAGAAGAAAGGGTTCAAGAAACTGAAAATGAAGAAGTGGCTGCAAAAGACGACCCAGGATATACAATAAATTTTGAGAAAATCCCCACCACTCCTGCACCAGAGCTATATCGAGCAGTTACCGTTCCTGATAATTTTCCTGCCGATGCTGAGGTGATAGTGCGGCAAAACATTGAAACATTACGAAATGAAATTGAAGAAAACCCAGACTTATTTCAGTCATGGATTAACCTTGCGTCTCAATATAAAATTATCCAAGATTACGAAGGGGCGATAGAGATATGGGAATACCTTAATGAAACTGCACCACAAAACACCCTGAGTCGAGTCAATCTAGGTGGTGTGTATCACTACGAACTACAAGAGTATGAAAAAGCAGAAGAGAATTTTAGAGAAGCGCTTAGTATAGAAGCAAGTACCCCACAGGCGTATCTTGGTCTTCACGAACTCTATCTCTACTCATATAAAATTAATACCACGCTTGCTGAAGATGTCCTCAAAGAGGGAATTGCAGCACTTCCTGACAATATAGACCTCGTTACCACACTCGCTTCGTACTATAAAAATAATGATCAAGTAGAAGAGGCAATTGGCGCATATGAAGACGCTCGTGAATTAGCAGAAGAACTTGATAATCAAGGATTGGTAAATGCAATCAATACTGAAATTGAAAAACTTAAGCAATAGTTTGACTGAGTAAGTATGAAACCAGTATTCAATAATACCTTTTTTAAATTTCTCCTCGGTTTTATTGGTATTGTACTCCTTAGTTTTGCAATAACCGGTTTCTTTGTGAGTACTTCTGAATTCCCTGAGACCACCTCTCAAACTGCTTGCCAAAACGACGCAAGTTGTTAGTAAAGGTTTTGATAACTCATAAAAAACAAATCACACCGAACTGTTGAGAATCTCAGCTATCGCGCATATATTATAGAGTATGAGGGTTGAAAATAGTACTTCAAAAGAAGTAATGATCGATTTACTTGTAAGTGGCGGAATTGCTATTGCCCTCACTAACCCAGTATTGCTTACCCCTGCAATTTTCATTGCTCATTATCTTAAGGTAAAAGATAAAAATAATGTAGAAAAAACAAGAAATGCTTTTAACTACTTACGGGGTAGGGGATATATTAAAACTCAAAAGAAAGCAGATAAGATCCTTGTTGCACTTTCTGAAAAAGGTAAAGAGAAAGCAAATATTTATTTTATTCAATCAAGATTACAAAATAAATCAAAACAAAAAAGATGGAATGGTGTGTGGTACGTAGTTATTTTTGATATAACTGATGGTCAAAAGATAAAGAGAGACGCTTTACGTAGAGTACTTAAGCGCTCCGGATTTATTCAAATGCAAAAAAGTGTATGGGTGTATCCATTCAACTGCAAGAAGGAAATTGAGCTCGTGAAAGATTATTTCAATATAAGTGATGAAGAGTGTAGAGTTATTGTTTCAAAGAATATTGGTAAAGATACAGAGCTAAGAAGAACATTTTCCATCTGATTTTTTCTGGTAAAAGGTGTAAAAAGCACTGTTTAATATCTCAGCTATAGCTGAGATATTAAACAGTCTTAAAATGAGGAGTTATTAACAGTTTTTATTTGGCAATTATGTTAAATAAGATTTTTGTTGATAGTATAAAAATAATGGAATTTATACGGAAAGTGTTTGCGCTTTCGTGGTGGAAGAAGTCCCTCATTTTTATTATTGTCGTCAGTCTTAGTGTTGTTGGATATCATTACTCGTATCTATTGGTGCCGGTTTCTCAGATTGAGTTTAAGGAGACGAGTGAGTGGTTGAATGAAAAACCACGTTCACAAGCTGAAGTAGAGCGGTATTTTACTGCACTTGAAGAAGCGTACAGAAAAGATGATATTGGAGGTGAGACACCTCAAGAGACGCTCGCGCTTTGGGTTGAGGCAGTGAAAGAAGGTAATTTAGAAAAGGCGAGTACGTACTTTTTGGTCGAGTACCGATCTGGTGCGCTTGAGAGAATGGAGGAGAGCAAGAAAAATAGCGTATTACCTGATATTATTGCTGATATAGAGGACGGTGGAACTTGGAAAGAGTCAGAAAACTTAGGTGCTAGTTTTGAATCAACAATTGATGGAACGCCCGGATATTATTTTGAATTTACAAAAAACCCATACACTGGCGTATGGAAGCTGGACGAATTTTAATCCACATATTACTTATATCCGCACTTATACTTAGTGCGCTTTTCCTACCTGTATATACTATTTACGCATACTCTGCTGAAACAACACACCCCGCACTTACAAGTGAAACCGTAGAATTGTATAATCGCTTCTATCCGCAAACTAGATTTTCTGAAGAAGAAAAGCAAATGCTTATGTCCGGTTCGTCTCTTGAGGATAGTCCGGCAGTGCGTGTGCTCAATCACTTTCATGACCCCGTCTATGATCGAGGGCTTAGGGGATATACCTCAGCAATGACTTGGGCGCAAAGCCCCAAACAGCAAGCGGTATATTCTGGAAACTTTGTAGCTGGTGTTTCAGCACCACTCTATAGTGCATCAAGTGATTATTCTTGGGAACGTTCTGTATATGAGTATGTACATGGCGACAAGAAACGAGCTCTCCGTGGACTTGGTCAAATACTACATTTGATTCAAGATCTGACAGTACCGCCGCACGTTCGAGATGATCCCCACCCACCCGCACTTGATTTTGGTTCGCCATATGAGGCGTGGACGAGCGCTTTTACTCCTCAAAATCTTGTTATCGCAGAGAAGTTGCTTCGTGACCGAAAGATGCCAGTCTATTACAACACGCTTAATGAATATTTCTTTAATCTTGCATTCTTTACGAACACACACTTTTTTAGCAAAGATACACTACCATTTCCAGAAGCAGGAACGTCGTCAGTATCAGAAAATAAATACCCGGTACCTCAATACTCGTTAATAGGAGTTGGTGTACTTTCAGGTGGTAGAGTACAAAAATTCGGTATGGGTATGTTTGATGGTAAATCCTATCATGTTTTTGAATTACAGGAACATAAAGATAATGTAACTCAAAATATAAATAAGAAATACTCAATAGATAGTAAGGATGGAGGAGAAAAAATCATGGCTGATTACTGGAATATCCTCTCAAAACAGGCGGTGTTACATGGTGCTGGAGTGATTAAATTATTCTTTGATGAAGTTGAGAAAGAAAAACAAACCTTAGCGCTTTATAATAAAAATAAAAGTTTCTTGAGTAAATTTTTGCCCAAGCAGTTTGCTCCTTCCTATACAAAAGGTGACGTGACACCACAACAGAACGTTGCCTCAGTTGTTGATGCTTTTGCTAGTGTTCTGAATACTAACTCTGAGGCTCAGGTAATAGAAGAAGGTGAAGAAGAGGTTGAGAATACAGAGACAGTTGATGTGAGGCCAAGCATTGAAGAGAAAGAGTCTGTCTCCAAAGAAAATGCACTAGAGATAGAAGAAATTATTGGAGTTGAGGAGAAATTTCACTCATCAATACCTGATCCAATTCCTGTCCTAACTCCATTTATAGGTTTTGGTGGTGACGGCGGCTCATCAAAAGCTCTACAAGAAGCGCGTGAAGCAGAAGAAAGCTCTCAAGAATCAACAGAACCAGATGCTCCTACTATTACATCTCCTACAAACAATACTCGTCTGGGAACTACAACTATTACCTTCTCAGGAATCAGTCAATCAAACTTAGTTCTTTCTCAGGATTTTTCAAACGCAACAACATCAGTAGATAGTAATGGTGATTGGGAAATTACTCTCGATAGTTTTTCAGAAGGTACGACCACTGTATCTTTTAAAGTAACTGACACAGGAACAAATACAGTCTCTGACCAAGTTAGTGTATCTGTGTATGTTGATACCACTTTACCAACGTTTTCAAGTATGAGTGTATTGGCGTGTAGCTACTCGTTGCGATCTGATGCATGTCTTTCTGGTAGTGAGGAAATTTTTGTTGAATGGGATTCAACTAACACTGACGTTGAATATTATGGTGTTGCTAAAGACAACGTGGTTGTTGCAACAACAACAGCAAAAAGTACTTCAATCACGGTTTCAAATAATACAACTGCAAATATTGCTGTAGTTGCCTATGATTTAGTAGGGAACATAGCAACCTCTTCTTCACAAAGTGTATCAGTCGCCACATCAACTGTGGTTATAAATGAGGTTGCTTGGGCAGGAACACAAGCAAGTAGTATGGATGAGTGGATAGAGCTTTATAATCAATCAAGCAACACGATCGATCTTTCGCACCTGGTACTCTATGCGACTGACCTTGTTCCATATATAAAACTTTCTGGATCAGTTGCTTCGGGTGCATATTACTTAATTGAGCGAAGTAACGGAAGTACGACCAGTGAATCAGAAGATCTTACAACTGTATTTAGTGGTGTGGGTAGCGGATCAGGTCTTTCAAATGATGGAGAGAAACTATATTTGGTTCAATCACTGGGTGGTACTGCGACAAGTACACTTGACGCTACACCAGATGTATCTACATGTAGTGGGTGGTGTTCAGGTGAGGCAACCACAACCCCTATCTCAATGGAACGAGTTCGCGCTGGGAATAGTGGGGAAGATGCATCAAATTGGGGTTCAAATAATACGACAAAGATAAATGGCACTGATAGTGACGGAAACCAAATCTATGGAACTCCAAAGGCACTCAATAGCGCAACGCCACCACCTAACCCTGGAGGAGGAATATAGTGCATAGTATATGGTGGTGTAGTACTATAGTGGTGGCGTGTGGGCTCTACCCAGTCCATGACGCTCGCAGAGCCTGGCCGGCTCTCGTCCCGCGCGGATCCATCTTCCCCAGATGTGTCGGATGCTTTCCCCGAAGCTTTCGAATTCCGCGCGGGACCCCGGCTCAGGCTTTTCTTTTTATACTATTTTCCTCCTGCGTTTCTCCTGTGGATATCTATTGACACCCTAGAGAAGTAAGGTAGCATTAGTAATGGACCAAGTGAGTCCACATCGGAAACCACGACAGGAAAGGACACGTCTCATGAAACGGACGATGATCTCCATGCACGACCCGACGAACCAGGGTCAGAGCATGCATACGGCCGCGAACTTCGATCGCATCACCGGCGCCCGCTACGGTCCGAGCATCAACGCGCTCCAGATCCTCGGCGTCGCGAACACGGGTGACGGCGGGTCGCTCATCTAGCGCCTCATCGTCGACCTGACGTACACCTTTAGCAGGCTCCCCTCGGCAATCTGGATTCTTAGAAGGATTGTCGAGGGAGTCACGACACTGTATGGAAACGGAGTGTAGCTCAGCCTGATAGAGCGCTGCCCTCGGGAGGCAGAGGTCAGTGGTTTAAATCCACTCATTCCGACCATACTGGTCTTGTTCTTTAATATGAAATCCGCATCATGCGGTTTTTTTATTTGTGTACAAATACATAAACCCCCGAGCGAATGCTCGGGGGGCGTCTGGCGGTCGGTTCAGGAGAACACAACTTCGCCGTCTTTGATCGAAGCGTTCTCGATCAGTATCTGGATGTGATCCGGTACGATGAACAGGAGGGAAGGGAGTTCTGGGTTGAGCCCATGTAACTTCTCCTTGTCGTCACGCACCTGTATCGCGATACCGTAGAGGGTGCAGATGTTGATAAACGCTGGCACCGTGAGAGAACACGAACCTGCGTACAGTCGAATCACATTTCTCTTCTTGAGGTACTCAAGAAAGAGATCAGCACCCTTGTGCTGGGCGAGAAATTCCAGTCCTCGCTGAGCTGTGTGGTGTAATGACATGTCGGTACCTCCTTGTATCACTTAAGTCATTTTTATTTTTTATTATATCATGTATAAATAATACAGTCAAGTATCTCGATGTGATGTTGTAAGTAGGGTATACTATTTTTATATGCATGATGATCAAGGTGTCTGGAACTTTATCTTTTCACTACTTTTTGTAGGACTGTTTATAGCTGCTGGGTGGCTACTCTTTTCACTTGGCAGATTACCCATTGCTATTTCACTCTTTGATTTTACCCTCATTATTCTTGCAACATTTAGACTCACTCGGCTCTTTGTGTATGACAAAGTAACGCAGTTTGTTCGTGATTGGTTTGTACGAAAGACTGTCGTTTCAGAAGAGGGTGGTGATATGGTGGTAGTGCGTCAGCCGTACGTACGAGGACCATTGCGCACACTCCACGATCTACTCGGGTGTCCGTGGTGTTTCGGAGTGTGGGCAGCACTCGCCGTTGTCTTTTTCTACTACCTCACGCCGTACGCGTGGTTCGTGATACTTGTTCTTGCCGTTGCGGGAGTCGCAACATTTCTCCAATTACTTTCAAATATGGTGGGGTGGCGTGCCGAGTCACTCAAGCGCTCTGTTGAAGGAAAGTAGTTTTTAAGTAATACCACATAAAAAATAAGGGGGCTTACAGGCCCCCTCGTTTATGCTCTTTTTCCTCTGCAGATTCTAGTGCGCCAATGTGTTCTATCAACTTCTCTCGCGCATCAAGTCGTGCCCATTCTTGATGACTGAATTTGCTGCACGCGTGCATCGTGACTTCTAGACGGTGGATAGGGGACGTGCATGTCGCCTTGAGTACCGCGTCTGACGGCTCATCGACACAGTAGTTGCATCGCTGTGGCCAGGTGACATCATCTGGCTTTTCTTCTGTTGTCTCTCTTACATCTGTACACACGTTGTGTGCATCATCCATGGTGTACTCCTGTATTTTTACATGCTGCCGCAGGTGATTATGAGAATGATTCTACCTCTTAGTATATACTTTCTTTTTCGCATTGCCAGAGTACTAATTGATTGACAGGTGATATAAGTCGGGTATACTCTCTAACACTGGACTGAAGACAGTAGGTACGCCGGAAGTATGGCGCATAAATCCTACCGAGGTACTGTGATGTCGCACTCTGTGTGTTATCACAACTCTTATATTTCCTTCAGATCGCCAGTAGTGGTCGATTTTTTTGTTTAGGACAATACACCTACAACAATGGCAAAAACATATCAACAAAAAGAAGAAACACTCGCAAAACTTACTGAGGCACTCAAGAATGCTGCTTCAGTGGTGTTTGTGAACTTCCATGGTCTTGGGGTGACTGACACCAATGAGATGCGTGCAAAACTTAAGGAAGATAACGTGACGTACTTTGTAGCAAAAAAGACACTGGTACGCCGCGCACTTAACGACGCTGGTCTTCAAGGCGAGGTGCCTGAGCTCGAAGGAGAGCTTGCTCTTGCGTGGGGAGACGACGCGGTTGCCCCCGCACGAGGTGTCCACGCCTTTGCTAAAGATCATAAAGATGAGCTTTCAATTCTCGGAGGAGTGTTCGAGCAGAAATTGATGAACAAAGATGAGATGACGGTGATTGCATCAATTCCACCACTTCAGACACTCTACGGACAGTTTGCTAATGTGATCAATTCACCAATTCAAGGATTGGTTATTGCACTTGGGCAAGTTGCTGAAAAGAAAGAAGCATAACCCCGATACACTATCGGGGTCCCGATCAAAGCATCGGGATTACTAGGTAATTAAGATACTATGTCAGACGAAGAAAAGAAAACTGATGATGCACAGGAGGTAGCCGCTGAAGAGACCAAAGAAGAGGCTCCTGCTGCAGAAGAGCAAAAAAAAGAAACTAAAGAAGAGGCAGCAGCTGAAGCGCCTGCAGAAGAAGCAGGGGAAGAAGTTGAAGTGCCTGAGAAGTTTAAAAAACTTATTGAAGACATTGAGAACATGACTGTTCTTGAGCTCCATGAGTTAGTAAAAGTACTTGAGAAGAAATTTGGTGTATCAGCAGTTGCTGTTGCAGCAGCTGGACCCGCTGCCGGCGGAGATGCTGATGGTGGTGAACAAAGTGATTTCATCGTTGAGCTTGCAAGTGCTGGAGATCAGAAAATTGCGGTAATTAAGGTAGTGAAAGACCTTATGGGTCTTGGCCTTAAAGAAGCAAAGGATCTCGTTGAGAGTGCACCAGCTGTACTTAAGGAAGGAGTAAAGAAAGAGGAGGCTGATGAGATTAAAGCCAAGGTAGAAGAAGCTGGTGGTAAGGTAGAGCTTAAATAAGCTGTATACCACCATACAAAAAACGCCAAGAGTACTCTTGGCGTTTTTTTGCATATAATAATTCTGTGATTTTTAAAAACCGCAACTATAAAGCAGCAATGCGGGGGAATCCGCATTGCTGCTAGTGAGTTCATTCATGTGATTTTTCAAGAAAGGCTCTTAGTTCAGGAAATTCTTCTATTGCGCAGTCTCT
This sequence comes from Minisyncoccota bacterium, assembly GCA_965222715.1. Classification (GTDB taxonomy): domain Bacteria; phylum Patescibacteriota; class Minisyncoccia; order Phycocordibacterales; family JABMNX01; genus JABMNX01. The sequence continues at coordinate 514,728 of OZ244961.1, read as the reverse complement.
CCATTTTTGAAATAGCTCAGAGGAAGTAGGACGATACCCAGGATCTACGTACTTAACCAATCTCTCGACCTCTCTCAACGAAGATGCCGCGCTCACAGCCTGGTTAAGACGTCTATCAATCATGTCCTTATTTCTTCTCGCAGGGCCGTTTTCAAATTGATCAAGCAGCTTAAGTAGCGCATCTTCAGCTTCTTTGAAATCAGGAGATAATTCGGAAATACATATATTACTCATAATTAATTTCCTTTTATATTGTTTTTAGAAATATAGTCCGGATAGTATTAAATCACAAAATATTATATATGGCAACATACTCCTTGCGTACTGTTGTTGCTAATATATATTTTTTTTCGAGTATTGCACTCTCTAGTAGTAGCGGTACAATACGACCATCATGCAAATTCTTGGAAAACTGTTTGGTAGTCCTGCTCGGGTGAAAATCCTCCGACTATTTCTCTTTAATGAAGGGGAGAACTTTGACAATACGACAATTGCAAAACGCACCCGCGTTGCTGCAACTACTGTCCGTAAAGAAGTCTCGATGATGGAAAGCATTGGTCTTATTAAACGTCGAACATTTTATATTGAGAATGAGGTGGGGCGTGGAAAAGCAAAAAAAATAAAAAAGAAAAAAGTAAGAGGCTGGACACTCGATACTCGATTTAAATATTTAGTTGCATTACGAAATTTTCTTCTCACTGCAACCCCAATTCACAAAAACGAAATTGTTAAAAAGCTAAAGACTGCAGGGAATCCAAAACTGGTTGTTGTTGCGGGTACTTTTATTCAAGATTGGAATGGATCACTTGATCTGTTGGTTGTAGGAGATCGCATTAAAGATACACAGCTCGAACGAGCAGTGCGAGATATAGAGTCTGAGATTGGGCGAGAGTTACGCTACGCACTTTTTTCAACACAAGATTTTATGTATCGCATGGATATTTACGACAAGCTTCTTCGTGACCTTTTCGATTTCCCACACCAAACAGTGCTCAACTCACTAGGGGATGAATACGATGGGGATTCATTCTCTGCTCGTTAATAGCACACACTACGCACACACTTATATTTTTTCTATAGACAAAACGGCTTTGAAAAGCCGTTTTTGTGTGCATGTTTAGATAGAGTAACGTATCTATCGATGTCCACAGTACCGTAGGTTTAGCTGTGCTTCTGTGGTGGTACTATATATAGTAGGCGTAGAACATTACGTCTAGAAAATATATATGGTCGAAGTGCTCACAGAGAGCACGTGATTATTACTTAATAGTAGTTCACTGAGTATATACTCAGTGGTAAGCCTAGGCTTTACTGCCTGATTCGGCAGTAGAATTACACAACTATTATGCTATTACAAACATGGACTGAGGTACTTCAACAGTCATTCCAGGATCTCTGGCTTGGTGTTGTTGCATTCGTTCCAAGTCTAATCGTTGCGTTGATCATCTTCGTGATTGGTTGGATTGTGGGAGCAGTGCTCGGACGCGTGGTTGCACAGATTGTTGGATCCCTCAAAGTAGATAACGCACTTCGCAGTGCAGGATTTGAAGACACCTTCAACCGCGCTGGATTTAACCTCAACTCAGGAAGTTTTCTTGGGGGATTGGTGAAGTGGTTCGTTATCATTGTCTTCTTGGTAGCAGCGCTTGAAGTGCTTGGACTCAACCAGGTGAATATCTTCTTGCAAGAGGTAGTACTCTTGTATCTCCCACAAGTGATTGTGGCAGTACTTATTCTCCTTGTTGCAGCAGTTATTGCTGAAGTCGCACGCAACGTTGTTGCCGGAGCTGCAAAGGCAGCAGGTATGATGTCAGCAAACCTTCTTGGAAGTGTTGCGAAATGGTCTATCTGGGTGTTTGCAGTACTCGCAGCGCTTAACCAACTTGGAGTTGCTACTGCATTCGTGCAGACACTCTTCACTGGTGTGATTGTTGCGCTTTCACTTGGATTCGGACTCGCATTCGGTCTTGGTGGACAACAAGCAGCAGCAGCATACCTTGATAAGTTGCGAAGCGAAGTGAAAGACAAGTAAGGACTCAAACGTAAGAACTCTTACATTTTTTCAAAGAAACAACTCTGCCTTCTTGGTAGAGTTGTTTCGTTTTGTATATACTGTTATCCTAAATTGTAGGAGTTCATTAGACAGGAAAGGAGATCGCTATGCCGTAAGTAACAACCTATGAGGTTCGTCATGTTACGCGCATGCATTCTTCACGAATCAAGTGGCTCTAGCAAGGCTATCGGTCAAGATTGCCAACCTGGAGACTCTCTATCCTTCTCAGTGTCCAAGGATGAAGCACTACAACTTGTCTTCGTCGTATCCTTTGACGAAGATGGTTACCCCGCTTTCTCCCTTGTCGACCTAAGACCCGACGAGTCTGCCTAAACCCGCCACACCGCGCGTTTCCACCTTATTCACACACCGTGATCAAGGTCGGAAACGCGCGGTTTCCCATTTCTATTGACTCAAAAAAGTACTTTGTGTATACTAGCAAGCACGTAATTATGAGTAACACTTTCAAGAAATCATCACAGCGGAAGCGGTAGCTTGAGCAGGTGCTCACGACTCTCGTAACCGCCTCGGCGGTTTTTTTGATGACTAGTGATATATAAAAGCTCATAGGGAATTACGCGACTCTTTGACAACGTCATAATAGCTTGAACCTCTTTTCAACACTTTCGGAGAGAGGAGGTTCATGCAGGTAAGTCCCATCTTTTTCTTTAAACAAAAAGAAAGATGGGACATAAACAAAATGTAAGTTTATAAGCGGTTTTTAGATTTCCTAATAGGAGATCTGAAGAGCGTGTGGTGGATGCCTAGACTGAAAAAGGCGATGAAGGGCGTGGCATGTCTGCGATAAGCTTCGGCGAGGTGACTAGCAACCTTTGACCCGGAGATTTCCGAATGGGGAAACCCAACTACGTTAGGTAGTTACCTTTGTGCTTGACGCAAAGGAGCGCACCCAGGGAAGTGAAACATCTCAGTACCTGGAGGAAAAGAGACCAATAGGAATTCCCGTAGTAGCGGCGAGCGAACGGGGAGTAGCCCAAACCTGATTTCACCTCTGCCATCTGTATGGTCAGGTGACGGAGGTGGTATCGGGGGTTGTAAGGCAACAACGTTTGTTTTTAAAACAAGAAGAGTTACAAATTGTAAAGTTAACAGAAGCTTTTGGGAAGAAGCACCCCAGAGGGTAACAGTCCCGTATGTGAAAACTTCTACAACTCTTTTGTTGTTGTTCTTGAGTAGCTCAAGACACGAATAGCTTGAGTGAATCTGCCAGCACTAACTGGTAAGGCTAAATACTTTTTCAGATCGATAGTGAACTAGTACCGTGAGGGAAAGGTGAAAAGTAGTCCGGTGAGGACAGTGAAATAGACCTGAAACTACACGCTTACAAGCAGTGGGAGTGGCGCTTGCGCCATGACCGCGTGCCTATTGAAGAATGAGCCAACGAGTGTATGTATATTGCAGGCTAAGCCCTTTTCGGGTGGAGTCACAGGGAAACCGAGTGTGAATAGCGCGAAATAAGTGTAGTGTGCATACGACCCGAAGCTCGGTGAGCTTACCATGGGCAGGGTGAAGTTTGTGGAAACACAGATGGAGGCCCGAACCGAAATGTCGTTCAACGCATTCGGATGACCTGTGGTACGCAGTGAAAAGCTAATCGAACCGAGTAATAGCTGGTTCTCTCCGAAATAGCTTTAGGGTTAGCGTCGTATGATCCTGTTGGGGGTAGAGCACTGGAAGGTGTGAATAGGGGGAAACCTCGTCACTCCTATCAAACTCCGAATACCAACAGTTACAGTACGGCAGTTAGACTGTGGGGGCTAAGCTCCACTGGTCAAAAGGGAAACAGCCCAGATCCCAAGTTAAGGTCCCAAAATTCATACTCAGTGCACTTAAGGAGGTGAGATTTCTCAGACAATGAGGAGGTTGGCTTAGAGGCAGCCATCCTTTAAAGATAGCGTAACAGCTCACTCATTCAGAGATGTCGCGCCGCAAATGATCGGGGCTAAGTATGATACCGAAACTGGGGGCTTGTGAATTTCATTGAGGAAAATAGGAGGTGTGCTATGGCACTAAACCGAAATACTATCATTGGGGGAGTGGGAACTTCCTTGATTATCGTGTGGTTGGTTTGGGTCATTGTATCAAGCCTTCCATAGTTCTTTTTGTTGTTTGGTGAATGGGGTGAAGCTCAGATGGTAGAGCACTCGCTTAAAACGCGAGAGGTTGCAGGTTCGACCCCTGCCACCTCAGCCAAACACAATCTTGGATAAAATGCCGTTCGTAGCTCAGTGGTAGAGCGCGTCTTTCGTGAGGACGAGGTCGGGAGTTCGAATCTCCCCGGCGGCAACCAAGATTTTCCTAAACGCTCGTTTAGGTCCTCAATGAAGTTCATAAGCGGTAGGAGAGCGTTCCATTCTGCGATGAAGCCAAAGGGATAACCCATGGTGGAGCGTATGGAAGTGAGAATGTTGGCACGAGTAACCGCAAGGCAGGTGAGATTCCTGCCCGCCGAAAGATCAAGGTTTCCTTCGCGATGTAGATCAGCGAAGGGTTAGTCGGGCCTAAGTCGATCCCGAAGGGGGGAGACGATGGACACATGGTCAATATTCCATGACTTTACGAATATGCGACGAGGGGACGGAGTGTTGTACTCTGAGCGCATTATCGGATTTGCGTCCGTGCTTTGAGGAGGTTGCTTAGGGAAGTCCGGGCAACACTAACTCCAAGAAGAGCGGAAATGTGGCGGTTCGCCAAAGCAAATTCAGAGGAGCACGCTTCCAAGAAAAGCCTCTAAGCTTCAGTATTCGTAAAACCGTACCGCAAACCAACACAGGTGATCAGGTCGAGTAGACCAAGGCGAACGAGTGAGTCTTCCTCAAGGAACTCGGCAAAACAGCGACCGTAACTTCGGAATAAGGTCTGCCTGTGCAGCCAATAGAGGAGTTCAAACTGAGAAGAAAATAATTGAGACAATATAGGTGTTGTGTTCGATATGTACAATATCGAATCCTCTATTGGCTGCGTAGGCCGCAGCTAAAGAGCCCTGGCGACTGTTTACCAAAAACACAGCTCCCTGCGAACTCGTAAGAGGATGTATAGGGGGTGACGCCTGACCAATGCCAGAAGGTTAAGCACGGGGGGTATATTTCTTTTAGAGATATGCTGGACTGTGTAAGCCCTGGTGAATGTCGGCCGTAACTATAACGGTCCTAAGGTAGCGAAATTCCTAGTCTAGTAATTTTAGACGTGCACGAATGGTGTAACGACTGGGGCACTGTCTCGAGGAAGAGCTCGGTGAAAATGCAATACCGGTGAAGATGCCGGTTACCTGCAGCTAGACGAAAAGACCCCGGGAGCTTTACTACAGCTTGATATTGGGGGTGTGAAATAACTGCGTAGGATAGGTGGGAGACTTTGAAGCTACCCTTTTGGGGGTAGTGGAGTCGTCAGTGAAATACCACTCTTTTATTTTGCATTCTCTAACCTCGACGGAAAAAACGTCGAGAGACAGTATCTGGTGGGTAGTTTGAGTGGGGCGCTCTCCTCCTAAAGAGTAACGGAGGAGTCTATTAAGGTCCTCTAGGCGCGAATGGAAACCGTGCCGATAGTGTAATGGCAAAAGAGGGCTTGACTGCAAGAGGTACATCTCGAGCAGGCGCGAAAGCGGAGCATAGTGAACCGACAGTTGCCTTTAGACGGCACTGGAGATTAACGGATAAAAGTTACCCCGGGGATAACAGGCTGGTATTGCCCAAGAGTCCATATCGACGGCAATGTTCGGCACCTCGATGTCGGCTCACCTTATCCTGGGGCTGGAGAAGGTCCCAAGGGTTTGACTGTTCGTCAATTAAAAAGGTACGCGAGCTGGGTTCAGACCGTGTAGTATTTGATTCTTTGAATGGAATGCTACACAGTCTGCGCTCACTCTAACGACACAAATCGATTCTTTTCGTCTATGAAATAAGTCCCGATGTAACAATCGGGATCCCAACCCTTTAATAAAGGGTTGGGAATTAAGCAATCCAATCACGGCGGTCCCGATATTACATCGGGAACAAGCTGACTAATATCGGTAGAATCCTCTTCCAAAGGACAATACCGAGGGAATGAAAATTAATTTTCAGCCCGTAGAGACTGAACGTCAGTTATCTGTGCACTGTAATGGTGTGTCAGTTAAAGCTACAGTCCAATGCATACAGTAATGTATGAGAACATGCGTGAGACAGGTTGGTCTTAATCTGCTGTAGGCGTCGATTTTTGAGAGGATTTGTTCCTAGTACGAGAGGACCGGAATGAACTGACCTCTGGTGTATCGGCTGTTCCGCCAGGAGCACTGCCGAGTAGCTATGTCGGGAACGGATAACCGCTGAAAGCATCTAAGCGGGAAGCCAACCTCAAGATAAGAAATCATAGACCCCTAAGAGATGATTAGGTGATAGGCTCTCGGTGTACGCACAGTAATGTGTTTAGCCAAGGAGTACTAATTCGTCGTTTGTCTCTTATTAGGAAATCTGAACGCTGCTTATATTCTTACATTTTTTCGCACCTTTAAAGCTGGTATTTAAGCGAAGGGGGTACACCCGTTCTCATTCCGAACACGGAAGTTAAGCCCTTCTGCGCCGATGATACTCTATGTTGGGGAAAGTAGGTCGATGCCAGCTTTAAGGGTGGGAAGGAGCCCATACCTGTGTTAATGCCAAAAAGTGGCGCGGAAGAGCGGCTGTGCTATCAGTACTACTGTTCGAGAAGGTGTTGTGGTTGGTGGTATAAAGCCGCATCACCACTCAATCACATACGTGACCGCCTTGTGTAGGATAGTTACGCTGATATAGAGGTGTGTAGCGCACCACACCTGCTGCTCCAATGTTTAACCGAGGCATTGTAACAAGTACGCGACCGCGGGAAGGTTTGGATTCGAGAGAAAATCCGCCCTTCCCGTTTTTTCTTTTAGATACACACAGCCGCCTCTAGGCGGTTTTTTTGGTACAATACTAGGTAATGTCATGGGCTCGAAAAAGACAAATGCTCTATGGTGGAGGAGTGCTCCTCTTCTTACTTCTTGTTCTTGGCATACCAAGCTTCTTGTTCTGGTATGAAGCGCCAACATGTTTTGATGGAGTACAAAATCAAGGAGAGGTGAGAGTAGATCGTGGTGGCCCTTGTACACTACTTGCACCTTCAGAAGTTGATCGACCAGCAATTCTTTGGTCACGTTCGTTTGAAGTAGTTCCTGGTGTATACAACGCTGTTGCGTATATTGATAATCCAAATTTTGATGCAGGTGTTCGTGATGTTCCGTACACATTCAAGCTTTTTGATCAAAGTAATATTTTGGTTGCAGAGCGACAAGGGCGAGCATACCTTGTCCCGAATGCAATCACTCCAGTATTTGAAGGTGCAATTCAAACTGGAGAGCGAAGAGTCGCTCGAACATTCTTTGAATTTCTTGATGAACCACAATGGGAACGTGTCGGACGTCCAGTCAGTGGCATCGCTGTTGAAGAGCGTGTGTTAACGGGTGCAGGAACCACACCTCGTATTGATGCAACAATTACTAATAGCTCATTTACGGATATTTCTGATATCACCGTTGTTGCAACACTCTTTAATGCAGAAAATATTGCCATTGGTTCCTCAGAGACATTCATTAGTTTACTGCCACGACAATCATCTGAAGACATTGTATTTACATGGCCACAAGGTTTTACTGAAACGGTAACGAGTATTGATATTATTCCTCGAGCGCCATTCGAAGAATAATACCTTATGCTACAGAGTTTTTTTCAACACAACACTACAACACATCGAGCTCGAAACCTTTTCTTTCATATAGATTGGATACTCTTTGTATCAGTTTTGTTTATTGTTGGTGCTGGGGTGCTCACTATGAATTCGTTTGTTGGTGAGACTAATTATTTTTTTGAAAACCAGCTTATCTGGACGGTAGTAGGGGTGAGTGTTTTTTTTCTCTTAAGCTTTGTTGATTTTAGATTTTTACGAAGAACCAGTGTCATTGTTTCACTATTTCTTCTCTCGACACTTACCTTGTTACTACTCTTTGTTTTTGGTGATATTACCAAAGGTGCACAAAGTCGGTTTGATTTTGGTGCATTTGCGCTCCAACCATCTGACCCTATTAAGCTCGTAGTCATTCTATTACTCGCAAAATATTTCTCACGGAGACATATTGAAATTGCAAACATACGCCACATTTTCGTCTCAGGATTGTATGCGTTTGTCATCTTTTTGCTTGTATTACTTCAACCAGACTTTGGTTCAGCAGTTATTATTGCTCTTATATGGCTCGGTATGGTCCTTGTATCAGGTATATCAAAGAAACATCTATTGCTGGTGTTTCTCATCGGTGTTGTTGCGCTCTTTGGTATGTGGACCTACGTATTTGAGGACTATCAAAAAGCGCGCATTATGACGTTCCTTAATCCACTGACTGACATACAGGGAACGGGGTATAACGCCTATCAATCAACTATCGCTGTTGGTTCAGGGGGTGTTTTAGGTAAAGGTGTTGGATATGGTACTCAATCAAAACTACAGTTCTTACCCGAGTACGAGACTGATTTTATCTTTGCAGCTTTTGCTGAAGAATGGGGTTTTGTCGGTGTCATTCTAGTACTCATACTTTTTGGGATTGTGGTATGGAGAGTCCTTGAAAGCGCAATGCTCGGCGCCACTAACTTTGAGATACTTTTTGGTCTTGGGTTTGCAATACTTCTCATAAGTCACATTGCAATAAATATTGGTATGAATATAGGACTACTTCCGGTAACTGGAACGACGCTACCGTTTATGAGTTACGGTGGCTCACACCTCATCACTGAGTTTGTTGGTCTCGGTATGCTCATGGGGATGCGACGTTACGCTCGTGCAACCCATAAAGACGATACACACAAAGAGTTTGTAGGTATTTAATTTTTTGTATACAGTCTTTGTGTTTCTTCAACCATTCTCTCAAGAGAAAATACTGATGCTACTTTTTCTCGTAATGCTTTTCCATATACCTCCCTCACTTCAGGGTGTTCAATATAGCGAATCAACGCCTCCGCAATAGCAGCAGGGTTCTTTTTGGGTACAAGAAATCCATTTTCTTTGTGGGTAATAATTTCAGGAATACCACCAACATTACTTGCAACCACCGCACGTTCAGAGAGCCCTGCTTCAAGTATTGAAAGAGAAAGTGCTTCTGATATTGAAGTAAGAGTAAAGATATCAAGCGCCTTTAAATACTGTGGCGCCGAGTCAAGAAAGCCAAAGAGGATTACTCGATCTTCGAGATTGTGTTTTTGAATATACTTCTTAAGTTCGTATCGCTCTTCACCGTCACTAATGATAATAAAGTAGACGTTATATCCTGAGGAAATAAGCCGTTCTATTGCATCAATTGCGTAACGGTGACCTTTAGTGGGGTGAAGTTCAGCGACTGTTCCTACCCATACAGCATCTTCTGGTATGTTTCGTATTTTTTCATTGTTATGACGTAGTACTTCACGTGCTTCTTTTTGCGAAAGTACCCCAGCAACATCAACTCCGTTATAGATAACAACCATTTTTCTTTGTGTGAAGGGTAGATGTCGCATCTGGTGTTTGATGTTTTTCGATACCGCGATTGTTGTATGGGATAGGATAACTGTGAACCATGCGAGTAGCACAATAATACCTTTTTGCCACCACGGTCTCTTCTCATTAAATGCCCACCCATGAGCAGTAAAGAGTATGCAGGGTACTCTTGCTATACGAGCTGCACAGGCACCTATTCCTCCACCTTTTGAGCTGTTAAGATGGACCACGTCAGGGTGCTCATCTTTAAAAAGTTTATAGAGTTGCCAAAAAGAAGATAGGTCATCAAAAAAGTGTACGTCTCGTCCAAGTCGTCCAAGTGGTAGTGTGCGTATTCCTGCCGCCTCAAGTTTATCTTGTAAGATGCCACTACCTCCAAAGGCGACCGCTACATCGTACTTCTCGCTCGGTAGTGAACGTGCAAGATCATACACATAGCGTTGCGCCCCGCCAAAATTTGATTTAGTTATGACAAAAAGGATTTTCTTTTTCATAATGAAAATGTAGCACAATATATTTTGGCGGGGCGTGGGGAGGGGTCGGGAACCGGGAGGTTCCCGTTGAGGAAAACAGCGAACGTAGTGAGCGTTAGAAACCGTGGGTTTCTAAAATGTGCTAGCATTGCTTCGCCAAAATTTGATTTAGTTATGACAAAAAGGATTTTCTTTTTCATTTATATCTATTAGTAGAGCAAATTTTTCTCAATAGAGAAAGCGATAGAGAAAGCAAGGGAGTAACTTGCCAAGAAGGTTTTTTGTTGTATTGTAAGCGACATAATGACTATAGCTATTAAACAGGAACCTATCATTCTTCTTGTTGGAGATGTTGTATTTTTCTTACTTGCACTGTGGGTGACGCTTCTTGTGCGTTACGTGGAGACACCATCAGCTACACTCTTATATAACCACATCATTCCTTTTTCGTTACTTTTTATTGTATGGGTATTAGTATTCTTTATTTCTGGTTTATATAACAAACATACCTCTATTCTCCGGAAGAAAATACCATCAATCATACTTAATGCTCAGGCAATAAATATCATTATTGCAGCTCTCTTTTTCTTCTTTGTGCCGTACTTTGATATTGCTCCCAAAACTAATTTAGTACTCTATCTCGTCTTTTCGTCACTCTTTATTATTATGTGGCGAATCAACTTTTTCCCATACATTGGTTTTCGAAAGAAGCAAAAAGCAGTCATTATTGGATACCAAACAGAAGTAGATGAGCTCACTACTGAAGTGAATGGAAACCCTCGATATGCACTTGAGTTTGTTGACGCAATACTACTCGATGGTCCCGAAGGAGTTAGCGAGGTTATTGCTCGAATAAAAGAGAAGATACATAGTGGCGAGGTCTCAGTTATTGTTGCTGATATAAAAAGTCGAAGTATTGAGTCTGTACTTAACTCTCTATCATCAATTACTGAGAAAGACGTCACCTACCTTGATATTCATAATCTCTACGAAGATATATTTGAACGCATTCCTCTCTCGGCGCTTAACGAGCGTTGGATCATGAACACTATCTCAACACGTCCACGAATTTTTTACGCTCTAGCAAAGCGTGCTATAGATATTTTAGGTTCTGTCACACTGGGGTTACTGTCATTACTAGTGTATCCATTCGTGTATCTTTTAATTAAACTCGAGGATGGTGGGAGTGTCTTCATCACCCAGACCCGTATTGGAGAGGATGGAGAAGAAATAGTTGTTGTAAAGTTTCGAACAATGACACGAAACGAAGATGGTGTATGGATTGGTGAAACTGACAATACAATCACTCGGGTTGGTTCCTTTTTACGAAAGACACGTATTGACGAACTCCCACAACTCTGGAGTGTATTTATTGGTGACATGTCTTTCATTGGGCCTCGTCCAGATATTGCTGGCCTGCATAAGCGACTTTCAGAAGAAATCCCTCACTACACTGTTCGTAACTTCATTAAACCAGGACTCACTGGATGGGCACAAATAAAACAAGACTACGGTCTAAAGAACCAAGTCTCTCCGCAGTCAGTTGTAGATACAGAGGTACGTTTAGCGTATGATGTGTATTATATTAAAAATCGTTCACTTATCTTAGATATACAGATAGCACTACAAACACTTACTACTATATTTTCACGACTGGGAAGTTAATTCGTATGAAACACACACTATTTATAACTGGAGGAGCGGGGTACGTTGGTGCGATGCTCTGTGACCAATTTTCACAACGTGATGATGTAGAGCAAATTATTGCGCTTGATAAAGAAGAGAAGCCAGAACTTCTTGAGAGTAATGAAAAAATTGTCTGGATTACGGCACATACTACTGACAGTTCATGGGAAGACAAGGTTGCTTCGTATAATCCAGATATTGTCATTCATACAGCGTGGCAGATTCGAGAAATGTATGGAGATCGAGACACGCAGTACCAGTGGAATGTTATAGGTTCGAAGAAAGTATTTGATTTTGCTTTTAATCAAGATTCAGTACAACGACTCATTTATTTTTCAACCGCTTCTTCGTATGGTGCGTATAAAGACAACACTCTTGAACACATGTTTAAAGAGACAGAAGAGTTTCGAGAAACAGAGTATTCGTATGGTAATGAAAAACGAATTGTTGAAGAGCTCTTAGAAGATGCATATAAAGCTCAAGCCAAAGACAGCACCCCTCAGGTGTTCGTTGTACGCCCTGCAGCCATTACTGGTCCTCGTGGTCGTTTTATGCGTATCCGCTTTGGTTTACAGTCAGCACTCTCAGGTCAACTTAAGGATTCATTCGTGTATCGCATGGTTTCATTCTTAGTTGCAAATGTCCCTGCGACTAAAAAATGGTGTCGCCAATTTATTCATGAGGATGATGTGACAGATATTGTCGCCCTTCTTTCTTTTGAAGATATTACAGGTGCCTATGAAGTCTTTAACATTACACCTCCTGGAGAAGTGGTGCGACCGAAAGATATGGGAAAGGCTGTGGGGAAGCGAGTCATTATGGTGCCACCACTTCTTATTCGATTCGCATTTTTTTGGTTTTGGCACCTCACACGTGGAAAGATACCAACATCTCGTGGTGGGTGGCGGTTCTATTCATACCCCATTGTTATGGATGGTTCAAAACTTACTGATATGTACGGATATCACTACAAACATTCGTCGTTTGACGCTTTTTATCACACTGATGGACGATACGAAGAGTATGTACCTGAAGAATCTCGTCGTTAAGCATCTACATACCGCCTAACTATATTGGGTTTTACAACTACCCCAAAACCCCCTATACTACTGTGATATGTGGAAAGTGCGCCTACTAGCACTCATACTTCTTGTTGCCGGCCTTCTTGTCGGCTCTTTTGTCTTTCAATCTGAACGAGGGGAGGGCGCCTTTCCGTTTAAATTTGGCCTTGATCTTGCTGGCGGTACACACCTTGTCTACCGTGCCGACACCTCAAGTGTACCTGAAGGTGAAGTAGGGGATGCAATGTCCTCACTTCGAGATGTGATTGAGCGACGAGTAAATCTCTTTGGTGTTGCTGAACCAATAGTGCAAACTGAGCGAAGTGATTTGTTTTCTGGTGTAGAAGAAGAGCGTTTGATTGTTGAGCTTCCTGGAGTTACTGATACAGAAGAAGCAATTGCCCTTATTGGTGAAACGCCTGTACTTGAATTCAAACTGTTGGTTACAGAAGAAGCTGGGGTTGATGAAGATGGTACACTCAACCTCAACGCCTCGTATCAAGACACTGGTCTTACTGGTCGTTTTCTTGAGCGAGCAACGTTACAGTTTGGGAATGCTTCATCAGGGCTCTCAAATGAGCCAGTCGTTGTTATCGAATTTAATAGCGAAGGAAGAGAGTTATTTGCTGAGATTACCCGAAATAACATTGGGGAGATTGTTGGTATTTTCCTTGATGGAGAACTTATTTCAGATCCAGTGGTCCAAGACGAAATTCCAAATGGTACCGCAGTTATCTCTGGCAACTTTAATCCAGAAGAAGCACGAGAGTTAGTTCGCAATTTAAACTTTGGAGCACTTCCGGTACCAATCGAACTTTTGAGTACCCAGACTATTGGTGCATCGCTTGGCTCCATTGCACTTGAGCGAGGTGTGGTAGCTGGGGTACTTGGTCTACTCCTGGTCGCTGTCTTTTTGGTAGTGTGGTACCGGATTCCTGGTTTTATTGCAGTGGTGTCTTTGAGTATCTATATCGCTCTCATGCTCGCACTCTTTAAACTCATTCCGGTAACCCTTACCGCTGCAGGCGTTGCTGGTTTTATTCTCACCATCGGTCTTGCAGTTGATGCAAATGTCCTCATTTTTGAGCGCCTGAAAGAAGAACTTAAGGAGGGGAAGGATACCAAAGACGCAATCAAAGAAGGGTTTGCTCGAGCATGGCTTTCAATTCGAGATGGTAATATTTCAAGTTTAATTATTGCTGTTATTCTCTTTTGGTTTGGTACTTCTTTAGTACAGGGGTTTGCTCTTACCTTTGGACTCGGAGTTTTAGTAAGTATGTTTACTGCGGTTGTCATTACTCGCACACTACTCGTGAGTCTTGGTCGCTACGCCAATCGACGTCTCACGCGACTCTTCTTTGGTAGTGGTTTTTATTTCTAAATATGTTTATTGTCACCTACAGAAAAATATTTTACGCACTCACCGCACTTTTTGTTATTGCGGCAATTATAAGTGTATCTGTCTTTGGTCTTAATTTCGGCATTGATTTTACTGGCGGTTCACTCGTTGAGTTTTCATATACTACTGAAGTACCCCAGAAGAGTGACATTGTCTCTCGTCTTCAAAATACACAACCAGGGGAGTTCTCATTACGAGAAACAGGAGAGAGCGGTTTTATTTTACGTACCCAAGAACTTTCTGAGGATGCTCGTGTGGCACTCTTACAAACTCTTTCATTTAATGGTCAGTATGAAGTAGTGCAAGATCGTATCAATACTATTGGTCCAGTTATTGGAAATGAGTTAAAGAATAAAGCGTTAGTTGCCATTGCACTTGCATCACTCGTTATTATTCTCTTTGTTGCGTTTGTCTTTCGTAAAGTATCTGAACCAGTGTCGTCATGGAAGTACGGCGTGATTGCTATTGTTGCACTACTTCACGATATACTCATTCCTATTGGTGTCTTTGCTGGGCTCGGGTATCTCTTTGGTTCAGAAGTAAATGTACTTTTTGTGATGGCACTTCTTGCAATTCTCGGCTACTCAGTGAATGACACCATCGTAGTGTTTGACCGAGTGCGTGAAAATTTGCGGTTAAACCGAGAACTCAATAGAAAAGAAGATTTTGAGCTCACTGTGGGGAAGAGTCTTGAGCAAACATACATGCGCTCAGTGAATACCTCACTCACAACTATTTTCGTACTTCTCACCCTCTTTTTCCTTGGTGCTCCAGTCACCCAAGACTTTGCACTAGTACTTCTTGTGGGTGTAATTGCCGGTACTTACTCCTCAATTTGTCTTGCAACTCCACTACTTGTGTCGTGGAATAGAGAGAAATAGAAAATAATTTTTTGATTATTTATAAAAAATAATGTTTAATTCACTCCAGGTTTCTAGGAGTCTAGTTCAAGGAGGAATAAATGTGCCGATTAAGCATCATCGCAATATTTCTTCTCAAGTTTTTTATTGGAGAAGTTGCATTTGCGAGTACTGTAAATACGTGTCCAAGAATTCTTGGAAATATCGAATCATCAGTTGTGTGGGTTGGGGTTGAGCGAGGTTCCTATGCACACGCAACAGGAGTAGTTCTCTCTCCTACATTACTGCTAGTCAACCATCATTTTTTGAAGATGGTCGAGCTGAATGAAGTTGGTGAGAGCAGGGATATTCCCATACTCACTTTCGATAACATCCTACGATTAGTAAGAATGTCACGTTCGTATATACGTCTACCGTCTGCAGAAAATCTCAATGAGTATGAACGGACAATAACACTTCGGGTTCGCCACTCAGTGTACGACCTTGGTGTTGTTGAAGTAGCCACACCTCTTACTTCTGTTGTACCAGCAACTTTTTCAGAGCGAGAACCACGCGAAGGTGAAAGCGGGTTTGTTGTAGGGAATCCATCAAGGTGGCCATTTATGGTTTCTCCAATCACATTCCTTGGTAGAGATCGAGCATTTGAATCATACATTGCTCAGCTACCGTCAAGGCCAATTCGGCCAGGTAGTTCTGGCTCAGCAGTTTTAAACTGTAGGGGAGAAGTGGTTGCTGTACACTTACGTTCTTATGCAAAGAGTTCTAAAACTCGGATATCCCTTGGAAGAAACCTTCCAGCAATTCGAGTGACTCTCGGTTTGCTTGGATCGGAAAATCCACTCAAATAGTGACCGGAAAGCATCTTTACTTTCCGGTTTTTTCTTTCTTGACTCTAGAGCTAGACTCCTATATACTCTTCTACAACTGCGTAGGGCAGTTTTTGTTTGGCTCAGTTCACTTATGAATACAGCCTTTGAAAACTGAATAGCAATTTGTGCGAACCTTAATACATAGCTCTGACGGGGCTGTGTAGTTCGTCTAAGGACCTGTTTCAAACAGGTCCTGTGAATCCAAAAAAAGTCCTCGTGTCGCAACGAGGCAACCAGAAAAAAGAGAATCACTTAATATATTTTCTTTTGTTTCGTTCATTCTATGAACTGTCGTAAGGCAGATCATTATTTAGAGTTTGATCCTAGCTCAGGGTGAACGCTGGCGGCGTGGATAAGGCATGCAAGTCGAGAGGGTTTAGACCCTCGGCAGACGAGGTAGTAACACGTAGGTACACACCCTTTAGTCGGGGATAATCCGGAGAAATCCGGGACAATACTCGATGGTCCCTTCGGGGTAAAGATTTATCGCTAGAGGAGTGGCCTGCGGCGTATCAGCTTGTTGGTAGGGTAATGGCCTACCAAGGCAACGACGCGTAGGGGAGGTGAGAGCCTGACCCCCACCGATGGAACTGAGACACGGTCCATACTCCTACGGGAGGCCGCAGTCGAGAATCTTCCGCAATGGGCGAAAGCCTGACGGAGCGACGCCGCGTGGTGGATGAAGTCCTTAGGGACGTAAACACCTTTTCTGAAGGAGGAAGTTTATTGACGTTACTTCAGGAATAAGGGGCTCCTAAACTCGTGCCAGCAGGAGCGGTAATACGAGTGCCCCGAGCGTTACCCGGATTCACTGGGCGTAAAGGGTGTGTAGGCGGATATGTTAGTCTCTTGTTAAAGACTCAGGCTTAACCTGAGGAGTGCGAGGGAAACGGCATATCTTGAGGGTGCAAGGGGCTTATGGAACTCATAGTGTAGGGGTGAAATCCGTTGATATTATGGGGAACACCAAAAGCGAAGGCAGTAAGCTGGTGCATTTCTGACGCTGAGACACGAAAGCCAGGGTAGCGAATGGGATTAGATACCCCAGTAGTCCTGGCCCTAAACGTTGTCTGTTGGCTTTTCGGAGTATCGACCCTCTGAGAGGCGAAGCTAACGCGTTAAACAGACCGCCTGGGTAGTACGGCCGCAAGGCTAAAACTCAAAGGAATAGACGGGGGCTCGCACAAGCGGTGGATCATGTGGTTTAATTCGTCGATAAGCGAAGAACCTTACCAAGACTAGAAACTATGACGAAATCTCGATGAAAGTCGGGACCCCTTCGGGCGGCATAGCAGGTGATGCATGGCCGTCGTCAGTTCGTGATTTGAATTGTTCCCTTAAGTGGGGTAACGAACGCAACCCTCGTTGCCTGTTATATTTGTCAGGCGAGACTGCTCCCTCACGGGAGAGGAAGGTGAGGATGACGCCAGGTCAGCATGTCCCTTGATGTCTTGGGCTACACACGTGATACAATGGCCATTACAACGGGACGCAATACCGAGAGGTGGAGCAAATCCTAATAAAGGTGGCCCCAGTTCGGATTGAGGTCTGCAACTCGACCTCATGAAGTTGGAATCGCTAGTAATCGCAGGTCAGCAACACTGCGGTGAATACGTTCTCGAGCCTTGTACTCACCGCCCGTCAACTCAAGGAAGCCGGGAGTGCCCGAAGTGTCCCCTCGTGGGATCCTACGGTAAATTCGGTGACAGGGAGTAAGTCGTAACAAGGCACGGGTAGCGGAAGCTGTTCGTGGATCAATTCCAATCGGAGACGTTGTGTACTACGGTATACAACTTAACCGGTCGATCTTCTATGCCTCGTACGAGCATGGAAAGAGCAATAGTGTTGTACTCTTATCTCCGACGGTTCTGTCGGAGTCCCGATTTCATATCGGGGCTACACTCGCTAACCAAGAAGTGCGTTACTTGGAGATTGAACGGAACAAAAGAAAGTATATTAATAAAAATGGCTCTACAGAGCCGTAAAAAAACGCCAAAGGTACCTTTGGCGTTTTTTATTTCTATCCGTGATAGCTGTAACGAGAAACCGCGCAGATCACTGATCTGCGCGGTTGTTGTATTCATGCCCAATGTGCCTGAAGAATCGAGCCGCTCCTCGGTCTCGATGCTTGGTCCCGCTTTCTCTTCCGAGGCAGTCTCTTTTTGCCTTGGCACTTATTTTCCTTGCCGGCAACGGAGCAGCCACCTCCGTTTTCACGCGACGTACCTTGATCTTGCGGGATATGGTTTCTTCCACTATATCGTTGACACACGAAAAGCCTCCAATTAGGTTAGGGTTATTCCATTAGGGAGGGTAGCAAATACTGCAAGATTCTTCAAGTACTCACTAAGTTATCTGCTAGGCGTTGAGATTATAGACTCATTTTGCTACTATGTGCTGTACTTTGCGGGTGTAGCTCAGGTGGTTAGAGCGCGTCACTGATAATGACGAGGTCCCAAGTTCGAGTCTTGGCATCCGCACTAGATTTCAATGAGCTTGAAGGCTCTACCACTTGTGCTCAGGCGTAGAGCGGAGAAACGCATGTCGTTTCTCCTGATAATGACGAGGTGAGAAGCGAATACTTGAAGCTTCGCAAGACCTTGCCAGATATGTTCTCTGAAAATATCGACAAGGTGTACAGCTCCTGCAGGGAGGCAAGTTCGAGTCTTGGCATCCGCACCTTGGAAAGTACCTGATACAGCTTTAAACGTTATTGTTACCCAACATACAAACACCTAGATTTTTTATTTTTCTGTGCTATAGTCACAGTGGTTAAAAAATTGATGTTCCAAAAGGAGGAACTCATGAGTATCGATCAAGAAGAATTTCAAGCTCGTGTTAATGAGCTTGCAGAAGGGTATCGAGTAACACATGATCCGGATGCTCGACCTCTTTCTGGTCACGACAAATCCGTACTTGCACATCTTTTCAGCGAGCTTTACGGGGACGAGAAATACGGTGATGCCCTCATGGTTATTTCAGCCTTGATTCAACAAGCTGATGACCCGGACGCGTTTGGTTCGCTGGGGAGGGGATCATGAAATACGGTTCATTCTGGTGGTGGTGCGGTGAGATACCAAATTGCATCATTGCCGTCTTGGCCTTCCTCATTTTTCTCGAGCAAAAAACGGGGGGTATCCTATGCTCAATCACATCCTGGTTCTCTACTGTTTTATGTTGAGCGTTTTCTGGTGGCTCGTCCGCCTGGTATCCAGTCCAATCATTTGGGTGCTCGTATTCGCCCACGTGAAAGGACCCATTGAATACCTTCTCGAAATCTGGAGATCGCCTCCAAAATTTGAGTCGATGCACTGACTCACACCCGATTCGTCGCCGAACACTTCATACTGTTCGGCGACTTCTTTTTAGTAGATAAATATAGAGAAACCGGAGCGTGTGCGCTCCGGTTTGGGTGTTATATGTGTGGTTGAGAAACGTTAGCGACCGACAATGGAATGTATACCCTGATCATCTTCAGGGTCAAAGATGTCACTCTTTATTTCTTTTGAGGTTTCTTTTGGTGTGTCATCTGAGGACACCCCAGTAGATTCCTCAGGAGTGACAAGATCTTCCTCTTCGTCTATCGGACTTCGGACGACCCCAGCACTTGGTGTACCATTGAGGGGATCTTTTCCTGTACAATTCATGTTTGTATGCTCCCGTATTTTGCGTTTCTTTTCTATTCCACTACTTATCCTAAAACACCTCAACAGTAGACGCAACTAATACATTAAAGATATACAAACTGTATTTTTACTACTGAGGCGTGTATGATACCCACCATGGCAACGCTCTACATTGTCGGCACTCCCATTGGTAACCTCGAGGATATTACGCTTCGCGCCCTTCGTATACTTAAAGAGGTAGATGTTATTTTCTGTGAAGATACGCGAGTGACTAAAAAACTACTGAATCGCTACGAAATTACAACACCAATAAAACGACTTGATGCGAATATTGAGAAAACGCGAGCACAAGAGATTATCAATCGCCTTACTGAAGGAGAGAATATTGCCTACGTGACTGATGCGGGGACACCAGGTATATCCGATCCTGGATATCGATTAGTGGCCTCTGTCCGGCAGGCGCTTGGTGATACATTTCCTATCGAACCTATTCCTGGACCCTCGGCACTCACCGCAGCACTTTCTGTTGCGGGCGTTCCTGCTACCCAATTTGTATTTCTAGGTTTCTTACCACACAAAAAAGGTCGAGCAACTCTCATTAAAGAGATTGCACACATTGATCATGCTGTGGTGTTGTATGAATCACCACATCGCATACAGAAGCTGCTCGATGAACTCGCAGACGTTATTGGTACGCGAGAAGTGGTAGTACTTCGTGAACTGACAAAAAAATTTGAAGAAATACAGATTGGTGAGGCCAAAGGGATTAAAGAGTTTTTTCAAGAGTATCGTACACCAACTAAAGGAGAGTTTGTTGTGGTTATTTCAGAGAAATGATCAAAGTGTTTGTATACGGTACTCTTGCGTTTGGTATTGTACGATTTCTCGTACTCGGTCGTTTTGTTGAGGCACAACCTGCTGCTTTAGTGGGCTGGAAGCGTGTTGGGAAACCTTTCTTTGGTATGACGGTCGTAGAAGATGCACCAAGTACTGTCCATGGTTTTCTTATCACTGTCTCTCACGACGAATTGGAGAAACTTGATCGATATGAACGAGTTGAGTATCGCTACACTCGAGAAGAGGTGCTGGTTGAGAATGAAAAAGCCCTCGTGTACGTCAGACGTAGGGGATAGAAACACACTCATTTTTCCCGTATAATACCGATATCTATGACAAAAGACTCGTTTCTCATATTTCTTGGCGCACTTGTGGTACTCGCAACATTTCTTGGAGTGCCTAGTTCCTGGAAAACAATCATATTTAACATACTTGGACTCCTGATTATTGTTACCGCGCTACTCCTTCGTAAAGATATTACTTCAGGTGCAATTTGTACGCACCTTACCGCAGAGAAACATACTGATAGCTACACCCAAAGTAGTGTATTAACAGAACACAATGAAAATTCGGAAACACGCACAGAAGATCCAGAAAAGCACAACGGGTAGAGCATTTCATTATTCCGTTGGTGTTATTGCGATGGGTTTTTTCGTTGGTGCGTACTTCACAGTGCCAGCACTCTTTCCAGTCTCATATTCTGTGTCCACTGCTTCGCCAACAGTTATTGAAGATAGGCAAGATGTTACTCCACAAAAACCAACTGCTTCTCATATAGATACCCCAGAGGCTGTTCGTGCAATATATATGTCTCAGTGTGTTGTGGGCACCCCATCGTTTCGCGAGTCACTCGTTGCGCTCATTGAAGAAACAGAACTAAACTCCGTTATTATCGATATTAAAGACTACACAGGTAAGATTGCATTTCCGACCGAGAACCCTACATTAAAAGATTTTGTATCTGATCAGTGTGGTGCTCGAGATATGCGTGAGTTTATTGCACTTCTTCATGAGAAAGGTATATACGTCATTGGACGCATTACTGTCTTTCAAGATCCATACTATTCTCAATTACACCCCGAGCTCGCGGTTCAGAGTGTGAGTAGGGTAGGAGAGCCATGGGAGGATAACAAAGGTCTTTCATTTATTGATGTTAGTTCTCGAAAGTTTTGGGAGTATATTGTGGAGCTCTCAAAAGAGTCATACGCAATTGGTTTTGATGAGTTAAACTACGACTATATTCGCTATCCTTCGGATGGGCCCATGGCGGACGCGCAGTTTGTGAATGATAACAAAGCCGAAGCTCTGGAAACATTCTTTAAATACCTTCACAAAGAGGTAAGTTCAATTGGAGTCGTTACATCCGCAGACCTTTTTGGGTATACCACAGTCTTTACGAATGACCTTGGTATCGGGCAGCAGCTTGAACGAGCACTCCCATATTTTGATTACATTGCACCAATGGTGTACCCCTCTCATTACAATGCTGGTTTTGCCGGCCTTTCAAACCCAAACTCAGATCCATATAAAGTTATATTTGTCTCAATGAAAGAAGCGGTAGAGCGGTTACGTAGAGAGACGACCCCAATCCGTACCCTTGAAGGAAAAGAAGTCTTTAAAGAAGAGATTGTCCCTGCGCACCACACCGAAGAAGGAGTGTTTATCGCAACAAGCACCAGAAAGGTGGCAACAGGGGAGTACACGAAGCCAGTCTACGATATTCAAAAACTTCGCCCCTGGCTTCAGGATTTTGATTATGGGGGAGATTATGATGTTGAGGAGGTGCGTGCTCAAATTCAAGCCACATATGATACTGGTCTTACGAGTTGGATGTTATGGTCACCAAGTAATCGTTATACACGGGGAGCACTTGAAACTGCTTCCGAATAGTCGGTATGATGAAAGTGGTACGATCCTGTGCCGCAACAAAGGGAGATACTGAAATGACTTTCATGAAGTCGCGTATGATTCACGTCCCGAACCAGCACCCCGCCGAAAGGAGGTGATCGAGTTATCTCCCTGAGAGCCACCAGGGGTTATCGCTCTCAAACACATTCAGTAGACAGCACAGGAAAGGAGTAACACAAAAGGCGCGTTCGTTTCCATTACCCGGACGCGCCTTTCTACTCAAACACACTCTTTTTTGTGATGATATTTCATACTATACTTACTACTAACTATGGATCTTGAGAAAGTAACCTATATTGGTGCAACTGATGCCCGTGGGCAGCAACGAGCATTTGGCATCAAAGCAATCGACCGCTCAAAGCACATGTACATTATCGGTAAGACCGGTATGGGTAAGTCGACCTTGCTTGAGAATATGGCCATTCAGGATATCCAGCATGGAAACGGCCTCGGATTTATTGACCCCCACGGCTCAACTGCTGAGAAACTCCTTGATTATGTGCCAGAGCATCGCATTGAGGATGTCATCTATTTTGCTCCCTTTGATATGGATACTCCAGTTGCGTTTAACGTAATGGAAGATGTGGGGTACGACAAGCGGCACCTTGTGGTCTCTGGGTTGATGAGTGCATTTAATAAGATTTGGAAAGATGCGTGGTCAGCACGTATGGAGTACATTTTGAGTAATGTACTACTCGCACTTCTTGAATATCCCGATTCAACACTTCTTGATGTGAATCGCATGCTAGTTAATAAAAGTTTTCGAAAGAAGGTTGTCGAGCATGTTACTGACCCGATCGTGAAATCATTCTGGGTTGATGAGTTTGCAAACTATACCGATCGCTATACACAAGAAGCAACACCGGCGATTCAAAACAAGGTCGGTCAGTTTACTTCAAACCCATTGATTCGAAATATTGTTGGGCAACAAAGATCAAGTTTTGATATTAGGGAGGTGATGGATAGTAAGAAAATTTTTATTGCGAACCTCTCAAAGGGGCGTATGGGAGAAACCAACGCGGACCTTATTGGAAGTATGCTCACGACCAAAATCTATCTCTCTGCAATGTCTCGAGCAGATGAACCAAGTGCAACACAAGCAAAGCTCCCACCGTTTTATTTCTATGTTGATGAATTCCAGTCAATCGCAAACGACTCGTTCGCTGACATTCTCTCTGAGGCAAGAAAGTATAAGTTAGCGCTCACCATTGCGCATCAGTATGTTGAGCAGATGGAAGAAAATGTACGTAATGCAGTTTTTGGTAACGTGGGTAGTACTATTGCCTTTCGAGTGGGCCCCTTTGATGCTGAGGTACTCGAAACCGTCTTTAAACCAAAGTTTTTTGCAGAAGATTTGGTGAACCTTGGGTTCGCCCAAATTTACCTCACCCTCATGATTGATGGTGTTGGCTCACCTCCATTCTCAGCAACCACATTACCACCCATAAAAGAACCAGAAATAAGTTTTCGAGATGAAATTTTAAAGACTTCACGTGAGAAATATGGTCGCCCTCGAGATGCTGTTGAGAAGTCTATTGCTGATCGTGGCATACTTGATAGTCCCCAAGCACAGCAGAAAAAAGAACAACAACAGAAGCAGCAGGGGCAAAAACAACAAAGAAAAACAGCACCATCACAAGATAAAAGTAGTGGGCATGGTACCAATCATGGAAATACCGCTTCTCATCTAGAGTCTCGTGGAAAGGAAGAGAAACAACAAAAACAGCAACATAAAAGAGAAAAGAGAACGGTATCACTTAATACCTTAAAGATGCGCACTAACGGTGATGATAAGGGTCCATCACCAAAACAGCGTGATGCACTAAGAGAAGCGCTTGCTTCAATTCAAAATGGTACTACTCAAAAAAAAGTTGATACGAAAGAAGATACTGCAAAGAAAAATAAGGGTAGAGGAAAAACTGTAGAACAGCAGAGCGCACAGCAAGAAAATTCTCAACACATACCTAATGAGGTGCCACGAGAGGTCCTTGAAAATATTTTAAAGGATGATAAGTAATAAGCATACATACGCACTTGGTATTTCACTTTGTGTGTTTTGTATACCCCTTATCGTTGAAGCACAACTTATTTTCAGTGAGATAGTGTATGACCTTGAAGGTTCTGACACCGATAGAGAGTGGATTGAAGTATTTAACAAGGGCACTGAAAATATTCTACTTACCGAATGGAAATTTTTTGAAAGTGGGGTAAACCATGGTCTTTCGGTAGTTTCAGGAAGCGACACGCTCTCACCTGGTTCATACGCTGTTATTGCTGATAACACTGATGTTTTTCTTGCTGATAACCCTTCTTATAATGGAGTACTTGTCGATAGTTCTTTTTCATTAAAAAATACAGGAGAAACTCTCGTTTTAAGAGACGCTGAATTAATTGATCGAGATACCGTTTCATATCTTTCTGAGTGGGGTGCTGCTGGAGACGGGATGTCACTTCAGTATGATGGAAATACGTGGATAGCAGAAACACCAACACCAGGAACAGGAAGTATAAATCTAATAGGTAGTAGCGAAGAAGGGGAAAGTAGCAGCCCTCAAAGCTCATCACCCAGTTCGTCTGTATTTATTGAAGATACCGGTAGTATTAGGGCGTATGCAGGAGAAGATCGGGTAGTAACCGTTGGTGCCGATAGTGAGTTTAAAGGAATAGGGTTTGGTCTTCAAAATGAGCCGTTGGAGCAAGCTCGATACTTATGGGCGTTTGGTGATGGAAGTCACAAGGACGGAGAAGTGGTCTTGCATCACTATGAGTATCCAGGGGAGTACGTAGTGGTCCTCACCGTCTCTTCAGGTAAATACTCTGCTTCTGATTATATTGTGGTAACGGCAAAACCCGCAGACGTGTTTGTGGCAGATGCGTCTCCTCAAAGTATTACACTGAGAAATGAGAGTGACCGTGTGCTCGATATTTCGCATTGGATGCTTATGGCTCATAATACTGTATTTTACCTTCCTCAAGGTACACGAATGTTGCCAAAGCGGTCAGTCGTCTTTCCAGCTACGGTAACGGGACTTACCCCGCAACATGTTGAGGAAGTTACCTTCCTATATCCAAACGGTTCTCTGGTTAGAGCTTTTCAAGAAAGAGAAACAAGAAACCTGTCGCTGAATGCTTTTACAGAACACAACGACTCTCCTAGAGTACAAACACCATCTCGTTCAATTGTAGGTACGACTGTTGTTAGAGAAGAAACAACTCAAGAAAATAACATAGCGGAATCAATCACGCCTCCAGAAGAAAACCCAGAAGATACCTCATACAATGTTGCAAATGTGTACCAAGCTTCCAACGATACGTCGGGAATTGGAATACAATGGTTTCTATTACTTGGTGGCACAGTTCTCTTTGGAGTGTGTAGTGTGCTCATATTAAGACGTATCGGACGAGAAGAAATTACTATTATTGATGAATAATACAGCACTGATTTTATATGTATTTTAGTGTAGAATGCCTGTAATTATGACTGAGAAAAAATTAGCAGTAGTCACTGGTGGCGCCGGTTTTATTGGCTCACACCTCTGTGAGCGATTAGTACAAGAAGGGTACCGAGTCATTTCTCTTGATAACTATTTCACTGGCTCAAAAGATAATCACGTCGAGGGAGTTGAATACCGAGAGGGACACACGAAAAACATTCAAAAACACATTTCCGAAGACCCTGACATTGTTTACCACTTAGGTGAGTACTCACGAGTGCGACATTCGCTAGCAGAACCATCTGTGACATTCGAGTTAAATCTAGAAGGAACACTTGCCGTGTTGGAATTTTGGCGTGATAGACGTTGTAAGCTTGTATATGCAGGATCATCAACTAAGTTTGCGCACCGTATTTTAGATGGAGTTGAAGGGAAAAATTTGGCACCGTACACTTGGTCAAAGGCATCGATGAGTGATTTAGTAAATCAGTATGCTTTTTGGTATGAACTACAGTATGCGACTGTCTATTTTTATAATGTATATGGACCTCGTGAACGAGGGGATCGATACGGGACTTTTATTGAGATTTTGCATCAAAACTGGCTACATAATGAACCGCATCGTATTTCTGGCGCAGGGAATCAAAAGCGTGCCTTTACACATGTACTTGATACAGTGGAAGGGATTTTTCTTGCAAGTGAAAAAGGTTCGGGAGACGAATACGGCATTTGTGCAAGAGAATCGTACAGTTTACTTGATGTTGCGCGTATGTTTGGAGGTCATATTCAATACTCAATGGCAACAAAATCAACTCGTTCTTCAGAAGCAGTTGATACTTCAAAACTGAAGGCATTGGGGTGGGAACAAAAACACACACTTAAAGAATATATTCAAAATATAAAAGAAACAGAAAGTGGTATGCGTTCGGGAGAGCAGTATGACTTTTCTAAGTTAAAACCAAAAAAACGTGTCTTAGCATTTTCACTCGTGTATTACCCGAATTTTCACGGTGGCGCAGAGCCCGCCATTAAAGAAATAACTGACAGGATTGACCCAGCTGATATTGAATTCCATCTCGTAACTTGTTTGTGGAATTCAAAAATACCTCGCACAGAGCGATATGGGAATGTACTCGTTCATCGTATTGGATTTGGCTTACAAAACCCAACATTTGAAGATTATGGAAATAAACTGATATTACGTAGTAATAAGTATTTATTTCAAATACTCGCTACGCTCAAAGCCATCCAACTTAATATGCGTTATAAATATGATGGTATTTGGGCGATGATGGCACATTCAGCAGGTATTCCAGCTGTTTTATTTAAAATACTTTTCCCGCGTACGCCTTACATTTTAACCCTACAAGAGGGCGACCCAACGGAACACATTGAAAAGGTAATGAAGCCAGTGTGGCCTGTTTTTACCAAGGTGTTTACAAAAGCAACAGTTATACAAAGTATTTCAAATTACTTAAGTACGTGGGCACGTACAATGGGGTATAAAGGAAAGATTGTGTTGGTTAAAAATGGTGCTAACCCAAATGACTTCAATGAGTCCTACACACAAGCAGAAGTTGATGATATTAAAAAAGAATTAGGTAAAAAAGAAGGAGAAATTTTCTTAATCAACACTTCACGTCTCGAGCATCAAAAAGGCTTCGACATTGCAATCAAAGCACTTCAATATTTACCCAATCATATTAAACTTGTTATTGTTGGTGATGGAGAAGAAGAGCCAAAATTACGAGATTTAGTGCGTGAATTAAGATTGCGAGGTCGAGTTATTTTTACTGGGCGTGTTGATCGAATGGAAGTGACTTTGTATCGAAAAGCATGTGACATATTTGTTGCACCGTCACGTTCGGAAGGACTGGGTAATGCATTTGTTTCAGCACTTGCATCTCGCTTGCCACTTGTAACAACAGGGGTTGGCGGTATTGCAGATTATGCTATCGACGGTAAAACGGCGTGGATCGTACCGCAAGAGGACCCAAAAGCAATCGCAAAAGCAGTAGAAAGTGTTATAGAACAACCAGAAAAGGCAAGAGAGTTATCGGGAAATGGTCGAAAAATGATTGAAGAAGAGTATAATTGGGAGAAAATTGCAAAAGCAATGAAAAACGATGTGTTTGGGTCAGTAATGAAAAATTAAACTTGTATTAAAGAGGATAACGTAATACTTTAAATAAAATGAATATAAAAGACAAAACTGCAGTACTCATTCACGGATTACATCTAGAGGCTGGTAATTGGAATAAAATTGTTTGGGGCGATCCTCTGAACGGTGATTGGGGTACGATTCCGCGAGGTATAGAAGCTGCTTGGGAATCTCAAGCAAATTTTATTTTCTGGGGTACTGGTGCATCTAAGAAGGATGGACTTAAAGAATCTGAGTATACATATAAATATGCTCTAGAGCATATTGATGATTTGGCAAAAATTTGTGAATGTCCACCAGAAGAATTAAAAACATTCCTTAATGATCGTTCCTATATTGATACCGAAACACAGAATACACGACAAGAAGTCCCAACTTTCCTAGATAAATGTCTCGATAAAGATATTTTTAATGTAAAACTTATTGCGGTTGCGTCTCACGCACCACGTAGTATTAGAACAGTATTATCTTGTATCACGTCTAATGATAAATATGCAGTATTTCGGCACACGATAAGTATATTGCCCTCGAGTACATTATTTGATGATACAACAATGGAAGACGTTGTTATTTTTGAAAAGCCACATCGCGGTGATAGGCCAAAGAATAATAACCATATTCTTGCTCGTCGTGCGATGGATATCTTAAAGACAGATCGACAAGATGTCTTTTTAAAAGAGTGGGAAGATTTAATTCAAAAATACGAAGAAAATTAATATACTGCTAATGAAGTCCTTTTTGTCGTAGTTTCTCTTCGGCACTTCGTAGAGAGTCTCGTGTTTTTTTATACTGATCTATTATTTCTTGTGAGGGAGCTTTGTCAGCAAGTACACTCTCAAGTACGTACGTCCACAAACGGACTCTTTCTGTGTTAAGGGTTAGCACGTTACCGCTACTCTTGGGAAGTACTGAAATGTAGTAGTGAATAATTTCTCCTAGTCGGTACATTCGCATAAGTTTTAATGAAAGAACCTCTTCTTTTGAACGGTTTTTCTCAACATACTCTACAACTATCTGTGCGAGTTCTCTATTATAAAGTTCCATAAAGTTTATAAATCGTGCCCACCCTTCGTGCTTGTTTCCAAAACGCACCGACGAATAATCGAGAAGATACATTACACGATTTACTATGCGAAAATTGTGAGGTACAAAATCAGTGTGTGTAAGAAATCCAGAATATTGTTCAATTGTTTTTTTGTTATCTTTTAGCAACTTTACTGCTCGTTCAATAAGCTCTATTTTCTCGGGGTCTTCTTTGTAATATGTTTCTATAGAATGAGAAAAAGTAGTAAAAAGCTGTGTATATTCACGAGCACCCTTACTGTCAAAATATTTTTTAATGAACTGTATATGTGAATTCGTAGTAGCGTGAGCGCTCTCTTGAGCTTTAAACGCTTTCAATGCAAAGGTGAATTGCTCATCGATCGGTCTATCCAAGAATTGACATTCTTGCTCTAGAAATTCTTGGATAGAAATAGTAAACCCATCTTTTTCTGTAAAAAGTATTTCCTGTGGGGCAAAAAAAACGTCATACGCAAAGTTAAGTTTTTGAAGTGCTGAGCGGCTCGTTCGTTCGTGCTCTATTTCTTTCTTTCCTTCTACATCAGACGTTGCTTTTATAATTACTCTTTTGCGAGTGTTTACCTTTCGACCAACTAGGATAAGCTTCTTGCCACTAGTTGTCGTTACGGATTGCATAAGGTAGCGTTCACCTCCGAGGTGGGTTTGTGTATCTTCAAGTTCAAAACCCAAGCTTTTTAGTATGGGGGTTATACGTTGTAATTCCTTAGTACAGTACTCCCTCCACTGTATTTCGTAATTATCTGACATAATGAAATATATGCTCAAGTTTTTCTAAATGCGTGTCCCAGCTTTTCTCATACGCTTTAAACAAATCTGTCGGGTACTTTTTATGTGGAAGTATTTCTGGACGTGGTTCCGGAGTTTCTTCCACGACTGTATGTGCATACCTCTCTACCACCTTTTGATTTTTATTTAGAAATGGTTTTGTTTGTCCGTATGTATATGCAGGGTGGTCTCCTATGTGAAAAACTAGTGGTGTTTTTAGAAAAAACTTCAATAGTCGTAGGGGTAATTCTACCGAAGGTCCGTTTTCTGCATATATGAAATCATGTTTTCGTGCCTCACGAAATGTTTTCATACTAAACAGGAATATTCTCAAGAACGTAGGAATTTTTTTATTAACACATCTAAACATCACTCCAGGAACGTCTTCGGGGAGACATCCATAGGCGAGAACAGTAACCGAATATTTCCTGTTTGAGAGACGGGTCACCAATTCTTTTATATATGGCGCTGAGCCTCCAATATCTGGCGGGAAAAGTGGTGTGAGTACGAGAATTTTCATAACGGATGTATACAGTAGTGTACCATGTACTACCTTAAAATAAGCAAAAAAGTGACCAAAATAAACTGCTAATTGTGCGTTCGCTGGCTACTAAGCAATCTGCTACAATAAGGCAATATAACTTTCTCTGTAGAAAGGAGGTAGCAGTAGAAAAGTTACTAAATTGTAGCTAACAATGCACATACTTATCGCAACAGGGGCATATGCACCTCAAATAGGGGGTCCGGCGACATACGTTAAGATGCTCGAAGAGCATCTCCCTAAACACCAGATTTCAGTATCGGTGGCGCCGTTTAACTCAGTTTCCCATCTTCCGTGGGGAATTCGGCATCTGGTATATACCTTTCAGCTGTACAAAAAAGCTCAGGTTGCTGACCTTGTTTATGCGCTTGACCCAGTGAGTGTTGGCGTTCCTGCTGCGCTTGTTGCAAAAATGCGCTCCAAGCGATTTTTTGTACGTATCGCGGGGGATTATGCGTGGGAGCAGGGAACACAGCGTTTTAAAGTAACTGATCACCTTGATGTGTTTTCAAAGAAAGGGGATGAATATTTAGTACCGGTACTTATACTTAAAAAAATACAAAAAACTATTGCAGAGTATGCAGAGAAAATTATTGTACCGAGTGAATATTTTAAAGGTGTGATCAAAAATTGGGGGGTGACTGATGTAAAAAAGATAATTGTTATCCACTCAGTTCCAGAAGAGATTCCGTTTCAAGGACGAAAAGCAGATTTTCGCAGAATGCTCAAATTTAATGGGAAGATTGTGGTGAGTGCAGGTCGATTAGTGCCCTGGAAAGGGTTTGATACCCTTATTTCACTAGTCCCTGAATTTATTAAGAAGTACCCATCATTTAAACTCTTGATTGCAGGCGATGGTCCTGATATGAGTCGCCTTGAAAAGATGGTCGAGAAGAAAAAACTTCACGAACATGTTGCACTCACTGGCTCACTCGAGCAAGCAGTCCTCTTTAAATACATCCGCATGGCCGATGTGTTTGTCTTAAATACAAATTATGAAGGTTTTTCGCATCAACTACTGGAAGTTATGGGGATTGGTACACCAATTGTGACAACAAACGTGGGTGGGAACCCTGAATTAATCACTGATGAAAAAAATGGACTTTTGGTGAAATATAATAATAAGAAAGAATTATTTAGGGCAGTGAGTCAAATTCTCGACAATGAGTCGTTAGCAACTCGACTTGTGCGTAATGGTAAAGAGCGATTAGCCCAACATACCCCTGAAAATATGGTTAAAAAGTTTGTTACCACGTTGAAGATATGAATGTTTTAATGATTACTGGTGATACAAATATCTTTTCTGAAGGCACAGAAGCCTATCAGCGTTTTATCTTACAAAAAAATGCAGTAGATAGACTTGAGGTAGTCTTTTGGGGAAAAGGAAGTGTATTTCCAGAAATACCAGGAGGAGATTTTGATGTAGTGACAGTGCAAGATCCATTTTGGCGAGGTCTCTTTGCTCTTTATATTGCTTGGAGAAAGGGCAGTAAGCTTAATGTGCAGGTGCACACTCTTTTGCACACACAAAAGGTACTGCGCCGAACCTGCGCCCACTTTGTACTCAAAAGAGCTCATAGTATACGAGTTGTATCAGAGCGTATACAGAAAGAGGTAATAAAGTATAGTAATTCAAAAATCTCAATACTCCCAGTATTTGTTAATCTTGATCGCTTTAGAAATATTAAACGAAAAGCGCATACTGACGCTCGCATACTTTGGATCGGTCGATTTGAAAAAGAGAAGAACCCTCTTGAAGCACTCTCAGTACTTAAGAAGGTTAGAGATGCTGGTATTAATGCAGAACTCACTATGCTTGGTGATGGAAGTATGAGGGAAGACCTCAAGAAAGCGGCAAAAAATCTACCGGTCACATTTCACGGGTGGGATGACCCACTCCCACATTTATCAATGACTAATGTGGTATTAAGTACTTCTCCATACGAAAGTTTTGGTGTCAGTATCATTGAGGCACTTGCGTCAGGTGTGCCGGTTGTCTCATATGACGTTGGTGTCGCAAAAGAGGCGGGCGCTCATATTACTTCACCAGAAAAAATAGTAGCGGATGTAGTTCGTGTGCTTACAGAAAAACCAACTGCTACTCTTCGTATAAAACTTTTATCAAAAGAAGAGTGGGCTAAGCGTTGGCAGGAATCACTATGAAGCTTTTAATTTGTACACAGAAAGTAGACAAGAAC
The DNA here is from genome assembly GCA_965222715.1 of Minisyncoccota bacterium. Taxonomy (GTDB): domain Bacteria; phylum Patescibacteriota; class Minisyncoccia; order Phycocordibacterales; family JABMNX01; genus JABMNX01. The sequence goes on along the minus strand of OZ244961.1, from coordinate 482,238 downwards.
GATCCAATTCTCGGCTTTTTCCACCGATGGATTGAAGAGTTTGCAACACAGTGTGAATCCATTATTGTGATCTGCTTAGAGAAGGGTGAGTACACACTTCCTGAAAACGTTCAGGTACTTTCTTTGGGTAAAGAGGGTGGAGTTTCACGATTAAAATACATATATAATTTTTATCGTTATATATGGAAAGAACGTAAAAAATACGATTCAATTTTTGTGCATATGAATCAAGTGTACGTTATTCTCGGTGGTTTGTTGTGGAGAATTTTGGGTAAAAAAATTTCCATCTGGTATACGCATAAGTCAGTAACATTCTCACTTCGTGTTGCAGAGGGGTTTGTGGATACTATATTCACAGCATCTAAAAAAAGTTTTCGTCTGAAGAGTAAGAAAGTTATGGTTGTTGGGCATGGTATTGACACTTCACTATTTTCTCCAGAGAAGTATTCTAACAGAAAAGACGACACTATTTTGACAGTTGGTCGAATTTCAGAGTCAAAACAAATTATTAAGATGCTTGATATACTTAAGGACTATCCTTCTTTTAAGCTAGTCATTGTTGGCTCACCTGTTACTAAAGAAGATTTTATATATAGAGATAGGTTTCTGAATGAGGTAGAACAGAGAGAATTGAATAATCAAGTTGAAATAGTTGGTGATGTGCCACAAGGTGAATTACCACCATTTTATGCGAAGGCGAAAGTATTCATTAATCTTAGCGTTACTGGGAGCCTTGATAAGGCTGTTCTTGAAGCACTTTCAATGAATGTACCGGTCTATACCACCAATGAGGCTTTTAACGATACCGAATATCCTGTAAACCACAGCTTTACCGAAGCGCTAAATAGCAAAAAGGAGACAAGAAGCTACATTGTTGAGCTACATTCTTTACAAAAACTTATACAACTTCTTTCCAAACATATAGTATAGCTATGAAAAAAATTAAGCGTGAAATTTTTTATATAAAACTGGCATTCTCTCTGTATGGTATACGACGAGGTTTCTTTTTCCTTTGGCAGAGATATATTGTTGCACCAAGAATTCTGAAATCAAAAAAATCTTTTGAAAAACCTATTACGAATGGTGATCTATCAATACATATGCTCACTGGCCATCAAGATTTTTTAATTGCTCTTTGGTCTCTTGCCTCCTATTATAGTGTTGCCCAGTCAATCGGAAAGCTTTTTTACATAATGATGGAACTTTAAGTAGGGAAGATAAGAAGATATTTAAAAGACTCTTCCCGTCTTCTACTATTGTTGATAACAATACTTTTTTAGAAATACACGGAGAGAAACTTAACGCGTATCCAACTTTAAAAAAATTTCGAGAAACATATACAAAATTTCAATCAAAGAAACTCATTGATCCGTATTTTGTTTCTGACAAAAAAATGTTACTTATCCTAGATTCAGATATTCTTTGGTTTCATCAACCAATAGAAATTGATAAAGAGGTTGAACGTGGTGCTGAAAGGTCTCTCATGATGTCTAATGGTGAAGATGTATACATACATGTTGAGTTTAAGGATGGAACCAAAACATCCGAGAGGGTAGCAAATGCTAACTCAGGTATTGTGCTATACAATCGCGAGAACTTTGATTTTGATACTTTCGTTTCTTACTTGGCAAAAACAGATTACATGCATAAAAAATTTACTGATCAAGCATGCTATGCCACAATACTTAAGAATTTAAAAATACTTCCCACAAAACATTACTTAATTAAGGGACCAGTGACTAATGAAGTTGTGATACGACACTACACAAGCCCAAGTAGAGCAAAATTCTTTATTTACGGAATTAATTTACTCAACAAATTCTAAAAACATGTGCGCAATAAACGGATTTAATTTTAAGGACGCAGAGCTTATTACAGCAATGAATAGCGTTACAAAACATCGAGGTCCTGATGGTACAGGAATTTTTACTGATGAAAAAATCTCTCTTGGACACAATCGCTTGAGCATTATTGATCTTTCTGAAGAGGCGAACCAACCTATGTATAGTGAAGATAAAGAGATTATACTTACGTACAACGGAGAACTTTATAATTTTAAAGAGCTAAGAAGTGAGTTGGAAAATTTTTATGTATTTCGGACGGAGAGTGATTCTGAGGTTGTACTCGCTGCGTATAAGAGGTGGGGAAGTAAGTGTGTTGATAGATTTAACGGGATATTTGCATTCGCAATTTGGGACGTAAAGAAAAAAGAGTTGTTTTTTGCACGTGATCAGGTTGGGGTGAAACCTCTGTATTACTATTTTAAGGAGGGAGTGTTTATATTTTCTTCTGAAATAAAAGGTGTTTTAGAACACAATATACCCCGGATATTAAATACAGAAGCGTTTGAGCATTATTTTCGGGTACTCTATGTTCCCGAGCCGTTAACATTATTTAGAGATGTTTTTAAAGTACCACCTGGACACAAAGGAACCCTCTCAAATAATGAATTAAGGATTGAAAGATACTACTCTTTAGATGGGAGTAAAGTGGTAAAAAAAGTAACAAAAGAGGAGGTGCGACAAAATATCTCATCAAGCGTTAAAAGACAACTTGTGTCTGATAGACCGGTCGGTATATATCTCTCTGGTGGGATTGACTCCAGTATCGTTCTTGATGTTATGTCATTACTACGTAAAGATATACAAACGTTTTCAATTGGTTTTAGTTTAAAAGAAGATGAAGAATCAGAGAAATTTAATAAAGATTTTTACCTCGCCCGCAAAACCGCTGAAAAATATCATACACAACATCATGAAGTGTTACTTTCTCACACTGATGTGGTAGATGCGCTCAAAGAAGCTATTTATCAACTTGATGAGCCAATAGCAAATCCAACACTTATTGCTCAGTATAAGCTTGCCGAGTTTGTAAAAAATGAAGGGGTCGATGTTGTACTTGGGGGCGATGGCGGGGATGAGCTTTTTGGTGGGTATGAACGGTATCGGATTGCATATTTTATGTCACTGTATCAAAAGTGTATACCCAGTTCCCTGCGGAAAATGCTTTCTTATTTTTCTATAGCTAGAAAATTAAACACTGAGGAGGGGATTGATCAATTTGAACTTTTTATGTTTCAAAAAGACTCGGTTTTAAAAAGAGTTATTGCTCATAAATACGTAAATAGTCGTACAAAAGAATTTTTTTCTAATAAGTACTTTAAAAAAGAAAAAGGGGTATCACCTGAGGCGTTACTAATGGATATCGATATACGAAGTTGGCTGGTTGACGAGTCGTTACTTCGTACAGATAAAATGTCTATGGCGTTTGGGCTGGAAGCTCGTGTTCCACTTCTTGATACAAACACAGTGTCTTTTGCTCACATTATTCCAGTTCGCCAAAAAATTACTCTTAGGGATACAAAAGTTATCTTGAAAGAAGCGTTCAAAGGTCGTTTGCCGGAATACTTATTTACACAACCAAAGCGTGGATGGTTTTCTCCTGGTGCCAAATGGCTTCGGTACGAAGAGGTATATAATCTTGCAAAAGAAGTGCTTTCACCTACTTATCATACATCAACACAGAATTTATTTAATTGGTCTGAAATCCAGAATATGCTTGACGCACATTACGATAAAAGAGAATATAACCTAACTATTCTTTGGGCACTCATCTCTTTTCAAGTTTGGGTAAAAAAATATAACGTTATAGTATGAAAATTATCTATCTAACAAACGCACGTATTCCAACAGAGAAGGCTCACGGTATTCAAATTATGAAAATGTGCGAAGCATTTGTGGAAGAAGGACATACAGTAACGTTAGTTGCTCCGTGGCGTTTTAATCACATAAAAGAAAATCCTTTTTCTTACTTTAATATCAAAAAAAATTTTAAAATCACAAAACTCCCATCTCTTGATTTTGTTTGGTTGGGTAAATTCGGTTTTTTAGTCCAAATCATAAGTTTTTCTTTTTTTGCTAGCTTATACGTTCTTTTTAAAAAAGTAGACATTATTTATTCACGGGAAGACGTTGTGTTATGGCCACTTAGTTTTATTAGAAGAAATTTAGTGTGGGAAATACACATGCCTCGAAATAATTTCTTCTCTCAGCTACTCTTAAAACGCTTACAGAAAATAATTACTATTTCTCAAGGACTTAAAGATTTCTATATTAAAAAAGAAGTACCTGAAGAAAATATCTTAGTAGCACATGATGGAGTTGATGTAGAGGAGTTTGATGTAGAGGTTGATAAAAAAGAAATACAAAAAAAGCTTGGTTTACCACAAGATAAAAAAATAGTGATGTATATTGGACGACTTGATCCCTGGAAAGGTGTTGAGACACTACTAAAGGCGTCAAAAGAATTCCCTGAAAATACACAAACTGCTGTTATTGGCGAGGGAAGTCAGTTAGACTACTTCAAGAAAAAATATAAAGACGTACTATTTCTTGGCTCACTCCCATATCGTGATTTGCCGTATAATCAAAAAACAGCAGACGTGTTGGTTATTCCAAATTCAGGTAAAAGTGAAATATCACGCCTCTACACTTCGCCACTGAAAGTATTTGCTCACATGGCATCAAGAGTGCCAATAGTCGTCTCAGATTTACCGAGTATGCGTGAGGTTCTCTCTGAAGAAACAGTCTACTTTGCGGTAGCAGATGACTACACGTCTTTTGCAAATTCAGTACGATGGGTTTTAGGACATGAAAAAGAATCAAAAGATAAGACTGCAGCCGCATATAAAGCAGTGCAGTCATTTACTTGGAACGAAAGGGTAAAACATGTCACTTCTTTTTTGAAATAAATTATGAAAACACATATAGAAAACCTCACAGAACATATACCAGATCTCTTGGATAGAAAAATACTTGATATTGGTTCTGGTAAAGGCGATTTCGTATTAAATATTAGTAAAAAAGGGGGTAATGTTGTTGAATTAGAGATAAACCCAGAAAATATTAAAAAAACAAAAGAGGTTGCTGCTAGAGAAGGTCTAAAAATTACTTTAATTGAAGGAAAAGCAGAAAACCTCCCTTTTTCTGATAAAAAATTTGGTTTTATAAATATTGCTGAGGTTATTGAACATGTTTCTGATCCAGAGTTGTTACTAAAAGAAACTTATCGAGTGCTTGATAGCAATGGGTGTGCATATATAAGTGTGCCAAATCGATTTTGTTTCAAAGATCCACATTTTGATTTATATTTTGTAAATTGGATTCCACGTTTTATGTCGAGCTCATTCATATCACTTTTTGGAAAACATAAATACTATTCAGATAGATCAGGTAGACAACGTTTAGATGAGATGTACTACGACACATTTACTCGCGCCAAGCAAAAAATGCACGATGTTGGCTTCTTGGTTTTAGATATACGGTTGTTAAAAATACAAAAGTCTTTAGGTGTATTTCGATATATAGCGATACCAGTATATATATTTGCACGTTTTTTTTACTTCGATACGTTTCATTTTATATTGAAAAAGTAAAAATTATATTATTATCAGGATATGAAAATATGGGCTCAATTAAGAAATATATTCCTATTCACTCTTGCACTAGTACATGTGTTTTTTAACCATAGAAATAAAAAGTCTCTTAGTCCACAAAAAATACTTGTTATACAGACAGCGAAGCTTGGAGATATGGTGTGCACCACGCCAGTATTTCGAGCTATAAAAGAAAAATACCCATCTTCTGAAATAGGAGTTATTGGTGATGGTGTTAATAAAAGTCTTCTTGATGGGAATACAGATGTTGACACCTATTTTGTATTCAATGAAAAGGAGGGAATATTACGTTTCAGTAAAAAAGTTAAAAAAGAGAAATTTGATGTATGCGTCGTTGTAGGTCCTGACTTCATTTCTTTGGTGATAGCAATATTGTCCGACACCCCCTTTATTATTACCCCAACTGCTGTTGGGGGTAGGGGAATAATTACTCGCACATATACCCTTCTCTCTCATTTTGTTGTAACCAAAGATTTTAGGTTTGGTGCGTATGCTCCACAAGAGCGACTACGACTTCTTGAGCCACTTGATATCCTTTCAAAGAACACAAAAAAATACCTATCTTTCTCCTCTGAGGCTGATAAAAAAATTGAACAATTACTCGTCCAACATAGAGGAAAGTTGTTAGTAGGTATATCTCCTTCAGTTGGTAATAAAATTAAAGAATGGCCAATTGAACGTTTTGCACAAGTGGGAAATTATATTGCTAAAAACTATAACGCACTCATTTTAATTATTGGTGGACCAAATGATGGGGTGTACTCAGAAGGTATGAAGAATAAACTTACTGAAGATGTTGAATATATAGATACAACCGGTTCGTCAATTGATGAAACAAAAGCACTGATAAGCAAACTAAGTCTATTTATTAGCGTTGATACTGGCCCAATATACATTGCGGAAGCATTTGGCGTGCCAACTATTGATATTGTTGGTCCTATGGATGAAAAAGAGCAGCCGCCAATAAGCGATATACATCGAGTTGTAATACCAACAGATCGAGAAAAGCCTGAATTACATATTCTGAATGCACGAGGGTATAATAAAGACGAAGCTCTAAGGCAAACGGAATCCATTACAGTTGAAATGGTAACCAAGGAAGTTGATGATTTAATTCATTTTATAAAGAAGCATGAGTAATAAATGCCCAATATGTGAGACTTCATCAGTCTCTTCTACAACCATGAACGACCTCCCTATGTTCAGGTGTGGTAGGTGTGGTCTTGTGTGGAGACAATCTTTTGATATACCTGAATCGCACTATACTCAAAAACTAGTAAGGCTTGATGAAATAAAAATACGTGACAGGATGTTCAATTCTTTTGATCGTATAAAGAGGATGAGGAAGTATGTAGATTTTAATTCTGTATGTGATATTGGTTCAGGAGAAGGAATATTCCTTAAGGCTTTAAAAGAAAAGGGGTATAAAGACGGAATAGGTATTGAGCCAAGTAATCAGGCATCAGGGTTTGCAAAGGAAAATAGTTTAGATGTTAGGTATGGAACACTAAACAATTTAAGAGAAATACTTACTGAAGATACAGTACACACTTTCACTCTCTTTCATGTAATTGAGCATCTTGATAACCCTATTGATTCTATAAAGAAAATATTTGATGTTATGAAACAGGGGGATAGGTTACTCATTGAAACTCCAAATATTGATTCGTATATACTCGAAAGACTTAACTACAAGCATGACCTTATTTATACTGAACACCTTTTTTACTTTACTCCAGTAAGTTTACAAAAATTACTTGAAGAGGTTGGTTTTACAAGCGTTGCTTCGGGGAAAAGAGATTTTGTATCATACACGCAAAGTATTCGTGAATTATTATTTAAAATTGGGATGGGTGATGATGAGAGTAAGTTTAATCAAGTAAACCATAGCATGTCTCAAGAAAACAATAATATTGAGCCAGTGAAAGAAAATGGTATAAAAAGATTTTTGAAAAATGTTTTACGATCTCTGTTGAGAAAGATCATTCACCTGCTTGGAAGAGAGGATTATATTTGGATTGTTGTTGAGAAATAATATTTTATTTAAAGTTTTTGAGTTCTTTAAACATGTCCTTTCGTACGTGACCTAGTTTAATCTCTCTATGTAGAAAATCTTCCGTGATCACTTTTTCCTTAAGGGCTTCTCGCAGAAGGGCAAAGAAGAACTCAATAATTTTTTTGTCAGGGTGCGGGAGATAGTGTGTATTGTACTTACCAAGGATTTTATGTATTAACTCTCGGGGAATTATTCCAAGAAACCTTGGCATTTTATTTCTTGTAAAATCTATAGGTAAACCAGTTTTCCACGGTTGCGTTAGTCGATTTGTTGTATGTAGTGCTTTTGTATCGCCATTAAGCTTATCAAGACTATTCCATGCGCGAGACATTTCTAAAATCATACCCTTAGAGTTCTCATAGTTAAGTTTAAATAAATCAGCATAATCAAGATCTTTACTTGAAAGACGAGAAATAATATCCTCGACACGCCAGTGTCTTAGCTGTTTACAGTCGAGCATCATAACACTAGTGTCCCAAGTGTTTCCTTTCTTGCAAGCCATAATAGCGTGACCTTGCATGTCTGTATTGAACAACTGATGTATGTCTTCACATATAAAAATATCAGGGTCTATAACAATCGCCTTACCAGAAAACCCCATAAGTTCTGGGGGCATAAATCGTGAAATAGTAAAAGATTGCAAATCAGTTGAGTCATAGACCCGCTCCTTACCGTTTCTCAAAAAAGATTTACCAGAGAACTTTTTGAAAGTATCAATTTCATCCACGTTAATAATCTCGACTACAATTGGTTGAGTCGCATTCTTCTGTATCGCATATTTTGCAAGGGTTGCACCGAGCAACTGTTTATTATTTGTCTGTATAAAGGTTTTTTTCATTAAATTAAGACACGGAATTTTCTTGAAAGAATAGCTATTGAAAGGTAGATATGTATATTTTTCCCTGGCCAGCTATCTGATCTTTCTATAATTTTTCTAATTTCTTTCCAGTCCACAATAGCTTTATTTGATTCTACGTCACTTATTATTTCTAAAAATTTATTTTTTATTTCAGGGTCATACCAAAATTCTAAAGGGTTTCTCCATCCAGTTTTCTTTTCTTTTTTAAGGATAAAGTCTGGTAGTACACCATCGTATAGTTTTCGGATATATTTTTTATTTACTTCCTTATCTATATATTCATTTACTGTAAGCTTCTTATCAAAATGTGTTCTGAGTGGAGGAAAAGCAAAAGGAGATCGTAATTCAACTGACTGACTCATATATAGTTTATCTGACCTAATAAAATTTTCGCCACCAAGCCATATAAACCTATCCATAAGCATGCATTCATATACAAAACCTTTTTTTATTCCATACACTTCAAAAAGCTCTTTAGTTATTTCATGTAGATAAGCTAAAGTGTTTAGGTGTTGCGGCGTAAGTAAATATTTTTTATAAAAATCTTTGAAAAAAAACCATCTATCTACACTGTTATTAAAATTAAGACAAGTCTTATTTCTTTTATTTTTAATAATATTAAATATAAAAGATGTTAATATGGCCTGTTGATATTCCATTTCTCTATTTTTTAAGTAATATTCATATCCTCCAAACAACTCATCTCCACCATCACCTGATAATATAACTCTATTGCCGTCACCACCCAGCCCTTCTATTTTTGCAGTACATAGGTAGGATGGGTTACTTATATTGTAATTCGGCTCTTCTATAGCGCTATAAGCATCAATTAAGTTTTCTAAATATTTCTTTTTTGTAATATTTATCTCAGTATGTCTTGTGCTATATTTTTTTGAGAGTTTCCTGGCAAGCAAAGCGTCCTCATTATAAATATCTGGCGCATTTTCAAAAAAGTTTGTATAAGTAGAAACTTCGTTTTCTAGGCCGCTCATTTCGTGTAGAAGTATTGATGAGTCTAATCCACCACTCAAGTTTAAGGAAGTCTTTTCTCTTCCTTGAAGATGTTCAGTAACAAGATCAGTGAAAACATTAGTAGTATTTACATAATAATCTTCTGTGTGACTAGTATAAATTTTGTTGGATATTTTTTTTGTTCTTATGTCAAAGCTTATGATTTCTGAAAGGTTTAATTTATGTATATATTTAAAAAGTGTCTTGTTTCCTGGAATGTACCCGAGACTTGTAGCAATAGCAACAGCTTCTTCATCGATAGACATATCTACTGAATGAGAATTCAGTATACCTTTAATTTCAGAGCTAAATATAAAAACTCCATCTTTATAATAATAATATAAATTTTTTTGACCTGATGGATCCCGATACAAACAGATTTTCTCTTCTCTTGTATTAAAGAGTGCGACAGAGAACATCCCCTGTATTTTTGATATAAAATTCCACCCATGTTTTTCTATCATCCCGAACAAAAGCGCTGTATCCAATTCTTCATCTTTGTATTTTGACCCTAACTCCCTTTGCATTTTTTTTGTATTATATAGTTGCCCATTGTAAACAAGCACCCAAGGAGAGTTGTTTTTAAGATATGGTTGTTTGGATTTTTCTGATGTTGAACGTATAGAGAGGAGATTATGACCAAGGCTAACGCGACCCCCTACATACTGACCGCTTTGATCCGGACCTCTGTGTTTGGTCGAAGCATTCATGCTATCTATTTTCCGAGCATCTTCCCAGTTAAAGCCGTTTATACCACACATAATAAATTTTAGTATACACTAAATAGAAGGGCATTTGATAGTACTCAAAATTTAGTTTATAAAATATCCATGGAATACTTTTCCAAGAAATCACTCGACCTAAAAAGAGCTCTAAAACAACTTGCAAAACTAAATAAAGTTAGGTATAGAAATAACCCACTTTCATCCTTTGTGTTATATGGGAAATATAATGTTTGGCATTGTTTTCAGGTCACATTACTATTTAATGAGTTGAGGACAGGAAAAGATGCTCATACCAGTTTTAGTCTTTTAGGATATTGCCGTGTTTTTTTACTACACATTTTTCTTGCGGCATATTCTTTTTTCTCCGTAGTTTTCCTTGTAATTTCAAAAAGGAGAGTAGGTGTATACTCCGTTGACAAAGTGAGCTCAAAAACTTCACGGAACGACATGAGACTGGAGAGCGTTTACACTTTCTTAGACGAAAATTCTATAAAATACGTCGAGTTTTTTCATACCATACCAAGTAAAACGTCTATTATAAATATATTTAAAAGATTACGACCAGCAATCTATTTAGAGTCTATCGATTTTGTTTTTTCAATACTTTCTTTTTTTCATATTCTTAAACCAGAAGAGAAGGTAAAAGAAAGTGATTTAATATATCCTCAAAATATCTCAAAAAAAGAGAAAGAGTTGTTTGAACCAATAATTTTATCTTATCTCAACAGAATCCCTTTTTTTATTTTTAGGGTAAAAATTTTGACTAAGATTATAAAACTATCCAATATAAAAACTCTATTTACCATAGATGATGTAAGAAATTATTATGAGTTGATACTTGCATGTAAGCTAAATAATATACCAACATACGCCTTTCAGCACGGACATTTTACTAAGTACCATGTAGGATATCTTACAAATGATTCTTTTAGTGGAGAGATAATAAAACCTGATGTTTTGTATCTGTGGAGTGAATACTGGAAAGATGAACTAAAGCGACTTGGTACGTATTTTACGGATGACGAACTTCATGTAGCAGCCCAAGAAAGAGAAGTGAAGAGTTCGCAGGTGGGAAAAATAAACAATAAGATTCGTGTACTCATCCCGTACGAATCAGAAATTCCTAGAGAAGAAGTACTACATTTTATTGATGCTTTAAAAAACTGCTCTAATATTCAACTTATATTTAAAGTTAAGCCAGGTGTTTCAAAAAAGGAACAGCTTGATGAATACAACCTTACTGGGGACACTAGTGTTCTAATTTTAGAAGATATGAAAGAGGCGATAGCCCAAGTTGACGTAGCGGTTGGAGTGTACTCCACTTTATTATATGATCTTATAGCGTACGAAAAACCAATTGCCTTGCTCAAAACATCGTCAGATTATGGTGAAGGCATGGTGGCTAATGATCTGGCTGATTGGTTGAACTTGGAAAATATTTGTTTTAAGATTGAAGCTCTCTATAAGACCCCAAAAGAGGTTACAGAAAAACGCAAAGATAGATTGTTTGGTTCTAATAAAGTACTGTTAAAAAATGTATTAGAGTCAATTACATATAAAAATGAGCTAAAGTAGTATTCAGAATTATAGAAAGAGTATGCATCTACTAAAAAAAACCATAAAAGATATTTTCCTCTATCCCAAAAAGAAAATATCTCAAGAGGATACGCAAAACAATGATAACTACTGGCTTTCACGAAGACCTGATGGAGAACCAGGTTTAAATGACTGGCAGGTTGAGCGGGTGAGATTTGTACAAAAATATATTAAGGAAAATGAAGATCCAAGCGTGGTTGATATTGGGTGTGGCGATGGGGGGTTGTTATATTTTCTTAAAAAAAAGAGATCGCTCACCAATGTTATTGGGGTTGATATTTCAGAAGTTGCTCTTTCTTTGGTGGAAAAATTAGGCATTAAGACTTTTCACAGTAATATTGTCTCAAAAGAAGACTTTAAGAAATTGCCAGAAGCAGATATATATCTTTTATTTGAAGTGCTCGAGCATATCCCGAGTGCAGAGATAACACTTCAAGAGGCGTATAGAAAATCACAAAAAGCGGTCTTTTTCTCGGTTCCCAACTCAGGGTACATTACTTATCGTCTGCGTCTACTGTTTGGTAAGTTCCCAGCTCAGTGGTCAATTTCACCTTCAGAACACTTACGATTCTGGACATTTAATGATATGAAATGGTGGCTTAATGCACAGCAGTATACAAATTACAAAATATATTCCTATAAAGGTGTGCCTATCCTCAATAAAATTTTGCCGGGACTTTTTTCAGCTGGTTTATTTGTTTATATAAGAAAAGAAAATTAGGACTTAGAATTTATTTTTAATGCTCTATAATACCCATCGTTCCGAATTACAATCCCAGCTTCCTCTGCCATTTTTTGTATTTTAGGGGAATCTAGACATTTATTATGTAGGTAGTGATTAATGCGGCGGTCTTTGTTAATTTGTACTCTAATATATTCTTCTAAATATTTACTTGGTGCAGTGAATATTGAGAGCATAACATCGCGCTTCGGATTATCAGGAAGTCGCAAAAAAGAAGGTATCCAATTTTCAATTACGGGTGGAAGAGAGATATTTTTAAAAAATTTAAGTCGCACGCCATATCCTGAATGATGTGTGCGAACATACCAAATAATCAGATCACCTGCTTCTGATGGTATATTCACTGATTTATGCAAATTCAGTATGTTATAGGCTTTTTTAAATTCTCCTCTAAGAAGACTTTTGATAATTAATTTAAGAGATTGAGTAATTGATTCTGTAAGTACACATGGCCACTTATGTGAACCTGGACTTATTTTAAGACACCCACTATAGTTCTTGTGGTCTTGTAGGTAGATCCCAGTATTAATCACTGGGTAGGGATGAGAGAACTCTAGATCATCTCCTTCGGTATCGGCATGAAACTTGCGACTACCTACTTTCTTTGGAGAATCTCCTGTACGAGTTAAAGAGAGTCCTGGATAAATAATTTCTTCTCCAAGAATGTCTTTCATGACACCAATAATTTTAGGTGAAAACATGATGTGTCTAAATTCTTGTGTACACATAGAATCACCAGGTTTGTCTAATTGACATCCTTTTCTGAAACTCACCACTTCCTCTTGTGTAAAAAAACTCTTTAGGTGAAGATACCCATTTTTATGAAAAAAATCTCTTTGTTCTTTGGTAAGTACTCTCATGGTACCGCTATGCTATAGTGTATAGCATATTTATGGCTATAATTAAACAAATTCAATGGAAATTTTTATTAGGTGTTTTTAAAATAAAGCGCCTTGTAAGCCATTGGTATGGTGTAAGAAAGCTTGATTATGCAAAGAAAGATATATACATAACAACTCAGACATTACGTGAATACTACACTCGAGCAAATAGCGTTAAAAAAGAACCTGAGACAGTGAATTGGCTTGAATCTTGTGGTGAAAAAAAATCTGTTTTTTATGATATCGGTGCAAATATCGGTGCATACAGTCTCATTGCTGGATCTTTGGGGATAGAAGTCTATGCGTTTGAACCGTCGTATAAAAACATAGAAACGCTTCAAGATAATATATTCCTTAACAAATTAAATAGAAATATAACACCTCTTCCATTTGTGTTAGGTGTAGGTAACATTATTCAATCATTTTCTTTAGACGATAACTCCTCGGGGGCAACACATACTTTCAGTGAATTCCAAAGGAAAAAAGATGCATGTACTCAACAGTTATTAGTCATGAGTCTTGATGAGTGTGTACGTATTTTTAATATTCCAATTCCAACAATGATAAAGATTGATGTTGATGGTGCAGAAATTAATGTACTTAATGGTGCCAAAAATACACTTGCTCATAAAAATCTTAAACATTTGCTTATTGAAATTGAAGATGAGAAAAAAAAAGAAATATTTGAAATTGTAAAAAAGTACAGTTTCAATGTTGTTAATGAATTTGAATTAGGTAATGGGGTCAAAAACTACATTTTTGAAAGAGCATGAAATTTATAGATACCACAAAACTTAGCTCTATTTCTGGAGATGAATATAGAGGCAAAAAGCCATATCCGTGGCATGTGTTTAGGCACTTAATCACAAAGGAGGGTTTTAATGAATTGGAAAAAAATCTTCCAGATATTTCTCTTTTTACAAAGACGTTTAACATAGAACGTGGCTATGGTCAGAAGCCACACAATCGTTATGAATTAAAATATGAGAAGAGTCTTGGGGTTTCTAAAGAATGGAACTCATTTATAAGAGAGTTAGGTGAAGGAGAATACCGCACTCAAGTTGAGCGACTGTTTGGTACACGTAATTTCAATATGCGATTTCAATGGCAATATTCGGTAAATGGCTGCTCTGTTTCTCCTCATTGTGATAGTAAGAATAAGTTGGGTTCACACATATTTTATTTCAACGCAGATGATAACTGGGAAGAAGAGTGGGGTGGAGAGACAATAATTTTAGATGATAAAGAAAAATTCAACTGTGATTCGGCGCCAGACATTTCTGATTTTCCAGAAAAGATTCTGGTCCCGTATCGTGAGAATTATAGCTTGTTATTTACTCGAACGAATCATTCTTGGCATGCAGTCGAGCCTTTGTTGTGTCCAGAAAATGTAGTTAGAAAAATATTTACTGTTGTCTTTGAGAAGGAAAAAACATCTCTAGAAAAGATTAAAGAAAAACTTTTAAATTTACTAAAGTAAGTTTAACTTAGTTTCGGTAAATAAGAATTCCAGAAAGGGCAAAGTTAATTACTTGAGTAATTAAACGTGCAGCTATCGCCCCCCAAATACCAAAAAAATACACTCCAAGAACTACTGCGATAATCTTATTTACATTGTTAGTAACACTAAGTATATATCGCTCTTTTACAGCAACTTGTGAATCAAAATATGCAGATGCAAGCACGAAAGATGTGAGAATCGATAGTGCATATATCTGACTAAACTGTATTGACACAAGGTATTGAGGAAAAAGAAACTTAAAAATATAAGGAGCAGAAAAGATATACATAATAACAACTATTCCTGATACCAAAAGAAAGATACCCATTTTACTCCAAACCGCATACTTCATCTCGCTTTTTGTTTTCTGTGCAAATTTGGGTATGGCAAGAGATGTAATATTTTTTAATGAACCGCGAATTAAGTCTGGGAAAGTAACTGCAAGAGAGTATATAGCAAGCTCCGCCCCACCAAGTAGTTGGAAGATAAGAATACTATCAAGCCTTCCTCCTATGTTTGACATAATGCCCATTACCGTTAAATGTTTGCCAATATGTAGTGTTTTCTGTGTATCAATGTGCTCGTTTTCTACAAAATTTTTAGTCTTTTGGTAAAGAAAGAATACGGTAATAGCATTTGTAAGAAAATATAGGCAGACAAGGTAAATAAGTTCTGCGCGCATCAATATACCTAAAAGTACCGCAATGTTTGGTAGTGTACTTTGTAGCACACCATACAATGCCATCTCTTTAAACAATTTCTTTCCAGAAAGAAATGGTCTATATAAAGAACTGGCAGAAATAACAGGAGATGTGGCACCTATAACAATAAGTGAAAACGAAAGAAAATAATTTTCATTTAGAAAGTAATATATTGAACCAATTCCTGATATGAGAATCATCCCTACACTCCAGAGTAGTGAAAGTCTATAAGCATATTTAAGAGTCCCCTCGTCACCGCGAGCTGCTGCTCGAACAACCGCTGTACTTAGTCCTGTTAATGAAAATGCACCAATGATAGCAGCAAGTGAAAGTACATATTTATAGTTTCCGTACTTCTCTGGTTCAATTAAATTTGCAAATGCAATGGCCAAAAGAAGTGAAACAAACACACCGAGAGCTTGTCCGAAGAATAACCAAAAACCGCCTTTGGTGAGGTAGAGCATATCGGTTTTTGTATATTTCTCACTCCACCTAAGGGCTGAGTATATT
Source organism: Minisyncoccota bacterium (assembly GCA_965222715.1). Classification (GTDB taxonomy): domain Bacteria; phylum Patescibacteriota; class Minisyncoccia; order Phycocordibacterales; family JABMNX01; genus JABMNX01. Next base: position 466,201 of record OZ244961.1, on the reverse strand, counting down.
TTATTGCGCATTTTTACCATGCTTTCTGATTATAGGGGATAGGAGGTCTATTTCCTATACGTCTAAAATATCAGATGAACTAGTTCTTCCATATAACTTTTGTGTGATACAAAAGGTTATACTGTATTAATTAATCAAGACATATATTACAGTGAATACACTTTACTAATTACTTTACCAATTAAAGGGTAGCCAAATGCACAAAACGATAGAATCAAGAATACGCAGCACTTTAGAGAGCGAGATATCTGGCGTTACTAACCTTGAGAATTCGATACCCCATATTATTGAAGCTATTGATCTCATTCAAAAACGATCAGGAAAAATCGTAGTTACTGGTATCGGCAAATCTGGTTTTATTGGTATGAAGATTAGTGCGACACTCACTAGTCTTGGTCACCCTTCTGTCTTTATACATCCCGTTGAAGCGGTTCACGGCGATTTAGGTATTGTGACAAAAGGAGATGTGCTTATAGCCATTTCATTTTCTGGCGAAACAAAAGAAGTTGTTCGTCTGGTGCAATATTTAGAAAAAAGCCTTGAGGTTAAAGTGGTTAGTATTACTGGTTGCAGCACTAGTACACTTGCCACCATATCTGAATCAAGTATCGATATACAAATAGATAATGAGGGGTGTCCAATTAATGCTGCGCCAATGGCAAGTACTGCGGCAACACTAGTAGTTGGTGATCTCCTAGCTTCTGGTCTTACTTCTCCAGAAGTATTTGAGCAGAAACATTTTGCACAATTTCATCCAAGTGGGAGTCTTGGTCTTAGTTTTACAAAAGTAGCTGATGTTATACAAAAAGATATAACACTCCCACTTGTTGAGGTGTCTCATTCATTTCATGAGGTGCTTGTAGAGATGACCGATAAGAAATTTGGAGTCACTGGTGTTATAGATTCAAAAGGAACTTTAGTTGGAATAATTACTGATGGAGATATACGACGCTTCTTACTTAAAGAAAAGAATGTAGAGAATAAAACTGCTCAAGACATGATGACACCGAATCCTCGCGTAATTACGCAAGAGGCAAGTCTTAAAGAAGCATTATCCCAAATGGAAGAGTATAAAGTCACTACACTTTTTTTAGTTTCTGATGAACGGAAGCCAATAGCACTTGTGCACATGCACGATATTATAGAAAACACCTTACGCTAGCGCCTGGTATAGGGGAGTGAAAGGTGGTACAGTTGTAGACAATCATGAATTCTGTGGCTGAAAAATGGGCGCGGTACGTGGTATTGGTAGGGACATTTCTTATACCCTTTATTCCACTTATTATTTCTTTTTCACTCTTTTTCCCTTTTATTACAGGAAAAAATTTCGCCTTTCGTATACTTGTTGAACTCATGCTAGGTGCGTGGGTGCTGTTGATGCTCTATAACCCAGCGTATCGACCTCGGTTTTCATGGCTTCTGGCAGCAATCACTGCGTTTGTGGGTATTATTGCGGTAGCTGATATTTTTGGTGAGCACCCACTTAAAAGTATCTGGAGTAACTTTGAGCGAATGGAAGGATTAGTAACCCTAGTCCACCTACTCGTGTACTTTCTTATAATTGGAACCGTTTTGAATACAGAAAAGTTATGGAATCGACTACTCAACACCTCTGTTGGAGTAAGTGGGCTTCTCGGTATATATGGGCTTTTCCAGTTACTAGGCTTCATTACTATTAATCAAGGAGGGGTGCGACTTGATGCAACATTTGGTAATGCAACATACCTCGCAATCTACATGGTGTTCCATGTCTTTATAACGGCACTCCTCATGATTCGGTATAAGAGCGAACGGTATGGGTATTTTGTATATGGCGGACTGGTTGCACTTCAAGTGCTCATGGTCTACTTTACGGCAACTCGTGGAGCTATTTTAGGATTACTTGGCGGCGTACTCTTTACCGGCCTTCTTATTGCACTTTTTGAACGAAAACGAAAGGTATTACAAAAAGTTGCAATAGGAAGCGTGGTAGCAGTTCTCGTGCTTGTTGGTGGATTCTTTTTAATAAAAGATACGCAGTTTGCACAAACTTCACCAGTACTGAGCCGTTTTGCAACCCTCTCACTTTCAAGCGGAACGGTTGACGCGCGTTTCCAGGTATGGAGTCTTGCAATCGAGGGGGTAAAAGAGCGGCCACTTCTTGGGTGGGGACAGGAAAACTTTAACTTTGTGTTTAACACATACTATAAGCCCGAACTCTATGCCCAAGAGCAGTGGTTTGATCGAGTGCATAATGTTGTCTTCGACTGGCTTATTGCAGGTGGGGTACTTGGCTTTCTCGCGTATGTATCTATCTTTCTCACCGCACTGTTCTATCTATGGCGAAAAAAGAATACTTTCTTCTCAGTACCTGAAAAGAGTGTTATCACAGGACTCTTTGCTGCCTACACATTTCATAACCTCTTTGTGTTCGATAATATTATGAGTTACATCCTCTTCTTTACTATTCTTGCTTTCATATACTTCTCATATCGAGAGAGCACTAAAGGGCATTATCTAGAGCGGCTCAATACAAAAGAAACTGGCATCAGGGATACTGGGCTTATTACCCGAGTGTATCTTCCGGTCATTATCATCGCGACGTTGTTTATGGTGCACGTCATTAATACAAAAGGAGTCCTTGCAGCAAGTACACTTCTTGATGCGCTTGCAACACAACCAGGGACGGAAGCACAACTTACTCATTTTAAACAGGCCCTCTCATATAATTCATTTGGCGATCAAGAGATACGAGAACAAATTGCTCAGTCAGCTTCACGTATTGCTGGTAGTGAACAGGTTGATATAGAGATACGGCAACAGTATCTCTCACTTGCGCGAACCGAGATGCAAAAACAACTACATGCAGTACCTAATGATGCGCGTACACAAGTATTCATGGGTACACTTCTTGATGCGTTCAGTCAACATGAAGAAGCACTCCCGTATTTAGAACGCGCTGATGAGCTCTCTCCACAAAAGCCAACCATTCTCTTCCAGCTTGGTCTCAATGCAATTAGTCGAGGAGATATTACTGCAGCGCTCGATATATTTAAAAATGCATACAAGCTTACCAATCAATCTCGGCAGGCACGTATCTTCTATGCTGTTGGTGCTATTTACTCAAGAGATGCCCAGTTACTCGAAGAAATCTTAGTACCTGAGTTCGGTTCGGTTGTTGTTGATAATGACACCCTGTTGCGAGCGTACTTTAATAATCAAGAATTTACTCGAGTTCGAGATATCTGGGCACTTCGAGTAGAGAAAAATCCTCAGAACATTCAAGTACGACTTGGTCTTGCAGCATCATTACTTCAATTAAACGATCGAGTGGGCGCAGTAAGAGAACTACAGAATGCAATACAAATAGACCCATCATTTAAAGAACAAGGGGAGTTTCTTATCAAAGAGATTCAGGCAGGAAGAAACCCGTAATATTGTGTATAAGGGGGAGGGGTTGCATATTTTTGAGAATATGCTATACTCATAATGTGAGTGCCACATAAGTTGTGGCTTCAAAAAAAATCTGCGTAAGCCCCGCCTCTGGCGGGTTTTGCGTTTATATAGTTACAGCACTTGTTATGTTGTAAGAGTTTTCTATGTAGCAGGTCTAGGGTATACTGTGAACGTCCGCAGATATGTACTTATGACATGTCATTGTTTCAAGAAATGGAGGGCGGCGGCACTCACATTAGATTTTTTTGGAGCTCGCACCCGCTCTCCATTTCTTGACGCAATACTATGGTTATACAAGAGCAGGTTTTGCTTCGCGACATAACAACTTTTCGCCTCGGTGGTCCTGCTCAATTTTGTATCATAGTAGAAAATGAACAAGATCTCCTTGAAGCGTGCACGTTTGCACATAAAAATAATCTTCCACTCTATATTCTTGGCGAGGGATCAAATGTAGTATTTGGTGATGCTGGGTATAACGGCGTCATTCTTTTGATGAGCTTTCGTGGCATAGACAGAAGAGTATCTAGAAAGGGTACCGTTGAAGTTGTTGTTGGGGCGGGGGAGAAGTTTGATGATTTTGTTTCGTGGTCTGTGTCAGAACATGTATACGGGCTTGAAAACCTCTCTGGTATTCCGGGAACCGTTGGCGCTGCACCAATTCAAAACATTGGTGCATACGGAACGGAGGTTTCAAAAACAATTTCTTGGGTTGAAGCGATACATCTTGAGTCAGGAGAAAAGAAAATATTTCAAAACAAAGAGTGTGCATTTGGATATCGAACGAGTATTTTTAATACTACCTATAGAGACAAATACATCATTACTCGTGTTTGCTTTACACTCTCACCTTCTGGTTCGTTACAGATTACATACAAAGATCTTGTAGAATATTTTAAACATACTACACAAGAACCAACTATACAGAGCGTACGGGAAGCAGTATTAAATATCCGGATTAAAAAGTTTCCTGATCTCAGCAAAGTAGGTACTGCAGGTTCTTTTTTTAAGAATCCGGTAATTACGAAAGAAGATTACAGGCGCCTACAAAACATATTCCCAGAACTCCCATGTTTTAGCGTTGATGACATCTACGTTAAGGTACCACTTGCATTTCTCCTTGAGGCTCTTGGGTATAAAGGAAAGCGAGTAGAAAACGTTGGTGTGCATCATAATCATGCACTTGTCCTTGTGCATTACGGCGGCAGTACCACTCATGAACTCATTACATTAACAGAAGAAATAAAACGTACACTAAAAGAAAAAACAGGAATAACTATTAAAGAAGAAGTACAATTAGTTATGTAAAAAATTTTTTATTTTTAAAATAAAAAGTTATCCACAAAGTTTTTGTTAATTTTATTGTATTAACACATTGTACGTTTGATAATGTATGTAACATCCTCTTAACGCGTTACAACGTTTTCTTTTGTACAAAAGAGGAGAGGGTCGATATTAGTTAATTGTAAATATCACAGTCTCATGGCAGCACGAAAACGACGTCGAAAAGCAGCTCCTAAAAAAGCAGCTAAAAAGACGACACGACGAAAAACAACTCGTCGAAAAGCAGCTCCTAAAAAAGCAGCCAAGAAAACAACACGACGAAAAACAACTCGTCGTAAGACTGCAAAAAAGGCAGCTAAAAAGACAACACGTCGAAAAACTGCTAAAAAAGCAGCAAAAAAGACTACCCGCCGACGAAAGCGAAGATAGTCTTTTTGCAGGACTATTTCTAACAAAATCCTCCCTCGTGGTCAAATTGACTCAATCTAGGGAGGATTTTGTATTTGTGCTACTATGGTCTTCGTATGATTCAATCTCTTAAAAGGTTATTTGGTGATGAACACACCTCCGTACTAAAAAAACTTCAACCAATTGTTGATAAAGTAAACCAACTTGAAGAAACCACTTCATCGCTTTCAGACGATGCCCTTCGTGAGAAGACTCAAGAATTTAAAGATCGACTTAGTGCGGGGGAGACACTTGATGATATATTGCCAGAAGCATTTGCTGTGGTGCGTGAAGCGTCAAAGAGAACTCTTGGGCAGCGGCACTTCGATGTACAACTCCTTGGCGGTGTAGTACTTCACCGAGGAGATATTGCAGAGATGCGTACTGGTGAAGGTAAGACATTAGTTGCGACACTCCCAGCATATCTTAATGCGCTTACTGGTAAAGGAGTACATGTAATTACAGTAAATGACTATCTTTCACGTCGTGACGGTGTGTGGATGGGACAAGTCTATGCATTTCTTGGTTTACGTGTTGGTGTCATCAATCATGACCAATCATTTCTCTACGATAGAGAGCACACTTCTGACACAAAAGACGATGTTGTACGAGACGAACTTGGTTCATTTAAAGTAGTTCACGAATTTCTACGTCCATGTACTCGTAGAGAAGCATACCAAGCAGACATTACCTATGGGACCAATAATGAATTTGGGTTTGATTATCTTCGCGACAATATTGAGTATGAGAGCGCGCAACTTCGGCAGCGTGGACACCATTTTGTTATTGTTGATGAAATAGACTCTATTTTAATTGATGAAGCACGTACGCCACTCATTATCTCAGCGCCAACAGTTGAGTCAGAGAATTTCTACGTACTGTTTGCTGACATTGCTACGCGCCTTACTAAAGAAACTGATTACACTGTTGATGAAAAACATAAATCAATTTCACTCACTGACGAAGGAATTGAGAAAGCAGAAAAAATACTGGGAGTCGACAATATCTATACTGATAAAGGAATTAAATACGTACACCACCTCGAGACCGCTGTTCGTGCAAAAGCGTTGTTCGAGAAAGACAAAGAGTATGTCGTAAAAGATGATCAAGTGATTATCGTTGACGAATTTACTGGCCGTTTGCAGCCAGGTCGCCGGTGGTCAGAAGGTCTCCATCAAGCAATTGAGGCAAAAGAGGGGGTCACTATTCAGCGTGAGTCACGAACTTTTGCTTCAGTTACTTTTCAAAACTATTTTCGTCTCTACGATAAGTTGTCAGGAATGACAGGTACTGCGCTTACTTCTTCTGAAGAGTTTTATAAAGTGTATGGTCTTACGGTGACCCCCATACCAACAAATGTTACTCCTCAGAGAATCGATTGTGATGATCTTATTTTTCAAACAGAGAGAGGAAAGTTTGAGGCAATAGCTCGTCGAGTAAAAGAACTTAACGAAAAAGGCCAGCCGATACTTATTGGTACTGTTTCAATTGAAAAAAGTGAACTACTTGCGGCACACCTTAAAAAGGCTGGTGTCTCACACCAAGTCCTTAATGCGAAGCGGCATGAGCAAGAAGGTGAAGTTATTGCTCAAGCTGGTAAGAAGGGTAATGTGACCATTGCCACCAACATGGCTGGTCGTGGAGTTGATATTAAGCTTGGTGGTAACCCGGGCTCAGATGAGTTATATGAAGAGGTGAAAAGTCTCGGTGGTCTCTTTGTCTTGGGAACAGAGCGGCATGAAGCACGGCGTATTGATAACCAGCTTCGTGGACGTGCCGGTCGTCAAGGGGACCCTGGAGAGACGCAGTTTTTTGTATCTCTTGAAGATACACTTATGCGTGTCTTTGCTTCAGACATGATTAAGCGCATGATGGGACGTTTTGGTATCCCTGAAGATCAACCAATTGAGAACAAAATGATAACTCGCTCTCTTGAGTCGGCTCAAACAAAAATAGAAGGATTCCACTTTGATGCAAGAAAGCACGTACTTCAGTATGACGACGTGCTCAACCAACAACGAAAGACGGTGTACGATCGTCGATATCGGATTCTTACTGGCTCACCAGAGGATGTTGAAGACATACTGTCTGAAGTGGTTGGTGATGATCCAGAGTTAGAAAAAACCTTAGATAATAAGAAGGAGGCTCTTGGTAAAGATATCTTTATACAAAACATTCGCCGAATGTTACTTCAAGTCATTGACATGTTGTGGGTCGAGCATATTGAAATGATGGATTACATGCGTTCAAGCGTTAACTTGCGGGCATATGGCCAGCGCGACCCATTGGTTGAGTATAAGAAAGAAGGGTTGCGCATGTTTCAGGAGATGGAAGATTCATACGCATATCAAGTTCGTGAACTACTACCGAAAATGGATGAAGGAGGATTTAAGACAGAGAAGCGGGAAACAACAGAGGTACACGAAAGTGGTCGGCTTATTGACCAAGTACAAAAAGAATCACCGCGTACAGCACCATCCTCACATTCTTCCATAGAGAAAAAGGAAAAGATTGGTAGAAACGACATAGTTGTTATAACCAACGGGGAGGAGACAAAAGAAATAAAATATAAAAAGGCAGAACCGCTCTTGGAGGAAGGGTCTTGGAAGATAGTGGAAAAGAAGTAACAAGTTTATGCGTTCGGAAGAAATTCTTACACACTTTTCTTGCCCCACTTGTAGTAAATGGTGGACCATAGGAGATGCACCCCAAGAGAAGACAAAATGGTATTGCCCGTGGTGCGGGAAAGCATTAATATTTAAGGAAGAATAGACAACTCATACGTACGAGAGGTTTTTGCTATACTATATACACTATGTCAGACAAGCTTCACGAAATTGCCATTACTGCCATTGTTGTAAAAGACGGCAAATATTTAATTACGCACCGTTCAAACCCAAACAAGAAATTTTTTGATATGTGGACGGTACCTGGTGGCCGCCTTGAGTTGGCCGACTATGAACGGTTTTCTAAAGATACTTCTGTGCATTGGTACAATATTGTAGAGAAGGTACTTCGTCGTGAGGTTAAGGAAGAGGTTGGTCTTGAAATTGAAAATGTTAATTATCTCACGAGTATCGCCATGAAAGTTGCTGAACATCCTTCACTTATCCTTTCCTTTATTGCTGACTATAAAGCAGGGGAGGTAACACTTCAGGAGGAAGAGTTAGACAAAGCTCAGTGGGTGACACTTGAAGAAGCAAAAGACTATAACCTTATTGAAGGCATCTATGATGAATTGGTTATGGCAGATGAGTATCAAAAAGGCACAAAACGAGAGTGGAAAAAGATTTCTTAAGTTTCTTTTGAAATAGAGATATACTATACACTATGGGAATAATTACTCGATTACTACTTACGGTTCTCGCCCTTCTTTTGATTGCGCGGTATGTGCCGGGTATTGAGGTTGATGGATTCTACATTGCACTTATTGTCTCAGTACTTCTTGGACTGCTTAATATCATCATTAAGCCAATTTTAGTTGTCTTAACACTTCCTATTACACTTTTAACACTTGGTTTATTTACCTTTGTTATTAACGCCCTCTTATTTTGGTTCGTCTCCACCTTTGTTGAAGGTTTTACCGTAGAAGGTTTTGTGCCAGCTTTTATCGGAGCATTTATTATCGCGGGTGTGCACTGGCTTGCTGAAAAAATTTCAGGATAATTTAGACATGCATGGCTACACCTAAACGAAGTACAGTTATAGGGATAGTATTTCTTATTGCCGTCATTGTCGTGTCTCTGGCGCTTTTTTTTCGTGTTGAACCAGATGTATTTAGCACATACCTAGAAGGTAATCCAATAACAGTCAGTTTAGTGTTTACACTGCTGGTATTCACCACCACTGTTATTGCCCCAATGGCGGCCCTTCCACTTGCACCGCTGGTATCAACGGTCATTGGCCCGTTTGCGGTTGGTGTTTTGAGTGTTCTAGGTTGGACGCTTGGTGCGGTAGTAGCATTCTTACTTGCTCGACATCTTGGCAAACCACTTCTCATACGTTTTGTTGATATGGAGAAGCTAGAGAAGTATGAAGCATACGTTCCTCAGCAGCAGGTATTTCTTTGGCTAGTACTCCTTAGGGTGCTGATACCAGTTGACGTATTAAGTTATGCAATTGGGCTCTCAACAACAATCCGCCTCTCGACATACACTCTTGCCACAGCTATTGGTGTCGCACCGTTTTCATTCGTGTGGGCGTATGGCGGCAACGCCTTTTTTGAGCGGAACTTTACCCAAGTAGTACTACTTCTTGTTGCAGGGCTCGCACTATTCGCTTTTTCGTTTTATATGTACTACTATGCCAAGCGCAAAAATAAGAAAGAATAACCAGAGAAAACTATGGCATTTGTAGACGAAATAACACTTACAATACGTTCAGGAAAAGGCGGCGACGGTGTCGTTCGGTGGTTGCATGAGCACGGTAAGGAGTTTGGTGGCCCTGCTGGAGGTGATGGGGGTCGTGGAGGAGATGTCTACGTTGTTGCGGTGCGTGATATTAACAAATTAAGTCAATACAAGCACAACACGAACTTTACTGCTGAAGATGGGGAAGACGGTAGAAAAAAGAGTATGTATGGGAAAGATGGTGAGGATCTCACAATCCCACTACCTGTTGGTTCCGTTGTTACAAATAAAAGCTCAGGAGAGACTTTTGAGTTACTTAAAGAAGGTGAAGAGAGAAAAATACTCTCAGGTGGTGCTGGTGGTTTGGGGAATATTCACTTCAAAAGTTCACGTAACACTCGTCCCAAGAAATGTACCCCAGGTAAACCTGGAGAAGAAGCAGAATTTTATATAGAACTGTCCCTCATTGCTGACGCTGGTTTTATTGGTTTACCAAACGTAGGCAAATCAAGTCTATTAAATGCTCTTACTCACGCACGTGCTAAAGTAGGCAACTATCAATTCACTACACTTGATCCTAATCTTGGAGATTTTTTTGGCTTCATTCTTGCAGACATCCCAGGTCTTATTCATGGCGCATCACAAGGAAAGGGGTTAGGTCATAAGTTTCTTCGACACATATCCCGTACTCGCATGCTCATACACTGTATTTCAGCAGAGAGTAGTGACCCAATAAATGACTACACTACCATACGAGAAGAACTACGTTTCCATGACGAAGCTATTTCTCATAAAAAAGAAATTATTGTCATCACGAAAAGCGACATGGTCTCTGGGGAAGATCTAAGTAAGATAGAAGAGGTGTTTATACAAGAGGTTGGCATGAAACCATATGTTGTATCAATTATTGATGATACTCTCTTAAAATCATTTAAGGATTCCCTCACAAAACTTCTTAGTACATAGCATCCTTTTGGAAGGAGATCTAATTTGCTATAGTAGCGTGTACATATGAAATACACCCCAACCATTGGATTAGAGATCCATGCAGAACTAAAGACACAGACAAAGATGTTCTGTGACTCAAAAAACGATCCAAATGAAACACGTCCTAATATAAATATCTGCCCAGTATGTATGGCACACCCCGGAGTACTCCCCGTTATTAATAGGGAAGCGGTGCGACACGTACTTCGAGTCGGATGTGCCCTTGGTGGTACACTAGCTGACTACACAGAATTTGATCGTAAAAATTACTTTTATCCCGATCTTCCAAAAGGGTATCAAATTAGTCAATACAAGTACCCACTCATTTCACACGGAAGTCTTAATGGGGTAGTTTTAACTCGTATACATCTTGAAGAAGATACCGCCCGCTCAGTTCATGATGGCGGAAGTGAAACACTCATTGATTTTAATCGAGCTGGTATTCCACTTATGGAGTTAGTAACTGAACCAGTAGTGCGTGACGCACAGGAAGCGGGGAATTTTGCAAGAGAGCTACAATTACTTTTACGATACCTTAATGCGAGTGATGCAAACATGGAAAAAGGTGAAATGCGTGTTGAAGCAAACGTATCAATAAGTAGTAGTGATGCAAAAGGAACAAAGGTTGAAGTAAAAAATCTTAACTCATTTAAATCAGTTGAGCGTGCAATTGAATATGAAATTAGTCGTCAAATAAGTGTGCTTGAGAGAGGGGAGACAGTACTTCAAGAAACTCGCGGGTGGGATGAGAATAAAGAGGTAACCTTTTCACAAAGAGTAAAAGAAGAGTCCCATGATTATCGGTATATGCCTGATCCAGACCTTCCTAAGCTACGTCTTTCAGAGATAGAAGATTTCTCTCAAAAACATCTAAAAGAATCATTACCTGAACTCCCTTGGGATAAACGAGATAGGTATATTACTACCTATAGTATGGAATCTCGGACAGCCGAGTTATTTGTGCAGAACGAAAGATACTACGTCTTCTTTGATAAGTACATTGCTCCTCTTTATGATAAAGAAAAAGAAAAATATAGCTCAGCTCTTAATTATTTCGTCTCTGATATTATTGGATTGTTACAAAAAGGAGGCGATATTAAAAATCTAGATACGAATTTCAATAAAACGATTACACTACTTACTGAAGGGCATATTTCATCTCGTGGTGCAAAGGATATATTAAAAATATTAGTAACGGAAGGTGGGGATCCTCAAGATATTGCAAAAAATAAAGGCTTATTGCAAGAAAACAATGAAGAAGCGCTCACTCAGCTTGTTGAGGAGATTATCAAAGAACACCCAGATGCGGTTTCTGAATATACATCAGGAAAAGACTCAGCGTTACAGTTTCTAGTTGGGCAGGGTATGCAGAAGAGTAGGGGCTCTGCAAATCCACAAATACTTTCAAAATTACTTAAAGAAAAATTATCTTGATTTTAAAGGGTAGTTCGCCTGGGCGACTTAGCATATAGTTAGTTAATCCACACTACTGGTATCCCACACCCTTAAGCAGCTGTATACTACTTATATGGATAGTATTGTCGTACATGGTAAAAACTATATCTCGTCAAAACGAGCAGCTGAGTTGATGGGGTACACCCAAGACTATGTTGGTCAGCTTGCTCGGTCTGGAAAAATTGATGCAGAACGTATTGGAGGTATTTGGTATGTTGCAGAACATGAGTTTACGCAACATACAAATAGTCTTCAGGGTAGCGAAATACCTAATACTACAAACATACAATCAGAAAAAGGTATTGTTATGTTTGAAGGTGCTCGATATATCTCGTCAAAACGAGCAGCTGAATTGATGGGGTACACCCAAGACTATGTTGGTCAGCTTGCTCGGTCTGGAAAAATAAAAGCTCAACAGATTGGGCGAAGTTGGTATATACCAGAATCAGTAGTACTTTCTACTACACAAAAACAGGTACAGAAAGATGAACAAGAGCAAGATCACAAAGAGAAAAAAGCTGAAATATCTCAACATGCTGAGTCCATGGTACACCCCGCACTTGCGGGAGGTGATAGAGAGTCTAGTTATGAAATACCAAAAACTATTAGTACCCCTCTTGAGACATACTTATCGTATATAAATACTCCTAAAGTATCTTATTCTAGGGATGAATCTCCTCTTATTCCTACTCTACAACGCCAGCAACGTCTGGTACTCCACAAGATTTTAGATGATGAATCTAAAAATAAGACTCAACAAAAGACTGTGGTGGCTAAAAGAAATACATCCACTATAGATACAGGTTATAAATCAACACCACAGGTGTTAGAGCATATACTAAATCCCCTCTCAGATGAGCTTGATATCTTTGAGGAGAAGAAAGGTAGAAAAATACTATCACCACTATTATTAACTGCAGGAAGTGTTGCGCTTATTGTGTTTATATTGAGTGCCTCTTTTGTGCCGTACACACACACCTTTCTCTCAGAAGAGAAAGAATCGGGGCAATATGGTGCTTCAGTTGTAGAATCTGTACCTACTAATACTGAAACTAGTACTATATTAGAGCGGATTTCTTCCTTCACTATAGGTTTATTTGAAAAAGAGCTTGAATATACTTCAAACATAGCTCACTAAATACTATTTGATAACAATATTTCATACATCTCGGTAATACGAGATGTTCTTTTTTATAAAAAATTAATGAACAACAAGCTGTATTTTGCTATTTCTATAGTTGATAATAAAAAATCATTGAGTTTATTAGGTAGTACGCTAGAACGAATTATTTTGTATAAAAAATAGTTTTAAAAATATAAAAGACACTACTAAAGGACGTTTATCCCCATAAAAAGACAGTGTCTTTTTAAAATACATTGTAGAATATAAGTAATTCGTGTTAGCGACCATATGCCAGAAGGTGTCTTTTTAAATAATACTAAATATCTCTCCTCCAAAGAGGCTGGTGACTACGTCGGCTACACGCATGACTATGTATCTCGCTTAGCTCGCCAAGGGAAAGTTCCTGGTCAAAAAATGGGAAGAGTGTGGTATGTTGAAGCGGAACCATTTCTTGAGTTTGTACTCCACCAAGAAGAAGTAAAAAAAGAAACGCAAGAACAGTTAGCGGAAGAGCGAAAAAGGGAGTATCAAAAAATCACTGAAGATCGAGAAATCGAAGCACTCAGTTCACTTGGGGTTCCTCAAAATACTACTCCCACTAAAATTATTACAAGTGATCTACTACAAAAAACTGTTGCACTTTCATTTGCTGCACTTCTTGTATTTGGTACGTACCTAGGAAAAGATTCTTCAATTCCTCAAAATGTTGTAGGTAGTGTAAAAGACTATAGTACACAAGTATATACAAATATTTCATATTTCTTTACCAACACTTCAGATGCCTCTAAAAAAATTTCAGCTAATGCAAAAGAGGTTGGTACACAATTTGAAGAAGGTTTCCGAAGTGGGTCATACCTTAATCTATTTTCACCAGAGCATGTTGAAGACCTGTTGTTTGATGTACAGGGTGGTATCCAAACTCACTTAGGAAGTTTACATACTGATCTTAAATTGTTTACTGCGCAATCAGTAGACGCAGTGATTGCATTTTCTCTAGAAGACACTATTAACTCTACTGGCGAAGCCATCCAACAGACTGTTGTTGATGTATTTGATGGTACGTCATTATTATTACAAAAGGTTGTTTCTACTAATTATTCGGAGCTTATTGTTCGTGCCTGGGAAGGAATGAATGACACTCTGGGTTCCTGGTTTTTTAGGGGCGACTATTCCGTTTCTGTCACTCAAAACGAATCTGAGGAAATTAATACCACACTAGCGACAAGTACCGAGAACACTCAACCAGCAACTGTTATTAACCAGCCAGTTATTGAACGTGTTGTAGAAACTGAGCGAGTTATTGTTCAAGCTGGTATTACTGAGGATTATGTTGCACGTCAGTTAGAGCAGATAAATAATAAACTGAGGGCAGAGATATACAATCTTGCTGGAGGAGAAAACATCACTCAGACAGTAGTAAATAACTACAACACCATTGCGCAGACCAACAACATTGATAAGTTAAAAGGAGTCACTATAACTGATGCAACCATTAATGGTTCATCAAGTTTCTCAGGTACGTCAGGAACATTTTCTGGTGGACTTTCTTCAGATAGCCTCTCGACAGGAGCTATTACTGGTTCAAGTCTTTCTATTACTGGTGATTCATCTCTTTCAAGCTTTACGGTTGATTCTTCGAGTGGAAATGTGGGTATTGGCACTTCAACGCCGTACGCAAAGCTTTCCGTTGTTGGACCAGTAGTTGCTGAGTATTTTCACGCCACTTCAACCTCTGCAACGTCAACTTTTAATGGTGCGGTTCTTTTAACTCGTGCACCAACAATTGCTCACACGTTCAGTTCTTGGAATACTGGCGCATCAGATAGTGCATTTTCAAACGCCGCACTGGTGGTGAATCCTGCATCAGCCACTGCTGATTCGAACCTTATATCTGCAGCAGTTAATGGTTCTGTTCGCTTCCTTGTTGATGCAGAAGGAGACGTGTTTGTGAACAACCTTACCTCAGTTGGTTCAGTAACGCTCTCAACAACATCCGCCTCTAGTTTTACTGTTGAAGGTAATACTACTCTTGGTGATGCCATCACTGATGTCACTACTATTAATGGAACCCTTAATGTCACTGGCCAAACAGCAGTTGCTACTATTGATGGTAACTTTGGTGTGGGCACCACAAGTCCATGGGCGCGACTCTCAGTTGCTGGTGCTGCGGGAGGAACTACACCGCTCTTTAGTATCTCAACTACCACGTCTGGAAACGCAACCTCAACCGCACTTCATCTCGATTCAAATGGTTTCTTGGGTCTCGGCACCGCGAGTCCAGCATTTACCCTTGATGTTTCAGGGGGCGCACGATTTACTTCAACATCAACCGCTTCATACTTCTCTGCAAGCTCTCTTGGTGCTGTAGGCGCGCCTATATTCACATTTTCAAGTGATTTAGATACTGGCGTCTGGTCAAGTACTGCAAACACATTAAACTTCTCAACAGGTGGTAGTGAGCGATTGCGTATTGATAGTAGTGGAAACATTGGTATTGGTACTACCAGTCCATATGCAAAACTTTCAGTAGTAGGAGAGACAGTGTCTGAATATTTCACGGCGACCTCAACAACCGCAACTTCAACATTTGCAGGATTCTTTGGAATAGGTACCACTAACCCGGTAGGACGATTCTCGGTCTCAAATGCAAATGTGCCCTCAACCTGGCGTCAAGTGGGATCTGACTCATCTTTCACTATAGGTGGTGGTGAAATATACAATATAGAGGCGTTGTCACCAAATAGGGTGGTAATTACCTACAGTAGTGACACAACAATAACCACCCACGAATTTAATGGTACTACGTGGTCCCAGATTAATTCTTCTACTATTGGTACACAGGGAGGTGCGGTAGGAGTTCTTTCTCCTAATCGGATTGCTCATATAGATTTTTTCAACGATAACCTTGGTTTATACGAATTTGATGGTAGTGGTTGGGCGCAAGTGGGTTCCACACTACCTGTCTCTAATAACAGCAGTCCATCTCTTGCTGCGCTCTCACCAAACCGTGTCGCATTTATTGACTCAACAAATACAGATCTCCGCGTCTATGAATTTAACGGTTCCACTTGGTCACAAGTGGGAAGTGATTTAAATATTTCAGGAGTAGGAATTCCACGTATAACAACCCTCTCACCTAATCGTGTCGCGTTTATTGATTCTACTAATGATGATTTGCGTGTCTATGAGTTTGACGGCTCAACATGGAGTCAAGTAGGTAACGACCTTAATATTTCAGGAGTAGGCACCTCTCTTAAATTAACAACCCTCTCACCTAATCGTGTCGCATTTATTGACGGCACCAATGATGACCTTCGTGTCTATGAATTCAATGGATCCACTTGGTCACAAGTGGGAAGTGATTTAAATGTTTCAGGCCTCTCCACCCCTTCACTTACCAGTATTTCTCCTAATAGAGTAGCTCTTCTAGATTCTAGTATTCAAGCTATACGTGTGTACCAATTCTCATCACCGCTCTTCTTTGTTTCAGACACTGAAGAGTACCCGTATCTTTCTGTCTCAGACTCGGGGTACACCAGTGCTGAGTCACTCTCTGTCCGTACTGAATTGAGGGTTGGTCAAAGTGCAACCTCTACCGCAGCTTCAAGCACCCCGGCACTTATTGTTGACGGTACTTCAACCTTCTCAAGTAATGTCGGTATTGGTACTACCTCTCCATTTGCACAACTTTCAGTAGTTGGTCAAAGTGGTAATAATCCATTTGTCATTAGTGACACATCAGGCACTATTGATTTGATTGTAACGAGTATTGGCGATGTTGGTATTGGTACAACCTCTCCAAGTAAACGTCTCTCTGTGCAAGAAACAGTTGCTGACGCACAGTTCTCGCTCGCGTATGACACAACTCGGTACGCAAACTTCCAAGTTGACTCAGTGGGAGACCTTATTATTGATCCACAAGGTGGAGATGTGTTCTTAAATGATGACAACTTATGGGTGTGTTCTGGTGGCGCGTGTCCGGCAGATACACCAGCGGGTACTGGTAACCTTATTGTTGAAAGTAATATTGGAGTGGGGACCTCAACACCAACTGAACAACTCTCTGTCTCAAACAACATCTTTATTGGCGGCGGCGGTGCACCAACACTTGGTACCGCAACTTCAACCTTTGAGGGTGACATTACCATCCTCGGAAAGCTTGATGTTGGTACGATTGACCCAGTTTACACTATTGATGGTACTAAATACGCTACCTATGGGCACTCAACGGTTGGTATTAAAGAAGAAACAGTCCTTACGGTGACGACCAGTAGGTTTAATGAGGAAACAGGGGAATATGAGCACACCATCGACTTTGGTTCAGTTGAAGAAGGCTCTGACTTATGGCTCTTCTACCAAATTACAAACCTGGGAGAAGAGTGGGAGAATATGGTGGTCACACTCACCCCTGGATTTAACGGCACTGCGTACTACACAAAACAGGCAGAGAAAGGGAAGTTGGTTATTGCCTCAACGAATAAGGGAGAGGTATCTGTTCGGCTTCTTGCAGATCGGTTTGATTCAGATGAGTGGCCTAACCTACGAACCGATCAAGACAGTGGTTGGGGCGGCTTTATCTTAAAAGCAAAACAGACGGTATTTGGTCGATAATACTTATCAGCACTCAACTCTTAGCGATTTTTTAACCATATTTTTTAAGGTATACTGAGATAACCATTATTATGAGTGCATTACATACACACGTATTACATAACTTCCTAGAAAAACGAACATTTCTTGGTACTACCTTATTACTACTCATTGGTATTCCATTTTTTGTGCTTGCGCAAAGTGGTAGTACTACATTTACTACTAACACCACCTTTTCAGGTGAATTGAGTGTACTTGGTACGGTGTCAAAAGGCGGCGGTTCATTCGTCATCGACCACCCGCTTGACCCAGAAAACAAACTCCTCTACCACAGCTTCGTCGAGTCACCTGACGTCAAAAACATCTATGATGGTATTGCCACCTTAGACCAAAACGGTGAAGCAACAGTGACCCTGCCCGAATATTTTGAGGTGCTCAATAAAAACTACCGATATCTGGCAACTGCGATTGGTGTCCCTTCTCCTCATATGTATATAAAAGAGGGAGTAGAAGACAACACCTTCACCATCGCCGGCGGCGAACCAAACACTCGCGTTTCTTGGCAAGTGACTGGCATCCGCCAAGACCCCTTCATTCTCGCAAACCCTATTGAAGTCGAAGTTGAAAAAGGACCTGACGCATTAGTTGATAAAGGGGAGTATTTGTTCCCAGAGTTTTATGAATAGTTAGTATGAGTAATACGTTTGTATACAAAAAAATAGCAGCTATTAGAATACTTATTGTTGCGTTACTTGCTGTCACTCCACTCCTTGTGCTTTCACAAACAACTATTACTGAATCAGGTGCTCAGGCAACCGGTAATGCAAACATCACTGGGACCGTATCAAAAGGTGGAGGAACATTTGCTATTGATCACCCGCTTGATCCTAAAAATAAAATTCTTTTTCACAGCTTCGTCGAGTCACCTGACGTCAAAAACATCTATGATGGTATTGCCACCTTAGACCAAAACGGTGAAGCAACAGTGACCCTGCCCGAATATTTTGAGGTGCTCAATCGTGATTTTCGGTACCAGTTTTTCCCTATCGGTGTTTCAGCCCCCAACCTCTACATTAAAGAAGAAATCCAAAACAACACCTTCACCATCGCCGGCGGCGAACCAAACACTCGCGTTTCTTGGCAAGTGACTGGCATCCGCCAAGACCCCTTCATTCTCGCAAACCCTATTGAAGTCGAAGTTGAAAAAGGACCTGACGCATTAGTTGATAAAGGGGAGTATTTGTTCCCAGAGTTTTATGAATAGTTAGTATGAGTAATACGTTTTTACAAAATAATTACTTCTTTGTGAAGATTTTCGTGTCATTAGTTTTTTTGTTACTCACCCCTCCTTTAACTACACAAGCATATGAGTATGGGCAAGGATATTATCAAGGCGGTTATTATGGTTACGGCCAAGGATATTATTACGGCCAAGGATATTATTACGGCCAAGGCGTGTATTATTCGCAAGGTTCGTATGGGCTCACCTTTACTACGAACTTGAACTTTTCAGGTAATCTCACTATTATTGGCTCTTTTTGGAAAGGCGGCGGTTCATTCGTCATCGACCACCCGCTTGACCCAGAGAACAAACTCCTCTACCACAGCTTCGTCGAATCACCTGACGTCAAAAATATCTATGATGGCATTGTCACTCTCAATCAACAAGGTGAAGCAACGGTGACTTTGCCAGAGTATTTTGAGGTACTCAATCGTGATTTTAGGTATCAAACAAAATCAATTACCACTCCTGCCCCCAACCTCTACATTAAAGAAGAAATCCAAGACAACACCTTCACCATCGCCGGCGGCGAACCAAATACCCGCGTATCCTGGCAAGTGACCGGCATCCGCCAAGACCCCTTCATTCTCGCAAACCCTATTGAAGTTGAAGTTGAAAAAGGACCTGATGCATTAGTTGATAAAGGGGAGTATTTGTTTGAAGGCTATCCAAGTTATCTTGAGCAAAGTATTTTTGCTAAGATTTTTGATTTTATTTCCTCAATTTTTATTGCCATAGTTAGTCTCTTTTTCTAGGATTTTTTGAGAAAATGGGCTTTATAGACAAGGTGTGTAAAATTCACTATTATGTGATGTATGTATAGGTCGTTGCTAAAAAATATCATCATATTAATACTTATCCTAGGTGCATTTTCACTATTATATCTTTTTGATTTTAATGATGGAAAAAAAACCACCAGCACAGCACACAACCTTGCATCAATGAATTTTACTGAGTTGAGTGAGTATTTTACTGATCTCGCTCATAAAGAGGGTGCAGAATATGCTTTTTCTGTTTTGAGAGATTCAACATTAAGGGGCAATATAGATATACATCTTTTGGGGCATGTGATTGGTGATGAGCTCTATATTCAAGAAGGTATAGAGGGTATGAAGATCTGTACTCGCGACTTTCGTAATGCATGCTCTCATTCAGTAGTCATTGGGACTTTTTTGGACCAAGGACTTGGCGCATTACCTCGTATTGCTGAAGCGTGTCGGGAGGCACCTGGAGGAAGCGGTGCGTACACTATGTGTTTCCATGGATTCGGGCATGGAGTATTAGCATATACCGACTATGAGTTACCAAAAGCAGTTTCTTTATGCAAAGAGGTGGGAACTCCTGAATATAATAATAGAGAATACATAGAGTGTGTTGGTGGAGCTGTTATGGAGATGATAGGTGGGGTGCATGACCCCGTAACTCGGATTGAAAAGTCACAGAAGTATTTCTCAAAAGAAGATCCGCTATACACTTGTTCTAGTGATTTTATACCAACTGAAGTAAAGCCAATCTGCTACACCTACCTCACACCATATCTCTTTGAAGCAGCTGGTGGAAATCTTGGGAATCCTCAGCCTAGAGATTTTAAAAAGACGTTTGAGTTTTGTGATGCATTAGACGAAACTGAAAACAGAGAAGCTTGTTTTGGAGGGCTTGGCAAAGAGTTTGTTGTGCTTGTGCAAGATAGAGATATTAGAAATGTTACCCACATGACTGAAGCACAATTTAAGAAAATAGCTGACTGGTGTTCACTGTCTTCTCAAGAAGACGGAGTTCGCTCCTGTCTCTTGAGTGCTCTCTTTTCTTTGTATTGGGGTGGGGAGAATGATAAGAAGGTGCCAATTACTTTTTGTAATATCTTAACCAATCCACTACACAAAGAGATGTGTTTTAGCAATTTAATTGGTGCGGTATCTTTTTATATATCTGATATACCTTATAGAAAAGATTTCTGTAGTGATATTCCTACTAGCTACCAACAGTCATGTGATGAGCGGTTACTAGACCCTATACCATGAAGAAAGTCATGAACAAAGTCATGAATAAAGTAGTGCTGATCATAGTAATTTTCATCACCCTTCTTCTTGCTGCATATATGTTTATCGCGAACATTCAATTTGAACAACTGTATGATACAGAAGTACAGGTAAAAAATGTAGATATACTCAATGTAGATATATTCACCGAACAACAACGCATCTCACATCAAATAGATACCGAAGGTCCTCAGTCAGCATACGATGCATACAAAGAACGTTACGCAGGGTACGATTTTGGCACTCAACATGCACTTGCTCACATTATGGGGGAGCTCCTTTATCAAAAAGAGGGGATTGAGGGTCTAACCATATGCGACGCATCCTTTGCTTTCGGATGCTACCACAGCTTCTTTGGCGAGGCGATACGGAATGAGGGAACAGAAATCATTGAGGAGTTAGATCGCACGTGTATTGAGGCGTATGGACCCCTTGGTACTGGCTGTCAGCATGGTATTGGTCACGGGATTGTGGAGTATATGGGGCGGGAGAATCTCACCCCTGCTCTTGAGTTATGTGAGCGCTTACTGTATCACCCAAGTCCAATTTTTGGGTGCCCGCAAGGTGTTTTTATGGAATTATTTACCCCCATTATCTTTGAATATGAGAGTGGTAGGTATGTAGATACGTATAATATTATACTAGAGAGCTACAATCCAGATAATCCGTACGCACCCTGCACAAGTGTTCCAGAACGGTTTCAGGCTTCGTGTTATTACGAAATTAGTAATTGGTGGAGCACCATATTTAGTAATGAGTATACACACGTAGCCTCTCTTTGTTCTCAAGTGCCGCCCAAGTATCAATCCTCCTGTTTTATAGGCTTGGGTCATATGGTTACTGATAAAGAGTTTTTTGATATTGGTGTAATTAGAAATTTTTGTGACTCACTTTCACAATTCAGTCACGATGCTGTTGGTTCATGTAAAATAGGTGCGTCACTACGTTTACATGGAACTGGCGAGAAAGCACATAAAGAATCAGCTAATCAATTATGCAAAAGTGTCAGGGAGTCTTTAGGTACATTTCGGTGTGAAATGAAGTAAATCAGTATGGATATACGCACATCACAAAAAAATCTATATCTAGGTCTAGTACTTTTTTTTCTTCTAGTTATTTTTGGATTTTTTTCTTACATAGAGATAGGTACTGATAATAGTGAGGTACGTCAAACAATTAACCTTACAGAGGAACAACAACGCATCTCACATCAAATAGATACCGAAGGTCCTCAGTCAGCATACGATGCATACAAAGAACGTTACGCAGGGTACGATTTTGGCACTCAACATGCACTTGCTCACATTATGGGGGAGCTCCTTTATCAAAAAGAGGGGATTGAGGGTCTAACCATATGCGACGCATCCTTTGCTTTCGGATGCTACCACAGCTTCTTTGGCGAGGCGATACGGAATGAGGGAACAGAAATCATTGAGGAGTTAGATCGCACGTGTATTGAGGCGTATGGACCCCTTGGTACTGGCTGTCAGCATGGTATTGGTCACGGGATTGTGGAGTATATGGGGCGGGAGAATCTTAAAGAAGCACTTCTTTCGTGCGATAAAACATCCCAACCACACCCACTATTTGGCTGTACCTCGGGGGTATTTATGGAATACAATTTTCCCATAGTAATAACTCCTGATAAAATTTTTAATAACGTGCGGAAATTGAATGATCAGGTGTACGCACCCTGCACAAGTGTTCCAGAACGGTTTCAGGCTTCGTGTTATTATGAGTTACCGCAGTTATGGATGAGTGAATTTGGCAACAATATTCCTACTCTTGGTGAGTTGTGTAGCAATCTTTCAGTTGGTACTAATCAAAAAAACTGTTTCTTAGGCGTGGGGAGTACAATAGTTCCTGCAGTGAAGTATAGTGTTGAAAGAACAATTAGCGCTTGTGATTCTATACTTAATAGTAGTGGTTCATTATTGTGTCGCTCGGGCGCTGCCTGGGGGTTTTTTATAAACCCAACATATCGTACACAGGCGGCAGAAGTGTGCCGGATTGGATTAGATAGTTTTAAACATAATCAGTGTGTAGAAGAATCTGACCTTATTAAAAATGGAGAAATTTATGAGATTCATGCAATTTAAAACTATATTAATGCAAAAAAAAACGAGCGCGCTCAGCATTATTTTCTTAGTCCTTTTCATTTTTATAGTTAGTATTTTCGCAGTAAATGGCAACTTTTTAGTATCTGAAGAAGGCAAAAGAACACATATTATACTTCATACATCAGATGGTTTTGAACCTCAGACGACGGTTATATCACGAGGTGATACTGTGAGATTTGTAACAGAAGTGTCTGAAGGGTTTTGGCCGGCAAGTGATCCTCACCCAACACATGATTCATTCTCTGAGTTTGACCCTCAGAAAGTTATCAATAAAGGCGATGCGTGGGAGTATACGTTTGATAGAATTGGCACTTGGGAATATCATAACCACATTGGTGTTGCGGATAGAGGCACCGTGGTAGTTACTGGAGGAGAAGGAATATTTGCCGCACTCACTTCATTTTTTTATTTTGGTAAAGAAGGGTACTGCTCAGGCGTTTGTTTTGATAAAAAAGTAAAAGAAGCAGTTCGTGAAAGTGGTATTGAGGCTGGATATCAGCTTTTAAATGAGGCATTTCAGAATGACGCACTACCTCCGTCGTGTCATTGGACAGCTCATCAGATTGGAGAAGCTGCGTACGATATATTTAAAGAGGGGAAAGAAATTACTGTAACAAAGGAAACAGAATACTGTGGATTCGGTTTTTACCATGGATTCATGGAAAGTTTATTGCGAGAAAATCCCGACACTACACAAGCTCTTAAGTTTTGTGAACAGGTTGATAGTCAGTTAGGAGACAATGCGCTTCAAAACTGTTATCACGGTATCGGTCATGGCTTTACAGAAGATCCGCCTGATCCACTACACTATGGGGAGTTTCAAAAAATGATAGAGCCTGGCATTGAAATCTGTGAATTCTTATTCAACGATAATTTTAGAAATCTGAATTTATGCCTCACTGGAGTGTTTACCGTTCCTGTTGGTTTTGCTGAAAAAAACAAACATGGACTTGCTCTTGATCACAAGGATCCATTTTCTCTTTGTGATGGGCAACCGTATCGTTACCAGAAGGCGTGCTATGGGGAAGTTGCTCCAAAGCTTGCATCACTGCTTGAGTGGGATATCTCAAAACTACCTCCATATCTTAAAGGTTTCACTAACCCACACTTAGTTGAATTGGTAACTTTTGTTGTACCCGCCACCTCAGTATCACGATATGTTTCAGAGGACTCACATGAACAATTTATGGAAGGATGCCTAGAAGGTTTTAAGGGAAAAGTAAAAGATGTGTGTATTGCGGGAGTCATTTTAGGATTTTTTATCCATGAAGAGCCAGATAAGCAGTACGAACCTGCGTTTCGATTTTGTTCGCTTGATGGTTTCTCTAGTAAAGACAGGCTCTTGTGTTATCAAGAAACAGTGCGCATGGGTAAAGATTTTTATTCACCTGAAATAGCTCGCGAAATGTGTTTAACGTTGCCATCAGACTTAAGAGGACTGTGTTCAAGAGATGACCATAAATCACCTTATCAAGACTACTCATTCGATACTGAAGAACCTTTTGATCCCTTGTATGTAGAAGAATTTGTTATATTTAATAACGATTAATTATGTCCTACGGATTCTTAAAAAAAATACTCATAGGTACACTTTTTGTATATTTCTCCATTGGTCTTGGGGCTCAACATTTACTAACAGAAGATCAAAAAGTGTACCCTTTTTTTTCATGGTATTTATTTTATGAAGTACCATCTCGCATTCAATCTGATTACGTCGTGTACTTCACAGCAGTAGAGGGAGAAGAGCTTGAAAAAAGAACCGCATTTATAGATGATACTCTGTTTCATAATATTAATACACACACCACAACGGATTATTACTTAATGATTCAACGCCTTGGAAATGCTATCGAAAGCGCTAACAAGAAGAAAATTGAATCAGAAAAAAGGGCATTTGAGGAAAACTTTACACAGCCCTCTGTAACGTACGTCATTGCTAGGCGCACCATCGATCCAATTAGCTACTGGTTAGATAAAGATGTTATTAGTGAGGAAGATGTCGCTGTCTTTACATCGACAGGTGATGATATATGAGTAAGTTATTTAAAAATATAGAACGACTTTTTGATGACAAAGAAGCCTTCTTAAAGGCTTACCATCTCGTGCCATTTTTTTACTACTTCGTGCTTCTCCTTGCTATTTTAAAGGTTGAGGGTCTACGACCTCTTTTGCAGCAAGGTGTTGAGTCTTTCTCACCTCAGTGGCCAATATTCTGGGCAGCTTTTGTTGACTATACAACAGCAGGAAATATTGTTATCTTACTTTTCTTTTTTACTGCGCTTTATGCCTGTTTCAGTCCTTGGAATACCTACGCTCGGCTCCTATCGTTTATTGGTTTGGTGCAGTTTCATGCATTTGCTAGCTCTTTTGGTTCCACACAACAGCAGTTTGTGCTCTACGTATGGGTTGCGTTCTTCTTTATATTCCTACCATCTATAAAAACACTAAGTCGTGTAACGATACAAGATCGTAAAAAGACATTACTTGTATTTTTCTTTGCTCAAGCTTATTTTTTCTTAACCTACACAATGGCTGGTATTGGAAAGGTATATGGCGGGATTGTACAATCATTAAACGGCGAGGCATCAATATTTTCTTTTGACGCTGCATCACTACACATCACCACTTGGCTTAATATTATGGACTATGGAGAGACTATTGGTGGTAGGTTCTTAATTGAACACCAAATGATAGGGTGGATTAGTTTGTTGTTGGTGGTTTATTTGCAGCTATTTTCTTTCTTGGTTGTGTTTCGTCCATCACTGCACCGTGTATGGGCGCTTGCGTTAGTATTTTTTCACATAGGAACGTATATCACTATGCGAGCATTTTTCCCACTACATATATCTCTTCTTGTTATTTTGTTTTTTAACTCACCGTTTCAAACACACGTTCGTTTGAGGGATATGTTAAAAGATATACCTGTAATTAGTTTTTTTGCAAAGAGTGTTACATTTTTAATAAAAAGATAAGTATGAATTTTTTTTCAGTAAAACACGCACTACCTTTTATTGTTACCAGCGTCTTCTTCTTGGTAGTTTCGTTAGTAGTGTATGGGATACTATCTCACACAACAGAGTTAGATGTGGCAGAAGAAATCGCATATGTTGAATTGCGAGAAGGTGGTTTTTATCCTAAAGATGTACGTATTGTAAAAGGAGGTTCTGTTATCTTTTCAACTACACGAGATTCGTATTTCTGGCCCGCATCGAACCTACATCCAACACATGGGACCTATTCTGATTTTGATCCTAAAAAACCAATTGAGCCAAACAGCACCTGGACGTTTACCTTTGATAGGGCTGGTGTGTGGAAGTATCATGACCACCTCACGCCTCATTTCGGAGGTAGTATAACTGTTGAAGACATAGGAGGATCTGTGATAGAGAGGTGTACTGAGGTTGATGAGTCAATTGAGTGTCAACAAAATTTACTCTTTTCTGAATTAGAAAAAAACGGCGTTGAATCAACTTACAGGCTTCTTGGTGAAATGTATAATGCATCAAATGACTTTAGAAGAAACTGTCATTACTTTGCTCATAATATTGGACTTGAGTCATACAAATACTATTTAGAAGATGAGACATCAGTTCTTTCTCCTGAAGTATCCGCATGTGCGTATGGTTTTTACCATGGTTTTATGGAGGCTCTTTTAACAACCACTCAAGATGCACAAAAAGCTCGAGAATTTTGTCTGTATATTGATGAGCATGTTACACCACATGCACCAGACGCAGGTCTCCAATGTTTTCATGGTATTGGTCACGGAGCAATTGATTTAGCTCTTGCGGTTGAGGGGTATGGGAGTAGTGAACGAATTCTCGTTGAAGATTCTTTGCGTATTTGTGAGACTGCGGCATTTACTGAAGAAGAGATATATAGATGTACTTCTGGTATTTACAATAGTATTGCTAACGCATATGTACTGGAAGAAAACATACCATTACGAGAAAATGACCCACTATGGTTATGTCGTGAACAACCAGAAGCGTATAAAGAAAGTTGTTATGGAAATATGAACACGCTCATATTTACTTTAGCAGAAAAGGATCTAAGAAAAGCTCTTCCTTTAGTAAGTACTATAGAAGAAGGGCATCAGGTTGCGAGCATGCGTTACCTCTCAGGTTTAAGTGTAGTTGATTTATTGCTTGGTAACACTAATTATCTAAAAGTTCTCTCAGTATGCAGAGAAGCTGAAGTGCATTTAGTTGAGCCATGTATTGAAGGGTTGGCGCACGGGTATTTAGAGCATGGTATTCCCGGCTTAGAATATACAGAAGCAATACAATTTTGTGGTTCAGATGTATTGACGGAAAAAGAAAAACATATTTGTTTCAAATATTCTTTATCTAACCTGCAAGGATGGTATTCTAGATCTAAAGCAAGAGAAATTTGTAATTTAATTGAACCAACGTATCAACTATACTGCAATAAGGATTTATAGAATATTTTATGAAACACAGTATATCTACACAAAAAATACATACATATACTTTATTTTCTATTCTTTTAATACTTTTGGTGGCTGGATTTTTCTTTTCTTACTCAGAGACTGAAAACACTATTGCGTACCGCGCGGAAAGTATTATTGAGTCCTGTAGAGATGCTTCGTATCGACCAAGTTGTTACGATGTTGAGATTCCAAAACTTATGGACTCTGGGATTACTATGGAAGAAGCATATGAAGTGACACGATACATACAAAGTAAAGATGAAGACTATTTTTATTGTCATGTGCTTGGCCACAATCTTAGTGCAAAGGAAACAGCAAAAGATCCTTCAAAGTGGAAAGATGTGGTTACGCGTTCACCAAGCGGTATGTGTTCAAATGGTGGTATACATGGTGCGTTCCAGGAGCGTTTTCGTGCAGAATCCTTACCTGATTCTGATATACAGGAACTTGAGCCAATCCTAGGTGACATTTGCCATACCCGTGAGGGGTGGAATCCTACCCAACTTGAAAAAGCAACATGTACACACGCACTCGGTCACCTCTCAATGTATGTAACTGGTGGTAACATCCAAAGATCAGTCGCCTTATGTGAGAGGGTTGCTGTTAAGAATCTCGTTCAAATTTGTTTCGATGGAGCATTTATGCAAATTTTTCAACCACTTGAACCAGAAGATGTGGGGTTAGTGGAGGACATTGCGCCAACAACACCTGAAGAAGCTGGTATATTTTGTTCTCAGTTTGAAGGCTTTGCCCTTGGTTCATGTCATAGCGAGAGCTGGCCACTTTCCTATACTGAAATCATTACACCTCATGGTCTTGAGGCATTTTGCAGTATTGTTTCTGATACATACCAGAAAGATCGTTGTTACAATGCTTTATTTTATGTTGTAACCGCACAATTTGGGCTCGATACTGAGAAGTCAATTGATTTCTGTAGTGGTATCTCTGAAGAGAGACAGGGTAGGTGTTTTGCTAATAGCGCCTCTCGATTCATAGAGGTTGATTGGAGTAATATAGAAAAGTCAGTCTCGTTGTGTGTTGCAGCTAAAGAGTTCGGTGTATCAAATGAGTGCTTTAATGAATTGCTGCTCTATTCAACATACAATTTCCATCCAAATTCAAAAGAGTTCTTCTCACTCTGTAAGAGCTTACCTCGGGAATGGCAACAGATCTGTTTATCAAGGGGTCATAGTGAATAATAGAAACGCTCTCCGCCAGCAATAAGATCTATTATTTCTTTTTCTCTAAATTTTTCTCGCAGAGTATTTGTATATGATACAAGGTTAAAAGATTCCAATTGGGTTTCTCTTTCTTCCATAAAAGAGGCGTCCTGTACAACGTCGCTATTGAAGGTAAGTAAGAATAAAGGAATATATCCTCTTCCAAGGAAAAGTTGTTCAAGTGATATATTTTGTGACAAAGCAATTTGTCTCGGAAGGGTACTATGTTCGCGAATTACTGTATTTATTATTCTATCCAGACTACTACTATTTTCTTGAGACATCACCATAAGCTTTTGTAGCAGTAGTACTTTTTCTTCTCCAAGATATTGTGATAGCGCCACTTCTCCAAAATCATTAAGTAACCCAGAAACAATAGATATATATTCTACAACCTCAGCTTCTCTCAACTCGCTACTTTCTATAATACTCATCTCTAGAGAATGAAGCTCTCTCACTTCTTTTTCTTTAGGTACATCACTAAAGCTCTCTTCTTGAGTGAATATTGGTTTTTCTATGAGGAGTTTTTTAATATCACGTAATGTATTGATCTTTGATATATCATGCGCAGACTCTAGGCACATGTATAGATTTGAAGGGTTTTGATATAGAAAGGGCAGTCCATGCATTTTTGCGTTATATAAAAAACTGCCATCAACACCTTTTTCAGTATCGTAGAAGAATATGTCACTCAGCTCTTCAGTGTGCAAAGAATGTGTGCCGACATCAAATGTTTGCGTCCAACTAAGGTGGTATGTTTGGGGTGAGTGGGTGAAGCATCTACTCTCCTCTAAAACAACAACAAGAGGGGAGTGTGTGGTGTAGAGATCACGAAGCATGCCGTTTGCTTCCATTATCATATTTTTATGAATATCAAACCTTCCTGTCTCTTCTTGATTCAAAACCTTTTCTTGGTTTTGTTGCTCTGCTACCCGCATATCCGATTTTTGTATTTTCTGACATGCATCCACTTTTCCTTTAAAACAATCTAGTCGGCTGTTAAAAATCTCTTTTCTTTGAAAAATTTCTTTTTCAATATCTTCTGTGGCCAAAGAAAGTATTTCTACATTAGTGAAGCCACCCCAGTAGTTATAATCAAAAAAGTCTTTTTTGTTTAGATCAACATACTTATTCTTTTGTATGGTATTTATATATGATTGATATTCAGAAAAAACCTTCTCCAATGAACTATGATAATCGATAACAGCTTCTGGGCTAGGTCTTTCTTTTACCTCTAGACGTTTTTTCTCTAGAGTTGGCAGTTTTCTCAAAAATGAAAACGGATGTATATTTTCTGTTATAAACCTAGACTCTTCTTTGGTGTACAGAGCCGCTATTTTGGTTACTGCTTTGTTAAGTGCCTCTATGCTATCTTCTAATTTTTCTGGATCAGTACCTTCAATACCAAAAATTGGATTAACCCGGCTTTTAACTGAGTAGTATCCTGTAGATAAAATAGTGAACCTATCTTTGTAAGATATATCTTCTTCAGTAAGCACTTTGCCTTCTTGTATTTTATAGGTAGTACCGTTAAGGGTTACTGGGGGTACAATAAAGCTCTTAAGCTCATCCTCAAAAAAAGAAATGGATTCATGTGTTGTGTATATTGAGTGATAATATAGCCCAATAGCAAGAATAGAGGCAACCAAAACGCATAGGGATATCCCTAAAAAACGGGAATGTTTCATTGAGAGATATACTATCTTCATAGCTACTAAAAAGCAAAATGATCCACATGTGTACTGGAATTCTCGACCATACAGGAGTTGGCGTATTTTTATATACTCACTAATTGGTGGTATAGTAAACTATACACATGAAAAGGGAATATATATATAAAAAGCACTTACTCTATGTCACTGTAGCCAGCATAGCCCTTCTTTCTGCTTTCTATGTTTTATTTGTAAAAGAGTTTCGCTACGAAACAATACTTTTTATAAGTGAGGATAATGAAAAAGATACTATACTCACCCTCAACACTGTAGGCAGCAGTAAGCAAGTTCAGTTGATGCATTCAGTAGTAGGGGTAGAAAATATGTGCGAAAGCCGAGCACAACTCTTCATTAATTGCGTTGGTTTTATTGAATAACAATTCTCCTTTTACGTAATACCTTATTAAGTTACTCAACCTTCTTTAATCGTATTTTCTTTTCAGTTTTTTGTGGTATATCAGTCACCACTTCAGTCTTTAGGGTGGTAATAATTCCTTCATTATATGCATCAGCAAGTGATTTGGTTTGAGTCACCTGCATTTGCGGGTATACGTGTTTTTCCATATATTTTTCAAAGAAGGCTTGATCATATATTGTGTTCGTTGGAACAATAAAAAAATATATTTCTCCGTGTGGACGCAATTTTTTATCGTACACCTCTTTTACTTCTACGTAGTACTCCTCTATATATTCTGAGGAAATCTCCATAATACGCTCCAGTTCTGTTAAAAGTATTAAGATTCCAGCGCAAGAGACAACATCGTAGTGTTTTCTTCCATATACAATAAGTGTTTTATTCGCTCCACAAACACATTCCTCGTTTCGTATTTCTCCAGCATCTCCAGTTCTGTAATTCTTCAATTCATTTGTGTTAGCAATGATTTCTCCAACACCAGACTCATCTACATCCGCAATAGTAATGGATACCCCGTCCATATCTGTTGGATGGTAGACTTGTAGGGCTTGCTGTGAGTCGCTCCCATATTTTTCAGATAAATACGAACAGTGTGTGCTTAGGTAGGGCGCCTCTGAAGACCCGTAATCAACTCGTTCAAATGTAATTGATGGAAATAAATTCTTTATTTTTTTTGCAATACGAGCAGAGAAGAGTTCACCAGTTAAAATTAATGATGAAATAGAAACATTACTGATGCTCTTTGTTTCTAGTAGTCTTTTTGTAAAATACATAAAAAATGACGGGGCGCAGTATATGCTGACATCTTTAAGTTGCGTCATGATCTTTCCAATACCTTCATGGTCCATATCTTCTTTACTCAAGGTCATAAATATCTGTACCTCTGACGGGGGCCGTATGAGCTCAAGGTCATCAAGATATACCCGGGGCATAAGAGAAATATATACACCAGTATGCTTAAAAAAATATTTTCTAATATTTTTACCAAGTGTGAGTGCTATAAGGGTTGGTTTCCCAGAAGTAGTACCACTACTTACAGCAAATGAGATATCTTTTGTTGAGACATCTCCTGGAATATAGTTTTCAATACCAAAAATTTTTTTCTGCAAATCTTCTTTCGTTATATACCGCGTGTCGGTTTTCTTTTTATCTTTCATAGATCATGTGAGTATAAAGGACTCTCTACCGTCACACTGACAGGTCTTTTGTATCTGCGTAGCTCCTAACTCAGTCCGGTATCTAATAATTGGAGTTGGCAGATCTACTAGTCGAGAGATAACAATCTCCCCATCTATAATTTCTACATATGATAATGGATCAGGGTGAAATACAGGTCTAGTGTCAACATCAAGATAAGATTTTCTGCACATGTGGCCAATAGTACCAACTTCAGGAAGAGCCAAGGTACATTTTAATGTGGCATGAGGGAAGTGAGTACGCAAAAAAGACAAGTTAAAATATGTATCAACAATCCCAATATGTTGTATCTCATCTACACCATATTGTTTTTCTAGGATAGGAGTACATCGCACTATGCTTTCTGTATCTCCAAGAATGGCATCTATTTTGTACTGAGCCGCTAATGTACTGGTGATGGTATGGTTTGTCTCACTGATAAGAGGAAGTATATTTTTCTCATAAAACCATATACTTTTTTCAATACCTTCGTGACGATTTTTAAAAAGTACAAGTGGTCGTTTACACAACACCCCATATGATTCTTTTTCTATGTCTTCCATGGTCCGTGTCATAAGTAGTACTTTCTTATCCCTGTAGACAAGTTTTCCCATCATTCGAATATCTTTATATAGTCTTCGTTCTAAAGGTGTTTCAGTAAGTACGTCAAACGTCATATACGGGATATGCTCTAAAGACTTAGGTACGTGTTCAGATCCTTTCTTTTTTGTAAAATGATTATAGTAAAAATCGGAATCTTTAGAATCTGCTACTTTGTGTGCAAATTGTTCAATTTCTTTCTTTAATACGTCCTTGTGTTTGTGCATGGTTACAAAAGAGGTGAAGAGCTTTCCACCAACAGATATGTTGCAAAGAATCGTCCTTCTTTTGGTATATATTCAACATACACTAAATCGCCCGGGTGTACGCTCTCCATGCCTACGGGGTAGACATCTCCTAAGGCGTATAGTATCCCATCTCTTTCAAAACCGTTTCTTTTAGCAAGGTTAATCGTGTGATCAAATGAGTATCTTTTAAAAAGCGTGTTATTTGTATATTCATCAAGTGTTCTTACTACAAGGTATTTTTTCTCACGATCAATAACTTCAACCACTCCTCTGTCATTATTCAGTCGTACATCACTTAATGTTTTCTCTTTATGTAACAATGTAGATATAAGAGGGGAGTATGCATACCCAAAAACAATAGCGCATACCAACAAGGCAACAATTATTAAAAAAGTGTATAAAGGGAATCTGCTTTCTTTTTTACCAGATAGAAACATTTTATTGAACACGTTCAATAAAAACCGCTTGTAACATATTTGTGCTTCGCTTGTATTCTACGTACACCTGATCTCCTCGTTTTAGGTCTCCTATGTTTTTTTCTTGAGTACTCCAGAAAAACATATGGCCATTAGTATCTACAGAGCGAGTTGCTTCATCTACTTTTGTTTCTTTAGAAATTTCAAGTTGTACGTACTCGATTACATTTGGTTGATATCTACTCGGGTATGCAACAGTTAGTCTATTATTGTTAAGGTCTATTTCTTGAATCAACCCATATACATCCCCAACGTCTGGGTCAAGAGCAACTACTTTTTGAGGTAGTATTTCAGTTTCTTGGTTTTGATTTCTTGTTGCCTGTGTATCTTCATAGGCAAGATTCTTAAAAGCATACATTTCTGAAAAAATACCGTGGGTACTCAAAACCCCTATCCCAAAACCAATTACTACGAGAAGTATTTTAAACATACACTAACATGGTATTGTGTAGTATATCATACACAATACCTCTTTTATTTTATGGTTTTTGAGTGTTGTGTTGCTCATGCATACCACTTCCATGCTGGATAGTATAAAAATAGTACTTAATAAAACAATGACTCAACATTTTTTCACCACACTGGTGTTGAGCTTTATTTTCATCCTACCTAGTTTTACGGGAACAATGTCTGGCGTATCACCTAACGTCTATAAAATAGCACTTTCCCTTGGTGTCATAACGTTATCTTTTTTTATGTTCTTTTACATACAAAAAAAGATGGGGGAAGTAGAAATACCACAGCAACCTCTTTTTTTCCTTCTTTTCTTAAGTACTATAGTAGCCCTCATATCTTCTTTAATGTATGGACATGTTCCCACTTCTTTTGTAGACCTTTTTTCTACTCATTTTTTTAGCGGTGCAACCATAATGGCAGTTTCTCTTTTTGTATTCCTTGCGATAAGTACATACCTCTTTAAACAAGAAGAGGACCAGCTCTCGTTACTGTATACGGTACTATACTCATCTGGCGCTGTTGTGGTGTTATACATATGTAATACTTTTATATTACGATTTTTTTCTACACACACGCTTTTTTCAGAACACTACTCGGTCATTGGAACATGGCAGGATTCGGTATTTTTTTGGGGACTTATTACTATAATCCTTGTATCCATTACTCAAACACTACGACAGTCAGTAGCATTACAAGTGTATGTATACATACTCTTGTGTAGCGCTTTTTATTTTCTCCTACTTTCACACAATGCCCTCGTCTCAATACTTGTTTTACTATCTGTTTCTCTGAGTATTTTTTATAAGCTATTTATTAAAACACAACAGCTAAACAGTAAAGTAATTCGTAGTAAAGGTTCTATCACCATTTTGCCAGTAATTGTCTTTTTATTTCTTGCTATTAGCATTTTTAATTCGACTGTTTTACATGCTGTGCCGTGGTATGAAAAGCACACACCTGTTGACGCAAAACCATCTCTCAGCGCAACATTTTTCATTGCACTTGAAACATGGAAAGAAGGGCCTATGCAGGCGCTTTTTGGCAGCGGTCCAGATACTTTTTCTAAACAATGGTCTTTACATAAGCCATTAGAAGTGCGGTTCACCTCAATGAGTGATGTAGATTTTAGTACTGGATCTGGAAGACTTCCTACTGAATGGGTTACTACTGGTTTACTCAAGTTACTGATCGATTCTCTGTTTTTCGGTGTATTTATGTGGTACGGACTCGTTTCACTTTTCTTTAGACAAAAATATACTATATCGCTAACACACGCTCTCCTTTTTGTGCCAACATTCTATCTTTGGTGTATATTATTTTTCTTTAACCCTGGGATTACTCTTGTGTTACTCACCTACGTGTTTACTGGTGCATTTATTAGTTCTTGTGTATATCGTAATAAAGAGAAGAGTGTATTACACATCCAAACAGGTCGAGAAAACGTAAAAACAAACATACTACTTTTTATTGGGGTTGTCTTGCTGTTCTCTTTTCTTTCCTTTAGTTTCTATACATCTTTTAAAAAGGCTAGGGCGGAAAGTCATTTTTCTCAAGGGGTTATGGTTTTTGATACGACGCAGGATGCAACATTGGCAGAACCATACATTATTCGCGCATTGAATATATATGAAAATGATTTGTATTACAGATTTTTTTCAAACACACAGCGCTTCTACTTACAAGATGTTCTGGTACGAATGCAAACCTCTCCTGCAGAAGAACATCGAGAAGATTTCGAAACAACATTTGAAAAAACACTACAGAGTGCACAAAAAGCAGTCACTTTGAACCCGAACAATTATCTAAACTGGATAGTTCTTGCTCGTGCATACAGTATAAAGACTCGTCTCGAAGAACCAGTTTTTGTTGGGGAGGCGCGTGAGGCATACAAGAAAGCATTCTTACTTAACCCAAGAAACCCAGTCATTTTATTTGAAGAAGCTCAGGTTCTTTTCCGAGTTAACGCAGATGGAGAACTTAGAGAGGCACACAGGCTACTAGAGAAAGCATTGAAACTTAGACATGATTTTACCGAAGCTGAGACGTTATTGAAGAAGGTTGAGGTACGCCTTAATACCAGTGAATAGCGAATTAAGGCACGTGAAATTGCTTGTGTGTAAAAAGTCGCAGTAACAAGTACTAAAATGGTATAATATGAAAAACGTTGAGATATGTCAGTTATACATTTTATTACATACAATAATGCGATACCTATAGCGCTATCACTCCTTCTTATTAGTTCAGGTGCAGTATTTGCAGCGAGTCCAGAAGCACGAAAAACAATTATTTCCGAAGAGACAAAAATTCGATCTGTTGATAATAGCTATATTCTTTCGCTCAACATAGAAAACCACAACCCGACATTACGAATTGTTGGGATTGAAGAAGATACTGATCTTTATTATGTCTCCTATACTTATAATAGAGTTGCCATTGATAACTATGTCTGGAAAGAGGTTCCCACTACAGATACGTTAACTGTTTCAAAAAAAGCACTCGGTGGGCGTGATTTGGGTATATATGTTGCAGAAGAGATCGGGGAGATCTTAAATAAACAAGAGCAATATTTAACTGAAGTACAACAGATAGAAAAAGGGAAAGGGGTAACTAAAAAAGTCGCTACAATAGAATACTCAGGTCTTGTAGGTAAAATGCTACGTCCTAAAGAAGAAGAATTTGAAGGATACGTTCCAGTTATTCCAGAAAAGAAATTAACAGCAACAGCAACTGAAAACCAACAAGATCAAGTCTCTGGCATAGGAAGTCAGAATCAAATTGCTTCTAATACTCCAAACAAAGAAGAGATACGACAAATAGTACAAGAAACTGTCGCAGAGATACTTGCTCAAAAGGAAGGTGACACACAACCGTCTCCCTCACAACCCTCTGGGTCTAATGATGCCTCAGACACTGAACCGCCAGTAATTACTATTAATGGTAATAATCCAGCAATTATTGATGTTGGTTCAACCTACGTTGACTTAGGCGCAACAGTAACTGACAACAGGAACAACAACCTTGGGATTACATATCAAGTTAATGGAGTCACCGTAACTTCAATTTCTATTGATACATCAACAGATGTTACATATACAATTACATACAGCGCAACAGATCAGGCTGGTAACACAGGAACCGCGACACGAACAGTTATTGTTGGTAGCGGAGGGGATCAGGTTGATGAAGCACCTTCATCAAACGAAGTAGTAGAAACTGAAGCAGCAACTTCAACGGAAAGCGAGTCAGTATCTACTCCAGCTGATACCACAGCACCTATAATTACTATACTCGGAGAACAATCAGTGACTGTAACCCAAGGTGGGGTATATACCGATCAAGGTGCTACGGCAAGTGATGATGGTGATGGAGACATTACCAGCTCAATTATTACTGAAAGTAATGTGAACACCGAGGTAGCAGGAACATATTCTGTTACATATAGTGTATCTGATGTAGCTGGAAACACGTCATCTAAAACTCGAAGCGTTATAGTCGAGCCTGTATCTGGAGAAGGTCAAGAGGGAAGTACAGCGACTACAACCAGTACCAGTAGCCAGTAAAAAGTATGATCTATAAGTGTGTACAGCAAAAGAGAGGTTTCGTGTTCTTCGCACTTTTTCTCATTTGGATGTTGCTACCTATTTTTACCTTCGGACACGGTACCGGTCTATCATATGAAGAAATAATAGACGGATATCGTGTTGATGTGGGGTATAGCCCTGAAATAGTAACTCTTGATAGTGGCGCTCGGTTTGATTTTACAATTACAGATGTTCAAACAGGTGAAGAAGTTGAATATTCAGATGTATGGCTTCGTATCAACAAAGAAACACGCACATTGTTTGCAACTGGAATACATAAACCAGAATTTGGAACCACTGGTGTGCTGTATACCTTTTCTGAACCAGGGAAACACCTTATATCAGCACGTTTTCAAAGTAACGGAGAGACGTTGGCTGAAGTAAGCTTCCCCCTCACTGTTGAAAACACCTCCTCCTCTCCCCCTCCTTTTGGTATTTTCTTCGCTATATTTGGTCTCATTTTGGGCGCTTTTCTCGGATTCCTGTTTGGGAGAAAGGGGTAGAAAATAATCTACACTTCTGGTGTTAATAAATTCTTTTTAGTTACGTACATATTGATATATACTATATGTACTATGAAAAAAGATACTAATATATCTCATCTTAAGTTGTTATCTAAGAAACCAGGTCTCAGTATACTCTCGGGTGTTGCTCTTTTTTCAGTTGCTTGGTTTGGAGGTATTAATGGTCTACTACACTCTCAAAAAGAGGAGAAAGGTACTCTTGCTAATGGTTGTGTTCTTACGGATAGTATAGATTTCACTGAGTCAATTGAATCAAAAGACGAAGGTCGGTCTTTCTTTGTGTCGTGCGCTGGCTTTCTTGAGTAATATAAGAATAATACCTCTTTACAGAGGTCGCTCGACTTGGTGTCCTCTCCACATTAACTCTGGTAACTCATCTTTTGTATAAGTGTTTTTTAACTCTTTTTCCTCTACATACCTCACCAGATTAAAAGCTTCTTTTAGGTCAGACGTGCTTGGAAATAGCACTGAAGGTCTTGTGTCCCTTTGGATTGTGCTATTAAACGCTTGAAAAGTAAGGATTGGATTTGCTCGACTTATTAGTACGTATACAAAATCTATTTTAAAGTTATTCTGCACTGCTCTCTTTAAATAATCACTTTCGTCAACCAGTGCATAGATAAGTTCATCAAAACCAGCTGTTTTACTTTGGTAGAGAGACAAAATTCTTTCAATGTTAAGTAATCTCTCAGCTTCCAATGCTCTATACACCTGTCTATCTCCGCTAGCATTTCTTAGTAGTGAAATTAACCATACTACATACTCATCAATATCACTTTCAAAAAGTATCTTATCACTTTCACGTATCTTTTTTTCAATAGTAAAAAGTTTTTCCGCTTCTTGGTTAAATTTTGTAGATTCCGTACCGAATATTGGGTGTTGCTTAAGTAGTGACTGTACAGAAAGCAGGGTATTTATTTTTGCAGCATCTGTCCCTGATTCAGGGCACATATACGTATTTGCTATTGGTTGATATATATACACCTGCTCAGCGTCTGGGCTCTGTAAGAGTGCTGCGTATTCCATTATGCTAACCGGTTCAGTTAATTTATAGAAATACAAATCATTTAAGAATTCTCGTTTCAGTACAACCTTTCCAGGGGCAATTTCTCGTAAAAATGTCTTAAAAAATTGAGTTTCTTCTTCCCAAAAACAATCACTGCTCGTCAATGCAATAATTGGATGAGAGAATGATTTGTTATCTACTCGAGGATCTTTTTTATAGTACTCTTCAAGCAATGTTGCATTTTCTAGAACTTGCGTAGGTAGTGAAACTGTTTTTGAAGAATTTGTTAAATCACTTATGCTATAAGGAAACAGATGTTCTGTGAGGTGAGGACATTGATCAGTATTTCCCTCAATACACAGAACACGTTTTTTATGTTCTCTGTAGGTGGCCTGCATATTTTCCTCAATAAGGGCCAAGGCGGTCTTAAATTGAGGTATGGTCGTATACCCACCCATAAAATAAAACCTGTCTCCTTCCTGTGTGTCATTAGACACAAGTGCATATGTGGTGAGCAGGTTAGCTATTCCTTTTTTGTATGCATACACAGTTTTTTCAAATTGTTTCAAGTACTCTTCTGTAGTTGTGTTGCGAGGAGCAAGAATAATACGTTGGCGAATATCTTCTAAGTGACTCAGTTCTTCTAAAAACTCTGTGGGATATACTGATGAGCGTAAAAATCTTTCTTCGGTACTTGTGTAGAAAGGTGCGTATGCATCAAGAGATGTGCGTAAATCAAAAATACTTTCTCGAAGCTTTTCAGTGTTGGCCATATCAAGCGCAAAAAGTGGATCGATCCGTGTAAGTGTTGAGAAATAGGCAGTACGTAAAATATTCAGCTTCTTTTGTTGTGATAATTCTTTTGTGGGTACGAAACTTTTCCCATCGTTTCCAACCACTACTATTGTCTTATCGATGCGATATAAGACTCCATCAACCTCAACATCTGGAGTCCAAAATGTACGTAGCTCATCTTTCAAAAAAGTAATCTCACCTTCTAGTGTTTTCTGGTAGTGCCACGATGCTGCGGTAATACCACCAATGGTAGTACTTACTAATACAACTAAAAGCAGCCAATCTGTATATTGACGAAACATTATGTGCTCATTATACCCGTGAGAAACCTTTTCACACAAACCTTTTTTGACTTAGAGATATCTACCTTTATACTTAGTGTATATTGGTTTTATATCGGATACATGGAAAAGAAAAAAGTAGCAATTAATGGATTTGGTCGTATCGGAAGAGCATTTTTTAAACTTGCTGAAGGAAATCAGGATATAGAAGTTGTTGCTATTAATGATTTGGGCGACATTGAAAATCTTGCCTACTTATTAAAGTACGATTCAGTATATGGGGTTAGCGATTTAGATATCTCTGTAAATGAAAGTGGTCTAGTCATTAATGGTCGTACCGTTTCTTTTTTGAGCGAGCGAGACCCAGAAAAGTTGCCGTGGAAAAAAATGGGAATTGACCTCGTACTTGAATCAACGGGAATGTTTACGACATATGAGAAATCTCGAGCCCACCTTAAGGCTGGTGCGCGACGTGTGGTCATTTCAGCTCCGGTTAAAGATAATCCGCCAAGCGACATTACTGGAGAAACAGTCTTAATGGGGGTTAATGATGATGTGCTCAAGACATGTGACATTAGTTCAAACGCATCATGTACCACAAACGCAGGAAGTCCATTAATGCAAATCCTTGAAGAAGAAGTTGGTGTAGAGAAAGCTCTTCTTAACACTGTGCATGGCTATACTGCTTCACAGAGTATTGTTGATAGTCCCGCTAAAGATTTTCGAAAGGGAAGAGCAGCTGCACAAAATATTATTCCCACAACAACTGGTGCAGCAATTGCAACCACAAAAGCAATACGTTCACTTGA
Organism: Minisyncoccota bacterium; assembly: GCA_965222715.1. Lineage (GTDB taxonomy): Bacteria > Patescibacteriota > Minisyncoccia > Phycocordibacterales > JABMNX01 > JABMNX01. Next base: position 425,341 of record OZ244961.1, on the reverse strand, counting down.
AGGTAAGTTTGACGGCATTGCCATCCGTGTACCAGTTGTTGTGGGATCAATTGTTGATGTTACCTTTCTTGCAAAACGTGAAGTAACCGTTGAAGAAATAAATGACATTCTTACACAAGCAGCAGAAACAGAGAGGTGGAACAAAGTATTTTCTGTTACTACAGATCAGATAGTCTCAAGTGACATTATAGGAAGCACCTACGCGTCGATTGCCGACTTATCATTTACTCGCGTTGTTGGGGGAAACTTAGTGAAGGTACTCTCTTGGTATGATAATGAAATGGGGTATACCAATGCACTCCTTCAACATGCAACCCAATCAGCACGTCACATTTCCTAGTCTATGGAAGTCTATATAGCAACAGATCATGCAGGCTTTGCGTTAAAAGAAACATTAAAGCCTTTTATAGAAAGTCTTGGGCATACCGTTACCGACTGTGGAGCTCTTTCATATGAGAAAGACGATGACTATCCTGACTTTATAAAAAAAGCAGTTGTAGAGGTGTCAAAAGACCCCGTGAATCGCCGAGGGGTTATTCTCGGAGGTTCAGGGCAGGGTGAGGCGATTGTAGCAAATCGGTATAAAAGTGTGCGAGCTGCCGTGTTCTACGGTGGTGATATGGAGATTGTACGACTTGCTCGAGAACATAATAATGCAAACACACTATCCATCGGCGCTCGATATATACGTGAGGAAGAAGCTGAGAATGCGGTGCGCATATTCCTTAGTACATCATTTAATGAAGAAGAACGTCATGTGCGCCGTATAGAAAAAATAGACAGGAATTCGTAACTGTTTAAATTGTATATGTAATATGTACAGAGTATCTCAGGCACCACAGATCATTCCGGCAATTATGCCAAGCACATTTGAAGAGTTAGAGAACATGGTCAGCCGGGTGCGTGGGTTAGTTCCTGAAGTACAAATTGATATCATGGATGGTTCATTTGTTCCATCACAGAGCTGGCCGTATACGGTGTCTGGTGGGCTAGATGTAGAGCTGACACGTCTCAAACAAACAGGGTTACCACTGTGGGATGAAATGTATTTCGAAGTTGACCTCATGGTTGCTCGGCCAAAAGAGTACATTACAAAGTGGATTGATGTTGGAGCACAGAGAATCATTGTTCATATCGAAAGTACTGATGTGCCACGGGAAATCATTACTCTTATTGATGCATATAAGAAAGAAGAGCGAGAGTATGAGGGCATGCCGCCGCTTGAAATTGGTTTTGCGCTAAGTATTGATACCCCACTTGATGCACTATCATCCTACATACACAGAATCGATGTAGTGCAGCTTATGGGTATAGAAAGAATCGGGTACCAGGGAGAACCTTTTGATGAAAGAGTTATTAAGCGAGTTCATCATTTGCGAGAGGAATACCCGCATCTTATAATAAGTGTTGATGGTGGTGTTTCTAAAGTAACCGCACCCCAATTAATCAGCGCTGGCGCTGATCGATTAGTTTCAGGTTCAGCTATTTTTGAAAGTGGTAATATACAAGAGGCACTACAGCAATTAAGACAGGTTTAGATATGGCACACATTGATGATACAAAAATATGTACGCTCGAGGCACAGGCAAATAAGGTGCGTCAAACAATTATTGAGATGTTGGTTGAAGCTGGTTCGGGACACACTGCAGGACCACTTGGTATGGCGGACATCTTCACTGCATTTTATTTTCACATACTCAATCACAAGCCAGAGGAGCCACTCTGGGAAGATCGAGATCGACTCATTCTCTCTAATGGTCACATTGTTCCGGTGCGCTACGCTGCAATGGCGCATGCCGGTTACTTTTCAGTAGATGAGGCAAAAACACTGAGGAAGTTCGGTTCCCGTATACAAGGGCATCCTGAACGTGAAAAAATACCAGCACTTGAGACAACGTCTGGACCACTTGGTTCAGGTTTAGGGCAAGCCGCTGGTATTGCGTACGGTGCACGTCTTGATGGTAAGAAGTTTCGCGTATACTGCCTCATGTCTGACGGTGAACTCCAAGCGGGAAATATATGGGAATCAGCAATGTTTGCTGGGGTTAATCGACTTTCCAATATAACTGGTGTTATTGACCGTAACAATATTCAAATTAATGGAGATACTGAGGATGTAATGCCACTTGAACCACTTCGAGAAAAATTTGAAGCATTTAATTGGCATGTCATGGAAGTAGATGGTCATAATATTGAGGCGTTTGTGAGTGCTGTTGAGGAGTCAAAAGCGATACAGGAAAAACCAACAATGATTATTGCAAATACTATTCCCGGGAAAGGTATTGAGTCTATTGAAGGGGATTATACCTGGCACGGGAAACCACCAACCGGAGAAGAAGGGGAAGCGTTCCTTAAAGAATTACGCACACTTGGTGGGAAAATAACCTGTAGTGATCTATGATTCAAAAGACAGCACATCTTGTAGAAAATATATTTAGTGAAGATATTGAGAGCGGCTCAACTCGTGATGGCTTTGGGAAAGGAGTGGTTGAGGTTGGAGAGAGGAATGAAGACGTTGTTGTACTGTGTGCTGACCTTGCAGAATCAACTCGCTCACATTGGTTTAAAGAAAAGTTTCCTCAGCGATACATTGAGATTGGTGTTGCTGAACAAAATCTTGCAACAGTTGCGTCAGGTCTTGCAAACTATGGGAAAATTCCTTTCATTACAAGCTACGCTGCATTTTCACCAGGACGTAATAACGAGCAGATTCGGACCACTGTTTCCCTTAATAATGTTCCAGTGAAAGTGTGTGGTATGCACGCTGGTGTCTCTGTTGGTCCTGATGGGGCAACACATCAACAACTTGAAGATATTGCACTCATGCGAGTGCAGCCAAATATGACCGTTATCTATCCGTGTGATGTTGAAGAGGCACGAAAAGCAACCATAGCCGCAGCCGCAACGAATACACCAATATATTTACGATTTGCTCGTTCAAAAACTCCTATGTTTACCACTGAAAAAACACCGTTTGAAATAGGTAAGGCATATGAGTTGTGGCGAGGTGAATCACCCCAGGTTGGCATTATTGCAACAGGAGCGCTCACGTATAACGCACTATGTGCCGCTAAAGAACTTGAAGAGAAAGGTGTATCTACGGTAGTTCTTAATAACCACACCATAAAACCGCTCGATACAGAATCTATAGAAAATCTTGCTAAAGAAACTGGTGCATTGGTAACCGTTGAAGAACATCAAGTTGCTGGCGGTATGGGTAGCGCGGTATCAGAATTTTTAAGTAGTGTTTACCCAACACCAATTGAGTTTATCGGAGTCCATGATCAGTTTGGGCAATCTGGTGAGCCAGACGAGCTTATTGAACACTACCGTATGGGGGTTACTGCAATAGTAGAGGCGGTTCAGAGAGTTATTAAGAGAAAGTAAGAGACATGAGCAGTGAAGCAAAGGCACAAGCACTCCTAGATTCTAGTGGTATAAAAATAAATGGCACTAATCCATGGGATATTACCGTACACAATCCAAAACTTTTTGATCGGGTCTTTGCAAAAGGACCGTTAGCCCTCGGAGAGAGTTATATGGATGGATGGTGGGATGTGGAAGAACTCGACCAATTCTTTGATAAAGCCCTTACTGCAAGACTTGAGAGAAAGATATTAACCCCATCACTTCTTCTTCATATATTGCGAGCCCGTCTTATAAATTTACAAAGTCCTTCACGTGCATTTATTGTAGGAGAAGAACATTATGATGTAGGTAATGATCTTTACACACGAATGCTTGATACGCGCATGGTGTATACATGCGGATACTGGAGCGGGACACCACAAGCACAAACACTCGATGAAGCTCAAGAAGCAAAACTAGATCTTATTTGTAAAAAAGTTGGGTTACAGAAAGGAGACCGGGTGCTTGATATTGGATGCGGGTGGGGAAGTTTTGCTAAATTTGCAGCTGAGAAATATGGTGCAGAGGTAGTAGGGATTACTGTTTCAAAAGAACAAAAAAAACTTGCACAAGAAAATGTAAAAGGACTACCTGTTGAAATACGCCTACAAGATTACCGTGATGTAGATGAACAATTTGACCACATAGTCTCTATTGGAATGTTTGAGCATGTTGGGTATAAAAATTATCGAACCTATATGGAAATGGTACACCGATCTCTTAAAGATGGTGGGCTTTTCTTGCTACATACAATTGGCAATAATCGTTCCGTAAAAACAACAGATCCATGGATTGAAAAGTATATTTTCCCAGGAGGAATGTTACCATCGGTAGAACAAATTGGTCGATCTATAGACAATCTCTTTGTTATGGAAGATTGGCATAATTTTGGACCAGATTATGATAAGACCCTTATGGCTTGGTTTAAAAACTTTGATGCACACTGGGATGATATAAAAGATAATTATTCCGAACGTTTTTATCGTATGTGGAAATACTACCTTCTTGCTTCAGCTGCTTCTTTCCGTGCGCGCAAAAATCAACTATGGCAAATAGTGCTCTCAAAGGAGGGTGTTCGTGGGGGATATCGGTCAGTTCGATAAATTATGAATATGCGCAGATTACTACTCTTACTGTTATTGGGGGTGGTTATCTCTCTTGCCTTCTTTTGGGTTTCAGAAAAGGAAAAAGATAATGAAAGTATTGTTGATGTTGATTACCAAAAAGAAGCTGTGTATTGGGAGCAGGAAATCGATAGGGTGGGGGCAGCTCAAGCATATAGGACATTTTCTGAAAACGAGAAATATAAAGAGTTAAACTATCAAATACAACACGACATCTCGCATATATTTGGACAGCTTGTATACAAGAAAGCGGGACTAGAAGGTGCATCAATATGTGGGGAATATTTTGATTTTGGGTGCCAGCACGGCTTTTTTAATCTAGCGATGTATGATCAAGGAACCCAAGCCATTGAAGAAATAGTGGGAGTATGTGACGGAGACACAGAATTGTTCGCACAGTGTCTCCATGGTCTTGGGCATGGCATTTTAAGTTATCTTGGTGATGAGTATGTCGAAGATGCTGTAGATGTTTGTGTGTCCCACACCTCAGATACGGCTGGCCCATCTCCATGCGCTTCTGGAGTGTTCATGGAATTTGCTTTTGGTGCAGGAGATTTGATTTTTGATAGAGAACAAGAGGGGTCAATACTACGACTTGGTGCTATTGTGCGAGAGCCAGACCTGAGAGGTATGCACTATCCATGTGACAGCGTTGAGAAAAGTGTGCGAGGCGCATGTTACCTCTACCAAAGTTCTTGGTGGAAGTATGCGTATTTTAATGAAGATGCTAGTGGTTGGAAGAAAATAGGTGAGATATGTACTACGCTTCAAAATGATGAAGAACGCAATTCATGCATTAATGGTATTGGATATGAACTTGGTAGTATTGAATATGATGTAGAAAAAATGATCAAGTTTTGTGAAGACATGCCCTCTGTGACTGCTGAAATTGAATGTTTGAAAGGGGTGACGTGGTCTTTGGCACCCAGAAAGGAGTATACTGATGGACTTAAGATGGTATGTGGATTACTTCCAGAAGGATCAAGTAGGAGGTGTGCTGTTATATAAGTCTGTTATATTAAGTAAAGAAAAACAGCGAAGTTGTATTTCACACCTCGCTGCCATAGTTGACTTTGTCGTACCGTTTACACCAGAGGCACAAGCCAGTGATCCCGCCAGCTTCTAGTATGATGATCATGAACCACTTTCCGAGTCCTGTGGAGAGAACTGACAGGAAGTCGAGATAAAAGATAATCCCGACAACTACTGCGCCCGTCAAAAGAATGCCGAAAATGGTGTAAGCAAGTGCGGATATTGCGTCACGCATGTCTTTACTCCTTTCCAAGTCTCAGCACATTACTAAAACTAGTAAAATTATATCATATATAAATACCATTTGTCAAATTATTCATATATCCACCAGCATACACACTACAAAAAACGCCAAGGGTACCCTTGGCGTTTTTCATGCCTTTATAGAGCCATTTTTGCATCATAGTTCAGACACTACGTAGTCAGTAGGTCGCTCTTCTAAGTACCTCTCAAGTTCCTCACGTGTAAGTAATCCTTTCTGTGCGCCAATATGTTGTACTACAGACATTGAATTGATAGGTCCACGCTCAAGTGCCTCTGGAAGTGTCATACCAAGAGCAAGCATTGAGGTTACCGTTGAAGAAAATGAATCTCCAGCACCAGTCCGATCAACTGGTGGTTTCGGGTCAGGATACATTGGCATATGCCAAACACCTTCACCATTGTCAGCATACGCCCCCTTGGGTCCATCAGTAATAATAGCGATACGGGGGCCAAGTGCTCGCATACCTGAAAGTAATTTTTTCATATCACCCTCATCAGTTTTTAGAATAGACTGCGCCTCTTGTTTGTTACAGAAGAATAGTTCGGACACTTCATAAATGTCTTTCAGTGTTTCAGCACCAAGTTTAATTTGAAACGTTCCTGGTTGGAATGCTAGTTTGATATCAGGGTTTTCTTTAATGTACCGTGCAATGTCATGATGATACGGTATTGAGTTTTCACCCAAAGATGAAAGATACATCCATTGTGGTGGCCTCTCAAATGTTGGAAGTGAATACGTATACTCGTGGTGCTTCACAAGAATAGTTCGTTCAGCCTCATATTGAAGTACATAGTGATAGTTCGATTCCTTTCCTTTTTCAACAGTAACGTACTCGGTATTAATTCCCTCGTTAGTAAGCTGCGTAAGCATATCCTCACCATTTCGGTCATCTCCCATTGAGGTTACAAGGGCAGAGGTAAGCCCTAAGCGGTACGCTGACACTGACGCATTTGGACTATTTCCAACTGCAGGTACTTCAGTTACCGATTCGTAGGGAATCTTTGCACCAAAATCAACACAGAGTGTGCAGTTCTCATCGTTGATGTCACAATTAACTCGAGCATCTTTGAGTCGTATAAACGCATCGGTGGTAATGTCACCCACCCCTACAAAATCAAGTTCTTTCATATAGTACGTATAGTACCATACTTGATTTACGATACATGTTCTGATATTACACACAGTAGACTGCACAGTCTTTTAAGAACCCTTTTGGCAAGAAGGTGGCAAGAAGAGGTACTCATGAATACACAACAGTCTGAAGAAGACCCCGACTATTTCTACTGCGTAGTTCCAGGCCAGACATTTACACTTCTAGGAGACATCCCAGAAGATGTTGAGGGGGTGAGTCACGACACGGTACTTCTCCTTAATGATAGTTTGAATGTCTGCAGAGAAGATGGGACACCACTTCCTGAATGTGCACAAAACGTCTTCCACCAAGATCCCATGTTCGAAATCAAAATTCTTGATTAACAGACTCCCGTAAGCGGCCTTATGTTGAAGGTCGCTTTCTTTTTACATGCTGTAATTGGGTGTGGAGAAGGTATAGGCGTTCCTGGAAACCTTTTTTGCTACAATACATAAGTACAATATGAAAACACTACGAGAATATATTTTAGAAGCCGAAGAGAACAACAGTGCCCTTGGTCATTTTAATGTTTCAGACACTGAGCAGTTGCATGCCATTTTTAACGCCGCTCGGAAGCTCAATGTTCCCATAATTATTGGTACTTCAGAAGGTGAACGTGATTTTATTGGTGTTCGTCAGATTGTTGCACTGGTACAGAGTTTGCGTGAAGAATATGACTATCCTATTTTTCTTAATGCAGACCATACATATTCAGTTGGGCGAATACGAGAGGCAGTTGATGCGGGATATGACGCAGTAATTTTTGATGGAGTAAAGCTTCCACTAGAGGAAAATATTAAACAAACAAAGGAGGCGGTTACGTATGCAAAAAGTGTAAACCCAGACATCCTTGTTGAAGGAGAGATTGGCTACATTGGTTCGTCTTCAAAAATGCTTGAAGAGCTCCCAGAAGGAGTTGATCCCGAGGGAGCTGTTACTACAGAAGAGCAGATTGCGCAGTACGTGAAAGAAACAGGAGTTGACCTCATTGCCCCAGCTGTGGGGAACCTTCACGGCATGTTGAAGGGAGGTAAAAATCCTGAATTAAACATTCTACAAATACAACGCTTACGTAAAGCAGGTGGTGTACCTATGGTGCTTCACGGAGGCTCGGGTATTAGTGATAAAGATTTTAGAGAAGCTATTGAAGCTGGTATGTCAATTGTGCACATCAACACTGAGATTCGTGTTGCATACCGCAAGGGAATTGAAGCTGGGCTAGAAGAGAATCCTGAAGAAATTGCACCATATCGTTTTATGAAGAAAGGAGTAGAAGAAGTATCTCGTGTTGTCGAAGAGCGACTGCGATTATTCACTAACACCTAAATTTATGAAGATTTTTGTTACTCGTGCTATTCCTGAGATTGGTATTACTAAACTAAAAGAAGCAGGTCACTCTGTTGTGGTAAGTGAAAAAGATGGAGTACTTACAAAAGGTGAGCTTGTTGATGCACTTAAAAAAGACACGTATGAAGCAGTCCTCTGTCTTCTCACTGATACAATTGATGCTGAGGTGTTTGATGCAGCACCGGAAGCAAAAATATTTTCAAATTATGCCGTTGGGTACAACAATATTGATGTAGAAGAGGCAAAGCGTCGCGGTATTACTATTACCAACACCCCTGGAGTGCTTACTGAAACCGTTGCTGAGCACACAGTAGCGCTCATGCTCTCAATAACATCACGTATTGCCGAAGGAGATCGATTTACCCGTGCGGGAAAATATGATGGGTGGGCACCACTATTACTACTCGGTACTGATCTTAAGGGTAAGACGCTTGGTATTCTTGGTGCGGGACGTATTGGACAGCGTGTCGCACACATTGCATCTCATGGTTTAGGAATGAACATCTGTTACTACGACATCAAACAAAACGATGAGTTTGAAAAAGAGTATCATGCGGAATTTAAAGCTACTGTTGACGAGGTACTTGAGGTCGCTGATGTAGTTACTGTACATGTGCCGCTTCTTGATACAACACGACACTTATTAAACAAAGAACGGCTTCTTAAGATGAAAAAGGGAGCGTACTTAATAAACTCTTCTCGTGGCCCGGTGATTGATGAGAGCGCTCTTGTTGAGGTGCTTACCGATAAAAAAATAAAAGGTGCAGCACTTGATGTGTTTGAAGATGAGCCGCAACTTGCTTCTGGACTTTCTGAGCTCGAGAATGTGGTTATTACTCCGCACATTGCTTCAGCAACAGAAGAGACTCGAGGCAAGATGGCTGAAATGGCAGCTCAAAGCATTATTGATCACGCAAAAGGAGTTACTCCAGAGCATGTAGTTAAGTAAAAAAGAATGCGTCATGTCTCCATGACGCACGTTTACCTTAGGTGGGTAGGGTTGAAGAGCATATTTTATTTTTGAAGTTTCTTTTACTCCTCCTTCTGTGATAGTTGTTGTATAGCCAGGCGCAAGGAACAGCACTTAGAAGAAACAGCACAATGGCACACATAATGATGTAGCCAAGAAAGACTGAGGTGATTTCTTTTATGCCTAGGATTAGGATAAGTATGTCGATACTCCACCAATATTCACTACATTTACTATACATGCTCGCGTGCGGGTGATGCAAAGCGGCAATTGATTTTTCTAGAAAAATACGTATACTACTGTGCTATATGACAGAGACACTACAGGTCAGAAAACGAGCGGGTAAAAAATCCCTCAAAGAACTTCGTGGCGGCAGCGAGATGCCCGCGGTTTTTTATGGTCCTAAAGAAGAGTCAACACCAATTGCTATTAATGTTGATGAGTTTAAAAAGCTTTGGGACACAGCCGGTGAATCAACAGTGATCGAGCTTAAAGGTGACGGGATTGATGTTGAGGCACTTATTCACGAAGTTCACGTGCATCCAGTAACTGGAAAGCCACAGCACGCTGATTTTTATGTTATGGAGAAAGGTAAAAAGGTGTCAGTAAAAGTTCCTCTTGAGTTCATTGGTACTGCCCCTGCAGTAAAAGAACTTGGTGGTGTGTTAGTAAAAGCACTACACGAAATTGAAATTGAGGTATTGCCAAAAGATTTGCCGCATGAAATTGAAGTAGACGTTTCAATACTTACTGATTTTGAAAAGAGCATTCACGCTAAAGACATTGCCATTCCTGAGGGAGCTGAATTGGTTACTGATCCTGAAGAAACTGTTGCACTTGTAAATGAAGCAAAAGAAGAAGAGGAGACAGATGATGAACAACCATCAATTGAGGATATCGAAGTTGAAAAGAAAGGCAAGAAAGATGAGGAAGACCCAGCAGATGAGGGTGGAGATGCAAAAGAAGAGTAGTGTGTAGCTTACTCACTAAAGAACGAACATAACCCACGGTACTACGTGGGTTATGTGTTTGATTCGGTGATACGAGAGGTTGTATACTAAGTAGTGATGAAAATACTCGTGCGGCCGCTCTCGTATCTAGTACTTACTGCACTTCTTGGTAGTGCGCTTCTTTCTGCTACTCCCATAACTCCTCTTCATGCTCAGAGTGCAGATGAGCAAGTGGCGCAGCGTCGGGCACAGCTTGAGGCTGAACTTGCACAGATTGAGAAAGAGGTTGAAGCACAACGAGTGTTGCTTGAAGACAAACAGCGCGAGCGTGTTTCACTAGAACGTGACGTTGCCATTCTTGATGCGCAAATTCAAAAAGCACGACTATCAATTCGCGCACGAAATCTTGAGATAGAACGCATCTCGCAGGATATTAATGGTAAAGAAGAAACTATTGGGAGTTTAAACAAAGAGTTACAACGAGAAAAAGAATCTCTCGCTCAGCTTATCAGGCGAACAAATGAAATAGACGATTATTCGCTTGCTGAGGTTATTTTGGGAAATCAAGATATTTCTGATTTCTTTGAAGATCTTGATAATTTTGATGCGATAAAGGCGGGGCTCAATGATTCATTTACTGAAATTGCATTCACAAAAGATGTTACTGAAGAACAAAAGGTTGTTCTAGAGAACCGTCGTGCAGCTGAAGAAGAACTTCGTCAGATTCAAGAGCTTGAAAAGCAAAAAATAGAAGCACGTGAGAGAGAGCGAAGAGAAATTCTTAACATTACCAAGGGTGAGGAGGCAGCATACCAAGCGCTCATTACTGAGAAGCAAAAATCAGCTGCAGATATTCGCGCAGAACTCTTTACTCTTCGGGGTTCAGCACCAATTCCATTTGCTGAAGCGTATCAATATGCTCTCGAAGCTTCAAAGGTCACGGGGGTTCGCCCAGCATTAGTTCTTGGTGTGATTGCACAAGAGTCGAATCTTGGTGAGAACGTTGGACAGTGTCTCATCACTAATGAACCACGAAAAGGAGATGGACGAGGGGTGAACACGGGTAGATATTTTGCTGGTGTTATGAAGCCGACTCGTGATGTGGATCCATTCTTTGCAGTTACCGAAGAGCTTGGTATTAACCCATATGGGCAGGTTGTTTCTTGTCCACCGTCATATGGCTACGGCGGCGCTATGGGCCCTGCACAGTTTATTCCATCTACATGGATTTTGTATAAATCACGTATCGCAAAGGCGAGTGGTCAGAATCCACCAAACCCATGGGACCCACGAACAGCTTTCATTGCGTCAGCATTGCTGATGATGGATAATGGTGCCGACCGAGGAACACGAGCAGCAGAAAAACTTGCGGCACTCCGTTATTTTGCTGGTTGGACCAATGCAAAGAATCCAGCATATGATTTTTATGGAGAAGGAGTGATGGAGCTTGCTGCAAAATATCAATCACTTATTGACGTACTTGAGGCGTCGTAGCAACCACACCCTTGTGTCTACTGTATTGCAAGGCATGAATTTCTCTGGTATTCTAGTCGCCACATATGAAAAAGGATATTCATCCAGATAATTACCGACCAGTTATTTTCCACGACAGTTCAAGTGGTGAGCGATTTCTTATTGGCTCAACTGTTTCAACTGAAGAAAAAGATACTTGGACTGATGGAAAAGAATATCCACTCTATACTGTTGAAATTTCAAGCGCATCGCACCCATTTTATACTGGTAAAGAAAAGGTGATGGATACTGCTGGGCGTGTTGAGAAATTCAAAGCACGAGCAGCTGCAGCAGAAGCGCAATCTAAGCAGAAGTCGAAGAAGTAACTTTGTTTTAAAGACCCCTTGGAGTACTAGTACGTAAGGGGTCTTTGTGTGTATGACAGAAGAAACGCTACAGGAGTATAGAAGTAACCATAAAACTGCTTTTTTGGTTGATCAGTATGATCAGCTTGTTTTGCGCGAGAAAAATACTGAAGACATGCTGAGTGATCCATCTATGAAAGATCTTGCTCAAGAAGAGCTAGAGGGTATCAAAGAACAAAAAGATGCACTTGTTGCTCAAATGGAGCAGATTGTGAAAGCGGATGAGGAAGAAGTACGATTTCCTAATGAAATTATTCTTGAAGTTCGTGCTGGTGCTGGTGGGGAAGAAGCCGCTTTATTTGCAGAAGAATTACTTCACATGTATCAAAAATATGCTGAGATACAAGGTTGGCAATCTCGTATTATAAATGAATCACGAAGCTCTCTTGGGGGATATAAAGAAGCGTCTATGGAGGTAAAAGGCAAAGACGTCTACAAAGAGCTTCGATTTGAAACCGGTGTACATCGAGTACAGCGTATTCCTGCAACTGAGAAGCAGGGTCGTATTCATACCTCGACAGCTTCAGTCGCCATCCTTCCTATCCGTAAACAAAAAAAGGTGGAAATTAACCCAGCGGACCTAGAAATAGAATTTTCTCGTTCAGGTGGCGCAGGTGGGCAAAATGTTAATAAAGTAGAAACAGCGGTACGCATTATACACACGCCAACAGGTATTGATGTGCGGTGTACGTCAGAGCGCAGTCAACAGAAGAACCGAGAAAAAGCGCTTGGTATCCTTCAGGCAAAAATCGAGCAGCTAAAAGAAGAGGAAGCTGCAGAAAAAACATCAGCGGCAAGACGAGAGCAGGTTGGTACCGCAGATCGATCTGAGAAGATCCGCACGTATAATTTCCCTCAAGATCGCATTACCGACCACCGTATAAAAAAATCGTGGTCGAATATCGAACGTGTTCTTGGTGGAAATATTGAAGAAATCTTAGACGATCTCGAGAGTGCAGTAGAAAGTAATGGGCGTGAGGAGGAATAATATGCCTAGTATATTGCTTATATTGCATACATGAGAAGTATTTGGTAGACTCTTTGGGTATCGTGCGTGAGCACGATTTTACATATGACAGATACAAAAGCAGCAACTACAAAAGACGAAACAATCCAGGGCATGTTTGATGTTGGAGCTCACTTTGCCTACAGTAAGTCACGCCGACACCCGACCACAACCCCTTACATTTTTGGTGCAAAAGAGGGTGTTGAGATTTTTGATCTTGAAAAAACTAAAGAGCTTCTTAACGAAGCGCTCTCTTTTGTTGCTGAGTTAGCTAAAAATAGAAAAACCATTCTTTTTGTTGCTGGTAAAAATGAGGCGCGAGAAGTGGTTAGGAATGCTGCACTTTCTCTTGATATGCCATTTGTAACAAAACGATGGATTGGGGGTACTCTCACAAATTTTGATGAAATAAAAAAGCGTATTGAGCGATTTGAAACACTTACTGAAGAAAAAGAAAAAGGTGAACTTGCAAAGAAATATACTAAACGAGAACAACTTCTTTTGAGTCGAGAAATTGAATCACTCGAGGATGCGTTTGGTGGCCTCGTTGCTATGAAAGAGCTTCCTGGAGCATTGTTTATTGTTGATACACGACGTGAAAGTATAGCAGTTGAAGAGGCTCAAAAACTTGGTATTCCTGTCATTAGCCTTATGAATTCAGATTGTGATACCAGCACAGCAACGTACCCAATTCTTGCTAATGACGCATCAGTAAAAAGCATCTCTTTCTTTGTAGGAAAAGTTGCTGAGATGTATAAGAAGAATCTTCAAGCTGTAAAGAAAGCAGCATAATAGTATATAGTAACTAACTAGTGTTTTTAGATATGGCAAGCACAGAACAAATTAAAGAACTTCGAGACCTTACAGGCGTGTCTGTAATGCAGTGCAAAAAAGCACTTGAAGAGGCTAATGGTGATATGGAGCAAGCTAAAGTACTGCTTCGTAAAAAAGGAAGTGATGTTGCTGCAAAGAAGTCTGATCGCGAACTTGGTGCTGGAGTCGTTGAGTCATATATTCACAACACAAAAAAAGTTGGTGCTATGGTAGTCCTTTCGTGCGAGACTGATTTTGTCGCAAAAAACGATGAATTCGTTGCGCTTGCACGTGATATAGCAATGCATATTGCAGCGTCACACCCTCAATTTACACAACGTGAAGATGTGAAAGAAGAGGACATACAGGCGGCACGAGAGGTGTTTACAAAAGAAGTAGCAGATAAGCCAGAGGATATGCGGGCAAAAATCTTAGAAGGCAAGATTGATTCGTTTCTTAAGGAGAAAATCTTATATGAACAGGACTTCATTAAAGACCCTTCACTCACCATTAAGAACCTTGTTGAGTCTGCAACACAAAAGTTTGGCGAAAATATTGTCGTTTCTGATTTCGTTCGCTACTCGGTATAATAATTTCTATGCTTAGTATTAGCATTTTTCTTGCTTCACTTGGAGGCACCGTCTTATTTTTAGGTTTTCGTTACTGGGAACTAGCTCGAGGCGAACGTGTTATTCCTCATGTACGAGAAAGACTCGACATCTATGTGGTTACGTTCTGGCAAATGATTACCCGACGTATACCTACTTTTGAGTATGCGACATTCATTGAGTGGTATCATATCTTGGTAAAGAAGGTAGCATTCTTTATACTGGTCGCTGCTCGATTTGTTGAAAGGAAGATGATGCATGTACTTGAAGGCGCTCGTAGAAAAAAGAGCATTAAGCGGGGTCACACAAATTCATCTTTCCTTAAGGAGGTTCGCAATCACAAGTACAGTGTTGAAAAACCTTCTCAGGATACTGTACAATAGGCACACTTCAATAGATCACCTATCAAGGTGGTAGAAGGTTAAAGCAGAAATATACGCCACCTTAGCTCAGTTGGTAGAGGTGAGAAGCGAATAGCTTCGAACCACTTGTTACAAGTGAGTTGTCTCGCTGGAATAGCTTAGGTTGTGTTAAAGAAAAAAAGTATATACGCCACCTTAGCTCAGTTGGTAGAGCAACTCACTTGTAATGAGTAGGTCGTCAGTTCGAGTCTGACAGGTGGCTCCAGGCTCAGTTGGTGGAGGTGAGAAGTGCCTAACTTCGAACCACTTGTAATGAGTAGGTCGTCAGTTCGAGTCTGACAGGTGGCTCAAGGTAAAAGTTCCCAATAAGGAACTTTTAGTGTTTGACCTGCGTCAAACGCGTGCCTTGAGCCAAGTCGGAGCGATGTGAGGAGCGGTCGACGAACGAGCGAGGCGGGGTCGCGACTAATTATTACTTTAGGAATACTTGGACTAAAATAATTAGTAAGTCGTGACGCTCCACTACTCTGATTCTATTTTTATGTCTAAAAAAAACAAAGAAACACTCTATCTCCCAAAAGATTTTCATGTTGGTAGAGCAACTGACCTAGAGGGTAAAGACCGATTACTGTACCGTTTTTTTGAAATGTTTCCAGGAGTACTTTCATGGACAACCCTTCTCGGTGTTGTCCTCCTTTCTTTTTTTGCTCCTGAAATAGCCGCGTACATAATTATTGCGTTCTCACTTTTTTGGCTACTCAAAACAATCTACCTTTCAGTACATGTTCGGCATAATTGGCGTCGATTGCGACATAGTATTAACACTGATTGGGGGGAGCGAGTATCGCATCTGAAACATGATCACATCAGGCACTTAGTATTGTTGCCGTACTACAAAGAAAGTTACGAGACAGTCTCATATACAGTACAAAAACTTGCTGAAACAACCGGTGATTTAAAAAAATTGTGTATCGTACTAGCTCCAGAAGAAAGGGCGGGGGAGGAGGCTGTAGCTATTGCGAAGCGCATCTTAAGTGAACACCAAGATACTTTTGGGCATATACACATCGCAGTACATCCTAAAGACATCCCTGGAGAGATGCCGGGAAAAGGTTCAAATATTGCGTATGCTGCTGAGGAGGCACGAGTAGCAATTCTTGATACGCATAATATTCCGTATGAAGATGTTATCGTTTCTGCTTTAGATGTAGATACGGTGGTGTACCCACAATATTTTCAGTGCCTTACGTGGTATTTTTTAACAACAGAAGATCCACACACCGCGTCATTCCAACCTGTTCCACTGTATAATAATAATATTTGGGATGCGCCCTCGTTTTCTCGTGTTGCCGCAACATCTGGTACATTCTGGCAGATGATTCAACAAGAACGGCCTGAGAAACTTGCAACATTTTCTTCTCACGCAGTATCGTTTAAAGCACTGCATCGAGTTGGTTATTGGCAAAAAAATATGGTGAGTGAAGATTCACGCATTTTTTGGAACTTACTGTTTGCCCATAATGGCGCATATCGAGTCATTCCAATCTCGTATCCTGTTTCTATGGATGCAAATGTTGCAGATTCAAGTTGGGAGACGTTTAAAAATATATATAAACAAAACCGTCGATGGACCTATGGTGTAGAAAATGTTCCATACATTCTCTACCACTCAATAAAAAATAAAACATTTCCGCTTCGCAAACGACTTCACTTCTGTTGGATACAAATTGAAGGGTTTTGGTCTCTTGCTACACACCCACTTATCCTTTTTTCGCTTGGGTGGCTACCGTTGTTAGTTGGCGGGCGAGAATTCAGTACCACTATACTTTCATATAATTTACCCATCGTTGCTCGAACGTTCCTCACGCTTGCCATGTTTGGTTTAATTGTCTCAGCAATTATATCGACAACACTTTTGCCGCCACGTCCTCAACAGTACAAAAAAACGCGCTATGTTAGTATGATATTGCAGTGGATACTTGTGCCACTTACCATGATCGTCTTTAGTGCTATTCCAGGGCTTGATGCACAAACACGACTGTTGTTTGGTAAATATATGGGGTTCTGGGTGACCCCTAAAAAAGCTTCGAGTCAGACAGTGTAGTGGAGAAATATGGAACCTCTTTCACAAAATACTAGAAGAATATACCTTGCACTTCTTATAGTGCTCTTTATTATTCTTGTACCAATTACTGTTTTGTATTCCGCTGGGTATCGCCTTGGAGAAGGTTTTACGCTAGTAAAAACAGGAGGCGTATTTGTTGGTGTTGATGAATCAAACGCAACACTTATACTTGATGGGAAGCCAGTAAGGAGCGCCAGTATATTAAAAAGTGGTTTTTTTATACAAGATCTCACTCCTCGTGTGTACCACATTGTTGTAGAGAAAGAAGGGTTTCGCTCCTGGGAAAAAATACTTGAAGTAAAACCACAGCGTGTAGTTGAAGCAGCAGGATTCATTCTTCCGGTAGAGATCCCTTATATTGAAGTCGCTCCTACTGAGGATCGATATGAACGAGTATTGGACCTATTTGCAACATCCTCACCAAACATGCTTCGTGAGGCTGAGTATCCTACATCGCTTTCAACTTCAACGCGTAGTGGTGTAAGTGATGTAAAACGTAAAGGTGATGTGGTCTTGTGGAGAGAGGGTGAGAGTGTCTATGCTCGTTGGGCAAATACAAACAGTAAGGCACCGTCATATTTTTGTGAAGACGGAGTGTGCGAAAAAGAAATTTCTATAAATAAGAAACAAGTTGATTATTACGACTTTCATCCCCTCTCAAATGAACTCATTCTGATCATCACTGACGGAGTCGTATCAATGACTGAAATAGATCCACGAATCCCACGAAATACACAAACAATGTTTAACGCACTTGGGGTGCAGGTGCGGACTGAGGGGGATAGTATATTTATCTTAGAGCCAACCGCTGAGGGTATACAGATTTTTGAATACGAACTATAAGAAGATACCTACACTTTTACATACAAGGGTTTTTCCGTATAATTGAGCAATATGACTGAGGAGAGCACGGCTCAAGCACACATTCACCCAATAACTAGAATGATCCGCGAGATAAACGCGATTTTTCGTGAGATGGGGTTTGAATTTGCAGAAGGGCCTGAAATTGAGACAGAATATTACAATTTTGACACTTTGAATGTTCCTCAGAATCACCCAGCACGTGACATGTGGGATACTTTTTGGCTTAAACCACTTAATGCAAAAAAACTCCTCCGCACCCACACCAGCCCCGTGCAGGTGCGCTACATGGAAAAACACGAACCTCCAATTCGTATCATCGCCCCTGGTAAGGTGTATCGACACGAGGCAACTGATATGACACATGAAGCACAGTTTTATCAAGTTGAAGGTTTGATGATTGGAAAAGATGTGACACTTGCAACTCTTAAGGGTGTCCTTGAAACATTCTTTGAGAAATTTTTTGGAAGTGATGTGGAGGTGCGTCTCCGCCCCAGTTACTTCCCATTTGTTGAACCAGGTGTTGAGATTGATATGCGCCTTGTGGGAGACAGTGCGCCTGACCGTTTGCGTGATAAGTGGATTGAGATCATGGGAGCAGGAATGGTTCACCCTAAGGTGCTTGAGAGCTCAGGTATTAACCCGAAAGAGTGGCAGGGGTTTGCGTTTGGTACTGGGGTTGAGAGGCTCGGTATGCTCAAGTACGGTATTGATGACACACGTCTCTTTCACACAGGTGACTTACGGTTTGTAAATCAGTTTTAAATACAGAATATATGAAAGTAAGTTACAACTGGCTACAAACATATTTTGATACACCACTACCTTCACCCGAGGAAGTTGCAGAAAAGCTCACCTTTCATTCATTTGAGGTTGAAGGCGTTGAGACTGTTGGTGACGACTCAGTTTTAGACATTGATGTATTACCAAACCGTGCTCATGACTGTCTTTCACATAGAGGAATTGCAAAAGAGTGCTCAGTACTTTTTAAGCTTCCATTAAAAAAAGATGTGTTACGAGAATCATATAAAGAGTTTCCTCATTCAAAGAAACTCACTCTCTCGATTAATGATCATATTAACGCACCAAGACATACCGCAGCGCTCATCACAGGTGTTGTTGTAAAAGACTCTCCCCAGTGGCTACAAGAACGTCTTACTACACTTGGACAACGTTCAATTAACAACATTGTTGACGCAACAAATTACGTTATGTTGGGACTCGGCCAACCAACGCACGCCTTTGATGCCGATAAATTAACTGAAAAAGAGGGGAGTGTAGGTATCATTATTCGATCAGCAAAAGAAGAAGAAAAGATCAGTTTACTTGGTGGTGAGGAGTATTCGCTTAGAGAAGGAATGATGGTGCTTGCAGATAGTCATAGTGGTGCTGTTCTCGATATTGCTGGGATAAAAGGTGGAACACAAGCTGAGCTTACAAAAGACACCACCTCTGTTGTTATCTCAGCTGCTAACTTTAAAGGTTCAAGTATACGCAAAACGTCTCAAGAATTAAAACTTCGTACCGACGCCTCAACTCGATTTGAAAACGGCATAGCGCCTGAATATGCTCGGTACGGATTAGCCGAGGTGGTTACATTAATACTTGAGATAGCTGGTGGTACAGTTGAAGGAATCGTAGATGAGTTTCCACTTCAAAAAACTATTGAATATAAGTCAGGAGTCTCATGTAATGAGGTGAACAGTCTTCTTGGGACTACTATATCTGAATCAGCCATTGAAGATATCTTTGCACGACTCACATTCCCATTTGAAAAAGTAGTGCCAGCATCTAAGGTCATTGAAGTTGCACAAACGTACGTTAGTACCCCGTATAAGTATGGTGCTAGCATCTCGTATAATGCACCACATGCGTTTGATTGTTCGTCCTTTGTTGCGTATGTATTTGCGCAAGCTGGCATCTCACTTCCACGTATTGCTATTGATCAATATATTTACGGTACTCCGATCATTGAATCAGAACGTAAGCCTGGTGACGTTATATTTTCAACAAATGGTGTTGGAACAAAAAAAGAACACTCGTTCACTCGGCTGAGTGATGGTGAAGAGGTGGTACACACTGGCGCACAGGAAAAGACACAAGAGTTTCTCTCGGGCACGGTGGTAGAAGGTGGAGTATCTCACTGTGGTATATACCTCGGTGACGATCGGGTGCTCCACGCTGCAACAAAAGAGGGGGTTATCGAAGAGAAGATTGAAGAGAGTGCGTACTTTAAAAATATTGTCGGATACCGAAGAATGATGGATGCAGAGGATCGGTATGTGGTTTCTATTCCATTTGAACGACTTGATTTGGTCGCTCACACTAGTTTTCTCACAAGTGGTAATAAAGAGGATCTTATTGAAGAAATTGGACGCATTTATGGTTATGGAAATATAGTCGCAGAGCAGTCACCTACAAGTGAGAAAAAAGTGTCAGTGAATAAGCGATTCTACTACGCTGAAAAGGTGCGAGAATTTTTAACCAATCGTGGCTTTACTGAAGTGTATACCTATGCACTTCAAGATAGTGGGGAAGTAGAAATTGAGAACCCAATCGCAAGTGACAAAAAATATCTTAGACCCTCTCTTGTTACTGGACTCACACAGTCTCTTGAACTAAATGTAAAAAATATACCATTGTTTAGTGCTAACACAATTTCCTTGTTTGAATTAGGAACAGTCTTTACCAATACCAGTGAACATATGTCACTTGGTATAACAACTTCAAAGCAGGAAGTTCTAGAAAGTATTGTTGCTGATCTCAAAGAAGAGTTTGGGATGCCTGACGGAAAAGTGACTAACGGAGTGTATGAGTGCAATTTCGATGCAGTAGTGGAATCACTACCTGAACCACACGACTATAGTGCGACAATTGATAAGAGTACCTACACGTATACACCATTTTCAATCTATCCATTTGCCCTTCGAGATATTGCAGTATGGGTACCAGAGAGTGTGAGTGGGAATGACGTACTTACAACAATTACTAATACTGCTGGAGACCTACTAGTGCAACATACATTATTTGATGAGTTTAAAAAGGACGGTAGAGTGTCCTATGCCTTTCGTCTTGTCTTCCAGTCGCCTGAAAAAACACTCTCAGATGAGGAAATACATGAAGCTATGGAGCGAGTGACCACAGCACTTAACAATACTGAGGGTTACGAGGTGCGATAATAAACGCCAAGAGTACCCTTGGCGTTTATTACGGCTCTACAGAGCCACCTGAAGAGGCTCATAATCCCCAAAATCACTGGATATATCAGGGGTTTTTTGCTAAAATAATGAGTAAGGAAACAGCACTCCTTTTTAATTTTGCGCTCACACAAAATACAGAATATGGCAGAGAAAAAGGCTAAAAAGACAACGTCTACAAAAACAAGCGGTAAAACTGCAGCACCTACAGCTAAAAAAGTTGGCTCATATGGTGCTGATGACATTACTGTTCTTGAGGGGCTTGAAGCAGTCCGTCGTCGTCCAGGAATGTATATTGGTACGACCGGGGTAGATGGACTCCACCACCTTATTTGGGAGGTATTTGATAACTCACGCGATGAAGCGATGGGTGGTTTTGCTGATCGTATTGAAGTAGCGCTTCTGCCGGGTAATCGAGTACGTGTTGCTGACAATGGTCGCGGTATTCCGGTTGATATTCACGCAAAAACAAAAGTTTCAGCACTTGAGACAATTATGACCACCCTTCATGCTGGTGGTAAGTTTGGTGGAGAAGGATATAAAGTTTCTGGTGGTCTTCATGGTGTTGGTGTCTCGGTGGTAAATGCACTTTCAGTGTACGCTAAAGCAATTGTGCATCGTGATGGTGGCATGTATGTGCAGGAGTACACCAAGGGAGGTAAAGCAAAGGCAAAGGTCAAAAAAGTAAAAGCATCAAAGATTACAGGAACTATTATTGAGTTTGAAGCTGATGCAGAAATTTTTGAAACCATTGAGTATAACTGGGATCGCATTACGGCACATCTTCGGCAACAGGCGTATCTTGTAAAAGGTCTTCATATTACGACACTTGATTTACGTGAGTATGATAAAAAAATTGATGGTGAAAGTACTCACTATTTGCGAGACCTCGGTGTAGAGTGTCCATCAATGTCATTTTATTTTGAAGGCGGTCTTCTCTCATTAGTAAAGTTCCAGAACCGTCATCAAAAGCCAGTACATAAGAATATTTTTTATGTTGAAAAGGAAGTTGATGATATTTCTGTTGAGGTATCACTCCAGTATGTTGATGATATCTCAGCTCGTATCTCTGCTTTTGCAAACAATATTCATAACCCAGAAGGGGGAACACATATTACTGGCTTTAAAACATCACTGACTCGTACGCTTAATAACTACTCTAAAAAATCAGGAGGCAAAGAAGGTGAAGCGTTTACCGGAGATGATGTGTTAGAGGGGCTGACTGCAGTAGTTTCAATAAAGATGCCCGAAATTCAGTTTGAAGGGCAAACTAAATCAAAACTTGGTTCAGTTGAAGCACGAGGAGCGGTAGAGAGCGTCTTTAGTGAAGCGTTTGCTACATTCCTTGAAGAACATCCAGACGATGCCAAGATGATAATTGGGAAGGCAACGCTTGCCCTTAAGGCTCGTAAAGCAGCAAAAGCCGCGAAAGATAGTGTACTGCGAAAAGGTGCGCTTGATGGCCTTACACTTCCTGGAAAGCTTGCAGACTGTCAGACTAAAAGTGCTGAAGAGTCCGAGCTCTTTATTGTTGAGGGAGATTCAGCTGGTGGTTCAAGTAAGCAAGGGCGTGACCGCCGTACTCAGGCAATTCTGCCACTTCGTGGAAAGATTCTTAATGTTGAACGAGCACGTCTCGATCGTATGCTTTCATCAAATGAAATCAAAGCCTTGGTTGTTGCGCTTGGTACTGCAATAGGAGATACATTTGATATTGAAAAACTACGGTACCACAAAATTATTATCGCAACTGACGCTGATGTTGATGGTGCCCATATTCGAACACTTCTTCTGACGCTCTTCTTCCGTTATTTCAGACCAATCATTGAGGGAGGGTATCTCTACATTGCACAACCACCACTCTATAAAATCAAGAAAGGGAAGGAGGTGTTTTATGCATACACTGAGAATGACAAGGTAGGTATTATTGGGAAAGATGCGGCCGAAGCTATTGATGAACTTTCTTCTGACAATGAAGACGAAGAGGATTCTGAAGATGAGGAGATTAAGAAAAAAGCTGCTGCTAAATTCCACCTTCAGCGATATAAGGGTCTTGGAGAGATGAACCCAGGAGAATTGTGGGAGACAACCATGGATCCTGAGCGTCGAGTCCTTAAGCAAGTAACTATTGAAGATGCACAAGAAGCAGACAGAGTATTTGATACGTTAATGGGAACAGACGTTGCTGCTCGAAAGTCATTCATTCAATCAAATGCAAAGAACGCTAGTTTAGATATTTAATGAAAAATAATCTAAAAGAAGTTTAGGGGGGTAGTATATGTTCTCAGCTATCGCGCAAAAATATTCTTTCTATGGAGTAAAGTTAGGTAATAAAGTAAATGGACCAGCAGCTCTATAGCTGCTGGTCCATGGAATCTTTTGCGCACAGGAAGAGTACTTTTCGCGAAACCCAACAACGCCTTCTGTGACTATTGTTGGTCAGGGGTTATGCTGGGCCCCATCAGCAGATTTCCTACAATTGATTCCGTCCTGCCGTACTTTATCTGTGAGGGTAGTACGCCACCCCGCAAAGTAGTGTTATCGCATCGTTCGCACTCCTTTAATGTCTGTATACATAATAACATATTAAAATTATTTTGTCAATATATTAAAAAACACCAAGGGTTAGCTTGGTGTTTTTAAATATCTATACGTTGCTTTAATTTGAAATGATTTTTAACACCCGCTGAGCAATGTTGTTATTTTCATTTGACTCTTTCATACTTCCAGCGGGGTCTACATTAATAGTAACTACACCTTCTTTTTTATTGTAATCAATTTGGTCAAAACCAAGGGTATATTGAATTTTCTCACCGGGGTTTAGTGCTTGTTGGGTTTGTGAGTGGAAAATGTGCATAGGGAAGGTTGGTAGCACTGCATTAAATACCCAGGTATCAGATGTTTTTGTTCCGTTGTTTTGTACTTCAAACATCACGGCTCCTTTGTTGCCAACAGTAATACTATCTTTTGGAACAAATACACCAGCACTATTTATTTCACCAACGGAAAGAATACGAGCCACAAGATCTGGTTCACCATTTGGGTTTGATGGCGCTCGACTATCGTTAATAGGGAATACGTTATCAACTCGCTCTCCAGGAGTAAGTGCTTGTGCTGTTCCTTGAGTATTTTCCTCATTTCCACTCACGTTTTCATTTGGAGTAGTACTTTCTTCAGTTTGATTTGAAGAAGAAGCCTCTTCAGCATTCCCTTCTTGCCCTTCTTCGGTATCAGCAGAGAAGAAGGTTTGAGTAAGGGATGTGGTTACCGCAGCAAGAGTTGAAAATGCCTGAGGTGCAACTTTTACTACTTGCACCGTACCCCATAGTCCTACAAAGAGAATGGCAAAAAAGCCAATAACAGCGAGACTGCGAACAAACATGTCTTTTGTTCGTGCGCCTGCTTCTGTATTAAAATTTTCTTTAAAACGCTGTATCATAACGATATATGTGTATCACACATAAAGATTTTTGTCAAGAAGTGTAGGTGACCCACGGAGAGGTGGTGGGGGTGATAACATAATTTAAAAGAAACTTGACAAAATCTTTAAAATAGTGTAGAAATACGTAGTTTATAAAGATGGTCATCACGGCGTCACGGTCGGGACATATATGGAAGATATAAAAGAAAGCATACTATTTCTTATCGAGAATCGATGGCGATTTCTGGTATGGTTTCTTTGTATTTTCTTTTGTTCATACTTGGTACTTTCACTTGTTGATTTTGTACCAGAGTATACAGGAAATAACACAACAGCTGCTCTTGCGAGTAATTACCCCCAATCAGACTCAAAAGAGAACACAATGTACGAACAAGCAGTACATATACGCATCCCATCAGTTTCGATTGATATAAACATTGAGCACCCAGAGAGTCGTGATATCACTGTTCTTGATCAGGCACTTCAAGATGGGGTAGTACAGTACCCAGGAACGGGACTGCTTAACGAAGAGACAAATATTTTTATTTTCGGGCACTCAAGTTTTTTGCCAAACGTGATAAATAAAAATTACCAAGCGTTTAATGGTTTAAAAAACGTTGAGGTTGGAGATGAGGTCTTTGTAGATTCATATACCACTCGATATGTGTATCGAGTAGAGAGTCTTGAACTTGCTGAAGCAGATGTAGTTCGTGTTAATTTTGAAGAAGGGAAGCGAAAACTTACGCTCTCAACCTGTAACTCATTTGGTGCTGAGAGTGAGCGATATGTGGTAGAGGCAGTATACGTAGGAAGCTATGCGCTTACAATCCAAAATAACTCATAAGGTTATAAGGAAGGATTGTGCGTGCGTAGCTCTCTGTGTTGCGCTTAGGTAGTAGTAGGTAGCATCAGTTAGAGAGTAGTTCTTTCACATCGTGTTCACAACAAGCCCTAAGGAGGGGCTAGCACAATGATCAAACGTCTTCGCCTTGTGTGGGTGTTTCTCCCGATTGTTTTGGGAGCATGCGCCATAAACCTCGGTGACGGGGACATGAACGGCTGTGTCGGTATCGGCGAATGTCATGTCGAACCCGAGGCAACCCAATCGCCCCCG
Source organism: Minisyncoccota bacterium (assembly GCA_965222715.1). Lineage (GTDB taxonomy): Bacteria > Patescibacteriota > Minisyncoccia > Phycocordibacterales > JABMNX01 > JABMNX01. The sequence continues at coordinate 399,729 of OZ244961.1, read as the reverse complement.
CAGATCGCCAGCAGCGCGCCGGCCCAGGTGGAAACCCAAGCGGAAACCGTAGGTGGTGTGCCGCAACGGACGACGTCCGCTGTCGACACCTGCACTTCAACGAGGAACAACAACTGGGTGCGCCCTGGTGCGCATCCCTACCAAGGGAGTGTGGCCTACGCGCTTCACATTCTCAAGGATCGTTGCAATGTACCTTCCGCAGTTCACGACAAATGGCGTGAACTAATCAAGGGGAGTAACCCCTCTGTCGAACAGCTCGTTCCGGGAACGAAATTCTCTGGGATGATGTGGAGTTCTCAACTGAACACCCATCGTCTCTGGACGAATGTCGTGATGGGCGATTGGGCGCAGACGTATGACCGGACGGCCGACGTGTATCGCGTCGAGCACCAAGGTCAAACGTGGGTGCTCGTTCGACCGCATATCTGTGACAACTGGGCGTTTTACGTCGAGGGGTCGCAAAGCACTTCGACGGCGGCAGAACCCCCGGCTCAACCGGTGGCGCAGACGGCAGCTCCGGTCCAGACCGCGAGCACCGCAGTGGATGATCCGTATGTTCTCAGAATTCGTTTCTGGGAATGGGATTCAATTCCTGCGGCACTCCAAGCTCGGATTCGTGAAGTCAACTCGCAAGAAGGGAATGAGACGTATCCGTTTGAGGACGGGGCGGTCTCGCGTGACCTGGATGGCGAACTGATGGCTGCTTATGACGACGGGAGGGGAAGTGCAACCACCGTCTCTACCTCGGTTCAGTTCCAGGTGAACTATCCGAGTTCGAGTGGGTGGGAGGCAGCTTCTGCGTCACCTGGAGACCATTCGGAGCATCCGAATCTGGTATACTGGGAGCGGACGGTCTCTCGAGAAGCAGCAAGTCAACAAGACTCTCAGTTTCTCATGAAGGACGCCTCAGGTAACGGTTGTCAGGTTATGTATCCACGAGTGGACAGCAGTGGTGTTCGTCTTCTGAGTACTCGACTTGGCTCAGGGGGTAACAGTCCGAGTGAGCTCGCTATCTTGGCTCGGAGTAGCAGTAGCGAGGGTGCGAACTTGAACGCCATCCTCGACTGTCTGTAACGTCGAGTATCGCGAAGAACTTTTGGAGTGGTGGTGTGGCTTACACCGCCCACCCTCCTTTTTATATTTGAAGTAGTTATGAGTAACTTAAAAAAGAAACATTACAAGCATATATCTACACCCCAAAAAGCAATTTTCCTTATTGTGTGTATTGTGCTTTTTTCTCTTATAACCGTTCCTACCAGCAATATCAGTCACGTAATCTATGCCTTCGGTGGCGGTGATGGTGCTGGAGGTGACGGAGGTGGAGGCGGTGATGGAGGTGGAGGCGGTGATGGAGGTGGTTTTGGTGGTGGAACTGGTGCTGGAAATGACAACGGTTCATCTGGTGGAAGTAGTGGAGGTGGTTTTGGTGGTGGAACTGGTGCTGGAAATGACAACGGTTCTTCTAGTGATGGTGGTAGTGACGGTGGTGGCTCATCTCCTAGTCCAAGCCCAACACCTAGTCCAACACCAAGTCCTACTCCCGACCCAACACCTGACCCCACTCCAGACCCGGATCCGACCCCTGATCCCACACCTGATCCTGACCCAACACCTGACCCAACTCCAACTGGTGGTCCAGGAGGTACGGGGGGACCAGGAGGATTAAATTCTCCAACAGTAAGTGTAAGTGCACTCCCTGGTGCTGACGCGCAACCACTCTCGTTTATTACACTCAGCCAAGTACCGTATACTGGTTTTAAAGCAGGAACATTTCTCGCTACTCTTTACTGGTTCATGCTTATCCTTTGGAGTGGAGTTCTTGCATACTTTTTGGTAACTCGACGATTTGGTGCGCGTATGTATAACGTGTTTGCTTACCTATTTACGGCGAACACCCAGGCACCTATATACGAACATGAAGGACGACATGATGATGTTGCAGAAACGGTAACTTCAAAGGATGTAGAGTACACTCCTTCTTCTCCTTTCACACACTCAACTGCTGCTATGCATGATTCACTCGAATTAAAAGTAGGTGCTGACGGGAAAATGCCAGTACTTGAGTTACATCGTGCTGGAAAGGTGTCACGTCCTATATCTAATACGAGCACAGAAACACAAAACACTATACCTCAGGAAAAAGTTCAGGAACCTACATACGAGGTATCACCATCTGCTTCACATACAACAGAACTTATTCGAACAATTGTTCGTGGAGATATAGAAGGGGTTTTGCGTGTAGTTCGTTCATTTAAAGAAAAAGGTCGCAATATATCAGAAGTATTAGTCTCAGCATTGTGCGAACTTGATAGATTACATGCACGACGACTTGGGGAAGAGGAAACACTGAAAGACGAGTCAATTGAAGACTATTTCGAGAATTGGGGAAGTAAAGACATAGAGCGACTAGTACATATTCTTTCAAGTGGTGTTGATCAAAATTATCTTACCCAACACACGAGTGCAAAGATGGCACTTCTCCGGGCAGTTGAGTTTGTGAAAGAAAAGAAAGGGTAATATAGAACGCTTAAACAGAGCACCAAAAAACGCCAAGAGTACCCTTGGCGTTTTTTGTAGCTCTCATAAAGTCTATTGTGAAGAAGGTTGTGAAGAAGTTGGAATATTTTCCTCTGTAAATCGTGCAATGAGATCCTCAACATGCATTGATCCAATCTTTCCACTGTCTCGACTTTCAAGGGTCACTTCTTTTTTTGTGACTTCTTGATCTCCAATAACTAACCAGTAAGGAACTTTCTCAAGTTGCGCACTTCTAATTTTCTTGCCAAGTGTCTCTGAACTTTCATCAATCTCAGAGCGTATCCCATGTCCTTCAAGAGTCTGTGCTACTTCCTGTGCATACTCTCCATGTGTATCACTAATAGGTAAAATTTTTACCTGAACTGGAGAGAGCCAGAAGGGAAATGCACCAGCATAGTGCTCAATGAGAAACGCCATAATGCGCTCAATGGCACCAATTGATGAGCGGTGTACTACAAATGCACGCTTCTTACTTCCATCCTCAGCAACATAGGTTAAGTCAAACTTGTCAGGCATACAGAAGTCATACTGACAGGTAAACGCAGTATCTTCTTTTCCGTTCACATTTTTCATTTGAATATCAATTTTCGGACCATAAAATGCCGCTTCATCTTTTGCTTCCTCAAAATCACATCCGCGATCCTGCATAAGAGACCGTAGGAGCTCTTCTCCTTTCTCCCAGGCAGCATCGTTTTTATAGTATTTACCTTCTGTATCGTCTCTACTCCCGAGTGATAATCGATATCGGTAGTCTGTATTAAGCGTGAGGCCAAATACTCCCGCAACATATTCAATAAGATCGAGCGCTTTACTAATTTCTTCAATTGCTTGTTCTTCTGACGCACAAATAATGTGTGCATCAGCAAGACAGAACGTCCGCACTCGTTGGAGACCCATCAATTCACCTGATTGTTCGTATCGGTAGAGTTGTGCTAATTCAGCGATACGCATAGGCAGTTCCCGGTAGCTTCTCGGTTTTGATGCGTACATTTGGAAGTGGTGGGGGCACGTCATTGGGCGAAGCATAAACTCTTCGTCATCAATGACTATGGGTGCATACATTGAGTCTTTGTAATGAGGGTAGTGGCCTGATTTTTTATACAAATCGAGTTTTGCTATATCTGGGGTGTGTACATGGTAGTATCCACGTCGTAGTTCTTCTTTAATAATAAAGTCTTCGAGCACACGTTTCATTGTCGCTCCTTTAGGTAAAAACATCGGCAATCCTTTGCCGACCACCGGGTCAATGTAATAGAGCCCAAGCTCAGGGCCAATTTTCTTATGATCTCTTTCCTCCATAGAGATTTATAATAGCCAGTTTTTTAAGTAAGAGCAAACCCATGTTTTGCTTTTTTGGGATAGGTATATTATTGACAAACAGCATAAAAAAACAGACCATATGATTCAGTTCTTTATCAATCTCCTCAATGTTTCTTTTAAGGACATTGAGGTATAGACACGGAAAGATCAAAATCATGAATAACGAGTTACCCGCATCTCCTGATCCTCGGGGCGAAAATGATGTCAGTCTTGAGGAAATGGAATCAAACTACACGTATCCGCCAGAGTACAGTGGTCCCAAACCAATCAAGGAACAGATAACCATACTTGCTCAAATTCTTAACCTTGATCCTAAGGACGCACGTGAGTATGTAGAACACTTACCAAAGCTCCCTGAAGGTGCAGAGGGTTGGTTTGCCATCCCCTCGCATAAAGCGCTTGAAAAACTCTTCCCAAACATCACAGACGACACTGAGCGTTACTGTGCTGGGGTCCGACTTGTGTATGGGAAAATCTTTGATTCACGAAAGGCGTACAGCTACCGTGATGGACAGATTGTTCCAGATCGTTTGCGAACAACTAATCGTACGACCCACGCGCTCGACATAATTGCTCAAAATCAGCCAGGAGATATCCTTGTTGTTCCAGCACAACTTGGTATGCGTCATCGTGGTCGATCAGTTCGACGAGCTCGTGAGTGTTTTCTGTCAAACGAGTTTGGTCTTACTGCACTTGCTGTCGGATCAATCATTTTGACACATCCCAATCGATTGGTTCGTTGGGAAGAGTTGGATATGGATTGTGCTGGTGATGAGTTCGATGACCCAGACTCTGGGGGCGATTTCTTTCATGCTCCGCTCTATATTACCGGTGGAGGTGAAGGTGGTATTATGTTTGGCACCCGCTGGTATGATCGTGTCTACAAACGCTACGGATCTGCTTCTGCGTTTGTCCTGTGACCTCGAGCTATTACAAACAAAAGCTCATCGAGCTACCCACTCCTGGGTAGCTCGATTTTTATTTTGTATTTTTCTTTACAGCGCTTTTACCGCTTCAGCAATAATACTCAATTCACCATTTCTCTTTGAGAGTCGGCCTTTCAAACCAATACACGTTTCGTTTTGAAGAAGTTCTTTATGTTTCGCATAGAGTTTAGGAAATATAACTGTTTCTATGCTTCCACTAAAATCAGCTATCCGCAGGAATGCCATTTGGTCACCTTTTTTAGTCAGAATTGGTTTTGCTTCTTCGATAATACCGTATATCACTGTTGGCATCCCTTCACGGGGGTCAGTCTTTATGCGAGCAATGTCAGATTTATTTTTTGAAAGCACATCCTTAAATGCTTCAAGTGGGTGACCAGAGACATAGAGTCCAAGCAGTTCTTTCTCCCACGCCAACTTTTGTGCAGTATCAATTGGGGGAGTTTCAGGAAGTGTAAGTTCTTCAGTGGTGCTTTCATTAGTACCGAAGAGAGAGTCTTGGTCGGTGTGCATGCTCAAGACGTCTTTATTGTATGTAAGTAGTGCATCAATATGCTCAAGCATTGCAGCTCGCTGCTCTTTCTCACTCAACCGATCAAGTGCTCCAGACTTTATGAGAGCCTCAAGTGATTTTCTATTAAGGTTTTTGTTTTGAACACGCTTAAGAAAGTTTGAAAGTGACGTGTAGTTACCATGCTTCTTACGTTCATCGATGATACTTTTTGCAATACCTTCACCGAAGTTTTTAATTGAGTAAAGACCAAAACGAATTTTTGATTTAGTGTGATCCTCTTTGTCTGGTACCACAGAAAAGTCACCAAAACTTTCATTAATGTCTGGCGGGAGTACCTCAATACCCATTCGGACACATTCAATAATTGACTCTGATACTTTATCAACATCGCCTGAGTCAGCGGTTAAGACTGCTGAGAGGTATTCAACAGGGTAATTCGCTTTCATATATGCTGTTTGATACGCCACACGACCATAACTTGCAGCGTGCGCTTTATTGAAACCATACGCTGCGAATGGCTCAATTAACTTCCAGAGCTGCTCAGCTTTTTTCTCAGTCATACCATGCTCAACGAGACCTTCAACGAGTTTCTGCCTCTCGGCTTCCATGACTTCAGGAATTTTTTTACCCATTGCTTTTCGCAGTTTATCTGCCTCGAGCCAAGAGTAACCAGCAAGCTTAATTGCAATCATCAACACATCATCTTGGTACGCAATCACCCCATATGATTGTGCAAGGATTTCTTTCATGCGTGGGTCAAGGTACGATACAAGACTTGGATTATGTTTTCGTTCAATGTATGAAGGGATTGATTCCATTGGACCAGGTCGATAGAGCGCAACCATAGCGTTAATGTCGTGGATACGTGTTGGTTTTAGTTCCTTAAGGAAGTGTGTCATACCTGAGCCGTTTAATTGGAACAGTCCCATAGTTTCACCGCGGGCTAACATCTCAAATGTTTTTTTGTCATCAAGTGGAATGTCTTCAATATTAATTTTTACCTCATGAATAGCTTCAACACGCTCAACCACATCAGCGAGTATGGCAAGGTTTTTTAACCCAAGGAAATCAAACTTTAAAAGACCAGCATCTTCAACGGCGTGCATATCATACTGAGTGATAATTTTTCCTCCCTTAGGATCATATTGAAGTGGCACAAACTCAGTCAGTGGCCGAGGTGCAATCACCACACCAGCTGCATGAATACCCATATGTCGTGCGCGCCCTTCAATTTTTTTTGCAAGATCAATAACCTCTCGTACCTCTTTTTCTTTTTTATATAACTCTTTTAATTCAGGAGCCATCTCAAACGCTCGATCAATAGTCATCGGGAAGCCTTGTGAGCCAAATGGTATCAGTTTTGCGATTTGATCCCCTAGTGAGTAGGGGTGTCCGAGTGCGCGCGCAACATCGCGCACCACTCCACGCGCCATCATCGTACCGAATGTTCCAATTTGGGCCACTTTGTCTTCACCGTACTTATCTTTTGCGTATTGAATCATTTCATCACGTCGGTTATCGGCGTAGTCCATATCAATATCGGGCGCAGACGGGCGTTCTGGATTAAGGAAGCGTTCAAAGGGGAGCTTGTATTCAAGAGGATTTACGTTAGTAATACCAGCAAGGTACGTAACGAGTGAGCCTGCGACTGAGCCACGAATAGTGGTGAGAATATCGTTTTTATGTGCGTAGTTTAGAAGATCCGCTACCACAAGGAAATAGGGAGCATAGCCCTTCTTTGTAATAATATCGAGTTCATACTCAAGACGATCAACCACTTCATCTGTTTTCTCAAGTTCACGACGCTTAATGCCACTGTAGGCCAGTTCTCGAAGAGCAGCGTCGTAGGTCTCATGGTTTCCTTTTTCAATATTAGGGAATACCCACGAGCCAAGCTGCAGCTCAAGATCACACATTTCAGCAATTTTTTGTGTATTTTTGAGGGCTTCAGGGTACTCTTTAAAATATTCATTAGCTTTCTCTGTCGTAATAAATGAAAAATCTTCTTGTTGTTCCTCGGGATCTTCTTGAAGAATTGAACCAGTCTGAATTTTGATCATTGCTTCACGTGCCCGTCGATCTTCCGGCTTGAGATAATACACATCATGTGCAGCAACCAGTGGTACAGTCTGTTTCTCTGAGAGAGAAACAAGCGTCTTCATGAGTTCTTGGTGCCCCTCAACTTCTGGGTGGTGAGTGATTTCAAGGTATAGATTCTCATCAAATACTTTTTTGTACCAAGAAAGTTTCTCTTCTGCCTTCTCTGGATCATTTCCTTTGTATGCAAGGGACACTTCCGAAGAGAAAGAGGGAAGTATGGCGATAAGCCCGTCGGTATGTGCCTCAATTAATTCGTGGTCGATGCGGGGTTTGTAGTAAAAACCTTCAAGAAAAGAAACAGTTACTAGCTTAAGAAGGTTTTTATACCCAATATCATTTTTTGCAAGTAAGACGAGTCGAGACCAACGATTATCAATACGTGCCTCTTTCTCGTGTCGAGTGCGGACTGCAACATATGCATCAATACCAATAATTGGTTTTACTCCTGCGCTTTTACATACCTTATAAAATTGAATTGCGCCGTAGAGGTTGCCGTTGTCGGTAAGTGCGAGTGAGCTCATGCCATCATCTTTTGCTGCGTTTACCAAGTCGGCTATTTTTGGAAGCGCATGTAAGAGGGAGAAGTGCGAGTGAGTATGGAGGTGGGTAAATGGTATCTGCTCGGACATAGTGTCACCAGTATAGCATCTCCACTTTTAGTGGGTTATCCACCAAAAAGTAGCTATACTATGAAGTACGATAACAGCTATGCGACAAAGAATTTCTAAGAACTGTACTCACATTATTGGAATTGACGAAGTAGGAAGAGGTCCTGTTGCGGGACCAGTAACAGTGGGTGCGGTATGTGTAGCACGAAAAGATATAAGAAGGATTCCACGCCACCTAGCTGACTCAAAACAACTTTCCGAAAAAAAGCGAGAAGAATGGCTGAGGTATATTAAACAAGCAACGTATATTTCCTACACAACCACATCCATCTCCCAAGACATCATTGATAGTAAGGGAATTATGTATGCACTACATAGAGCAATCAGCAGCGCCTTGAATCGGCTTCAAAAAAATCCAGAGAAAACACAGCTACTTCTTGATGGAGGGCTGCACGCACCAAAGAAGTTTTTCTATCAAAAAACAATTATTAAAGGAGACGAGAAAGAGCCTCTTATCGCTCTTGCTTCAATTGCCGCAAAAGTAACTCGAGATAGAAAAATGGTGCAACTTGGAGTGCAGTATCCAGAGTATGGTTTTGAAACGCATAAGGGGTATGGCACAAAAAAACATTATGAACGTATTATGCAGCATGGTGTGTGTGCTATTCACAGGAAGAGCTTCCTTACTGTTGACGGAAAGTAGTATGTACTTTATAATCCCTCCTTGGTTGTTCTTCTACAACCTGTATTCAATTTCCAGAAACTTGGGAGGTAAGCGTGTTTAGTGAAGAAGAAACAGCATCGGACGAGATGTATGACATTCTCTCAGCTGAGGGAAGTCGTGAGGTTCCTGAAAGCACTGTCTGCAAACTCTGCAGCAACTGCAATGAAGGATGCACCTCGCCGACTAATCGGTGCGACGATTTTGTGCGTCGCTTTACCGATGCTGAAGAAGAGGCAAGGATGGTCCTCGATCTCATCGAGACCTTCAAGCCTAGAACCTACACACTCGAGGAACTCGGAAGGTTTCGTCGGGCTGCATAACCCGACAAGAGTCACACAGGGGAGGCGGTGTCGCATGGCGCGACACCGCTTTTACTTTTCTATACCTTTCTCAAATACCCGTCAGTATAAAAACTTTAAAAAGCTTGTATTTTTGCCGTTTATTTGTATACTATCTAGCAATGTCTGTACGAATGAGAATCAACCGTTCAGCTACCGGTAAACGTCGGAGCCACCAGCGACTCGAAGAGCCGCGTACTTCGACGTGCTCACATTGTGGTGAAAAGCACCTTCGACACCGAATGTGTCCAGAGTGCGGTCACTACAAGGGCCGAATGGTGGTTGATGTTGCGGCACACGCTGAGAAAAAAGCTGAAAAGCAGGCAGCAAAGCGCAAGGAAATGGGTATCGAGGAGAAAGGAAGAGAGGTAGAAGACACACAAGCAGAGACAAAAGAGAATCAAAACCTCGACCCAGAAAATCTCTCAAAGAAATAAACTCGTACCGTAACGAGTTTTTGGTTCCTTTCGTTTTCTTACTTTTTATATGGCAAATAGGCACCTTTCCAGAAGTATTGTTCTTCAAACTCTCTTTGAGTTTGATTTTGATGATGTAAAAGGGAAGAGTGCTGATATTGACGAAGCACTTGCACGAAATACTGAAGAGTTCGCGCCAGGATTAAATGATGCCTCATTCACTAAACGACTTCTTGATTTAGTGCTTTCAAAACGAAATGAGCTCGACCAGATCATAGAGAAAGCCGCACCAGAGTGGCCAATTGAGAAAATTTCAGTGGTTGATCGTAATGTACTCCGGCTTGGGCTTGCCGAGCTTTTATTTGCTGACCGTGAAGAAGTGCCAGCAAAGGTTGCGATTAATGAAGCAATCGAACTCGCAAAGACATTTGGAGGAGAGAATAGTGGTCGATTTGTAAATGGAGTACTCGGGGCTGTGTATAAAGAGCTTGGCGAGCCAGGTAAGAACGAAACCTCAAAAAAGAAAAAGGTAAAAGAGGTGCCGTATGAAGAGATGCCTATTGAACGACTTGGTGGTGCAGTTGTCTACGCACAAGATGGGGAAGAGATATATCTTGCACTTGTTCATGATGTATTTGGTCACTGGACACTTTCAAAAGGACACATTCAAGAGAATGAAGAAATTCAAGAGGGTATTGCCCGTGGGGTTAAAGAAGAGCTTGGTATATCCGTTGAATTGAAGAAAAAACTTGGCACCAATGAGTATATTGCCAGCCAACCGGAGAAGGGTAAGGTGCGAAAACAGGTAGTGTATTATCTTGCAAAAGCACCATTTGAAGATCTCACTCTTCCTGAGGACAAAGGTGGTCTTGATGACGCAAAATGGTTTAAACTTTCGGACATCCTTGACCTTAATTTTTATGATGATATTCTCCCGATTATCACTACTGCAATCAACCAACTAGTGAAAAAAGATACTACTGACAAGTAATCATGGATCCCGTTAGTGTTAGGCTACCTTTAGGTAGCCGTCGGACACTGACTCGAACCATTGAAATAATGTGAATATTTATTTAAAGTTTAACCAATGACACCATATTTAACATAGTGGTGTCCTAACACTAACGGGATGGAAAAAGACATACATGAGTTTCAAAAAGTGATTGGTGTTACATTCAAAGACAGCAATCTTTTACAGCAAGCCTTCACGCATCGTTCATATATTAACGAGCATCGAGACAGTGGTTTTGAACACAACGAGCGTCTTGAGTTTCTTGGTGATGCAGTGCTTGAGCTTGTCGTCACTCGATTTCTTTTTGACACTTATCCAGATAAAACTGAAGGCGATTTAACTGCGTATCGCGCCGCACTCGTGAATACCAATACACTTTCTGAGGCATCAAATAAACTTGGGGTAAATGAATACCTACTACTTTCAAAAGGCGAAGCGCAAGACACAGGTCGTGCGCGACAATATATTCTTGCAAACACCTTTGAATCAATTGTAGGGGCACTCTATCTTGATCAGGGCTATGACAGTGCAGCACAATTTATATCGAAGAATTTGTTTTATTTGATGGATGAGGTAATTGAAAAACGTCTCTGGCAGGACGCAAAAAGTAATTTCCAAGAGCAAGCTCAGGAGCACACGGGGATCACCCCAAGTTATGAGCTTATTGATGAGAAGGGACCAGATCATGACAAGACGTTCGTAGTAGGTGTGTATGTAGGAAAAGAACTTGTCGCGCGTGGTACTGGGCGAGCAAAACAAGAAGCAGAACAAGAAGCTGCTCGAGCAGCACTTGAGAAAAAAGGCTGGTAATACACTGGAAGCATACGCCTAAAAACGGTAAGCTATAGAGGATGTATCTAAAATCACTCGAACTTTCGGGATTTAAATCATTTGCAAAAAAAGGCGAACTCGAGTTCGCTTCTCCTATTACTGCAATTGTTGGACCAAATGGCTCAGGTAAATCAAATACCGCTGAAGCCTTTCGTTTTGTACTTGGCGAGCAGTCATTTAAATCAATGCGAACGAAGCGCGGCGAAGATCTTATTTGGGGCGGTTCTCAAAGTATGCCGCGCTCAAACCGTGCCTTGGTGAAGGTGGTTTTTGATAACTCTTCTCGATTGTTCGATATTGATTTTGATGAAGTGTCTATTGAACGTGAAGTACATCGTGATGGGGTGAATCAATACTCAATTAATGGTTCTCGAGTGCGGCTCAAAGATGTTGCTGAACTTCTTGCAAGTGCAAATGTTGGCTCAACAGGGCACCATATTATTTCTCAAGGAGAGGCAGATAGAATTCTTTCAGCAAGTGTCAAAGATCGTCGAGAAATGATTGAAGACGCGCTCGGGCTTAAAATTTTTCAATACAAAAAGAAGGAGAGTGAACGTAAACTAGAGCGTACTAATGAAAATATTTCTCATGTTACTTCACTCCGTAAAGAAATTGCGCCGCACCTCAAATTCTTAAAACGTCAGGTTGATAAAATAGAAAGGACAAAACAGATGCGTGACGATCTTAAGGATTTGTTACGTGAATACTTAAAACGTGAAGAAATCTATATTACACACGCAAAAGAAGAAATAGAGACAAGGCGTAAAGAACCAAAGCAACAACTTCAGCAGTTGGTGAGAGACTTGGAGAATGCTCGAGAGACACTTGCGCGCACCTCTCAGGATAATGAGAAAGGCAAAGAAGTGCTTGAAGCTGAGAAGAATCTCTCAGATGTGCGTACTAAAAGAGACGAGCTTTCTCGAGAAATTGGACGACTTGAAGGGCAAATTGCCTTTGCAGAAGAACATGCAAAAAAGGTGACAACACACACCGTCCCTCTTAGTGATCTTGAGTCGTTAGCAAAAGATATAGAAAAAGAAGCTGCGGTTGAAGCAGATTCAGTTTCAGGTCTAAAGACCCAACTAGAAAAAATACGTAACCTTATTACCTCCTTTATTACCAAACATAGAAAAGATGAGGGGGAAGCTGGCACCACAGACCTTGATACACTACGAAAAGAAAAGATGACCCTTGATGCGCAATTTAAAGAAATTGAAGAAAAAGAACGCACCTATGCAGAGCGATATAAACAACTGCAAGAAGACATTGATGCAACTAAAGATGAGGGGCGAGAAGCAGAGCGCGAAGTATTTCGTATCACTACTGAGAAAAGCAAAGTCGAGGCAGTGCTGCACGACCTTGAGCGAGATGAGGATGTGCTTAAGCATATTGAGAACGAATTTAAACGAGATATGGAAGAAGGTGCGGTACTTGTTGGAAGAGAGGTGCTTCAGTATCAAAATGCAGAAGTAGTTGAAGAAGTAGCTCTCGGTGAATCACGGGGTGAGCAGGAGAAGCGTAAGCGTGAGATTGAAAAGATAAAAATTCGTGTTGAAGAAGCAGGTGGTGGTTCAAGTGAGGAAATTCTCAAAGAGTATCAAGAAGCGAGTGAACGTGACGAATTCCTCGAGCGGGAAATTGCTGATCTTGAAGAATCAGCAGAAAAACTAAAAGGTATTATTGCTGACCTTGATGAAAAACTCGCAAAGCGTTTTAACGATGGTATTTCAAAAATTAACAAAGAATTTCAACACTTCTTCTCGATTCTTTTTGGTGGTGGCGAAGCGTCACTTACAGTGCTTGCACAAAAGAAGACTCAAAAGAGGAGTGTATTTTCAGATGAGGAAGAGGGAATAGAGCAGGTTGATGAGGAGGAAGAGACCGAAGCAGGTATTGATATTTCTGTATCACTACCACGAAAGAAAGTGAAGGGTCTTCAAATGCTCTCAGGAGGAGAGCGTGCACTTACCTCAATTGCACTTCTTTTTGCAATGAGCCAGGTGAATCCACCGCCATTCTTAATTCTTGATGAAACAGACGCAGCGCTTGATGAAGCAAACTCACGAAAATACGGTGAAATGATTAAAGACCTCTCTAAAAAGACACAGCTTATTCTTATCACCCATAACCGAGAAACTATGTCAGTCGCAGGAATTCTTTATGGTGTTACCATGGGCTCAGATGGCGTCTCAAAACTCCTTTCAGTCAAATTCGACGAGGCGGTTCAAGTTGCGAAGTAAAATATACTATATGAAAAAACAGGTAATTTTTATACATGGTGGTGAAGCGTGGAATTCGCGAGATGAGTTCGTTGCGTATATTCGAGATGAGATGGAGGTGAGTGATCCACGGATGGAGCATAGTAAGCGATGGAAGCACACCTTAGCAGATGAACTTGGGGAAGACTATGAAATACTTTTCTTAAGTATGCCGATTAAAGATGATGCTCGGTATGAGGAGTGGAAAATCTGGTTTGAGCGACATTTTAAGTTTTTTGCTGAAGAAGTAATTCTTATTGGTCACTCTCTTGGTGCCAACTTTCTCGCAAAGTATCTTTCAGAAAATACCTTTCCAAAGAAAGTCACTCAACTGCATCTTGTCTCAGGTTGTTTTGGGTATGTGGCTGGTTTTGATCTTGGTAAAAGCATTGTAGGAGTCGAGGAACAAGCTGAGGAAATCTATATTTACCATTCAAAAGATGACGACGTGGTGTCTTATAAAGATGCAGAAGAGTATCAAAGGGCACTACCAACGGCCAAACTAGAAACATTCACTGATCGTGGTCACTTCCTCGGAGAGACCTTCCCAGAAATAATACAAAATATTAAAAACTAGAAATAATAAACGCCAAAGGTACCTTTGGCGTTTATTGTGGCTTCAGCAAAGGGTTTTTTATGATACTGGCACCCAGGTGAGTTGGCGCTGATCAAGATCTGCTTCAACAAGTTTTACGCGAAGTGTGTCGCCAAGTTGGTATTTTTTGTGGTTTCTCTCACCAATAACTGCGTACTGTTTTGGGTCATGTGAGAAATAATCGTCTCCAAGGTCGCGCATGCGAATCATACCTTCTGCTTTTGTTTTTCCTTCTTCAACAAAGACGCCAAAGTCAGCAACACCGGTGACTACACCATCAAACTCTTCACCAACATGTTTTTGCATATACTCAACCTGTTTGTATTTAATCGATTCACGTTCAGCAGCTGAAGCCTCAATCTCTTTTTGTGATGATTCAAGTGTCAATCGTTTGTATGTTTGTAATTCTTCGGGAGGAATAGGGGAACCATCTAAATGACTTGCAAGGATGCGGTGCACCATCATGTCAGGGTAGCGGCGAATAGGGGAGGTGAAGTGAGTGTAGAAATCAAAAGCAAGAGAGAAGTGCCCAATATTTTTTGTTGAGTACACTGCTTTTGCCATTGAGCGAATGGTTGCGGTTGTAATCAAGCGTTCTTCAGGAGTATCTTTTACTTTTTGAATAAGGTTATTAATATCTTTTGAACTTACCTCGCCATTTTTCACCTCAAGGTCATAACCAATTGCTCGGAGGAATATTGCAAGTTGTTCAATTTTATCTGGATCTGGCGCATCATGAATACGATAGATAAGCACCGAGTTTGCGTGCTTCTTATCTTCACACAATTCAAAGAGATGTTTTGCTACTTCGCGGTTAGCAAGAAGCATAAAGTCTTCAATAAGCATCATCGTCTCAAGTCGCTCTTTAGCCACTACATCAATTGGTGTGCCATGCTCATCAAGTTTAAATTTCACCTCATCACGTTCAAATCCAATTGAACCTTCTTTGAATCGCTTAGCACGAAGTTTCTTTGCGAGATCTTCAAGTACTAACAACTCTTGTGCAAACTCACCTTCTTTGGTGTCGAGCCTGTCTTGCGCTTCTTGGTAGGTAAAACGTTTGTCTGAGTTAATGACAGTACGCCCAAACCATCGGTCAGTCACAGAACCATCTTTACTTAAGGTGAAGATTGCAGAAAAGGCTAATTTATCTTCGTTTGGGTTTAAGCTACATACATCGTTTGAAAGTACTTCAGGAAGCATGGGGATAGTGCGGTCAACAAGATAGATTGAAGTCCCACGCTCTTGCGCTTCAGTATCAATTGGGCCACCAGGTAAAACGTAGTGAGTCACATCAGCAATATGAATACCAACCTCCACATGATCTCCACCAACTTCTCTAAATGAGAGTGCGTCATCAAAATCCTTTGCGTCAGCTGGGTCAATGGTGAACGTAGTTACGTCACGCATATCACGACGCTTCGCTACTTCTTCAGAGGTAATGTCTCGATGCTCACCAATTTTTTTTGCTTCTTCTTCAACCTCAGGAGGGAAGTTCACATCAAAATCATGCCCAATGAGAATTGCCTGCATCTCGGTCTCATGCTCACCTTTCTCTCCAATAACGCTAACAACTTTTCCTTCAGGGTCTCGCTCTGGGTTCTCCCAACGAGTAAGCTCAACCAGTACTTTTATATTTTCACCAATATTCTCAGAGCCCTCAGTGACACGCATTCGCGGGTAAAAACGAAAGTTGTCAGGTTTGAGGTATCGCACACCACTTTCTTCTTCGAGAGTACCAACAAAACGAGTTTTTGCTCGTGAAATAATTTCAACAACCTCACCCTGCACACGGCCGTATTCACTTTTTTCAGGTAGAAGTGAGATGCTCACCACATCTCGATGCAGAGCGGTATTAAGACGCCCTTCAGGTATTTCAATATCTTCCTCGTACCCTTCAGCGGTTACATACCCAATACCTCGGCTGGTGACGCTTATAATTCCTTCCAACAGTTGTGTGTCGTTTTTTGTCATATATCAATCTAATATGTTTTTGGAGTATAACATAGATATTTGACGTCGATAGGTACTTCTGGTAGATTTATGTCCATGTTAAAAATCAGATTAGCCCGAGTTGGAAGAAAAAATGACCCGTCATTTCGGGTTGTGGTGACCGAGTCACAGCGTGGTCCAAAATCAAATGATCACGTTGAGATGCTTGGAAACTATAATCCAAAGCTCGATTCAGTAACGCTTAATGGTGAGCGGATTTTACATTGGATTGGGAATGGGGCGCAGGTATCTGATACTGTACACAACCTCCTTGTAAAAGAGGGTGTGATCAAGGGAGAGAAGAAAAATGTACTCCCTAAGAAATCTCCTATCCTTAAAGAAGAAGCCGAAGAAAAGACTGAAGAAGAGAGCACAGAAGCGCCAGTAGAAGAAGCTGGAGAAGAAGCTGATACTAAAGAGGTTACTGAAGAAGCAAAAGAAGAGGAAAAGGTGGAGGAAAAACCAGAAGAGAAGCCAGAAGAGAAGGAAGAAGAAAAGACAGAAGAAAAAGTAGAAGAAACAACAGAAGGAGAGCCAAAAGAAGAAGTAGAAGAGAAGAAGGAGTAAGTATCCTTCACACCCCCTTGTTTACTCAGATATTTTTTTCTATAGTTTAAGCATGTGAATCAGGCATAGGCTTGCCTCACATTACTAATTTAGTTTTTAATGTAGTGATATGGAACAGGACAGAGAATTTCTTGAGTATGTTGTAAAAGCCCTTGTTGATAATCCCGACAGTGTAAAAATTGATCGTGTTGTTGATGAGATGGGAGTACTCCTTACTCTTGATGTACATCCAGATGACATGGGAAAGATTATTGGGCGTTCAGGAAACACTGCAAAAGCGATTCGAACACTCCTTCGTGTTGTAGGAATGAAACACGATGCTCGTGTAAACTTGAAGATTAATGAGCCAGAGGGTGGTATGCGTCGAGGAGAACATGGTTCCGGCGCAACAAAAACGGTTGATGAGGCGATGGATGATCTTAAACTCTAATAGTTTTTAAAGAATAGAAAAATACAAAAACCGTGGTATCGTTGAGACATCACGGTTTTTGTTATGCATTTTCATATCGTTACATTATTCCCAGAAAGCATTGAAGGATATCTCAACTCCTCAATTCTTGGACGTGCACAAAAAGATAAAAAAATAAAAATATCTTTCTATAACCCACGGGACTATACAAAAGATATACACAGGCGCGTTGATCAAAAGCCGTATGGTGGTGGTCCGGGTATGGTTCTTGAGGCTGAGTCAGTGCTTCTTGCGGCTGAGAAAGTAATAGGAAAAAAGAAAAACGTACTGGTGGTTTTCTTCTCTCCAGGTGGTACTCAGTTTACAAACACCACTGCTCGAACCTATGCAAAGAAATACAAACACATTGTCTTTTTATGTGGACATTATGAAGGTATTGATGCCCGAGTAGAGAAGATATTAGAAGCGCAGAGTGTGTCAATCGGACCATACGTGCTCACTGGAGGAGAATTACCAGCAGCGGTTATTATTGATGCTGTGTCTCGACAAATTCCTGGAGTGCTTGGGAAGTATAGTTCCCTTGAAGAAGAGCGAGTAAGTGCACATGAAGTGTATACTCGACCCGAAGTGCTTACCTGGAAAAAGAAAAAGTATCGAGTGCCAGACGTACTTCTTTCAGGGCACCATAAAAAGATTGATGAATGGAAAGAGAAGAAGTCTCAAGGGAAGTAAGAAGGTGGATAATTCCTTGACGTAAGCTATATAGGGGAGTACTATCTGATGTGGTAGGCATTTCCGTATTAGGAAATGTTCAGTTCTAAACCTTTTGAATATGGGGGAATACAATGCTTCAGCCCACTATCACCCACGCTGAAACAACTGAGTCCGAAAGCACGGAGGAAGGCAACTCAGCAAGCAGTGCTTCGGATGCGCTGCAATTCGGATGTCTTGTCTGTCCTGCAGACTCAGCTCGGTGCCTGAGAAACTGCGACATGCAAGAGCGCAACTGGCGGAAAGATCGCCAAAGGCCGCATTCGGTTACGGTGGCACAGTCATGGTGCCCAAGACCCTGCAGCTCTGGGTGAAGAAAAACAGGGAGGCCCCGGACGCGCGATTGCGTCCGGGGTTTCAATTTATCCACACACCCATAGAAGAAAACTTGACTCAATCAAAGCCCTCATGTAGACTAGCTGCTACACGTCTTGTACTGAGTAGATTGAGTATCGGTAGTATTTTTTCATACGTTTCGTGGTGTGCTATAGGGCATATATAACATACGCACACAGCACCTTTGATTAATTCAATCAATTAATTCTTAGGTTAATTTAATAACAACTACATCACAAAGATATACTTCACAATCGTGAAGCATATCTTTGTGCTGTGTCTTTCTATTTTTACCTCATCATTCCTATGTTAGAAGTCAAAGAGCAAAAGAAATTTAGCCGATACAAAGATTCAAAAATTGAGTACCCTCATTTTGTTGAAGCGCAACTCGAATCATTTCGACAACTCATTGAAGAAGGAGTAAAAGAAATCTTTACTGAGTTTTCTCCGATTAAAGACTACTCAGAGAAAAAATTTGATCTTACATTTTCAAAGATTGAATTCGGTGAGCCAAAGTATGATGAATACTTTGCAAAGAAAAATATGCTCACCTACGAAGCACCTCTTCGTGCAATTGTTTCTCTTAAGAATAAAACAATAGGTGGTGAAAAAGAGCAGGAAATCTTTCTTGCAGACTTCCCACTGATGACTGACCACGGTACGTTTATCATTAATGGTGTTGAGCGTATTATTGTGCCCCAACTTGCTCGTTCATTTGGGGTCTTTTTTAGTACTAAAGAAATGCGTGGTAAGCAGTATTTTGGCGCAAAGATCATTCCTGCTCGCGGTGCCTGGGTTGAAATTGAGTCAGAGGCTGATGGCGCTATCTATGTGAAGATTGATCGTAAGCGAAAATTCCCAGTCACTACACTCTTGCGAGTTATGGGTGCAAAGTTTGATAAAGACATGTTTGATCTCTTCAAGCATAACCCACACGCTAAAGCGGTACTTGAGGCAACGTTTGATAAAGATACAGCATCTACCGAAGATGAGGCGTATATTGAAATTCACAAGCGACTTCGTGATGGTGATCTCGCAACTGCTGATAATGCGCGTGAATATATTAAGTCTATATTCAGTGAAGAGCGCTACGACCTTTCACGAGTTGGTCGTCGACACTTCAACCAGCGTTTTGGTATGAGTATTGATGATCGAGAGCTTGCGCGTCAGACAGTATCACTTGATGACATTGTACGCATCGTCTCTCACATTATTGAACTTAATAACACCAAGGGTGCACTTCCTGATGATATTGACCACCTTGGTTTCCGTCGGGTGAGATATATTGGAGAGCTTCTTCAACAAAAAGTTCGTGTTGGTATGAGTCGCATGAAGCGAAACATTCAAGACCGCATGTCGACTGTGGATGCAGAGACAACATTTCCTATTCAATTTATTAATCCACGACCACTTCAAGCGTCAATTAAGGAATTCTTTACCACCAACCAGCTTTCGCAGTTCATGGACCAGCAAAATATTCTTTCTGAGATTGAACACCTGCGCACACTCTCAGCGCTTGGTCCAGGTGGACTTACAAGAGAACGTGCCGGCTTTGAAGTACGTGACGTACACACTTCTCACTACGGTCGTGTGTGTCCAATCCACACTCCAGAGGGTCCAAACATCGGACTTATTCTCCGCCTTTCAACACATGCTCGCATCAACGAGTTTGGCATTATTGAAACACCGTATGTAAAGGTTAAAGATGGACGGGTGACTGATGAAATTGAGTACCTTAACGCGCTTGAAGAAGAAAAGTTAAAGATCGCTCATGCTGCTACACCGTACGACGAAAGTGGTCTTATTGTAAATGAGATGGTTGAAGTGCGTGTTGCAGGTGAACCACAACTAGTTCTACGAGAAGACATTGAATATATGGATGTTGCGACAAACCAGGCGTTTTCAATTGCACCGTCAATGATCCCATTCCTTGAGCACGATGACGCAAGTCGAGCGCTCATGGGTTCAAACATGCAGAAGCAGGCAACGCCATGTTTAATGCCTGAAGCACCTATTGTTGCAACAGGTATTGAAGAGCAGGTTGCACGAGATTCAGGCCGTCTTATTTATTCACGTGACCCAGGAGAGGTGACGTATGTTGATGCACGAAAAATTGTCGTTACTTCACATAAAGGTGAAAAGAAAGAGTACCCAATGGTAAACTTCCTTCGCACAAATGGTTTTGGTGCTATGCACCATCGCCCAGTAGTTTCTGTTGGAGAAAAGGTGAAAAAGGGTCAACTACTTGCTGACAGCTTCTCAACCGATCAAGGGCAAGCGGCACTTGGTCAAAACATTCGCGTTGCGTTTATGTCATGGTCAGGATCTAACTATGAAGACGCAATTATTATTTCAGAGCGTCTAGTTAAGAATAGTCGCTTTACCAGTATCCACGTTGATGAATTTAGTGTAAGTGTTCGTGATACAAAGCTTGGCCCTGAGGTAACTACACATGACATCCCAAATGTGGGTGAGACAAAACTTCGTAATCTTGATGAAGACGGAGTGATCCGTATCGGTGCTGAAGTGCGACCAGGAGATATTTTAGTAGGAAAGGTGACACCAAAAGGAGAGACACAACTCACTCCAGAAGAGCGATTACTTCGCTCAATCTTTGGTGAGAAAGCAAAAGATGTAAAAGACACATCACTTCGCCTTGAGGGAGGTAAGCGTGGCCGTGTGACCGGAGTAAAGATTTTCTCACGCGAGAATGGTGATGACCTTGATTCAGGAATTATTAAAAAGATTCATGTTGAAGTAGCGCAGCTTCGCAGCATTTCAGTTGGTGATAAGATGGCGGGTCGCCATGGAAACAAGGGTGTTATTTCACGTATTCTTCCTGAAGAAGATATGCCGTATTCAGAGGATGGGGAACCAGTAGATATTATCCTTACACCACTTGGTGTACCGAGCCGTATGAACCTTGGGCAAATTCTTGAACTACACCTTGGGCTTGCTGCACACACACTTAACTATCAGGCAATTGTCCCACCATTTAGTGGTGCGACCGGTGAAGAAATTGAAGAGGAGCTTGAAAAAGCTGGCTTTAGTAAGACAGGTAAAATTCCACTTCGCGATGGACGTACTGGTGAAAAATTTGACCAGGATATTGCAGTTGGATACATGTACATTCTAAAACTCCACCACATGGTTGAAGACAAGATCCACATGCGTTCAATTGGTCCATACTCACTCATTACCCAACAGCCGCTTGGAGGTAAGGCACAAGGTGGTGGTCAGCGGTTTGGAGAAATGGAAGTCTGGGGACTTCTTGGTTACGGTGCGGCGTACACCCTTCGTGAAATGTTGACGATTAAGTCAGACGATATTCAAGGGCGTTCAGCCGCTTTTGATGCAATTGTGAAAGGGGAGCGCATTAGTCACCCACACACCCCAGCATCATTTAACGTAATTTTGAAACACCTCCGTGGTCTTTCACTTGATGTCGAGCTTATACGAACTAACGAAGAGAATGAGTAATATGATAAAGAGAGATTCACATACATTGCAGGATTTTGACGCAATCACACTCAAGCTCGCATCTCCTGAGCGTATTGAAGCGTGGTCATACGGTGAGGTAACCAAACCAGAAACAATTAACTACCGAACACAGCGGGCTGAAAAGAACGGTCTCTTTGATGAGAAGATTTTTGGTCCAGAGAAAGACTTTGAGTGTTACTGTGGTAAGTATCGAGGCATCCGTTTTAAGGGAATTGTTTGTGAGAAGTGTGGTGTCGAAGTAACCCGCTCAATTGTACGACGTGAACGAATGGGGCACATCGAACTTGCCACACCAGTCTCACATATCTGGTTCCTTCGCGGTATTCCTTCTCGTATTGCACTCATTCTTGGGCTTTCAGCAAGTGATGTTGAAAAGGTGGTGTACTTCGCTGGCTACATTGTGACGAAAGTACTTCAGGATGAGAAAGCTCGATTACTTAAAGACCTTGATACCGAGTACAAGACTAAAGTAAAAGGAGCAACTGACTCAAAAACAAAAACAAAACTAAAAGAACTCTTTACTCAAACCAAGAAAGATATTGAGAGTATTCAAGAGGGTACAGTACTTGATGAAGCGACGTACCACGCATTTTCAGTTCGTTTTGGTGGTGTATTTGAAGCGGAAATTGGTGCTGAAGCGGTGTACAACATTTTTAAAAATCTTGATCTTAAAAAGCTTGCAAAAGAACTTGAAGAGAGACGAGAGAAAGCTGGTGCTGTTGAGCGAACAAAGCTCAATAAACGCCTCTCACTTATCCACTCAATGATTAATGCAAACGTTCGACCTGAATGGATGTTTATGGTGCGCATTCCGGTTATCCCACCAATGCTTCGGCCAATGGTTGCGCTTGAGGGTGGGCGGCATGCATCTTCCGACATCAACGACCTTTACCGTCGTGTGATTAACCGAAACAACCGACTTAAGAAACTTAAGGATATTCACGCACCAGAAGTAATTCTTCGAAATGAGAAACGAATTCTTCAAGAAGCAGTTGATGCACTTATTGATAACTCAATTCGTCACGGAAACACTGCATTCTCAGCAATGAGCCAGTACCAACGCCGACCACTCAAGTCTCTCTCAGACTACCTTAAGGGTAAGCAGGGGTACTTCCGCGGCAATCTTCTTGGTAAACGAGTGGACTACTCAGGACGTTCAGTAATTGTTGTTGGTCCTCACCTTAAACTTGATGAGTGTGGTCTGCCAAAACATATGGCACTCGAACTCTTCCGTCCATTTGTTATTTCAAAATTACTTGAAAAAGAACTCGCATATAACATTCGTGGGGCTGGACGACTCATTGATGACGGTATTCCAGAAGTATGGGCAATTCTTGAAGAAGTAATTGAAGGTAAGTACGTACTCCTTAACCGCGCACCGACACTTCACCGCCAGGGTATTCAAGCATTCCGTCCAATTCTTATTGAAGGAAACGCGATCCAAATTCATCCACTCGTCTGTTCAGCCTTTAACGCTGACTTCGACGGTGACCAGATGGCAGTACACGTACCACTCTCTGAAGAGGCGCAACTTGAGGCAAAGGAAATCATGTCTGCAAACAAAAATATCCTTAAGCCAGGTTCTGGAGAGGTGGTAACCAGTGCTCGACAAGATATTATCCTTGGATGTTACTGGATGACTAAAATTGTTGAAGGTGAGAAAGGTGAGGATAAATTCTTCCCAACACCAAATAATGCAATTACCGCATATGACTTCGGGGCCGTTAATTTCCGTGCACGAATTAAAGTACTTCCAACTGATAGTAAAAAGTACGAGGTATTTAACGGAGAGGTGTTTGAAACGTCTGTAGGACGACTACTCTTTAACAGTGTACTTCCAAGTGACTACCCATTCATTAATGATGTGATGACAAACAAGAAAATGTCAGCACTTGTTGATGATTTGATTGCGCGATACGGACTTGATCAAATTCCTGAAATACTTAATAAGATTAAAGAGTTTGGATTTAACTACGCAACACACTCTGGTATTACCTGGAGTCTCTCTGACCTCATTATTCCTGAGAAAAAAGATGAGATTATTGAAGCAGCTAAGAAGAAGAGTGAAGAGGTGATCAATCAATATAATGAGGGGCTACTCTCAAAAACAGAACGACACCGTCTCTCAGTTGAGATCTGGCATAATGCAAAAAATGAAGTAGAAAAACTCCTTGCTGATTCACTTGATCCAAATGGCTCAGTGAGCGATATGCTTGTCTCTGGTGCTCGTGGTTCAACCAGCCAGCTCTCTCAAATGGCAGGTATGAAAGGTCTTATTCAAAACCCACGTGGTGAGGTTATCGAGTTCCCTATTATTGCTTCAATGAAAGAAGGGCTTTCTCCAATTGAGTACTTCACCACTACTCACGGTTCTCGAAAAGGTCTTACAGATACCGCGCTTCAAACCGCAAGTGCCGGGTACCTAACTCGTCGACTCTTTGATGTCGCGCAAGACGCTATTATTGTTGAAGCAGATTGTAAGAGTAAAGAAGGTGTACGTATCACCAAAGAGAGTGCATCTGGTATTGAAGTATCTATCGCTCGTGATATTCAAGGCCGCTACCTTGCAGAAGACGTGAAAGATGCGAAAGGAAACGTCCTTTATAAGAAAGGCGATCTTATCCGTAAAAAAGAAGCACATGAACTTGAAGAAGCAGGGGTAGAAGAGGTGTTTGTTCGATCTCCAATGACCTGTAATTCAGGAAACGGTATCTGCCAAACCTGTTATGGTATTGATATGTCAACTGATGCACCAGTTGAGCTTGGTGAAGCAGTGGGAACAATGGCTGCGCAAGCTATTGGTGAACCTGGTACCCAGCTTACTATGCGTACATTCCACTCAGGAGGTGCTGCGTCAGCTGGAGGAGACATTACGCACGGTCTTCCACGTGTGAACGAGGTATTTGAACGACGTTCACCAAAACACCCAGCCGTGGTTGCACGCATCTCAGGAACCGTAGGTGAAATTCGAAAAGAGGAAAAAGGAACAGTGATTATTCTCATTCCAGAGGGAAGCAGCAAAAATGCGAAGAAAAAAGATATTGAGTACCAAGCTCACTTCCTCAGAACAGTGCATGTAAAAGAAGGAGACACGGTTACTAAGGGTGAGGTTATGACTGACGGTTCAGTTGATATTAATGATCTCTTCAAGTTTGCTGGTAAAGAGGTCGCACAAGAGTACATCATTAACGAAGCAACAAAGATTTACGAGCTTCAGGGTGTGACTATCTCACGCAAACACATTGAGGTTATTGTGAAGCAGATGTTTTCACGTCGAAAGGTAAAAGTACAAGAAGATTCTGTATTTGCTGCTGGAGATGTTATTGAAGAGGCAGAACTTAACCGAGAGTTACAACGGATTAAAGATGAAGGTAAAACAGCACCAACCACTGAGCCACTCGTTCTTGGTATTACAGAAGTGTCACTTTCACGAAAAAGTTTCCTTTCAGCTGCATCATTCCAAAACACTACTCGAGTACTCATTAATGCAGCCGTACGTGGTAGCTCAGACGCACTGAATGGACTTAAAGAAAACGTTATTATTGGTCGCCTTATTCCAGCAGGTACCGGTTTTTCTGAGAGCCCTAAAGCTCACATGGTTCATGAACTCCAAGAAGAGCTTGATACAACAGACGGAGACGACGAAGAGGATAAGTAAGTTTGCGCTTTGTCGCTAATTGTTCTTTCATGGGTACATACGCCTTACTAGTGGCTCTAGTAGTACCAATAGAGAGGTAATACATACTATGTCTTCACAAGTTGAGCAAATAAAAGAACGATTAAACATTCTTGATGTTGTTTCAGCATACGTGAAGCTAACTAAAGCCGGAAAGAACTACAAAGGGAGATCACCATTTAGTAATGAGAAAACGCCATCATTTTTCGTCTCGCCAGAGCGAAATATGTATTACTGCTTTTCAACAAATCAAGGCGGAGACATCTTTACTTTTGTTGAAAAAATGGAGGGTGTTGATTTTAAGGGAGCACTTAAAATTCTTGCAGAAAAAGCTGGGGTGGAGTTAGTTCATGAAAGTAAAGAAGTGCGAGATGAACGAGAACGTCTCTATGACGCTCTTTCAAAAGCAGAAGCGTTTTACCACCACAACCTTACTCGTAATACAGAAGCACGTGAGTATCTCACCAAACGAGGTGTTTCAAAAGAGTTAATCGAACGGTTTTCTCTTGGATACGCCCCACATGAATGGAGGGCATTACTTGAACACCTTGAGTCGGCATCGTATCAAAAAGAAGAGCTGGTCACTGCTGGTTTAGTTAAAAAAGCCGAGACAGAAAAAAAAGAAGTTCGTTACTACGACACTTTTCGAGGGAGAGTCATGTTTCCAATACGAGATAGTGTAGGGCGTAGTGTTGGTTTTTCTGGAAGAATTCTTCCTCAGCACAACGATGGTAAAACAGGGAAGTACATTAACTCACCCGACACACCTCTATATAACAAGTCTCGCGTGCTCTTTGGCTACGACTTAGCAAAGGGGAGTATTAAGAAATTTAATTTCTCGATTCTGGTTGAGGGTCAAATGGACGTAGTGCTTTCTCATCAAGCAGGCTACTCAAACACTGTTGCTGTCTCAGGTACCGCCCTTACCGAGCACCAACTAACACTCTTAAGTCGTCTCTCAAAAAACATTGTTATGGCGTTTGATGCTGACCAAGCAGGTTTCACCTCAGCTGGGAAAAGCGCTTCACTTGCGCTTCGTATGGGGCTTGATGTAAAAGTCGCACAACTTCCCGAGGGGGTTGATCCTGCAGACCTTATCTTAGAAGATCCTAAGAAATGGAAAGAAGCAGTACGTAACTCAGTTCATATTATCGACTTCTACCTTACCTATATACGAGAGAAGGGGTATGATGAGCGGAAATTTAAACTCGAAGTTCAAGAAAAAGTATTTCCACTTATTGCACAAATATCAAATAAAGTAGACCAAAGTCACTTTATTACTCGAGTATCTCGAGCAATGAATATATCAGAAGAGGTGCTCTATGCTGATCTTGAGCGAATGGCTGGTGAAAGAGAGTTAAAGTCACACCAGACACAAAGAGAAGGAGTGGCGTCCACGCAAAAACCATCAGCACCAGAATCAGCTGAAGAGAAGCTTGCTGGAATTATTGTATGGCAAGAGGAGATCGAAACACCAAGTATTAATGTTAGTGAACTGCGAGAATCATTCATTGCTCTTCTCGGGGAGGAGAGGGGTGCTCAGCTTCTTGAGAAATGTCGCAACAAACAACAAGAAAATATATTTAAAATTGAATTATTGTATGAGCATGAGAATATTTTACGGGAAGATATAGAGGAATTGTTAGAGCATGTGCGGTACAGGATGACCAAGAAGGAATTTGAAGAAACGATGGAAGCATTGCGTAACGCAGAGCTCTCGGGGGATACACAGACTTCTTCAAAACTTTTAGAGAAAAGTCAAAAAATTGCAGAAAAATTAAAATCATTCGTTAGTAAATAATAGGAAAATAATATTAATAAGGTAAAATTAAATACTATGGCTACAAAGAAAAAAGCTACTACAAAAACAAAAAAGACAACTCGAAAAGTCGCATCAAAAGCGACCAAAAAATCTCCGCGAAAAAAAGCTACTAAAAAAGTAGTAAAGAAAGTTGCAAAACGAAAGGTTGCAAAGAAGAAGCCAGCAAAGAAAAAAGTAACAAAAAAAGTAGCGCCTAAAAAAACCGGAAAGAAAAAGGCTGTGAAGAAAGCTCCGAAGAAAAGCACTTCACTCAAGAAAGATAAAAATAAAGAGAAGAAAGCAGAAGAACTTCTTGAAAATGGTCGCGCACGAGGGTATGTGACGTACGACCAAATTCTTAAGACATTTCCTAAGATTGAGGAAGACGTACTGTTTCTTGAGGAGATGTATGAACGCCTTAATACGGCAAGTATTGATGTCCTTGAAGGAGGAGGCCTCCTTGAAGCAGAAGAACCTAATCTCTTGGGTAATAAGAACGTGTATCACAAGCAAGATTCTGCGTACGATTCAATTCAAATGTATCTCCGTGAGATAGGTCAGTACCCACTCCTTAACGCCCAGGAAGAGCGAGACTTGGCAAAGCGCATTACAGAAGGTGATGAAGAGGCGGTGAACCTTCTTGCGCGAGCAAACCTACGCCTCGTCGTCTCAATTGCAAAGAAATATGTTGGCCGTAGCCCTGATCTTACACTTCTCGACCTTATTCAAGAGGGGAATATTGGACTCTTTCGTGCAGTTGATAAGTTTGACTATACAAAAGGGTACAAGTTCTCAACTTATGCAACGTGGTGGATTCGCCAAGCAATTACTCGAGCGCTTGCTGATCAATCTCGCACTATTCGTATTCCAGTCCATATGGTTGAAACTATTGCAAAGTACAAGCAGAAAGTACGACAGTTGAGCCAGGATCTTGGGCGGGATCCACTTCCAGAAGAGATTGCTGCAGAGATGGGGCTTGATGTTGAGAAGATTCATAATATTGAAAAAATTAACCAAGATACTGTTTCACTCGAGAGCCCAGTGGGGGATGAGGGGGAAGATAAATCAACCCTCGGAGACTTTATTGCTGACGATAAAATTCTCTCACCAGACCAGGAATCAGCTCGACGAATTCTAGCTGATCAGGTGCGTAGTATTCTTGATGAACTCTCACCAAAAGAGCGAAAGATTCTTGAAATGCGTCATGGACTTGAGGATGGTATTTATCATACTCTTGAGGAAGTAGGAAAAGAATTTGGGGTAACTCGTGAACGTATTCGACAAATCGAGGCAAAAGCGCTTGAGAAAATCCGTCACCACGAACACTCAAATCAACTCAAGAATTACTAGTAGCTGTTGTTAAAAAGAGAACGCCGAGCATATGCTCGGCGTTTTAGCAAAAAGCGACGACGTGTTCACCCTTTGCTTTTTTTGATCGCGTTCACGATAGCTTCTCCGATTGCGGCAAGACCACAACAGAAACTGAATATAGCAAAACCCACGTAGGAAGGAGATGCTTCCTTGAATGCGGTTGCTGCAAAAAACGAAGCAGCTAAGAAGAGAAGTATAATAGGGACACCCTCTTTGAGATTCATAACGTCACCTCGTACTCTAATGTTCAGGTATAACTACGTTAAATATATCATAATATAAAACTATTGTCAATAGTACTATATAAACACGCAGTTTTGTTATACTTCTAGCTAATGAGCCAGAAACTTCCACAAAAACTACCAATAGAACACTGGAGCTACTCCTCGTTAATGACCTTTCTTAATAATCCACTTGCGTGGTATAAGCGCTATGTCGAGAAAGTCTACGACATTCCATCATCACCTTCGTCATTTGTGGGGCGAGCTGGGCACTTAGCGCTTGAGTATTTCTACAAAGGAGTGCCAAAAGAAGAAGCAATAGAGAAGGGAAGAGAGTATCTCAAACATATCCAAGATATTGAAATTAACTTTGGGACTGCTCGTACTAAACGAGCACAGAAGCAAAAGCGATTAGGGATGGAAAAAAGCTACCTACAGGCAATTAATTTCTATCTTAAGCGACCACCACGTCATAAAGTGGTTGCTGTAGAGCAAAGTATTGTTGCGGGCGTTGATGGGCTTACACTTCCACTGAAGGCGGTTTCTGATTTAGTGGTAGAGTCTCGCATTGAAAAAGGTGCACTTGATATAGTTGATCACAAATTTGTACAGTCATTTAGTGGATATGGTGCACAAAAGACACTTTTTATTATTCAGGCGCTCTTTAACTACTACACTGTTAGAGAAGAATTTAATATGCCAGTACGTCGGTTTATTGTTCAAGAATGTAAACGCACTAAGAATGCTGATGGAAAATCACAGATGCGTAAATACGTCATTGATTTTAATGAGTGCCAAGATGAGTTTGTGTTATTCCACCGCCTACTAAATGATGCAACTGAAGAGATTTCTCGACGGCGTATCTTTCTTCCTAACCCAACGGACATGTTTGAAGGAGAGAACTCATTTGATATCTACCGCCTCGGCCTTGTTGAAGAATAGTATATAAAATTTACAGAGGGGTAATACATGAAATTTGTAGAAGGTTAATGTATGAAATTTGTATAAGGGCACCATATAAAAAGTAATGTATAAAACTTCCTTTGTTTAATATCTCAGCTATAGCTGAGATATTAAACAATACAAAATAAACGCCAAGAGTACTCTTGGCGTTTATTGTAAACTAAAGGTTGTGGATTACAGTGCTGGTACTGACGCGCCTGAATCGTTAAGAAGCGTTTCAATAACACGGCGCATTGCTTGTAGTGGTTGTGCACCTTCAATCACTGCTTGTTGTCCGTCTACAATAACAACGTTGTGGGGAGTACCACGTCCACCTGCTGCTCGCACTTCATTAAAGGAGTCTTCTATTTTCTGTGCATATCGTCCACTTGAAAGACACGCCTCAAATGCACCTCGGTCAAGACCAACTTCTTCAGCAATAACAGGAAGTTGTGAGAGATTAAGGCCATTATTTGATGGTGTTACCTCAAAGAGCCTATCAGCATAGTCCCAGAAGCCCTGGTTCCCACCAAGTTCAGCTGCACATTCTGTTGCCTCTGCCTCTTTTGGGGCTTTTGAATGTAGTTGTGGGATAGCAAAGTGTCGATACACCCAGGCAACTTCACCTGTTGGGCCGTACTCGTCGATGATCTGATGCATTACATTGTGAAAATCTTTACAAAACGGACACTCAAAGTCTGAATACTCAACAATAACAATTTGTGCGTCTGGGCTTCCAAGAATATGGTCGTCACTGGTTACGGGTGGAATACGTTGTGCGGTATCGCTACTTCCTCCAACTCGAGGTGCTTCGTTTGGTTGATTTGTCATATAGAGCGCACCAGCAATGAGTACACCCGCGATGACTATTGCTGCAGGAATCATATACTTATTCCTCGTAGCATGTCCTTGTTCTACTGTTTCTTCCATATATGTTTATTAACTACTATGATAGTATTAAGTGTACCACACTATATTCTAAGTACTGTATGGATACTCTCACTGGTATTATTCTTGGGGCTGTTCAAGGAATAACAGAATTTCTACCCATTTCATCATCAGGGCATCTTATTCTCGCGCGTGAGGTGTTAGGTGTACACACAGAGTTCGGTCTCTCAGTTGATGCAGTGTTACAACTTGCGACCTCACTCGCGATTCTCATCTACTTTTGGCGTGATTTTTTACAACTTTTTCTCTCAGCACTCCAATGGGTACAAGGCAAGGTAATACCTTCAAAAGACAAAATTCTAATAGGAGCGCTTGTTGTTGGAACACTGCCTGCTGTAGTGCTCGGCCTTCTGCTTGAAGACATTATGGCAACATCGTTTCGAAATGCTGAGCTAGTTGCGTGGACACTCCTTCTCGGGGCGGCACTTTTTTGGGTAGCAGAGCGACTCGCAAAACAAGCCCAAGAACTTAATGTGAAACGAGGTTTTTGGATCGGACTCTTTCAGGCGCTTGCACTCATTCCCGGCATGTCTCGTTCTGGTGTTACCATTGCTGGTGGGTTGCTGTTAGGGCTTTCACGAGTTGAGGCAACACGATTTGGATTCATGCTTGGATTTCCTATCATTTTTGGCTCAGGCCTTAAAAAATTACTTGAACTTGGAGGAAGTGGTGATTTAGTTACATTAGGCCTCCCACTTTTTCTAAGCGCCCTTACTGCGTTTATTGTGGGAATACTGGCTATGCATTTTATGGTTCGCTACTTACGTAACCACACACTCAACGTTTTTATTGTGTATCGAGTTCTGCTCGCCCTTTTGGTTTTTATTCTTATTGTCTAGTGAAAAGGTAGGGGATTTAAAAAGGAAGTGAGTGAGTCATTGAAACACTCTGATCTTCTTCCCAATGTGATGTATCAAGTTTTATGTCTTTAACTTCTGAGAGGTCTTTATATTTCAGAAAACCATTTGCTAGTGCAAAATCATATATATCTTTAGTTATCTTTACATCGTCAAGACAGTACCTTCGTACCTTCTCAATCTCTCCGTTTCTCCACCACTTAATTGCATCAAGTCCATGGCCACTCTTGTTTACTCCAAGTGTTGCTTCGGCAACAACATTAAGACGTAATCGTCTCCCAAGTGCATTTTTAATCTCTTTGAGTAAATCAAGACTTTTTATTCGAGTGAGGTCGCCGTGGTAGTACTTATTAAGAAGGGGAATATCAAAATGGTCTGAGTTATACCCAATGAGCATGTCAGTTTTTTCAAGAAGAGGCCACAGTTCTGAGAGCTGGTTCTCGGTATACGAATAGTATTCATTTGTTTCATAGTCATAGACGCCTACAAGTGCGATATCAAGAAGTGCTGGTTCTGCTTTACCAACATCTTCAAAGGTATTCTGTGTTTCTATATCAAAAACAACTTTTCTCATAGATATTAAAAAACTTCTTCTTATATATCTCCTTTTTCAAAAATATAAGTAGCTATGTCTTCTCGAGATACGGTGCGCTCATCACCTGAAGCAAGATGTTTAATAGTAAACGAATCTTGCGCCACTTCATTTTCTCCAATAGCAATAACAAATGGAATCTTTTTCTTATCGGCTAGTTTAATTTGTTCACCAACCTTCTTTTGTGAGAGTGACACCTCAACACTTACATCTTGTTGACGTAACTCCTGTGCAAGTTTTTGAGCAAAGTCAGCCGCATCTTCAGTGAGTGTTGCAAGAAAGAGGTCAGTTCGAGAAATGTACTCAGGGAGGAGGTCATGTGTTTCAAGAAAGTCTTTCATGGTAACGTCTCCCATTCCAAAACCTACTGCAGGAATAGGTTCGCTACCAAATAACTCAAGTAAATTATCGTACCGGCCGCCACCAAACAATGATCGGTTATTTTCTGACGATGTATCAAACACTTCAAACACCACGCCCGTGTAATAGTTAAAGCCGCGCACAATTGATGTATCGATAACGACATTATTAACACCAAGGGTCTCTAGCTTTTGTACCAGCTCCTCAAGTCGTGCGCTACTACTTACGGCTTGTAATTGTGTAATAAAAGGTGTTGTTTTTTCTCCAATGAGTCGCGTCAACTGCTCTTTAAAATCACTAATTTTATCTTGTTTATCAAGAAGAAGCATAATCTCTCCGCGCACATCTTCTGAAATACCAGTATCCTCAAGTAGAGCGTCAATAATAGCTCTATCATTTATTTTAATCTCAAAATCACTCTCATCTGATCCAAAGGCTTTCATAATTGAGTGAGCAAGAGTAATAATCTCAGCTTCTGCATCTGTACTGGAGACACCAAATATATCTGCATTTAATTGCCAGTGCTCTCGGAGTCGTCCCCGCTGTGGTCGTTCGTATCGAAATACATTAGGGATAGAGAACCATCGAAGAGGGTATGTAAGCTCTTGTTTTCGTGCTGCGACCATACGAGTGATGGTTGGTGTCATTTCAGGGCGAAGTGTTACCTCACGCCCCCCACGGTCAGTAAAGGTGTAGGTCTGTTCATTTACAATTTCATCACTTGTTTTTGAGCGATACAGTTCTGCTGGTTCTAAGATTGACGCACTATACTCTCGGTACCCAAAACTCTCAGCAACTCGACTCATGGTGTCAAAAATAAAACGCTCAACGTACATATCTTCAGGATAGAAATCTCGTACGCCTTTGTATGACTCTGTTGTAGGTATATCTCCCATAGACCGTATATTAATTGTTCAATTGTAGCTTAAAACAAGTCGTGATGAAAGCACGTATCACCACGCCTTTTTGATGTTTACATACGAGTAGAGTGAGCATCGAGTTGTGTTAAGATTCGTTTTTTTACATGCTCTGGGTTTTCTACTCCTTCAATAACAAACTCTCTCGTTTCTCCAGCAGTCTGAACATACACATCGCCAAATCCAAGAACGGTTCCGATGATACCATTAATTTCAAATGTTACATCTTGCACTCGATCAAAACTTACGGTTGAGACTTCTCGTCTAAAAAGTCCTTTTTGGTCAATATTAACAATACGATTATTAGTGACAATCCAAATATCAAGATAGTAATCAGTCCACGCAGCAAAGAGTTTTGCCCATATAATCAGGACCCATGTGCTTCCGAGGAATGTGAGGAGTGCGGGGGAGACATTTGTGAAGGAGAAACCGTCCTGAAAGAGCGCATCAAATTGTCCACCTGAGAGCATTTCCCAAATCACAAATGGGAATACTGCCATAATAAATAACCCAAGAGACTCACCAACAAGTATAAACCAGTGTTTTCTAGCTTTGATGTCAATCTGTTCTCCTTCTTTTAAGTGAAGCATAGTACGTAAGTAATCGTAGATAATCTCTTAAGTAACCAACGAGGCGAATGAGAGTAACATAATGAGAAGTAATATAAGACTCACCCCTCCATAGAGAGCTGTTGCAATAAGAGAGGTAAGAATATTCATGCCGTAACGAAACCAGTGGTACATAAGAAAAATACTATAAAATACAAATATCAAAACGATACCTAAAAAGATGTACCATAAGACCTCTGGGTTAGGGGACAGTGATAGATTTTCTAATATATCAAAACTTCCTGGCATTATGATTATTTTTACACAAAAAAAGTCGTTCTTCCACTAGGTGGTGTGGTATACTCTGCGAGCAACATGAATACAAAATCATCACCGCATACAAAAAAATCTTTTCAAAAAAAATTCTCTGTAAGACGCGCTCGAAAAGGTGCAGGTCTTGGTTTGGTAAGTAACGTATCTTTCAATAAAGATGACTTTGTCATCGAATATACAGGTGTACGCATGTTAACTGAGGAAGCAGATGAGAAGGGAGGGAAGTATCTTTTTGATATTGATAACAAATGGACCATTGATGGTTCTCCGAGAAACAATCTTGCGCGGTATATTAACCACTCATGCAAACCAAACTGTGAGGCCGAAATAGATGGAAAACGAGTAAAGATTTATGCAAAGAAAAAAATTCAGGAAGGAGAGGAGCTCACGTACGATTATGGTAAAGAATATTTTGATGAATTTATAAAGCCGTATGGGTGTAAGTGTGATGCGTGCATTAATCTGAAAGAGAGCCAGAAAAAAGTTTACAAAAAAGTTAAAAGTAACATATAACGGAAAACGGCCGGACATGTGTCCGGCCGTTGAGGGTGCGTGGGTGCGATTACTGCACCAATCTGAGGTTTCGGCACCACTCTTCGGGGGTGCCTTCAAGGCCAAGCACCTCAAGCGTGGTTTCGATCACACCGGGAGAGATTTTCTCCACTCGTCGCCGATGCTCCTCGATGACTGTTCGGGACTCACCATTCTGAATCGAACGATGAAGATCACTGATCGCACTGGCCCAAGAAATAGCCTTGCGAGCAGGTGCTTCGCCCTGTGCTGGAACGATAGTACCCTCTGTCAATTATCCCTCCTGTTTTTTAAAGAACTTAACAGATAAGGATACTACGAATTTTGTATATGTAAGTCAAGTATATTGACAAATCATTAATTTAATGATAAAATTTATCTTAGAGTAACTGAGTAGGAGGGACTTGAAATGTCTCTTTGGAAAAAATTCAAGCATTTTTGGCACGATGTGCCCCCAATTCTCTCCACGGCTCTCTTTTTGGCAGTACTCCTCAACTGTGGTGTTTTCATCTATTGGTTTGTCAAGGATGAGCAAAACGTCGTAGCTATGGATATACCTCCTAAGGGGGAGACGGTTTACGGAGTTTCTAGAGAATTATATAAAAAGAAGTCAGAAACACCGGATGATATCCAAAGTATCATCGAAGAATACATCAAGGGTCTGAACATTCGTGGAGTTCACGTCGAGATATACGGAACTCTTTTCCTCGAGCGTTTTGAAAAAGTTGGTGGTGGATGCTCTTTTTTGGATGCTCACTACCAAGTTTCTGTTGACGGGATGATGCATATCGTGTGCATCAAAAGCAGCGGAAACATATACGTTCCTCAGAGGAGTGTCTCTGGTAGTTCGCTGGAACCCTAAACCGCCGCGTTGAAATATACGCGGCGGTTTTCTATTTGTGTATATATTGACATTTTTATTTTTTCATGATATTATTAAAACAGTTCGTTGAAACAGTTATGAAGGAGGAAGTCATGAGTCGATGCGACCATGTTTCTGTCCTCAATCACGCCTGTGGGCGAGAAGATTCCGAAATGCTTGAGGTCGGTGCATTACAATACGAGGCATACACACAAGCCCTTACCGATTCGAGCAACGGGAGACGCATGTTCCACACCATCTTCATCGGCACCAACACCCTCGTTTTTGCCCTCTTCCCGTTCTTGATGGGAAACGGTGAGTCGCTCATCGACATCGATGAAAAGTGGCTCCTGGGTGCAAACGCTGTCGGTGTCGGGTTTTCGTTTCTGTGGTGGTTGATCGTTCTCAAGTACCGCAGAGAGACCCGTATCTCGCTTGGTGTTCTCAGTGATGCTGAGAAGTATCTTCCGTTTCGTTTCTACACCGTAGAGTACGAACGAAAGAAAGCGAGTCCGAAATGGAAGCAGGTTCTGTTTCGCTTGGCTGAGCCCAGTATTCCGTGGGTGTTTGGCTTGGTCCACATCGTGATTGCAGGAATAGGGTTTGGGTTTTAAACCTGAGCTCTCTTGTCAGGGCGCCGCCTCACCCGCGGCGCCTTTTCTTTTTAGTGATATTTATAATACAAAACAAAAAACGCCAAGAGCATTCTTGGCGTTTTTTGCGTAAGGCTACTGTATTACACAACGCTTACATTGACCGCTTGTGGTCCTTTCTGTCCCTCGGTTATTTCGAACTCAACTTCTTGACCATCTTTAAGAGAGTCAAACTCTGCGTTCTGAACCTCGTTTGAGTGAAAGAAAAGATCCTTTTCAGCTCCTTCAGCTTTAATAAAGCCGTAGCCTTTATCCATCAAGCGGATAATTGTTCCTTTTTGCATTTCTTCTAGAACTAATCGAATAATCTTTGGATGGTGGTATTACCCACAATCCACTTCAAACACCCTCTAAAGATTACATTCGACACGTTCTCCTCAGTAGTTATTTGACGAGAGTAGTGTAATACGTATCAAAAGAAATGTCAAGCATTTCTGTTAGAAATAATCTACCCAAAGACCTAAGAAGACTCCAATATAGTGCACAATACCATAGAGAAATAGTATGTAGAGAAGTACGCCAGTAAAAAGAGTAATAATTACAATATTCACAATTTCTTGTCGACGCTTTTTTGCTTCATCAATAGTGCAGATACCTTTACTTCGGCGAAAGTAAAATATAAGTGCTGCTGTAAGGAGTAAGAGACCGGCAGCACGAAAAACCCATTTATACTCACCATAGAGTGTGTCAGCTAGTGAGCTTGCGAAACTAACACTGGAGAGACCAAATAGCACAAGTATCAAGGGGCTGAGACAACATAATGAAGCGATAACCGCAGGAATACCAGTAATTTTTAGTAGTTCTTTTAGGTTCATAAGAGTATTTTAGCGTATAGTATACAAGTTAGGTACACTATATACTATATGAAAGAATCAGAGTACTCATCTATGTTTTATCAACTTGTTATTCTCATCGCTCTCGCCATCGCTCTTTATGGACTCGTGTGGGTGTGGCAGTGGTACCAAGGGAAAACTGCACCAAGTGAGCGTGACACAACCGTAGTTGAGGAGACTGAAGCGGTCGCGTACTTTGCGGGTGGTTGTTTTTGGTGTACTGAAAGTGACTATGAAAAACTTGAGGGAGTGCGTGAGCTGATCTCAGGATATATGGGTGGTGAGGAAAAAGAGCCAAGTTACAATGATGTAGCGAGTGGTAAAACCGGCCATCGTGAATCAATAAAAGTTGTGTACGATCCACGTGTGGTGTCCTATCGACAATTGGTTTTAACACTGTTTAGGCACTCAGACCCCACAGACGCAGATGGTTCATTTTATGATCGGGGAGAACAGTATACATCTGCAATCTATTACCAAACACAAGAAGAAAATGAAATTGCTGATTCAGTGATTAGAGAACTTGAAGAGAAAGAAATTTTTAACAAACCAATAGCAACGCAGGTTGAGCCAGCTGGTACTTTTTGGATTGCAGAAGAGTATCATCAAGATTACTACAAAAAGAACCCACTTCAGTATTCATACTATCGTACCGGCTCAGGTAGAGATGTATTTACGAATACAGTGTGGGATGATGAGACATATGAGTCATTATTTACGACTAACACTAATAAAGAAAAGAAAGACGGTATGAGTAACGAGCAAAAAACAAGTAACGTACGCTGGGAAGAATATCAAAAGCCAGATGACAAAACACTCAAAGAAACACTCACCGATCTTCAATATTATGTAACACAAAAAGAGGGTACTGAAACACCGTTTCAAAATGAATATTGGGATAATCACGAAGAGGGTATTTATGTTGATATTGTTTCAGGCGAGCCACTCTTCTCATCAACCGACAAATTTGATTCAGGGACGGGGTGGCCAAGTTTCCTTAAGCCAATTGATAACCACTTTGTAACAGAGCATAAAGATTTTAAATTAATTATTCCACGCACAGAAATTCGAAGTCGCTATGCTGACTCACATCTTGGGCACATTATTCTCGACGGACCAGAGGAAAACGACAAGATTCGTTACTGCATGAATTCAGCTGCACTTCGTTTTATTCCAAAAGAAAAACTTGAAGAAGAAGGATTAGGGGAATACATAACCCTCTTTAATTAATTGTTCCTAAAAAGATAGACGCAATAGAGTAATATGAAATACGTTATTATCGGAATAAGTGTAGTACTTTTTATAATCCTCATTAGTTTTCTTGTTGCAAAAAGAAAAACGTTAAGTGCTTTTTTAGTTGTTGTAGCTCATCCGTATGAACAATACATAAATGATATGAGCAGAGAAAGTATTCTTGTTGCAGGTGATAGTACTGGATATGGAACAGGAGTGTTTAATCCAAAATACTCAATTGCCGGTCGAATTGGTGCTTTGTTTCCAGAATATGCGATTGAAAACGTAAGTAAAAATGGTGCGACAACTAAGTCGCTTGTTGAGGTAATCAAAAGGCGACACAATCGTGATAAGTATGATCTTGTACTCCTTCAAATTGGAGGTAATGACATACTTGATGATGTACCTCTTGAAATAATTGAGGAACAGATACTTGAGCTTCTTGAATACAGTAAGACACTCACTGATGCCGTTATACTTATGTCTACAGGAAATGTTGGGGCTGCTGAGACATTTGTTAAAGATGGCACTCCTGATTCATACCTTGAGGATCGTACAAGAAAAGTGCGCGATATATTTATACGCGTAAGTGAGGAGATGAACGTCACGTATGTTGATTTGTTTGTAGAACCAGAGCAAGATGTCTTCTTGAAAGAGCCAAAAATATACCTTGCTATAGACGGGCTGCATCCAAGTAAGGAGGGGTATGGTGAGTGGTTTGAGAAACTACAGCCGGCGTTAGAAACAAAACTCCATTAAATCTCTCTCACATGCACTTATCTCCAGCTGTATATAATTACTTCATACGACCAAAATGTAGTGTAAAAAAGTACATTGAAGATGTGATTACTGCTGAGAATACTTTTACGGGAAAATCCGTACTCGATTTTGCTTGTGGTACAGGAGATATTGCGTACATATTTGACAGTGAAAGATATTTGGGAGTCGATATTGATTCGAAGCGTATTGAGTATGCCTCTGATAAATATCCACAGTATAATTTTTCAACTCTAGAAAATCATACAATTCCAGCAAGTAATCAGCAATTCGACCACGTTGTGATAATTGCTGCACTACATCACATCTCTGACACAGATATTCTGGAGTATATACCAGAGTTTAAAAGGGTTCTTAAAGACGGTGGGGTTATTATTGGTATTGAACCATGTAAAACAGACAAAAAGAGTTTCTCTAACTGGTATATGGATATTGTTGATGACGGTAGGCATATCAGGAATGAAAAAGAATATAAGTCGTTATATGGCAAAGATTTTCAATTTAGACCGCAGAAATACTTTAGAAAATTTCTCTTCTACAGAGAGCTGTATTACACTGCAACCTTGAGTTACTAGTAATATGAAAACATACAAAAAATCATTGTTTCTTTTTCGTCGGGATTTACGACTTGAAGATAATCTAGGTTTGTTAGAAGCGCTTGAACAATCTGAGGTTGTAATACCAGTATTTATATTTGATGAGCGACAGATTGACCCAAAGAAAAATGAATACTTCAGCAAGAACGCCTTCCAGTTTATGCTTGCGTCACTTTCTGAACTTGAAGGTGATTTATTTAAACGCGACGGGAAACTCTATGTGTTTGAAGGAGACTACGTAAAAGAGCTTAAAAAGATTCTTACATCGGAGGACATTTCTGCGGTTTTTGTAAATAAAGATTATACTCCTTTTAGTAGAAAGCGAGATAAAGAAATTGAGAAGCTTTGCGAGGATTCTTCGGTTGAATTTTACAGGGTTGCTGATTATGCACTCTCAAATATTGAAGAGGTACGAACTGATACTGGGAAGGTGTACTCAGTGTTCACTCCGTTTATGAAGAAAGCCTCCCAAAAGGATGTTCCTGAACCACGTAAAAATAACTTTTCAAATTACTATAATAAAGCAATTATAGGAGAAATTAGCCTTTCTCAATTTGCACAAGAAGAGAATCAAAAACTCATACTGAGGGGTGGAAGGAAAGAGGGGCTCGGGTTGATGCGTAACGATACGGTTATTTCTCAGTACAAAAAAGAGCGTGATATACCATCTGTTAAAGGGACTTCACGCCTCTCTGCACATTTGAAATTCGGTACTGTTTCTATTCGTGAAGCGTATGAGTGGGGGAAGAAGTCAGAAACATTTACATCAGAACTCTACTGGCGTGATTTTTATCTCTATATTTCGTATCACTTTCCTCAGGTATTTAAGAAGTCATTCCAGGAGCGAGGAGAGAATATACGGTGGGAGAATAATAAGAAATATTTTACAGTATGGACAGAGGGTAACACTGGTGTACCAATAGTTGATGCGGGGATGCGCCAATTAAACACTATTGGCTGGATGCATAATCGGGTGCGTATGATTGTTGCTTCGTACCTTACTAAAAATCTTTTGATTGATTGGCGTTGGGGAGAGAAGTACTTTGCACAGCATCTCATTGATTATGACCCAAGCTCTAATAATGGTGGGTGGCAGTGGAGTGCTTCAGTTGGAGCTGACCCACGGCCAATTAGAATTTTTAACCCCTACACTCAAACAGAGCGCTTTGACCCTAAAGGAGAGTATATAAAAGAGTGGGTGGGGGAGTTGAGAGATGTTGACGCTGAGCTCCTCACGGATGGGAAAGATCATGATTTTTCAACAATTGTCTCAGAGTACCCAAAACCATTAGTTGATCAAAAAGAAAGCTACCATCGCGCGATGGAAGAGTATCGCAGAGCTAAGTAGATTTATTAATGGAGAGATCATTATTGTAGAGTTACAAATTAAGCGTATACTAAGGGTGATTTAAGAGGGTATTAATAAATATATGAACAACATTATTATTGGTTTAGTAGCAATACTACTTATCTTGTTTGGTGGATATATCGTGTTTATGAGTCCTGAGACCTCAGAGTATTCAGATAATAATGCGGTATACACTACATTTACAGAGCCTGAGACTGGCCTCCAATTTGAGTACAAAGTTGAACCAGATGGGTATGTTCTTGAAGATGTAAGTGCATTTATTGGTGAGCAGCAGGATGGCACTGAAATTATAAAAGTGTTTCGCCTGATGAATGCACGTGAAAAAGCAGAACTTGAGGCAAGCGAAGGGGGGCGAGAAGGGCCACCAACAATAAACCTCATGATTGCCAAAAACCTCAAAAATCAATCGGCGAGTATGTGGGTTGATGAATTTACTCAATTTTCTAACACCGGTCTTTTGTTGGGGGAGATCAATCGTGATGCAGTAATTGGTGGTGCAAATGCCGTTACCTATCGTACTGATGGGTTGTATGTTGCTGATAATGTTGTTATTGCTCAGGGTGGGTATATCTATTTTCTCTCTGGATCATTTCTTGAGGAAAACTCAGTCATACATCAAGATTTTAAAAAGCTCATTGATTCAATTACATTTGTACCAACTAACGACCAAGAAACTGAAGGGGGAAGAATTGATCCACGAGCTGCGTGTGAGAGCGCCCTTACTTACATGACATTCCCTAGTGGTGAAGAAGCAGATGCATTCATAGAATCATGTGTTCGTGGTGAGCACCCTGAGGTAATTGATCGCTACATTAAAGACCTTGGATTAGATCCAACAAGAATATAATTAAGAATGTACTCTCATTATGCCCTCAATTAACGAGCAGAAAGAAAAAGTTGATAGTGAAATAAAAAAATTAGAAGCGATGGGTGGTTCTGTGAAGGGTCGCTTTACTACCTTTCGAGACTCTGCGTTCACTCGTTTCCCAACACTGTTTGTACTCCTCTCCTCCTTTGGTGTTGTTGCAACATTCTATGGCTTTGAGAAGGTAATTGATAATATAGAGTTTTTTACCGAAAATCCTCAAATGGTACTGGTAACCGGTATCATAACGCTCATTCTTACTGGTACATTGTATAAAAAACTGAGTTAAGGAGCATGGAAGCGTATGACGCAGTAATAGTTGGCGCTGGAGCCGCGGGCTTGTATGCAGGCTTTCTGTTATCTAAAGCAGGTAAAAAAGTGCTTATTTTAGAAGCGCGCGAGAGAGTTGGTGGAAGAATTTATACATTTGATTCTGGTCGATTTGGGTATAGCGCTGAAGGGGGTGCTGAGTTTGTTGATGGAAAAGCACCAATTACAAAAGAGCTCACAAGGACTTCAGGTGCAGAATATATCAAGATAACAGGATCAATGTTCCGGTCTATAGATGGAAGATTTATACCTGACACTGAATTTAATCAATATGTGCATGAAATGAGAGGTAAGTTAGCAGAACTTACAAAAGATATAACTATTTCTGACTTCCTTAATAACTATTT
Organism: Minisyncoccota bacterium; assembly: GCA_965222715.1. GTDB lineage: Bacteria > Patescibacteriota > Minisyncoccia > Phycocordibacterales > JABMNX01 > JABMNX01. Next base: position 356,993 of record OZ244961.1, on the reverse strand, counting down.
TGACGGAGACACATATAAAACATTAAGGAAGTCAATTTCCCAAAGAGTAGAAGCGCATGATTCAGGTGATCCAAAGAAAATGAGTGTCTTGTATTTACGAGAGGATTGGATTGGAGAGGAGTATGAGACTGGAAGACTAAAGAAAGGGTACGGGCATATTATTTCTTTCCTTAAAACAGAGATAGAGAAAAATAAGGGAGAGGTAAAATGCGGTACTGAGGTAGGAGGTATTAATTTCTCAAAAGAAGAGGTAGTAGTTACAGATAAAAGTGGAACAAGTTATAGAGGCGCAAAAGTTATTGTAACTGTGCCATTGCCACTACTAACAGATATCAACTTTGAGCCAGGCGTAGAAGATGTAATAAACGCTTCGGAGAAAATTGGCAATGGAAATGTTATTAAAATACTTCTTCATTTTAAAAAAGCGTGGTGGGAAGGAATAGATCCAAAACTGAGAGATATGCTCTTTGTATTTTCATACGAACACATGTTTTTTGGTTGGACGCAACATCCGTATAACTATAGAACACTTACACTCTGGATTTCTGGACCTACTGCGAAAAGATATCAAGATCTACATAGTAAAGATATTGTAAAGGAAGCGTTAGATGCTTTAGCGAATATGTTTCCCATGATAGACGCAACACTGATGACTGAATCCTTACTTGACACAGAGGTATGTAATTGGATTGCTGATGAATACACAAAAGGAGGGTATTCATATGCAACTCCAGAGACTGAAGAGGCACTAAAGATCATAAGACAGCCGAAAAAAGACAAGTTATTTTTTGCCGGTGAAGCGCTACACTCTTTTAAAGAAAGGGCATCAGTTGAAGCTGCATTTAAAAGTGGAGAAGAAGTTGCTCAAAGTATACTAGACACATACCTTTAATTTTGAAGTAAATATATAAAAAACCTTATACATAAAGTGTGTGCTAGCACAATTTAGATATAAGGTCTTTGTTTACCACGATTAGTGGCATTAGTGGGGAATCGTGACGTTGTGAAAGATTGTCGCAAGCGTCAAAACGAAAAGGGTCGAGATGAGGACTGTGCCTCCGATTTTTCCGATTCTTTCATTGCGCTTGGTGCGGGCGAGCTCTTTCTGTCTAACCGAGTGGTAGACGTCAAAATTGGTGGTCATTTGTATTCTCCCAATGTGAATCAATCTAGTACTATATTAACATATTTAATAAATTTTGTCAAGTACATTTCAAAGTCTGTAGAAATGAACTAAAAAAGAACCCTATAAATAAAGTCTTTCAGAAGCTCGCCCAGTGGGGTAATTTCAAATTTTGGATGTATATTAAAGGTGAGGGATGAAAAATAAAAGCCACTCAAATCTGTTGAGCAGCTTTCAAGTCAGTAGTTTGTGAGATTTAGTTCCAGGTGCCTCTTTTTATTCTGTGCCTGAATGCAAAGAAGAGTACAACAAGCAGTCCAATAAATGCGAATATTCCAACTGCAATGATTCCTTCGTCGCCTGTCGGCATTCCAAACATTGTAAAATGTCCTCTCGCTACTGTTTAACCATTATTAGTATACCATAATAATACGTATTACACAAGATCACCTAATGGTACGATTTTTGAACTTTTGATGTGTCCAAGTTTATAAAAGTAGAGAGGGTGTAAAAACAAAGACCACCCCAATCATCATTGAAGGGGTGGTGGGTGAACAGAGTTCTTTTTACGAACGCGGGCTACAGTCGGGTTTCATGCTGAGCGCCTCGACGTAGGCATTTTGGGTGACGCCTTGTCGGCCACAATCTGCCATAACCTTCTTGACGTGACCGTTGTTGTCGATGAGGGTCAGTCCCGTGATGACAAGGCAGAACGCTGCCAAGCTAAACAAAAGTTTACTGAAAGATAACATGAATACCTCCTCCCATCTGTTATTCCTATTATTAATTATATAACATACAACTATTTTTGTCAAATATTCATTTAAGCCCTATCTAGACAAACAAAAAGCCCTATACATAAAACTCTTTCACGAGCTCCGCGGACAGGGCTCGAACCTGTGACCTACCGGTTAACAGCCGGTTGCTCTACCAACTGAGCTACCGCGGAATGCGTTCTTATAGTTTAAGAACTCAAACATTGTACAACACAAACATGAGAATGCAACGCTACTTTTTAACTTGTGGGTGCATGGTGTGTGATACAATGAGTCTTTAATTACTAAGTAATAATATAAACACACATGCTTACACTATATGTAAAAACAGGTTGTCCATTTTGTGCAAAGACTCTTGCAAAAGTGGAAGAACTTGGACTTCAAGTTGAGGAAAAAAATATTGCTGATGAGGGGGTTGCTGAAGAGCTCATTGCCCGAGGAGGAAAACGGCAAGTGCCTTACTTGGTAGATAGTGAGAAAAATGTAGAGATGTACGAATCTGACGACATTAATAACTACTTGAGTGAACATTATGGTTCAAACTAATAATCCAGAGGCAGGTACTACATCTGAAGAGCACACAGAACAAGAGGCTGAAACACATAACACATGTACGTTAGAGTAACCGCGCTTCCTGATTCTAAGAAAGAACTCATTTTAAAAGAATCAGATTCGGAATACACCATCTCAGTGAAAGAGAAAGCAGAGAGAAACCTCGCCAACAAGCGAGTGGTTAGTATTATTGCTGATGAGTTTCGTGTGTCACTCAGTCGCGTTACAATTGTAAGTGGACATCGCTCACGACGAAAAATTATTAGTATAGAGTAAGTATCATGCAATACAACATTAAGACAACTGATTTTGAGATGACACCAGATGTCTCTCACTATCTTAATGAACGACTCATATCACTTGAAAAATTTGTCACCAAAGATGATGAGAGTGTGAAATGTGATGTAGAGATTGGACGAACCACAAAACGCCATCAATCAGGAGATATTTTCCGAGTGGAACTGAATGTGAGCATTGGAAAAGATTTACTCCGTACAGAGGCAACAAAAGAATCAATTAATGCTGCCATCGATGAAGCAAAAGATGAGATGTCGAAACGTCTCAGACGATACAAAGGAAAGCGGGCGACACTCTTCCGCAAAGGAGCTGATAGAATAAAGAAAATGGTCAAATTTAGACGCTAGGTATGAGTGAGCAAGAGGAGTATTACGAACAGTTTAAGATCAAAGGATACAAATACTTTAATCTTTTTATCCATGAGAACCAATCATATCTTGGCCGTTCATTTGTATGGCTTTTACGTGAAGGAGAAATGCAGCGGTTATCTGATTTGAGTAAAGAGGAGCGAGAGGAATTATTTGTTAATATTATTCCTGAGCTCGAACAAGTGCTTAGAAAATTATGGCAACCAGATCATATAAACTATGCTTGGCTTGGGAATCATTTTCATACTCACAAAGGACACGGGCATTTACACATTATCCCACGATACAAAAGTCTAAGAAAATTTAATACTATTCAATTTACTGATGAACGTTGGGGAGAAAATTATGCACCAGCACCCAAAAGCCCTATCTCTAAAGAATTTGTGCTTTCTATAAAAGAAGCCATGATTACAGAGTTCAAAAAATAAACGCCAAGAGTACCTTTGGTGTTTATTTTTGGGCTAGAAAATCGCTATAATTTATTTCTTTTTTCCCTTCAGGGATTACACGGAGAATCCTTAGCTTTCCATCACGCATCTCTGCATCAACAATTTTTACTCGTTTTTCATCTTTAAAGAAGTGTGTACCTGGCCACCCTTCATACGCTCTAATTTTTAAAAGGTTTTTATATGGGTCATCATTCAAATCAAGGAGTCCGTCTTCTTTTGTTACTTTATGTGTAAAGGTAGCAGAATCATGATCTTGTTCTTGTGGGGTAATGTTTCCAGAAATCCATCCTGGTAGTATGTGCGCGAGAAGTACACCACCGGCTCGTGCAAGACACTCATCAAGAACACGTCCATGCGGTGGCCACCCATCTTTTTCAAATTCAGGCAGGCTCTTCAGATCTATTTTTTCTTGTGCGAGAAGTGGTCCATGATCTATTTTTTCATCAAGAAGCATTATTGAAACGCCAACTTCTTTTTCATCTTCAATAATTGCACCACGAATAGGGTTTGGTCCACGTAGGCGAGGTAGAAGAGATGGATGTACATTCACTACGCTGTGTGCGGGCATATCTAAAAGTTTCTTAGGAAGAAGTGAACCGTAGGCAGCCACAATAAAGGTATCCCAGCCCGTTTGAGGTGCCTGTCTTTCTAATTCTTTGAGAAACGTTTCATCTATTTTCTCAGGTTGTAGGACGGGGATACTGCGCTCCTCCGCCCAAACCTTCACTTCTGGTGGTGTTAGTTGTAGCTTTCGTCCTCGTGGCTTATCTGGTGCAGTTACTACAAGAGAAGGACGATACCCAGCCTTCTCAAGCTCTTCAAGTACATAGACGGCTATATTTGGTGTTCCAAAAAAGACAAATTTTAAATCTTTATTCATGGTATTTCTACACTCTCTATTCAAGCTCCCACACATCAATCGCCTTATCAGTGTAGAGGACTCCATTTAAGTGATCTATTTCATGCTGAAAAATTTGAGCGAGTAGGCCGCTTGCACCGCGGGTAAATGTTTTACCATGTTCGTCATATGCTTGAACCGTCACTTTTTCTGCCCGCGGCACTGTCCCATACATACCGTCTATTGAAAGACACCCCTCATCCATATGGTGTTTCGTCTTTGATTCTTTAATAATCTCAGGATTGATAAAGACCAGATGTATACCCTCTGTTGATTTCTCATTATCAAATACTCGTGGCGCGACCACAAAGATACGCTTTGATACACCAATCTGAGGTGCTGCAAGAGCTACACCACTTTCTTTCTCAGCAAGTGTCTCCTTCATTGTTTGTATAAGTTCCTGTACTTCAGAAGCTGTAATAGCATTAGGAGCCACTGCTTCTGCTTTTGTATGGAGGACTGGGTCACCTTTTTGTACCACTTCTTTTTTCATACTCATTACTATACGCACATTTTATAGAAATACCACGTACGTTTCTACTGCAAAGAATATTTAGAAACACTCTACAATAAACTCTCAGGGTCGACCTGTACTGTAATTTGTGGTGGGAGAGACCGAAGTCGCTCAAGAATATCACTATCTGGCCACTGTTCTGGCTTTATAGTAATAATTGCGTGGCTCGTATATTTTCGTGAATCAATTTGTGTGAATGCTGAAAAGACACGAAAGTCATATGCTTCAAAAAGTTTTTCTAATTTTTCAATTTCCCGAGTAACTGCTTCTCGAGACCCCGAAAGGGTTAGTTTAATAAATAGTGAAAATGGTGGATACTCGAGTGATTTTCTTAGTGCAATTTCTTTTCGATAAAACTCAAGGAGGTTACCTTTTATTGCGTCATGTAGTACTTCCTGTTCAGGGTTTCGTGTCTGTAAAATAAAAGTTTGTTGTGCACGTGAACGGAGTGTAAGTAGCGTTGAGAAGACCTTCGCCTCAATTTTAAAATCGGGAATTGAGAGAAGGGAATCAATTGAAGCGATAGCAATATGTTCAATTGGCTCATTGAGGTATGAGAGTGCCATTTCAGTACCTAGAAGTACACTTCCGGGAGTACTGCTCCACGCTTCAGCTTCTTTCTTTGCTTTCTTGTAGGTGTTTGTCGTATCCCCATCAATACGAAAGAATGTGTGATGAGGAAAACGTTCTTGTAGCTGCTCTTCTACACGTTGTATGCCTGCGCCGAGCGCAACAAGTTTCCATCCACCACACACACGACACCGCTCATTGGCGCTTCGTACCTCTCCATTTTGATGGCAGAAAAAGATGTTTCCTTTGTTTGTCTTGTGAAGCACCATTGGTGCATCAGAGTGTGAGCTAGTAACTGTTGCGCCACAGTCTGAACAGACAGTTGTTGGAGAGAGTCCTCGTCGAGCCGTATAGATAAAGAGGTGTGCCGCATCTCTCTTGGTATCTTCAACGACTCGAGCAAGTTCATGACTAATGATTTCATACTGGCCTTTCACACTTGGTTTGTACGCCTTCATATCAACAATAGTGTGTCGTGCGGGTGAAAGTGGTCGAAAGCGAAGGGGAGAGAGCTCCGCAACTCTTCCGTTGTAGTAATTATGGAGTGTTTCAATCCGAAGAAATGAATCAGCATAGACTATTCGTGCACCAGTTTCTCTTGCAAGAAAATCAGCATACACCCGCACGTCAACAAATGGTCTGGTGTGCGACTTATATGCTGAAGCACTCTCACGTTCAATCACAATTGTTTTAATGTCATTACGAGGTAGAGATAGAAAACTTCCTGTCCCAACTACTACAATTGAATGTTTTTCAGCAAGTGCATTATTCCAGCGTTCTCGAATTTGCTTTTTTGTGAGACCACTATGAAAGGTGAACATGTAGGCTCGTATACCCTTTTCTGACTGTGCAACAAAACGTTCAACATCGTGAAGTGTTGGCATACAGATAAAGACCGACTGATGGCGAGCAAATGCTTCTCGCATTAACCCACGGTAGGTGCTAAACCGCTCACTTTCTTCTGTTTGGAGCGCAAGTCGCTCAACAAGCACATTATCTTCTTTATCAGAAGGAAGGTTACTTTCTGTAAGTGTTTGGGGATCATCAAGTATTGCCTTAGGAACAAGGGTATTAATAACTGCGCCTAATGATCCACTTGTGTAATCAGCAACTTTTTGTGCTGCTTCCATAAACTGAGGAGAAAAAATCTGGTGTGCTTTTACTTTTTCAATTTTCTTAATAGGGTAGGGTGATTGTCGTAGTTTTGCCTTTACATCACGAACATCTTCAATGTCAGCAACAATTGCTGGTATAAGAGATTTTCGAATGGGTACTGAGACAATTGACCCACGTTCAAGCTCTTTGGCGGAAAAGTATGAAAGCCTTTCTTTGGTAATACCACGAGAAATAGGAATAACATGCACAAGCTTCATTGAGTTACTCACAGTACTGTCTTTGCTGTCCTTTTTCTGCATTGCTTACAGCATAGCAGATTAATGACTTCGTGTGAGAGGAAATCTCTTCGTTTGTAAAAGCATCATCTCCCACGTACAATACACACACTATGCAAGAAAGTTTCTTTGTACGTGGATGTGCTGGCAAGAAAAAACTACAGGGTGAGATTCGTGTCAATAGCGCCAAAAATGCTGTGCTGAAGGCTATGGCGGCAAGCCTTCTTTTTAAAGATACTATGGTACTTACTGATGTGCCGCACATTGAAGACGTCTTCCGTATGGCAGAACTTCTTGAAGCTCTAGGGGTGTCAGTTGAGCAAAAAGGAAAGACATTTTACTTTACTCCATCTAAGGCTATAACAACTACACTTGATACAGATATTTCAGAGAAGATACGAGCTTCTATTGTGCTCGTTGCACCACTGCTTGCGCGAACTGGTGAAGCGCACTTTCCACATCCAGGCGGAGATGTAATCGGTGCACGGCCAATTGATTTATTTTTGGAAGGTTTTGAAGATTTTGGCGCACAAGTAACTCACCAGAAAGGTATCTATACGGTGGCAGCTAAGAATAAAAAGAACAAAAAACTCGTTGGTACAGAAATCTTTTTTCGCACGGTGACACACACTGGCACTGAGGCATTGATGATGGCAGGAGTTCTTGCGAAGGGGAAGACAGTATTAAAAAACTGTGCCCTTGAACCAGAGATAGAAGACTTAGCTCACTTTTTAAATGCATGTGGTGCAAAAATAAGTGGTGCAGGAACACCCACAATTACCATACAGGGAACTGGTCTCCTTAAAGCAGAGGGGAGAAAACATCGAGTCATTCCTGATAGGATTGAAGCAGGAAGTTTCCTTATTCTCGGTGCGCTTTGTGCAAAAAAACTCACTATACGTAACTGCATTCCTGAACATCTTGAAGTACTTATCGAATTACTGCGTCATTCCGGTGTATCAATTGAGACAACCAAAAACAGCATTACCGTAACGGGTCAGCATGATAAAAAACACTACCAAGCGATTGATATAAAAACACACGAGTATCCTGGTTTTGCAACTGACTTACAAGCACCGATGATGGTGTATCTCACACAAGCCACTGGAAAGAGTTTGGTGCATGAAACAATCTTTGAAGGAAGACTTAATTACACTGATGACCTTGTGCGTATGGGCGCTGATATAACACTTTGGGATGTACATCGTGCTCGAGTGAGTGGGCCGACATCGCTTGTTGGCCGAGCGCTCGGAAGTCCTGATATACGTGCTGGTCTTGCGTTTGTTATTGCAGCAGCAGTTGCAAAAGGGAATTCGCTCATCAATAATGTGTATCATATTGATCGTGGGTATGAGCGTATTGAAGAGCGCCTGAGCGCTATCGGTCTTGATATAGAGCGTACCACTCGCACTGAATAATTATGTCACTATTTACACCAAAACTCGGTATTGATCTCGGCACCACATACACCCTTGTATATGTTCCTGGTAAAGGGGTGGTATTGAATGAGCCGTCAGTTGTTGCTGTCTCAGAACAGGACAATAAAATTCTTGCGGTCGGGAATGATGCAAAAGAAATGATTGGCCGCACACCAGAAAGTATCATTGCGTATCGACCAATGCGTGACGGAGTCATTGCAGACTATAAAGTTGCTGAAGCGATGCTTCGCTACTACATCAAAAAATCACTCGGGCAGTGGAATCTCTTTCGACCTGAGGTGATGATCTCAGTTCCTGCTGGTGTTACCTCAACTGAGCGACGTGCGGTGATTGAAGCAGCAACAAAGGCTGGTGCAAAAAACGCGTATGTGGTGAAAGAACCAATTCTTGCTGCAATCGGGGCAGGTATTCCGATTCATGAACCACGTGGGCACATGATTGTAGACATTGGAGGTGGGACCATTGATGTTGCAGTGATTTCTCTTGGCGGCATTGTTGCTTCTACTTCAGTGAAGTGTGCGGGAAACCGTATTGACTCAGCAATTGCTGATTATATTAAGAAAACATTCAACCTTGCGGTGGGAGATAAAACCTCAGAGGATATAAAAATTAAGATCGGTTCAGCAGTGCCACTTGAAGAAGAGCTGGTCATGGTCATAAAAGGGCGAGACTATCTAACTGGCCTCCCACGTTCAGCAGATATTCGAACCAATGAAATTGTAAAAGCAATTCATAAAGAATTGCGTGAGATGATAAAAGCAATTCGCGACGTGCTCCAAGATACTCCACCAGAACTCTCAGCAGATATTATTGATCAAGGAATTATTATGACCGGAGGCTCAAGTCAGCTTCGGAATCTTCCGGAACTAGTTTTTCGTCGCACTGGTGTAAAAGCCTACTTAGCAGATGATGCAGCATACTGTGTTGCAAAGGGAACTGGAATAGCACTTAATCACCTCGATACCTATAAAAAGAGCATTATCGCCAAATCGTAACAGTATTTGACAATTATTAATATATTTGATATAATGTAAATAGAAGGTTAGGGAATTCCCTAATCACGATCTTAGACACAAGGAGGTGGCCATGAGCCATTTTGATGGAGAAACTGGTCATCTCTTCGAAGAGAGAGTGATCGGCAAATGCAGTGTTTCTTGGGATGGCTACGTGTCGTACCGTGAAGCGCTCTCGCTTGCTCGTGAAAATCAACCCCCGTTGCGTACGCCGACTGTCGCAAAGATTGCTCGGACCCTTCGGGAGGAGCTGGGCGATTCAGCTCGAGTATGTACCGCAGTCGGTACGCCTCTCGACATCTTTCACGGTGTTGACGGGTTCGTCGAGTTCAAGGGTGTTGTGGTAACGTTCGATCTCACCAAGAATCCCCACAAAGATTCTGGTAAGGCCGATATAATCATCAGCCCTGACGACCTCAGCGATATCAGCGACCTCGCAGGTCGTCTGTATCGCGAAGTCAACTCTCGGCTGTCGGGGAGGGTATAATGGTAACCATACGCGCACCTCACCCTCGGCAGTTTTTCTTCAAATGTCAGACGCACGGCAGATATCGAGTGTCTGAAGAGACGCTTCGCAAGTTCATCTCCCGTCAGATGGAGAAGGAATTAAACCGTAACCTAGAAAAAGGTGCCCACGGTGCTGTTCTTGAGTTTGCCGAGTTTTGTCCGCAGTGTGATCCCAACGGCTTTGGTGAAGTAACGTTGAGTGCATTGTGGCCAAGGCTCAACTAGGCAGGAATCATAATTTATGAGACCTGCCTTTTTCTTTTTGGTATGATGAAGTCTAATGAAAGAGCTTGAAAGAATTTTTACACAGAAGAACCTACATCATGCATATGTTATTGAGGGTGGAGAAGGTGCTTTGTCAGAGATATTACAATTAATCGAAACATCCCGAGGGATAAAGATTACTGGTAACCCAGACGTGCATGTCCGAGAGTATGACAGTTTTGGTATTGATGATGGGCGAGCAATACAGGCACTTGAATCAAAGAAAGCAGTGACAGGACATGAAAAGTTTTTTATACTTTCACTTCGCTCAATTACTCGTGAGGCACAAAATGCACTTCTTAAAATGTTTGAAGAGCCAACTTCAGGTACACACTTTTTTTTACTACTTCCGTCGGCTACTCAGCTACTCGACACTCTCCAGTCTCGTGTAGAGGTGGTGAAACCATCAAGGGACACTCATACAAACTTACTTGCAAAGCAGTTTCTCTCAGCGAATCCCGCCGCGAGGCTCTCACTCATTACTGACATTGTTGAAAGTAAGGATAAATACCAAGCACTTGAATTTGTAAACGGACTTGAGTCTCTACTCTACAGTTCACAATCCTTGAATGATCCTGATTCAGTCCCAACGGAAGCATTTGAAACACTGCTCACTACTCGCTCATATTTAAATGATCGTTCTTCATCAGTAAAAATACTTCTTGAGCACGTTGCAGTTTCATTACCTCGAGTGAGTATCTAACATGCGTACACTTTTTTTCACAGCACTACTTCTTTTCTCACCACTATATGTTTTTGCGGCGGTAGACACTTCTCATATTGGTTTTGTGAATTCATCAGTATGGTTTGATCGAGAGCCATTTTTTGCAGGAGATCAGGTGCGTGTGTATACCGCACTCACCAACAGCACCCCCGCTGACTTTTCTGGTGTTGTCACCTTTTATGAGGGAGAAAACATCATTGACACTGCTGATGTGTCGCTTGAGCGAAATGGAGGATTTCAAGTTCTCTGGGCAGACTGGGAACCAGAAGGAGGGACCCACACTATACGGGTTGTTATTACTGACGCGGTTATTATTGAGCAAGGGGGAGAGCCACAACAAATCTCACTTAGTGAAGCAACATCCTACACCCTTGATCGATTTGTTGACGCGGATACTGATGGAGATGGAATCGGTAATGGGGAAGATAGTGACGATGATAACGATGGTATTTTGGACTCAGAAGACACAGAGCCGCTCGTTTTCTCGACACCACCAGCTGAAGAAAGTGCTGAGTCTCAAAAAAACGACGCCACAGCAACTACTTCAACTTCAAAAATCACCTCACTTTCAAACACTCTTCTTGAAGGTTTTGGAAACATTGCCTCAAGTTCAATTCCTGTTGTTACAGAGACGGTACAGCACACAGCTTCAGCAGTTGAGCGTTTTCGTGAATCGCAAAGTAATGTGGTTGATGAGCAGATTAAAAAAGTAAAACAACGTATCAACGAAGATCAGGCAGGGTTTGAAAGTATAGAAGAAGGTGAATCTCGTGATACGAGCCCATTTAATCAACTACAACTGCTTGCACTTACTACTGCAGGGTTTACACTAAACAATACAATCGTATTTTATATTGTTGGTGCAGCGGTACTCTACTTTATTGTACGAAAAGTACTTCCGTGGCTATATCGGATAGTTCGCGGAAGAGACGTATAAAAATTTTATTATATGGATACATTCGCTCTTATTCTCGTTGGTATACTTGGTGTGGTACTTGGTGTTACTGTGTGTCGCCAAAATTTCCAAGTACGATTGCATGAGTTTGTAAATAGAGAACGATTCCCACAAAAAGAACGACGCAAGAATATGCTACTCAAACACCTTCGTACGTATGGGCAGTTAAATAATGAGGAAGCCCAAGAGTTGCTCGGGGTTTCAGATTCAACTATTGTTAACTATTTTGATGAATTAGAGGAAGAGGAGCGAGTGCGACAAGTGGGGGAGACTGGCCGAGGAGTGTATTACGAGCTCACTTAAAGGTTGATTAAAAAGCATAATAAACGCCAAAGATACTCTTGGCGTTTATTTTAAATAATAAAATTGCTACACTACTGGTATATGGCATACGATTTTTCATCTTTAAAACAAAAAATTACTGAAACCGAAGGGTGGTTGAAGAAAGAATTTCAAGGTATTCGAACTGGGCGAGCGACCCCAGCACTTCTTGATGGTATTCAAGTTGAGTCCTATGGTGCGCGAGTACCCTTAAACCAAGTAGGGAATGTTGGTGTTGAAGACCCGCGCACACTCCGTATTAGCGTCTGGAATGCTGAGCAGATAAAAGACATTGAGAAAGCAATTGCTGATGCAAACCTTGGTGTGGGCGTTTCGTCTGACGAAAAAGGAGTGCGAGTGACCTTTCCTGAATTAACCACTGAGCGACGAGATACTCTTATAAAATTAGCAAAAGGAAAACTTGAAGAAGCGCGTATATCACTTCGAAATGAACGCGATGATGTGTGGCAAGACATACAGAAAAAAGAGAAAGAAGGTGAGCTCAGTGAAGACGAAAAGTTTCGATACAAAGATGAGATGCAAAAACTCATTGATGAAGCTAACAAATCACTTGATATTCTTTCAGATAAAAAGGAGGATGAGATAAAAAATTAATATATGTCGATTTTACTATTTCTTGTTGTACTACTGGTTCTTATTATTGTGCACGAGTTCGGGCATTTTATCGTAGCAAAACGTGCAGGTATTCGAGTGGATGAATTTGGAATTGGTTTCCCTCCAAAGCTTTTTGGTAAGCGCTATGGTGAGACTGAATATACGTTGAACGCGCTTCCGTTTGGAGGTTTTGTACGTATCTTTGGTGAAAATCCTGATACCGACTCACTGGAAGGGCCTGATAGTGCTCGTGCGATGGTGCACAAACCAAAATTAATCCAAGCTGCTGTGCTATTTGCAGGGGTGTTCTTTAACATACTTCTTGCGTGGCTTCTTTTTTCAGTCACTCTTTTTATGGGTACACTAGCAGTTGACGATGGTAGTAATAGTGCCTACCTCTCAGATACACGCCTTGCGGTAACTACAGTTCTTCCTAACTCACCAGCTGACGGCACAGCACTATCTCCAGGTGACACCATCCTTTCACTATCAGTGGGTGATACTCAGATTGAACCTCAAACACCAGAAGAGGTAAGCGCATTTATTAGTGAATATCGTAGTTCAGAAATTACCATAGTCACTGAGCGAGCTGGAGGCGAGATTAGTACAGTAGTGACTCCACAACAGGGAATAATTACAGAGAATCCTGAGGCGCCAGCAATCGGCATCGGTATGGGTGTTGTTGGAACACTTTCGCTTCCAATTCATCTTGCAGTATGGGAGGGGTTAGTACAAACAATCAATGTACTGTATCAAGTAGCTATTGGACTCAGTACGTTTTTGTTTGATGCATTACTTTTAAACGCTGACCTCTCAACAATTGCTGGACCAGTCGGCATTGTCTCTTTGGTAGGAAGTGCGTCTGCGCTTGGTATTATTGCGCTTATGAATTTTACAGCTTTTATTTCACTCAATCTTGCTGTGATTAACCTTATTCCATTCCCAGCGCTTGATGGTGGACGTCTGCTCTTTCTTGCGATTGAGGCAGTAAAAGGCTCACCAATTACACCTCAGGTAGCAAACGCGTTTAATCTTGTAGGATTCGCTCTGCTTATTCTTCTCATGCTCGTCGTGACATATAACGACATACTTCGTCTCATTGGGTAGTGTTTTTGACCAGAGAGCTCAAACGCGGTACTATTTTGAATTATGCGTCAGAGCTCACTCTTTACTAAAACCCGCCGTGAAGCACCAGCTGATGAGGTGTCAAAAAATGCACAACTCCTTATTCGTGGCGGTTTTATTCATAAAGAAATGGCGGGAGTATACTCATACCTTCCGCTTGGTCTTCGTGTCCTAAATAACATTAACCGTGTTATTCGAGAAGAAATGAACGCTATTGGTGGGCAAGAACTCTTCATGCCAACACTTCAGGATCCTGAGTTATGGAAGAAAACTGATCGGTGGAATGATGCGGTGGTTGATATATGGTTTAAGTCACAACTAAAAGCGGGTGGCGATGTGGGACTTGCGTGGACTCATGAAGAAACACTTACGCGAATCATGACGCAGTACGTTTCTTCATATAAAGATTTACCACTTTTTGCGTACCACATTCAAAATAAGTTTCGTAATGAGGTGCGAGCAAAAAGTGGCATTATGCGTACGCGAGAGTTTTTAATGAAAGACCTCTACTCCTTCACTCGTACTGAAGAAGAGCACACTGATTTTTATGAAAAATGCGCAGATGCCTACATGCGTATCTTTTCTCGGGTTGGTATTGGGAAAAGTACATACCGCACTTTTGCTTCAGGTGGCGCATTTAGTAAATTTAGTCATGAATTTCAGACACTTTCTGAAGCGGGTGAAGATATTGTTTATGTTAATGAAGAGAAAGGTATTGCGGTAAACGAAGAAGTGCTTGAGGAAGCAGACCTTGGAGAGCTTGGTGTACAAAAGAGTGAACTAGAGAAGAAAAAATCAATTGAAGTGGGAAATATTTTTTCTCTCGGTACACGTTTCTCTGAAGCGTTTGGGCTCACGTACCTTGATGAGAAGGGTGAGAAACATCCAATTATTATGGGTAGTTACGGTATTGGTCCAGGGCGACTTATGGGAACCATTGTCGAATCTCTTTCTGATGAAAAAGGAATTGTGTGGCCAGAAGAGATTGCACCATTTTCTCTACACCTAGTGTCTCTTGGTGAAGATGATGAAGAAGTGCGTTCGTGCGCTGATACGCTTTATACAACACTCACTAACGCGGGGGTATCAGTGCTCTACGACGATCGTGCTGTGCGGGCGGGGGAGAAGTTTGCTGATAGTGATCTCATTGGTATTCCTAGGCGAGTGGTTGTCAGTAGAAAGACGCTAGATGCACAAAAGGTTGAGGTGGTCGATCGACGCACTGGCACTTCTGAGCTTGTAGACGAGAGCGCACTTCTCTCGTAGTAAGTTATATGGATATTCGTGGAATAATCAAGAAATACCTTGAACGATTTTATCGGTTGTTTTCGAATGATATTGGTATTGATTTAGGTACCGCAAACACGTTGGTGTATTTACGTGGTCGTGGTGTTGTCATTAACGAGCCTTCAATTGTTGCAGTTAACCAAAAGACGGGACAGGTTGTTGCGGTTGGAAAGCAGGCAAAAGAAATGCTTGGGCGCACCCCTGGGCATATTACTGCAGTGCAACCACTTATTGATGGTGTCGTCTCAGACTTTGAGGTGACTGAAGAGATGCTCGCGTATTTAATTAATAAAGCGCAGGACGGTCGTCGGTCATTACTTGGCCCACGAGTTGTTGTCGGTGTTCCTTCAGGAATTACGAGTGTAGAGATACGTGCGGTTCGTGATGCGGCACGGAACGCTGGCGCTCGAGAGGTTCATATTCTCGAAGAGCCAATGGCGGCGGCAATCGGTATGCGACTTCCAGTCCACGAACCTATCGGTAGCATGGTTATTGATATTGGGGGTGGAACCTGTGATGTTGCAGTGATTTCACTAGGTGGTATTGTGCGCTCACGAAATGTACGTATCGCAGGAGATAAACTTAACCAAGATATTGCAAGTTATATTCGTGGAGAATTTAAAATACTTATTGGTGAGAAGACTGCTGAGACATTAAAGATTGCCGCTGGATCACTTCTTGAAGGTGGTGAGCCAATTGAAGCAACAGTGCGCGGTAGGGACTTAGTCACTGGATTACCACGTGAGGTAGTTATTACCGATGCTGATATTCGTGAAGCAATTTCAGGCTCAATTAATACACTTATCGATGCGGTAAAAGAGGTACTCGAAACGACACCACCTGAAGTACTGTCTGACGTGATGCAGCGAGGTATTTATGTAGCGGGTGGCGGGGCACTAATTAAAGGACTACCAGAGGCGCTTTCAAATGTGCTTGGTATTTCAGTCTATGTCAGTGATGACCCACTTACTGCTGTGGTTCGTGGTACTGGAGTGGTGCTTGAAGACATTGAAGGATTTAGAGATACGCTTATTGAAAATGAAAATGAACTTTCTCCAACAGAATAGGCGAAGAGGTAGAGGTGGGCAGAATTCAGTACGGGTTGTTATTGGTTTACTCGTTGTTATTATTTTTTTCTTTACTATAAACACACTATCTTTAGGTAGTATGTCTCGTATACTACACTCTGTTGGTGATCCACTGTGGAAGGGAGAAGCAAGTATAGTAAGCGGTTTCTCATCATTTTTTAGTATCTTTGCTGATAAAAGAGCGTTACAAGAACAAAACAGAGCACTTGAAGAAGAAGTGGTCGCACTAAAACTACAGACACTTTCTGAGACAGTGCTTCGACAAGAAAACGAAGAGTTGCGCGCATTACTTAATCGAGAAGATACCACTGAGCGTATTGCTGCTGCTATTCTTACACGCCCCAACAGAACACCTTATGATACGTTTATTGTTGATGTTGGGCGTAAAGAGGGTGTCTCAACAGATGTTCGTGTATTTGGTCCAGGAGGGATTGTTGTTGGTACAGTTATTGAAGTGTATGCGGACACAGCACTTATTAGCCTATATTCAACACCAGGACGTGTCACAGAGGTTGTTTTTGGTGATGATGCGCTCACCACTGAGGCTGTTGGTCGTGGTGGTGGTGATTTTGAGATACGAGTCCCTCGAGGTGTTGAAGTAACTGAAGGGTCTCCAGTGTATTCACCTAACCTTGATGGAGGAATCTTGGGTGTTGTTGAGGAAGTTATCTCGCTTCCTGCGGACCCGTTTCAAACAGTGCTTTTCGATCTCCCAGTAAATTTTCAGACACTGCGACTAGTATTAATTGAACTTTAGTTACTCAGTATGTTTGTACGAACATTTCTTACCTTACTATTTTTCTCAGGGGTATTCTTCTTTCCTTGGTATATTGTCATCATGCTAGCTTTGGCACTTCTTATAGTGTCTGTAGGGTATGAAGTAGTTTTTGGCGGAGTGTTATTAGACATGCTTTATGCGCAACCAGTACCAGAATTTCTGTTTGATCCATTTATTTTTTCTACTACCTTTTTTGTATGCGCTGTTGTGGCATATATCATTAAACGTCGACTCATGTTTTACACAGATCGCATGCCCTCATTTTAGGGAGTGTAGAAATGGTACAATAGGCGTCAATGGGATTCAGTAACCTAAAGCGTCGCATACGGCACGCCTTACATAAAAAAAGAAGTCGAGAAATCGAGCCTGATGAAATATTTCTTGATTCAAGCAATTTACCTGAATTTGATCGATTTCAATTTGAGGGGCGTATTGATAAGCCAATTGCAAAATACACTCAGTTTTTAGTGTTAACGATATTTATACTCCTTGTCTTTGTGTATGTTGGGCGTATTTCATACCTTCAGGTATATCAGGGTGAAGCGTTTGCCGCACTAAGTGAAGAAAACCGTCTTCGGCACTCAATTATTTTTGCTGAGAGAGGTGTACTATACGACCGGAATGGTACTGAGCTTGCTTGGAATGAAGGTGGTGAAGACTTTTCTCTCCGCTCGTATACATCATACGATGGCTTGGGGCATGTTTTGGGGTATGTAAACTATCCCCTTAAAGACCGAAGTGGTGTGTATTATCAAAAAGAGTTTGTTGGTAAGGATGGGGTAGAGGCGATTTTCAACGAACGCATTAAGGGAGAAAATGGACTGGAGATAGAAGAAGTTGATGCACTTCAAGAAGTGACTTCAAAAAATACTATTCGTCAGCCAAAAGATGGAGAGAACATAACGCTTTCAATTGATGCAGAGTTAAATCAGGCACTATTTAATTTAATTAAAGATCGTGCTTCAGAATCTGGTTTTGTTGGTGGTGCGGGGGTGGTCATGGATGTTAGGAATGGGGAGGTAGTTGCTCTCACAAGCTACCCTGAGTATGACCCGCAAGTGCTGACTGATGGTGAACCACAAAGTAGTATCGTCTCTTATATACAAGACGAGCGAAAACCATTTCTTAATCGTATTACCTCTGGTCTCTATACCCCTGGCTCAATCGTAAAGCCAATTGTTGCTACTGGCGCATTATCAGAAGGAGTGATTACACCAGAAAAAGAGATACTCAGTACTGGCTCAATACGTATTCCACACCCATACCTTGAGGATGAATACTCAGTCTTTGTTGATTGGAAGGCACACGGCTACGTTGATGCGCGTCAAGCACTAGCCCTCTCGTCAAATGTATATTTTTACGAAGTAGGTGGTGGTTTTGAAGGGCAGCCAGGTATTGGTATTGAAGGAATTAATACGTATGCACACCTCTTTGGCTTTGAGGAAGAGACAGGCATACCCTTTAAGGAGGAAATTGGTGTAGTACCAAACCCAGAATGGAAAGAGCGTGTGTTTAATAACGACCCGTGGCGTATTGGAGATACGTACAACACTGCGATTGGTCAGTATGGCTTTCAAGTGACTCCAATACAAATTGTTCGAGCTATTGCAGCAATTGCAAATAATGGATTACTCCTTAATCCAAGTATTGAAAAAGATACCGAACCAGTGTACACATCGCTTTCACTTCAACCTGAACACTTAGAGGTAGTTCGGGAAGGTATGCGACTTGCGGTTACAGAAGGAACAGCTCAAGCACTCAGTACTCCATATGTTTCAGTTGCTGCGAAAACAGGAACTGCTCAACTTGGTGTCACTAAGAAATTTGTAAACTCGTGGGTGACTGGTTTTTTCCCGTATGAAACCCCGCGGTACGCATTTGCAGTTATTATGGAAAGAGGTCCTGAAAATAACCTTATTGGAGCAGCGTCAGTCATGCGCTCATTCATTGAATGGGTTGAAGTACATAAACCAGAGTATTTCAATACTGTCAATTAATAGCATGCTACTTAGGTTGCTTGTATTTTTTTATCGATACCGTATAATGGCTTAAATTATTTTTTTATACTATGCCTGAAGAAAACAACTATTTAACACAAGAGAAATTCGAAGAGCTTAAGAATGAACTTGAGCATCTCAAAACAACAAAACGAAAAGAGATTGCTGAAAATCTTGAGTACGCTCGATCGCTTGGTGATCTCTCAGAAAACGCTGAATATCAAGAAGCACGTGAAATGCAGGCAGTAACAGAAGATCGTATCAATCAACTTGAAAATCTTCTTAAAAATCCAAAAATTGTTGCACATAAAAAAGGTGATACGGTAAGTCTTGGTTCAAAAGTGGTTATTCAAAAAGAGGGGGAAAAAGAGACTCACGAATATACCATTGTTGGCTCAGAAGAAGCGAACATGCAAGAACGTAAAATTTCATACCTCTCGCCACTTGGTGAAGCAATGATGCAAAAGAAAAAAGGGGAGTCGTTCACCTTCGAGACACCAAACGGAAAACAGAACTACACTATTAAATCTGTTGAGTAGATACAACACACAGCCCAGTAGGGCTGTTTTTGTATAAGTGATTTTACTTTGAAAGTACGCTACAATGCGAGGTATTGCAAAATATTTATATTAGCAGTGAGACATTTCTTTTTTATATTAAACTGAATTAAAATAACATGTACCTATGTCGTTAGATGATTTCTCGAAAATTAGAAAAGAGAAACTCAGCCTTTTAAAAGAGGCGGGTATGGACCCCTACCCAGCTTCTGTTCCAAGAACCACCTCCTTAAAGGAGTTTGAAGAAAAATTCAATGTATATCAGAAAAAAGATAAAGACGTTTCTTTAACAGGAAGAATAATCTCTAACCGAGGTCAGGGTGGATTATTTTTTGCAACACTGGACGACGGTACTGCAAAATTTCAAATAGTCTTAAAGAAAGAAGAGATATCCGAACACTTATTCAATCTCTGGAAGCGTTCTCTTGATTTAGGGGATATAGTAAGTGTTACAGGTTCTCCATATATAACAAAGAAGGAAGTAGAGAGTCTTTTAGTTAAAGAGTGGCGGATAGCATCAAAATCACTCCTTCCTCTACCTGATAAATGGAGTGGTCTTACGGATCAAGACGAAAAATTACGTAAACCCTATCTAGAATTATTACTTAACCCTGATAGAAGGGAAATATTCTATAAGAAGGCAAAATTCTGGAAAGAGACCCGTCTCTTTTTAGAAAAAAAAGGATTTTTAGAAGTAACCACCCCAACTCTTGAAATTACTACTGGAGGTGCCGAGGCAAGACCTTTTATAACTCACCATAATGACTTCAACCTTAATCTGTATTTAAGAATATCAGTTGGTGAACTTTGGCAAAAACGTTTAATGGCTGCAGGTTTCCCAGCTACGTACGAAATAGGTAGGGTATATCGAAACGAAGGATCAAGTTCAGAGCACTTGCAAGAATTTACTAATATGGAGTTTTATCAAGCATATCTTGATTTCGAGAAAGGTAAGAAACTTGTGGAAAAAATGTATCAGACTCTTGCAAAGAAAGTATTTGGCACAACATCCTTTACCTACAAAGAACACACATTTGATCTTTCTAGTACATGGAAAGAAGTTGATTACGTAGACACTATTAAAAAAATGACAGGAGTTGACGTACTAGAAGCAACAGAGAAAGAATTGGAGGATGCATTACAGAAACTCAATATACAATATGATGGTGCAAATAGAGAACGTTTTATTGATTCATTGTGGAAATATTGCCGAAAACAAATTAGTGGACCTGTATTTTTAGTAAATCATCCTAAAGAAGTTGCTCCATTGTCTAAAGCTTCTATAGATGATCCTCGTAAAACTAAAACGTTTCAAGTTATCGTTGCTGGTAGTGAGGTAGGTAGAGCTCACGCTGAATTAACAGATCCTTCCGAACAAGAGGAGCGTTTTAAGAAGCAAAATGAACTACTGAGCCGTGGCGATGAAGAAGCTATGATGCCTGATTGGGATTATGTTGAGATGCTTAAGTATGGTATGCCACCAACATTCGGCTTTGGTTTCGGTGAAAGATTTTTTTCAATCCTTGCTGGGGAGAATATTCGAGATACCCAACTGTTTCCACTAACAAAACCTAAGTAGAAAGATTTATGAATAAGAGAGGCAGCAAAAAACTTCTCCTAAATCCATCTTTATCTTTTAATTTTGACTCAGTAACTTTAAAACTACTGTGCACAATAAATGACACCAACAAAACCTTTTCTGTTGGGGCTGGTGATTTAATCCAGCTACTTTCGTTAATGCCTAAAAAATTTGATGAAGATGATTTTATTGAGCTTGCAAGATCCTACTCATTAAATACCAAGGGTGCTAAAAAAGTTCTGGGTGATTTAAAGAGCTCAGGTATTGTTATCCCAGACAATGCCTTTTCCCAAAAAGTGAAGAAAAGAAATAGGAGATGGAAAGCATTTGGTTGGGAGGCTGCGCTACATTATTTTACATACATAACAGACTACCCCTTCTTAGATTACGGATCCAAGGAAGCTGCGGTCGTTGATGAGAACTTAATGCTTGAGTACAAAAATAAAAACTGTCCGCCTGCAGTCTATAAAGATTATAAAAATGCAAAAAAAATATTATTACCTAAAAGAAACAATGCTTATACAGAAGTTCCCATCATAGACGTAATTTCTGATTTTCAGCAAAAAGAAAAGAAGCAAAGACGTTTTAACACAACCAATATTGGTGATTACCTATTCTTTTTATTAGGTGAGATGGGTTCGGTAAAATATCCAACCCAAGGGAAATTTATATTACGAACAAGTCCTTCTGGAGGTGCACGCCATCCCATTGAAGGATATATTTTTATTCGAAAAAATGCCAATAATTCGTTTCATGGATATCACTATAGTGTTCGTAGTCATGCGTTAGAAGAAATAACCAAAGTGGAGAAGGTAGGAAAGTCATTAGAACAAGCAATCTATGATATTGGCTGTATTAATTTCAAACCTAATTTAATTGTAGTTTTTACAGGAGTCTTCGCTAGGAGTATGTGGCGTTATCGCGAATCTCGTAGTTATCGGGTCATTTTACATGACCTCGGTCACCTTATTGAGACGGCAAATATATTAGCGAAGAGCAACAATTGGAATTTTTATACTAGTAATGGTTTTGATGATTCTAGTTTAGAGAAAATATTGAAATTAAAGCCTGAAAAAGAATCAGCCCTTGCTTTTATTGCACTAGGAACATGAGAAAGTCTTATGTCACAAATCCAAACCTTATCTTTCGTTTTGAAGACGAATCTAATAATTTGTCTGTAACGATTGCAGATATAAGAAAAAAGTATTTGATACCTCCATCTTTAGTTTCACTTTTCCACTTTACATTGAAGCCTAGAAAGGGTGGTGAAATCCTGAGATATTTAGAAAGTAGCGAGGCCTTCGATAGTATCAGACTTGAGGAGCTTTTCGATTTTTTATTAGAAAATAATTTTTTAATAACTAATGTACAAGACCCACATATCACCTGGAGAGAGAATAATTGGAAAGAGGCTCTAGAGTTCCACCTTCTTTCAAGAGATATGTCATACATAGATTCAAGAAAGAGCCAGGATGTAGAAGCTAGTGTTCGTGACCAAATTTTTAGTGACTATATCACAAAAGATGATTCACCTCCGTTATATAGTAAAACTCCTCGAGGCAAGAAAATTGTTTTAAAGAAAGAGGTCCTTATTGATACTGTCTCGGTCAATTCCGTACTTAAAGGTCGACGTACGAGCAGAAGATTTTCTGGTGAGGAAGTTAGTTTTGAAACACTCTCATCGTTAATCAATATAACATTCTCTGATTTAAAAAAGGTTAGGGAAGTAGCACGCACAATGATACACAAAAAACCTCATTTTTGGGCTCTTTCGAAGTTTGTAACATTTGAAGTATATTTTGTTGCGCTAAATATTTCAGGTATACCTAAGGGTGTCTATAAATTTGATATAAAAAATAATGCAATCGTATTATTAGAGAGGGGAGATTTCTCTACTGAGGTTAGTGGCTTAGCAATTGGTCAAGGAATCTCTAATACTGCCGCAGTTTTCTTTCTTACTTCTGACTTGTATAAATACATGTGGAGATACCGGCACTCTCGAGCTTTGCGAAATATCTTTATTGAAACCGGAGCCCTTGCCCAAAGACTTATATTGTGTGCACAGGGACACGGGCTAAAAAATTTCTTAACACCCGCGATGAGAGATTCAAAAGTAAAGAAATTTTTGTCTCTTAAAGAAGATGAGGAGCCACTTTATATTGTGGCCCTGGGTAAGTAAAATGAAAGACCAAAACTCACACATCGGTGTATCTGAAGAGTTTATAAAAAAGAACGCTGATATTATTTCTAAACCGTTATCTATTGCCCTTGCCGGACCACCGGATAGTTTGTTTTATGCCTCTTCAAAATATAGGAATTTATTCGCAATGGACGCAAGTAAGGGGTCGGATACATTCTTTTTCTCTCTGGGCATAGCAGAAAACGAATATTTAGCAGAGACAAAAGCATATTTTGAGGCAGTTGAGCGCTATTCAGTGTTTTGGCACCTAAAGGACAGAAAAAATATGTCTAAAGAGTCTGAAATTAGCACTATAGGATGTGCAGCACATATAGACCCCCATCAAGCACAGATGTTGGCACTTCTTGAGGTTGTTGAGAAAAATGACGCCATACGTCACTGGATGCATTCAACTAATCTTTTTCATATAGATCTGGGGACACTTCCTGCAATTTTTGAAAAATGGATGTATTTAATTAGAGAGTCAGGATATAAGGTCTTTATTGTAGATATAAGCTCTTTTCATTTCGTAAAAACGTTTCAGGTGATTTTGGTAAACAAAGACAATAATTTACCCGGTGCTTTTATAACTACTGCATCAGATGTAAGCTCATTTTACGCCCTTCATAAAGCTTTGGTTGATGCTGTGGGATCAGTTTTGATTTTTAAGAAAAATGAAGGAAGAGAAGACTTCTCTAATCAAGCATCCATTCTATCTGAAAAAAATAAAATATATTATTGGGACCCTAAAAATATGAAGTATTTGAAGGATTTTATAAAACCTAAAAAAATAGTGAGCTGGAAAGGTAGGATATTAAGAACAAATAAATTTAAAGAAGAGGATTTGACGCTTCTAAAGAATGAATTACGTAAGAATAAGATACGTTTTCATTTAGAGAGAATCACCCCAGAAAGACTTGATCCAATAGAAATCTATCGGTGTACTTCTGGAGATTTACTAAAACCCACATTTACTTCTAATAACCTGGATACCTCGTTCAAGATTGTCGGTAGAAACAAAATACCCCATCCTTTTGGATAGAGTATTTTATAGAGAATTCTTATTTATTCTTTTTAATATCGAAGACTGCCGTACACCCTTGTTTTAAGGCCATAAGGGGAGTCTTAATCTCTTTGATATTAAACCTTATAGCGCCCTGATCTTTTTTATTCATAAAGTAAAATAAATTTAGGGGTTTTAAATTCGACCCATTATACTCTTTCTAAATGATACTAATTTGGTGTAATAAAGCAAATTATAAATATTAGATGGAGATTTAGAACCTAAATCAATTAAATATCGAAAACTTAAATAAAAATGGTTTTCTGTAGAATTTATTAAACTTAGTTTACAAAGAGTTGTTTATAGGATGAGTAAATAAAAAGAAAAGGCTGCACGTGTGCTGTGCAGCCTTGTCGTCAGCTGTGTTTATACTGCCGACGAAGTCTTTCGGAAAGTGGGTATACCGTGATGGTATATCACCGGCGCGATCACCGAAATCTGGATAACAGAGAACCAGATCACGGTTATCAGGTTGCCATCCTCACCGGAAAGCAAGCAGTCGGCGATTCCGATGATGCTTCCGATGAGCATAAGCACCCAAGTGGCAAGTGCTTCGCGATGTTTTTTGAAGATTGCCGCACTCACCAGAGGCCAGGTCGCCGCAGTGAAACCAGTAAGGGTGGCGATAAGTCCGAGTGTCGGGATCGTGAGCATGAATACGATCGCGACAAGGACGATACCAGCACAGACCTTATCGGTCCGGGTTATCCCCGGCTCTCCGTTCTTAATGGAGAACAGCACCACGATGACGGCACCGACCGTGTAGACGGTCAGCTGCGGATCGAATACCTCTCGTTTGTACTGGCTGAGGACCCCAACCACATCTAGGGCGAGAATCAGGAACCAGGCTGAACGAATGAGTATCTGTTCACCTTTGGCGATCTGGTAGAAGTACCAGAGCAAACCAAGGAAACTGAACATGATGACGAATGCGCGCAACAGCGTCACTCGTACATCAAGACCATACACAGTGGTGTCAATCAAAAGCGAGCTCATTGCCCCCTCCTTTTCAATTATCAAGAACTAATCTCTATAGTTTAATTATATCATATTTTGTATACATTTGTCAAATGAATGCAAATAAACAAAACCCCGTAAAAACAACGGGGCTAGTTTTGAAGTAGAGAATGATCGTATTCAATTCGATCAAATACCTCTTTATCAACTCCTGGAGTGCCGTCTATTATGAAGTACACATGTGCACCAATCTTTTTGCCTGAGAAAATATCTTTCATCCACACACGGTCTCCATCCCACATGTCATTGTAGGGGATTTCAGTGCGCTTATGCCACTGGGGTGTCATCTCGTCACTTTCTCGCGGAGATCCCTGCCACTTGTGAGCGAAGTATGTGTGCATCTGAAAAACTGGTTCATCGCTGTTGAAATAGAATTGTAGTACAGCAACTTTTTCTAAATCTCCCTCAGTTGATCTGATACCACATTCTTCATTCAATTCACGAACCGCTGCCTGTTCAGGGGTTTCTCCTTCTTTTAGTTTCCCACCAAAACCGTTTAGCTTACCAGCCCCAAAACGGAGCTTTTTTCTACCCAACAGCACGTGGGTATCAGTAAGTGGAATACAGAGTGTTGCTATCTTCATATTTTTATACTCCTACATAAAAAGACCTATTTCAAGCCACTATAACACAATGTAGTACTGTGGATAATCATAGTATAGAAGTGGGGGAAAGTGTTATATACTTTATATGTAGTGGGAAAGAGTGGGAAATATGCTGATTGGTGAATACATACACTCAATGGACGCAAAGAATCGGCTTTCGCTGCCGAAGAAGTTTCGTACTGAACTCGGTAAAAAAGTCGTCATTACACGCGGTCTCGATAATTGTTTGTTTATGTATTCACCACAAGCATGGAAAGAGACTGCGCAGCGTCTTAAAGATCTCTCATTTGCCCAGGCGGATACACGAGGATTTAACCGCTTCATGCTCTCAGGAGCAGTCGAGGTTGATGTTGACTCAGTTGGACGTATTCTCGTGCCAGATTTTTTAAAAGGTTTTGCGAATTTAAAGACAAAAGTTGTCTTCGCAGGAGTAAACGACCGTGTTGAGATCTGGAACGAGAAAGCGTGGAGTGAGTACACGCGTCGTATTGAAAAGCAGGCAGATCAGCTTGCTGAAAAGCTTGGAGAGATTGGCGCTCTGTAGTTACACCATGCAGCAAAGAACACAGCCTACAACTTCTCACTATCCAGTTCTTTTACACGAATCACTTGACGCACTTGCGGTTAAGGAGAGCAATACCGTTGTTGATGCAACCCTTGGGGGTCTTGGTCACAGCACCGCACTACTTACTCAGCTTGGTTCAGAGGGTACGTTCATAGGCCTTGATGTTGATGGTGAGGTTATTACTCGAGCAGAAGAAGTGTTTAAAAAATCTTCTTCAGCAACACATACAGGGACGCACCCAGTCACACATGTGGTAAAAGAAAATTTTCGTAACCTCGATCGAGTACTCACCGAGCTCAACATATCAGCAGTCGATGCATTTCTCTTTGACCTTGGGTTTAGCTCTATTCAATTAGAAAGTAGCGGTCGGGGAATTAGCTTCCAAAAAGAAGAGCCACTTTTGATGACGCTCACTGATACTCCGAAAGAGGGATCTGTAACCGCACAGCAGATTGTGAATGAATGGAGTGAAGAGCACATCACAACAATTCTTCGCGGATACGGTGAAGAACAGTTTGCAAAGAGAATCGCTCAAGCACTTGTTGAGAAGAGGGAGGTGTCACCAATACAAACCACTTCTCAATTAAAAGAAATTGTTGAGGAAGCAGTTCCTTCGTGGTACCGGCGTCAACGCATCCATCCTGCAACAAAAACATTTCAAGCGCTACGTATTGCAGTAAATGATGAGATTGAAGCCATTACGGAAGCGCTTGAAAAAGCATTCTCGTTTCTAAAGCCACAGGGGCGCATTGCAGTCATTACCTTCCACAGTATTGAAGATCGTAGGGTAAAGAGAGTGTTTCAAGAGTGGCAGAAAAGCGGAAGGGGTGAAATGAAGCCACGAAAACCAATACGTCCAACAAGGGAGGAGATCAGAGAAAACCCTCGGTCTCGAAGCGCAAAATTACGAGTATTTATCAGCAATTAAACAAACGCACATGTCCTACACACGAACATTACAACAAAATCTTTATGGCATAGAACGGCGACTGTGTCTTATCTTTTTCATACTTATTATCACTCTTGCTTCTTTATATGTATATTTTGTTGGTAAATCTATTGTTAATGTAGTTGTTCGTGAAGAAACAGAACTTCAGATAGCAGAAGTAAATTCTCGTTTAAGTGATCTTGAGTCTGCATATCTTGCTCAAAAAGATAGTATCAATATGGAATTTGCCCAAGCAGAGGGCTTTGATACAATTTCAGAGAAGATTTTTGTAACTCGAGGCACACTTGTCGGTAGAAGCCTTTCACAAAATAATGAAGTTCGTTAGAGATGAAGAAAGATGAGAGCTAGTTTCATACTACGTATTAGATTTGTCCTTGGAGTCATAATTCTTGTTGCACTGGTATTAATAACACGCTTGTATTTTGTACAAATTGTCTACGGCGAAGAGTTTAGTGCACGAGCAGATCATCAGTACGTACGACCTAATCAAAACCTCTTTGATAGAGGGTCAATTTTCTTTAAAGATAAAGACAATCGACTTGTCTCTGCTGCAACACTCAAGACTGGTTTCACCGTCTCGATAAATCCAGATCGCATCTTAGACCCAGAGTCAGTGTACGAACAATTACATGAAATTACTCCAATAGATAGAGATGATTTTTTAGCTCGCGCAAACAAAAAAGGAGATCCATATGAAGAGGTAGCAAAACGAGTTTCTCAAGAAGATGGACTTGCGATAGATGATCTTGATATCGCAGGTGTACAGGTACATAAAGAGCGTTGGCGATATTACCCAGGGGGAGAATTGGGTGCTCATAGTATTGGATTTATTGCATACCAAGGTGATGAGCTTTCAGGTCGCTACGGTATTGAGCGATACTATGATGACACACTTTCACGAAGTACTAATAATACCTACGTAAACTTTTTTGCTGAAATTTTTTCAAATATTAATAAAACTCTTTTTGATAGAGATGGAAGTAGAGAGGGAGATGTGGTGACGTCGATCGAACCATCGGTACAACTTTATCTAGAAAGAACCCTTAAGGATATTAGTACTGAATGGGGCTCAAGGCAAACAGCAGGTGTCATTATTAACCCACAAACTGGAGATATATACGCGATGGGGGTGAACCCCACGTTTGATGTAAATAATTTCAAAGAAGCTGAAAGCGCTTCAATTTTCTCAAACCCGCTTGTTGAAAATGTGTATGAAATGGGCTCAATTATTAAACCGCTCACCATGGCAGCTGGTTTGGATTCAGGCGCTGTCTCTGCAAAAACAACCTACTATGATAAAGGCTACGTTGAACTTGATCGAGCTACTATTTCAAACTATGACGGCGAGGGAAGAGGAGAGGTTTCAATGCAAGAGGTTCTCAATCAATCACTTAATACTGGCGTAACTTTTTTGGTAGAGGAGATGGGTACTGACGTATTTCGTGAGTATATGCTTAGTTTTGGTATTGGAGAAGAAACTGGTATTGATCTCCCGAACGAAGGTATTGGATTGGTTAATAACCTAGAAAGCCCGCGAACGATTGAGTACGCTACAGCATCATTTGGTCAGGGAATAGCACTCACCCCTATCGCAACTGTACGAGCTCTCTCTGCACTTGCAAATGGAGGTGTTCTCATCACTCCGCATCTAGGAAAAGAAATAAAATATCGTACTGGTCTTTCAAAAGATATTTCATATGTAGATGGAGACCGTGTTCTTAAAGAAGAAACGTCAGAAGAGATAACGAGAATGTTGGTAAAAGTGGTTGATGATGCGCTTTTGGGTGGTACTGTAAAAATTGATAACTATTCTATTGCTGCAAAGACAGGAACTGCTCAAATTGCGAACACTGAAGAGCGAGGGTATTATGATGACAGGTTTCTCCATTCATTCTTTGGGTATTTCCCAGCGTATGATCCTCAGTTTCTTATTTTCTTCTTTACTTTAGAACCACGTGAAGTGCGTTATGCTTCCCAGACATTGACTGAACCATTTATGGATACAGTTCAATTTTTGATTAATTATTACGATATTCCACCAGATAGATAGTTTACTGTATGAAATCATTTATTAAAAAAATAGTCATCGCCATTATTCAATGGGAAGCAGTACTTGTTTTAAAGAAATATAAACCAAAGATTATCGCAATAACTGGTAATGTAGGAAAGACATCAACAAAAGACGCAATTTTTACAGTCATCAGTAAACGTTTTTTTGTACGGAGAAGTGAAAAAAGTTTTAATAGTGAAATTGGAGTACCGCTTACTATTCTTGGGTGCAACAACGCGTGGAATAACCCCTTTTTGTGGGTAAAGAATATTATTGAAGGTTTACTGCTTATTATTCTCAAAAACCATTACCCAAAATGGTTAGTGCTTGAAGTGGGTGCTGATAGGCCAGGAGACATACGTGCAATTACTGAATGGCTTAAACCAGATGTTGTGGTAGTTACCTCATTACCTGATGTGCCCGTACATATTGAGTTTTTTGATTCAGTTGAAGAGGTTGTCGAAGAAAAAGAAGCCTTAGTACAAGCGTTAAAACCTGAGGGGACATTAATACTCAACTATGATGAGGAAAAGACCAGAAGTTTAAAACAAAAATACCGGCACACTGCAACAACCTTTGGTTTTACTGAGGGAGCAACGTATCAGGCGTCTCACGATGCTGCCAATCTTGAAAATCGCCAGACAAGCTTTCGTATAAACTCACGAGGTAGCAGTGTGCCACTTGCTATTAAAGGTGCACTCGGTCGTCAGCACATTTATCCAGCATTGGCAGCGTTTGCTGTTGGAGGCTCTCTTGGTCTTGATATGGCTACTATGGCAGAAGCTTTTGGGGAACACAAAACCCCTTTGGGGCGTATGAAGATAATTGGAGGAGTGCGTCGTTCAGTTATTATTGATGATACCTATAATTCATCACCAGCAGCACTCACTAGTGCCCTCACTGTGTTGAAAGACATTTCAGTGTCTGGAAGAAAGTTT
Source organism: Minisyncoccota bacterium (assembly GCA_965222715.1). GTDB lineage: Bacteria > Patescibacteriota > Minisyncoccia > Phycocordibacterales > JABMNX01 > JABMNX01. Next base: position 326,440 of record OZ244961.1, on the reverse strand, counting down.
GCAGTTATTGGTGACATGATGGAGCTTGGAGTGCATTCAATTGAGGCACATCGTGCTGCTGGAAAGCAGGTTGCAGAAAGTGCTGATCGACTTATTACTGTCGGTGTACGAGCTCGAGGAGTGAGAGAATCAGCAATTGAAGCGGGGATAGAAGAGCGCAACTGTTTCCATTTTGAGAACTCAACAAGCGCTGGAGAAAAATTGCGTGAAATACTTGAAAAGGGTGACGTTGCTCTAGTAAAAGGTTCACAATCTATGCGTATGGAAAGGGTGGTAAAAGAGGCGATGGCGCAACCTGAGGATGCCCACGAGCTTTTAGTGCGACAAGATAGAGAGTGGTTACGCAGAAAATGATATTTCTGTAGTTCCTATACGATTGGAATGTATTGACTTAATACATATAAAGTGTTTTAATAAGTTTAGAAGAAAGTAAGAACTTGTTTCTAGGTATGGAGTGTTTTCATGAGAGTCTTAATACTCATCTTCATTCTCTCGTTTCCTCTTGCTGTAAGCGCCCAAAGTGCTTCAGCGAGTGAAACGGTCACCTTCGCTATCGGCGACCAGCCCTATTCTTTCGAGAAGACAGCTCTCGAGCAAGGGATTTCTTTCAATGTCTCGATGTTTCTTGTAAGTCAGGAGGTGGTCGTCTTGATTACCGAAATGCACAACAAGATTCTTCGTATTGAAATGAGACTTCCTGGGGAACGAATATTTCCCGCTGTTGCATATCGGTGTGGTACCAATAGTCCGCACTGGTACGTTCAGTGGGGGCGGGAGGGAGCAGACACCGAAACCTCTCTTCGAGACGGAAACAAAATCGTACGCAAGGAAGCTTGCCGAAAGCAATAACAGCAACATAACTGAGCGCATCTGAGATGGTGCGCTTTCTCTTTTTTCTTACATCTTACAAACTTGTTTTAAAGTGCGTTACTCGTTATAATCCCTTGTGTTTACAACAGTGCGGCCCTATCGTCTAACGGTTAGGACGTAAGCTTCTCAAGCTTAAAATCGGGGTTCGATTCCCCGTAGGGTCATGGGTTTAGGAAAATACCTCCAAGCAAAGACTTGGAGGTATTTTCGTAGGCCCACTCATGATCTCCTGTGGAGAGAATCGAAAAGCGGACTGAGGCGAAGCCGAAGGAGTTCGGGGAGGAAGTGCTTAACGAGCAATGCGAGTTTAGCAACTTGACCCCGATTCCCCGTAGGGTTACATGTGAGGTTTGTATAAAAATGTATAATTACACAACAAGGCTTTTTATGAAGGATAAAAAAATACTTCCCAAGTCATTTTTTATACGACCGACACTTACTATTGCTGAAGAGTTGTTGGGGAAATTCTTAGTGCGCACCTATCGAGGGAAAACACATGCATATATGATTACTGAAGTTGAAGCGTACGACGGGTTTGAAGATAAGGCATCACACGCGCACAAGAAAAAGACACAGCGAAATGAGGTGATGTTTCGTGAAGGTGGTCACATTTACGTATATCTCACTTACGGCATGCACTACATGCTTAATATTGTTACTGGAGAAAAAGAATACCCCGCAGCTGTATTAATTCGAGGGGTGAAAGAAGTATCTGGCCCTGGGCGTTTAACTAAGGCACTTAACATTACTAAAGCACTCAATACAAAATCACTACAGAAAGACTCTGGTTTGTGGGTGGAAGATCGTGGTGTTGATATTACAAAAAAGAATATTGTACGAACTCCGCGAATCGGTATTAATTATGCGGGAGAGTGGGTTGATGCGCCATATCGTTTTGTTATAGAAAATATCGACGCGATACAGTGAGTAGAGTAGTATACATACTATGAACGAAACTGTACTCTCGCTACTCCTCTTCATAATTGGATTTGTTGTACTTGTTGGAGGTGCTCGTCTGTTGGTGCGGGGGGCAGTCTCAATTGCCTCAATACTCAAAGTCTCGGGGTGGGTGATAGGTATTGCAATTGTTGGTATTGGTACTTCTATACCCGAACTTGCAATTAGCATCTCTTCAACATTTGCGGGGAATAACATTGGTCTTGGTGCAATTATTGGTGGCAATACCTTTAATCTCCTCATGATTCTTGGGTTGGTTGCATTTTTCTCACCAATTTATGTTCGTCGAGAGTGGTATAAAGATATTTTTATAAATATAAGCGCCGTATCTATTGCGGCGCTTGTCGTTCTCTTTCCATTACTTGGAGGTAGTGATTTTAATGGTATTACTCGTCTTGAAGGGATACTACTCACGGCTCTTTTTATTGTGTGGTTTATATTCATGCTCAGAAGGAAGGTGGTTGAAGATGATGGGGTTGATTATCAAATTTTTACCACCACAAGCTCAGTCATCATGATTCTTGCTGGTATTATTGGGGTTTTTATTGGTGGTGGGTGGGTAGTTTCAGGTGCTGAGACTATCGCTACGCTCTTTAATGTACCACCTGCTGTTATCGGTCTCACTCTTATTGGTGTTGGTACGTCATTACCAGAACTTACTGTTTCACTTGTAGCTCTTGTAAAAGGTCACAAAGGTATTGCTGTTGGAAATGTTATTGGATCAAATGTGTTTGGCTTTTTAGGGATCCTTGGTATAACCGGGATACTTAAACCTCTTCCTGTATTAACAAGTGTCCAAATTGATACGCTTGTTGCAGTATGTGTATCAATACTTGCAGCTATTCTTATTTTGTTTGTAGGGAAGCCGGGAGTCCTCTCTCGTCGAGAGGGATTACTACTTATACTTGGGTATAGTATCTATCTCTTCTTTATACTCACTACTAATATATAAAAGAAAAACGACCGCTACACTCTTGGTGTGCGGTCGCCTAGATTAAGAGGGGTTGGCTTTTTTGAGCCACCTCTTTTACTTTTGGGCTTTCAGGGTCCAGTAATTGGAGCATATGACGCTCTCGTCCGATGGTCCAAATACCATTTTCTACAAGCCACGAGGCAAGGACGGTCTTCTTTGTTCGATTTCTCTTTTTTTCTCCTATGTATATCTGCAGAATTTGAAGGTCAGTGTGAAGAATTAGTCCTCGCTCATCTTGGTTTGTTGATGACTGGAAAGCGCACGCTGCCTGTCGACGTGCCTCATTGAACACATACCCGGGTACAAAAGAAGAACACCCTGGTTCAGCTTCTGTCGCAACTTTTCGGACACCTTTCGGTGTATCCATAAAGATAAGCGTTACACCTCGGCCAGTGCGCACGTGACAGCGATCGTCCTTAATTTCTCCTGCCTCAACAGAGGCAGTTATGTCTTTAGACATAGCTAACCTCTCTTTCTAAAGAACTCTTCAATATTTATTATACTACATAAATATACTTATTGTCAATATAGTACTACAATACGGTGGGGAAAAGTAAAAACCGGGAGCGTCGTATGACGCCTCCCGGTTTGATTCATGTTCAGGTACGAAGTTTGTAGTGCTTCGGCTGCCCGACAACCTTTACATCATCGCTCTCGGACGGTTCGTCTTCGTCGAGGAGGTGTTGCGCTTCTTCGTAGGCACGAGTGCCCTCTTTGAAGGTAAGCTTGGTTGGCTGTTTTGTACCCTCCTCTCTTCTGTCATTCTCCATGGCTCATCCTCCATTGAGATTTAAGAACTTGTTTGACATCATCTTCAGACGGCAGGGGAGTTTCCATGAGAGGAATCCCTGCATTCCGAAGTATCCTTCCCAGTTCCCGCGCCCTCCTTTCGGCGCATGCGCCGGGAACCTGTTGCCGAATAAGAAATTCTTGGTGTGAACCATCGATCTCAAACTCGGCAATACCCCGAAGTGAATCGGTTATTTCTTTGACCTGGTGGATGGTTAGGTGATTTCCCACAAACTCGTGTGAGAGAATGGCACCAACGAGGGTGCTCATATCTCGCACTGTTTGGGGGAATACCAGGTACCCAACACGTTTGTTTTGGTCAGTCACTGAAGCGTCTCCTTATTTTGTTTCGGGTTGACGCTCCCTGGGATGTGTTATACATGCTTTTTCTAGTAGTTGATAGTATCATAAAAGTATATTTTGTCAACATGCTTACCGAGAAAAGACCTAAGGAAAAACGCCAAGAGTGCTTTTGGCGTTTTTTCTCTAGTCGCTTTCTTGAGCCATCTAAACGCCCAAGGCAGTCTTGGTGTTTGTAATAGTGTTTAAAAAAGTGATTCCACGACTTCTTTTACGTCTTTACCATCGGCTTCTCCTTTGAGTTCTTTCATTACCACACCCATGAGTACACCCATTTTACTTTTATCCTCTATACCAAGCTCTGCTTTCTTAGCCATGGCAACTTTTTGTATTTCCTCTTTACTCATTGTCTCAGGTAAGTAGGCTTTGAGGACCTCAAGTTCATCTCGTTCGTTTTGTGCTAATTCTTCTCGTCCACCTTTTTCAAACTGTTCAATAGAATCTTCACGCTGTTTGACTGCGCGTTTGATAACAGTAAGCGCTTCCTCATCAGAGAGTTTCTCATCAGGCTTTCTTTTTTGCGCAACAAGTTCGTTAGTAAATGCAGTGAGTAGCCCACGGACAATACGTAGTCGTAGCGCATCTTTTGCTTTCATTGCAGTAGTTAATTGACTGCGAATTTCATCATGTAACATATGGTATGCAGTATACGGTATGCAAAGAAAAATAGAAATGGGCACAAGAACTTTAGTAACTCAGGCTATGTCAGGATATAATGCACTAAAATGCAAAAAACAACGTCTATTGAAAATATACACTGGCACACAGAGCATGTGTCAGAAACTCTTGAATTTCTTGGGGTAATAAAAGATAACGGCCTTTCTTCTGAAGAAATTCAAGATCGAAGGGATACATACGGCGAAAACGTGCTTGAAAAAAAGCAGGGTTTTGGAGTATTTAGTTCTGTTGCTAAACAATTTAAAAGCCCGCTGGTACTTATCTTATTTGCTGCTGGTGTAGCCACATTACTACTTCGAGAGTATCTCGACATGCTAGTGATATTTGTTGCACTTCTCATCAATGTGCTTATTGGTACTATACAAGAAGGTCGTGCATCACAAGCATTTGAAAAATTAAATAAATCTCAAGAGAAGTTTGCAACAGTACTGAGGAATGGAAAACGGGAAATTATCCCTGTTGAAGAGTTAGTTGTTGGCGATATTGTTTTACTTGAGGGAGGTGAGTATGTACCAGCTGATCTTCGCCTCATTAGCAGTAAAAATCTTTCAATAAATGAAGCAATACTCACTGGAGAGTGGCTAGCAGTGAGTAAACATGCTGACGAAGAGAAGGGGGAAAGTACGCCGCTTGCTGAGCGTTCAAATATGGCCTGGATGGGGACACTCGTATCAACTGGGTACGGTAGTGGGGTAGTGGTTGCGGTTGGTGAGAGAACTCAGATGGGTGCTATTGCTACTGAGCTACAGTTTGTTGATGAGCGAGCAACACCACTTCAAAAGAGTGTTGCCCAAATTGCTCGCTTCCTAGTTTACGTTATTTTAGTTGCTGTTGTTGCTATTTTTATACTCGGTTTACTCAACGGTGAGAGTATTTCAGAAATGCTCCTTGTTTCAATCGCTGTTGCTGTTGCTGCGATGCCAACAGGACTACCCGCAGCGGTTACCATTGTGCTTGCTATTGGTATGGAGTCTATTCTTAAGAAGGGCGGATTAGTACGAAATCTTGTCGCCGCTGAGACACTTGGTTCAGCCACAATTATTCTCACTGATAAAACAGGTACGTTAACCGAGGCAAATATGCAGGTGGCAGGTCTGTACTCCCTTCAAGGCATAGAAAGTAGGAACACAGAAGCCGAAGGAGATAATCAGGAGCTACTTTCTGCTGCGATTTCAACAACTGAAGCATTTCTTGAAAAGAAAGTAACTGAAGATGGAGAAGAGCAAATAGTAATACAAGGCCGTCCTATGGGGAAAGCGCTTGTCTCACTCGGTATTGATACAGGGGTTATACAAGAAAGTCTTTTTCATGATGAGCCGCGTATTGATTTCTTACAGTTTGAGTCAGATCGACGGTTTGGTGCGTCACTTCACTCACCACAAGACTCTACAAAAAATATGCTCTATATCGGTGGAGTCCCTGAGATGCTTCTAGAGAAAGCACAATACGTGCTTCACAACGGACGCTCTGTTTCCTTTACAGAGGAGATGCGCAAAATGTTCTCTCGACGTCAAAATGACATGAGCGAGAAAGGATTTCGGGTTATCGCTATTGCGTCTCGGGAAGTGGGATTTAACACAGTTCCTACGGATGATACAAAAGAATTACTTGAACACATTACATTTCTTGGGCTTGTGGTATTTGCTGATCCAGTGCGCGAGAATGTCGCTGCATCTATTACTACAGCACAGGACGCAGGTATTCGGGTGGTTATGGTGACTGGCGATAACCCAAAGACAGCAAAACATGTTGCTGTGGAGACAGGTATTGCTACTGAAAAAGACTTTGTGTGTGTTGGAAGTGATATAGAAAATCTTAGCGATCAAGAGTTATACAAAAAACTTATGACTACACCAGTTTTTGCTCGAGTGCTTCCGAGCCAAAAACTACATCTTGCTCGAGTATTAAAAGATAATGGTGAGGTGGTTGCAATGACGGGTGATGGGGTGAATGACGCACCAGCACTCCAGAGTGCCGATATTGGTGTTGCGGTAGGAAGTGGAACTGAAGTAGCAAAAGCAGCCAGTGATATTGTGTTGCTTAACAATAGCTTCTCAATCATCACTGCAGCAATTCGAGAGGGTAGGCGTATTATTGATAACTTAAAGAAAATTGCGTCCTATCTTATTTCAACAAGCTTTAGTGAAATCATCCTTATAGGCAGTGCACTTTCTGTTGGTGCGCCACTACCATTGTTACCAGGGCAAATTCTCTGGGCGAATATTGTTGAAGAAGGGTTTATGAGTTTCTCATTTGCCTTTGAGGGTGCAGAGAAGGGTGTTATGAAGCGCGACCCACGAGACAGTCTTTCAAAAAGAATACTTACCACACAGATTAAAAAACTTATTGCCATCATTAGTATCGTTACTGGTGTCTTTTTAATTGCACTCTACTTTATTCTCCTTGCACTAGATTTACCTATTGAAGAGATACGCACCATAATGTTTGTTGCTCTTTCTCTAGACTCCATCTTCTTTGCATTCTCATTTAAGAGTTTGCATCGACCTCTGTGGAGGATTCCAGTTTTTGATAATCGATATCTGTTTGGCGCACTCTTCGTGAGTGTGGTGCTCCTCATTGGTGCAGTAACCTTACCACCGCTACGAACCCTACTTTCTCTTACTACACTGACTCCACTTGAATGGATCGTGCTTGGTGGAATAGGACTCTTCAACCTCTTTGTTATAGAAATAGTGAAATACTTTATTTTTGAGAGAAAGAGTGCGTAAGTAGTAGGTGAGTGGTAAAATAGGTGTCATGAATGAACTCGGCCTTATTGTTTTTGCACTCGTTATCATCATATTGCTTAATGGCGTAGTCCTTTGGATGATTTTTCGAAAGCAGGGGAAAGAAGAGCCTCAAAACAGTGAAGGAATGCTTTTGATGCAAAAAGAACTTCAAGAACTTCGTAGTACTGTCGATAGAAAACTTGAAGAGACTAATAAGCAAATGGGGGAGTCGGTGCGAACTCAGTTTCAAGAGTCCCAGCGTCTCATTAAAGACATAAATGAGCAGGTAACTAAACAAATGACAGAGGTTACTCGGGGAGTGACTGAGGTTGGTGAGTCAAGTAAACAGGTGTTCACGGTTGCTGAACAGCTCCAAAATCTTGAGAAAGTTTTGAAGCACCAAAAACAACGAGGGAATCTTGGTGAAGCGTCCCTCCAGCTTGCTCTTGAAAATATTCTTCCCGCGTCATCATACAAAATGCAGTACCAATTCCCTGGAGGTGACGCGGTTGATGCGGTGGTGATTACCAAAGACGGTATTATCCCTGTTGATGCTAAGTTTTCACTAGATAACTATCGACGGCTTGTTGATGAGAGCGACGACGGTCGGCGTGTTGAGCTTGAAAAAGAGTTTAAAAATGATCTTAAGAAACGTATTGATGAGACCGCAAAATATATTCGTCCCAAAGAGGGAACACTCCCGTTTGCGTTTATGTATATCCCCGCTGAAGCAATTTACTATGATTTATTGGTGAACGAGGTTGGTTCTATTAAGGTAAACACCCGTTCACTCATTGATTATGCATACAAGGACAAAAACGTGATTATCGTCTCACCAACCACATTTGCTGCGTATCTCCAGTCAGTACTCTATGGTTTTCGAGCCTTTAAGATTGAAGAATCTGCAAAGCAGATCGGTAAACAGGTTGAAGACCTCTCGAGACACCTTAAGAGCTACGAGGAGTATTATAAGAAGCTTGGAAATTCACTAACCACTACAGTAAACCACTACACAGCAGGGTATAAAGAGCTTGGGAAGATTGATAAGGATGTGTATCGGATCACTGGAGAAGCCATAGACGTAGATGCGCTTGATGTACCTAAGCCAGAACGAGAAGGGTAGGTAAAAGAAAAAGCCACGTCTTTAGCACGTGGCCCAGGCATTTGCCCGTTTTATTTCAGCTCGCTCCTCTTCTCGCCGAGCAAGAAACTCGTGAAGATACCACTCGATTCTCTCGAAGTGTTTTTTATGGAAGACAGAAGAAAACGTTTTCCCGGTCGGATCAGCGAACGACCAGATTTCCCTTAGCTCTGCATCAGTAAATGGAATACCAAAATACCGATGTAAATGACTGTTTGTATACCAGGTCCAGTCAATTGCGTCTTCCCCCCAAAGACCCTTTGCATTCCACGCATGAAGCATGGGAGCTGGATATCCAGTGTCTGCAAGACCTTCTACGTAGACAATTTCTTCCTCTACCCCCTTTTTTATTTTTCTGTGTGCATTAACTCCACACATAAAATGGAATGAGTTTATGAAACACCCACCCCACTCTGGCTCAACGGGGAGATTTGGACAAGACTCCCATTTCATCGGAGTATAGTCTTGTCCATAAATTAATAGCAGAAGGAGGGCTCGAGGATGAAACGATTTCATGAATTTAAAACCGTTATTTTCCCCAAAACGTTTTTGGATGTCCGGATCCAACAAGAAACGTGTAAGAGGACGTAAGCTTTCTTTATGTCCTTTTGGAAACCTTTTTTGAAACTGATTCTCTAGATCTTGAAGGGCTTCCGCACCATCAGGTCCACGAAAGAAATGCCATACATCTTGTTCAGATTTAAAAGATGGAATCATTGAGATCACCTCTCAGTATTTGTTGATATTTCTTAGTAATTTTTACAATTTTTTATTTAATATGTCAAATTATGCATAAAGAGATTAGCTATATAGGACTTGCATCTTTTTGTATTTATAGGTATGATATCCGTCATTATGGCAACTGAGACAGCCACAAAAAAAGAGACAAAAACAGCTACAAAAAGCGCCCCTAAGAAGGCGCCAGCTAAAGCAGCTCCTAAAAAAGAAGCAAACAAGGACGAGTTTGCTGTTATTGAAACTGGAGGAAAGCAATATGTCGTTTCAGTTGGTGACACACTTACTATTGAAAAACTTTCAGAAGAACACAAAGAAGGAGACAAAATAGAGTTCGACAAGGTTCTTCTTGTTGATAACGGGAAAGATACCACTATTGGTACTCCATATATAAAGGGTGCAAAAGTTGTCGCTTCTTTTATTGAAGAAGGAAAAGGAAAGAAAATAAGTGTTATTAAATTTAAATCAAAGAGCCGGTACTTTAAAAAGTACGGACATCGTCAACCATACGCACAAGTAAAGATTGAAGCATTGAAATAAATAAACACCGCCCCCTAAGGGGCGGTTTTCAGTTTGCTGTAGGTTGCGAGCAGGGGATACAGTTTTTCATCGCCATAATCAACAAGCCGTACCTGCTCATCAACAAGACAAAACTGCTTTGCGTCAGCAGTGTCTCCTAAGAAATACTCATGAAGGGTATTAAAAATGACGCTACCGTTCAAATCTTCTTCCGTCGCTTGTCTCCCACTGATCTGAATGTTTACCAAGAAGAAAAAGGTGGTCAGAGTTGGGGCAAGTTCTTCAAGTTCAGAATATTTCTTGTACACTTGATATTCAGTGTAGTTTGCCACTACGCCCGCAAAAAGATACTTGATCGACGCAAGAAGTGGGTTCTCGTGATGTTTTTTGAGACAGGGACCCACCTCTTTTTTCCCAAAAGCATCGATTAATCTGATAAACGGACGTAGGGGGCGGAAACGAGCAATTTTGATTGCGTACTGGTTGGTTATAATAACCCACCTAGTAGCGCCATATGCAAAGCGCATTTCTTCCTCCTCATACTAAAGAACAGTTGTGCTAATTTTAAACACATTTTTTATGTTTGTCAATTAGACTCGATTTTTTAAAGCATTTTTAAGTGTCTCTGGATCTGAGTATTCAAGCTCTGAACCAGTTGAAAGTCCTCGACCAAGTACTGATATTTTAAAAGAGTGTTTTTCTGATAGGGAAGTAAGAAGTTTTTGTACGTGTTGGGTAGTGTGTTCTCCTTCTGGATTTAGTGAAAATGCAAGTACAATCTCTTGTAACCCATTTTGTATTCTTCTTTCAACGGTAGTAAGAAGCTCTTTTTCTTTTATAAATGGATTTTCCTTTTTCTCAAGCAGCGGAACGGTGCCGCCAAGCACGAAATAGTAGCCATGATAATCTTTTGTGCGCTCTACATTATCAAGATCAATATCTTTCCCAACCACCATAAGAAGTGTCTCGTCTCTGCCAGTGTCAGCGCAGGTCGTGCATAATTCAGCGTGATTTGAGTGAAAACGCTGACATGAGGGACATGTCTTTGCTTCGTCTTTTAATGAACCAATAAGTCGGATTAGTTCGCTACGATATCCTGCTGGCGCAGAGAGGAGGTAATATGTAAAGCGCTGTGCTTGGCGGGGACCAATACCAGGAAGGCGAGTAAACAGTTCTGTAAGTTTGTGAATGCTATCCATAGTAGGTATTAAAAGTCTTCAGTTTCAGCACCGTGAAAGTCACTTTTATCAATTGAAAGAAATGTTGCTTTCTGTTCATCAAAGTAGAATTCTACTTTGCCAACAGGTCCATTTCGGTGCTTCTCAACAAGTACTTCAGCGATATTTGGTCGGTCTGAATTTTCATTCATCTTATCATCACGGTGAATAAACATAACGACATCAGCATCTTGCTCAATAGAACCAGAGTCACGGAGGTCTGAGAGGCGAGGGCGACCACGACGTTGTTCAACTGCACGTGAAAGCTGAGAGAGTGCAATAACTGGCACATCAAGCTCTCGTGCCATACCTTTAAGTGCACGTGAGATTTCAGTTACTTGTTGCACCATTGAATCAGAACGTCGTCCATCCGTTGGCATAATAAGCTGGAGATAGTCGATAATAATCAAACCAAGACCTTTCTCATGCTTGAGACGTCGTGCAACAGCACGCATCTGAAGCACATTACTTGATGCTTTATCATCAATATAAATAGGTGCTTGAGAGAGTACGTTGAGCGCATCTTGCAGTTTATCAAACTCTTCATCGGTTGAGAGCTTTCCGGTACGAAGCTTCCATGCATTAACGTGTGACTGAGCAGCAAGCATACGATCAACCAACTGTTGCGCACTCATCTCAAGAGAAAAGATACCCACTGGTGTCTTGTGTTGCACCGCAGTTTGTCGAGCGATATCAAGTGCCAGAGAGGTTTTACCCATAGATGGCCGAGCCGCAAGAATAACTAGGTCTGATTTTTGAAATCCGGCGAGTAAATTATCAAGTTCTTTAAAACCACTCTTAACTCCCCGCAACTCATCTTTTGATTGGTGTAAATGCTCAAGCCGCTCCCATGCTTCTGTAAGAGTGTCTTTCAATGCAATAAACTTTTGGAGAGTAGGGGAGTTAGTTACTTCAAGAATTTTTGATTGCGCTGAATCAAGAACATGCTCAACCTCACTATCTTCTTCATATCCAAGTTCTGAAATATGATCAGCTGCGTGTATGAGATTACGCATCATGTACTTTTTCTGCACAATATCCGCGTAGTGCTTGATGTTTGCGGCAGATGGTACAAAGTTTACTAACTCAGTCAGATATGTATTCCCACCAATTTGTTCAAGTTGTTTCTTTTCCTTAAGTTTTGTTGAAAGAGAAAGGAGATCAATTGGCTCATTTCTCTCAAACAATGAGAGCATTGCATCGTAAATAATGCGGTGTTTTTCACTATAGAAAGAGTCAGATTTAACCATATCAACAACTTCATGCATTGCATCTGGTTTAAGCATAATTGAGCCAAGAAAAGCTTTTTCTGAATCAATACTTTGTGGGGGGATGCGCGTATCTTTTGACATACAACTTTAGTATGGAGCCATTGTAGCATAAAGAAAAAACACTAAATCTTGTCATTTCAGTGCTTTTGTTGGCTTTGTGTGATTTATATGGGGAGAACCTGATATGCGGCTTATTTCCTGTCTACATTCTGCGTTAATTCAGGACCACTGTCAGTATCTGAGACCGTATAGCCTTTTTTAGAAATTTGATCTCTCAAAGTATCAGCAGTTTCCCAATCTTTTTGGTTGCGGGCTGCTTCACGTTCTTTGACTAATTCCTGCACATCTTTTGGAGCTTCTTTTACTTCAACTTTTTTGGTCTCACCCGCGAACATTTCTTTCATTTGTTTGTATGATTCGATGAAACCAATAGCAAGTACACGGTTCATATCAAGAATGGTGACTCGTTTATCTTTATTATTTACAGAACTATCATCTAGTAACTCCCAGAGAAGGGCGATTGCTTTCGGGGTATTAAGATCATCATTAACATATTCCAAGAATTTTTTTTGATACTCCTTGTTAATCACTCCATTACGATTGCCAAGATCAAGAAATTGTTTGTGGAGTTTGATGAGTGCTTGATACGCTCCATCAAGTGCTTCCCAAGTAAAGTTCATAGGAGTGCGATAGTGTCCAGTTAAGAGCCAGTATCGATACGCAAATGCAGGGTACCCTCTGTCTTGGAGTTGATAGAGATAGATATTATTTCCAGCAGATTTTGCTATTTTTTTGTTTTCTATAGTGATAAACGTATTGTGGAGCCAGTAGTGCACGAACTGCTTCCCCGTAATCGCTTCTGTTTGAGCTATTTCATTATTGTGATGGATTGCGATATGATCCACTCCACCAGTATGAATATCAAATTGTTTTCCAAGATACTGCGTTGACATGGCTGAGCACTCAATATGCCAACCAGGAAACCCAATACCCCATGGAGAGTCCCATCCAAGTGGTTTTCCTGACGGTGTCTCAGAAGTGGATAGTTTCCAAAGTGCAAAATCTTCTTGCTTACGTTTATCTTTATGTTCTCCAATGCGAGACACTGTCTCTTGTTCTTGTTTAGAGAGACCACCCAGTGCCCCATACTGCTCAAAACGGTTTGTATCGAAATATACTCCATCTTTAAGGAGGTAGGTATAACCCTTTTCTTCAAGAGTTTTAATGAACGCAATCTGTCCCTCTATGTGCTCACTCGCTCGAGGAAATGCGTGTGGTGTCTTTATATTTAATTCTTTTAGATCTTCTTTAAATAGTTTTGTATAGGTACTTCCGACTTTTTTCATTTCTGTGAGTGTAACAGGAAGCCCTTCTCGTTTAAGAGCAAGCATCATTTTATCGTCACCAGAGTCTTCATCTGAGGTGAGGTGGCCAACATCAGTAATATTGATGATCTGTTTTACGTTATATCCATTGTATTCAAGAACTCGACGTAGTACGTCAGAGAAGACGTATGAACGCAGGTTTCCAATATGTGCACGGTCATACACTGTTGGCCCACAAGTGTAGAGTCCCACTTGTTCTTTTTTGAGAGGAGTGAACGTGTCTTTTCTCTTCGTAAGCGTATTAAAAAGAAATAGAGGGCTTTGAGGTGTTTGTTCTGGTTCTTGTTTCCGCTTAAAGAGCGATACTAAAGGAATGCGCATAAAGGTTTATAGCCAGCCTTTTCGTTTAAAGAAGATAAACATAAATGCTGTAGCAAAGACCATTATGCCCATGATAATCCAAAAATCAAAGGGTGCGCCAACGATAGGAAGGATTTTAGTGTTCATACCAAAGATTGAAGAAATGAGCATAAGTGGGAAAGTTACAAATGCCAAAATGGTTAACACTTTCATCACCTCATTTTGCTTCGTTGAAAGAAGTGAGTTGTTGGTTTGGCGGAGTTCATAGAGGGTTTCAGTATGTATTGAAATGCCGTTTCGGATACGGAAATACTCACCCATAATTGAACTAATATGGTATCCAAATTTTTCTCCAAAAAATTCCTTACCAACATCAGCAAATGAATTAAGTACTTCGTGATGGGGCGTAAGCGCTTGCTTTAAATTAAGTAAATCACGACTTACATTAGAAAGAGCGGTGACCATTTCACGTTCCTTTCCTTCAAAAATATCTTCTTCGATAATTTCAAGTGAATCATCAATATACTCTAATTCGTGTTCAATTGATTTATAAAGCTTCCGAACCATGTAGAAGAAAAGAAATCCTGCATGTTCACCAATATCACTTTTATCAAGCACTGAATTAACTTCAAACACTTTCGAGAACTTATGTAGTGGGTCAATGCTGTCGTATCGTGTCGTAATAATGAAATCTTTTCCAATAATAAAATCAACTTCTTGGTTCTGATCTATACTGTGGGCGTGTCGTACGGCGGGGAAGTGGAGGATGAGATAAATAAAGTTAGGATACTTATCAACTCGGGGCTTAAGCGTAGGAAGGAGCAATTCTTCCGCAACAAGTGGATCAATATTATATCTCTCCATGAGCTCACGTATTTCTTCTGGGTCAGGTGATTCGACATCAACCCAAGTGAGGTGTTTATGTTTGTGTACAGATATCATATATAGTCTCTATTTTATACTAACGCACTCATTGTGCATACGCACATACGTGAATATCAATACGTATGCGTTGACCAAGTATACTCATTTTGAGATAATGACGCGGTATGGATTCTCCAAAACATGTTCACAAGCTTACACTTTCTCTTGGTGTTGCAGTGCTCATTATTGCAGTATTTAGTCTTGGTGTATTTGTTGGCTCAGAAACTAACAAAGAAAGTGGTGTTGGTTCTCTTTCAAATTTACTAACACAAAACGAAATAACGCCACCTGAAGGTGTTGATTTTTCTCCATTATGGCGTGCGTGGAGTGTTATTGATGAAAAATATGTTGCTGCGAGTAGTACCGAAGAAATAAGCAGTGAAGATCGAGTCTGGGGAGCCGCACAAGGGCTTGCTGACTCATTAGGTGATCCGTACACAGTATTTCTACCACCACAAGATAATGAAATATTTGAAGCGGATATCAGTGGAAATTTTGAGGGTGTGGGAATGGAAATCGGTACTCGTGATGGATCATTAACAGTAGTTTCTCCACTTAAAGATACTCCTGCATACAGAGCTGGTATACAAGCTGGAGACGTTATTATTGAAATAGATGGAAGAGAATCTCGTGAAATGCCAGTTGAGCAGGCAGTGAAGCTTATTCGAGGTGAAAGGGGAACTGAAGTGGTCTTTACTATATTACGAGAGGGTGAGTCAGAGCTGCTCACTATTTCTGTTGAGCGTGATGTTATACAGATTCCAACAATAAGCACAAGCACAGAAGATGGGGCTGGTCTTCGAGATGATGGTGTGTTTGTTATTCAACTATACAACTTCTCAGCACTCTCCCAGCACCTTTTCCGTGAAGCACTTCGTGATTTTATACTATCTGGTTCAGACAAACTTATTCTTGATCTTCGTGGTAACCCTGGAGGCTTTCTTGAAGCGTCAGTTGATATCGCAAGTTGGTTTCTCCCAGTCGGTACCGTGGTAGTAGAAGAGCATTTTGGTGATGATATTAAATCAAAAGTACATCGTTCAAGAGGGTACGACGTCTTTAGTGATGAATTAAAAATGGTGATTGTAGTAAACCAAGGATCTGCTTCTGCATCAGAAATTCTTGCAGGTGCACTAAGTGAGCATGGTGTTGCAACACTTGTCGGAGAGAAGACATTTGGAAAAGGATCTGTTCAAGAATTAGTAAGTATCACCGACAGCACTTCTTTGAAAGTTACTATTGCTCGCTGGCTTACCCCGAAAGGACACTCGATCTCTGAGCAGGGACTCACACCTGATATTGAGGTTGAACGTACAGCTGAAGATATAGAAAATGGTGTTGACCCACAAATGGAGAGAGCAGCTGAATACCTACTCTCTCTTTAGTGAAGCTTTAGAAAAGGAAGAAAATACGGTATACTACTTGTCATTATGAAAGTTATTTTACTACACGATGTTAAGGGGAGCGGAAAAAAGTTTGATATAAAAGAAGTATCTGATGGGTACGCAATGAATTTTTTATTGCCTAATAAGTTAGCAGAACGGGCAACACCCACTCGAGTTAAAGAAATTGAAGAACAAAAGAAGGTGCAGAATGAAGAGGAGAGAATTCAAGAAGATTTACTTGAAAAAAATTTAGAAGATCTTAAGACAGTTCAGTTACGAATGGTGCAAAAAGCAAATGACAAAGGTCATTTATTTAAAGGAATTGCTGCTGAAGATATTGTGAAAGAGTTAAAAAAACAAGTACACATTAATCTTCCTGTAGATGCAATTGAACTAAAAACCCCAATAAAAGAAACTGGTGAGCATACGATAAACGTTGCTGTGAATGATAAGAATTCTTCTTTCGCACTTCTCGTTAAAGAAGCGTAAACTTCTATAAAATTAAAACAAAAAACGATCGCAAAGGATCGTTTTTTTTTTGTTACCTATTTTTCTTATTGTACGTCTACCGTTTTCTTTGAAACAGTGTTTCCATCAAATCGAGTTTTACGAGTGGTGCGAAATTTTACAATCCCTTCTTTGAGAGCAAAGAGTGTGTGATCGCTACCAAGACCAACATTTTTACCAGGGAGAATTTTAGTGCCACGTTGACGCACGATAATAGACCCTATTTTAGCTTTTGCGCCGTCATAGAGTTTTGTACCAAGATATTTAGGATTTGAATCTCGCAGGTTTTTTGCTGTTCCACCCGCTTTTCTATGTGCCATACAGTGATACTGATATACTACAAATTATAGTATGGAGAGTATACGTGAAATAGCGCTTAGGGTCAAGAGTTTTTTATTATTTCTACCCTCTGACCTCTTTATTGTTTTTGTGGTGATTTTGGTAGGTACTGCTGGGTTTGGATTGGGTAGATTATCAGCGCTTGAGGGCGTAAGAGAGCCGGTTACTATCACAGCAAGCCCAGAAAATAGGGTATCTCAACAACAAACAGCACAAACCTCCTCCTTTCGGGGTATAGATCAAAACATAGAAACTCAGCCTGGTGATGGGGTAGTGGTTGCTTCAAAAAATAGTAATAAGTATCATTTCCCATGGTGCTCGGGAGCACAGCGCATCTCTGAGGTGAATAAGATCACTTTTCCTTCAATAGAAGCTGCTCGAGCAGCAGGATATCTCCCAGCAGGGAATTGTAAGGGGTTAGAATAATCTAACTATGAATACTAATATAAATAATTGGAAAGAAGAAAATAATATACTACACGCCACATTTGTATGTAAGGATTTTTCAGAATCCTTAGCATTTGTAAATAAAATAGGGGAGTTGGCTGAGAAACACCAACATCATCCTGACATATGTATTACAAATTATAATCATGTAGAAGTGAGTATGACGACTCATGATGCGGGGAACATTGTTACTGAAAAAGACAGGATGTTGGCAAAAGAAATTAATGCACTGGAAGAAAGAAAGAAAAACTTGTAAGCTAGAACTCAGTACTAATTTTTAGGAGAAAAACCGTGACCAAGTCATCGGATAAATGCACTAAATGCAAAGGAAGTGGTAAACAAAATTGCGATGTCTGTGGTGGAAGTGGCACCTCTCCAGATGTTCACTGTCCCATTTGCATGAGCTGCACGAACGGAAAAGTTAACTGCAGTCGATGTGGGGGTTCTGGTAAAGAGCCAAGTTAGTAAGAGAAAGGCGTCACCTTGTTTTTAGAACAGGTGGCGCCTTGTTGTTATACTACGTATAATACTTTAAAGTTTATTTAATATATGATAGTCCTCGACGTTGAAGCTTCAGGAACCGAATACCACAAACACTCTATTGTCTCAATTGGGGCACTTGATTTTGATAACCCCAACAACCAATTCTATGACGAATGTCGTATTTGGGATGGTGCGCATATTATGGACGGAGCGCTTGAAGTAAACGGTTTTACTGAGGCAGAGATTACCGATCCATCTAAGAAGACCGAGAGCGAGGTGGTAAGAGCGTTTCTTGCATGGGCAAATGATGTAGAGGATCGTACACTTGCTGGACAAAATGTTTCATTTGATCGTGACTTTGTAAAAGCTGCAGCTGAGCGAGCTGGGCTTGATTGGCAACTCGCATATCGGACTGTTGATACCCACACGCTTGCGTGGATGCATATTGTGAAGAGAGGGAAGAATATACCCATTGCAAAACACCGCTCAGCACTTGATCTAGATGCGGTACTTAACTATGTTGGTATTCCAGATGAGCCAAGTCCACATAATGCCCTTACTGGAGCACTTTCACACGCTGAGGTTATTTCACGGCTACTATATGATAAAAAGCTGTTACCTCAATTTGAAGCATTTGATATACCCTGGATGGCAGAAGGGAAGAAATAAGATACACTATAGAAATATGGACAAAGATGCAGCAAAAAAAGTAACACTACATAAAAACGGGGATTCAGAAGTCCGTGTGTGTAAAGTAAATCGACAAAAGTTTCCTCATAACGGGAATGATGATGAGTCGATCCCTGAACGAGTTGGACGTATTGCAGCTGAATTTACTGAAGGATTTGAATTACTTCAAAAATATGATCTTGCAGCAACATTTTTTGGCTCTGCTCGATGTTCTCTTGATAGTGATATCTATAAACAAGCATCTGAGCTTGCGTACAAACTTTCACGATCAGGATTTGCAATTATCACCGGTGGCGCAGCTGGGGTTATGGAAGCAGCAAACAAAGGTGCTCATGAAGCAGGAGGGGATTCAGTAGGTATTAATATTAATCTTCCATTTGAGCAATCAACAAACGAATACACTACTGACAACCAAAACTTCCACTATTTCTTTAGCCGGAAGGTGATGCTCACTTTTGCCTCTGAGGTCTACATTTACTTCCCAGGAGGGTTCGGTACCCTTGATGAATTTTTTGAAATTGCGACATTGGTACAAACCAAGAAAATCGAACCAATTCCTATGGTTCTCGTTGGAAAAGAGTATTGGTCACCGCTTGTCGAATGGTTTAAAAAAGATCTTATAAGTAAGTACGAAACAATATCACCGGAAGATATAAACATATTTACTGTCGTTGATTCTGTAGATGAAGCGTACAATACTATTATCGACCAGGTTTGTGTATAAAAAGAAGTATGTCAAAAGCATCTCATCAGCGCTGGTATCACAATAAACAAAATCTCGCTCTGTTAACCGGCTTTGTAAGTACTGTCTTTACTATTATTAATACTTTTAAATAATGGCTCTATAGAGCCATTTTAAAGTACCTCTGTACAAGTATACAAAAGCATTGTCTGGTATTGACAGAATATTTCAATGTGTTAAAATATTAAAGTGATTCGGTGTATTGCCGGATTTTTATTTTGCTCTTAAACATTAGCATTTATCAACTAACTAAGGTGTTCTAGTAGCGCTTTGCGAGACTAGTTACACCTCATGTATGATATTTACTTTACTTGCTCTTGCGTTAACCGCTACTGCTGATCCTGTCTCAGTACAGAAGAAAGTAGGGGAGGTAACGCGGACACCTGTGTATGTAGAACAATACGTACGCATCTACTTCTCAGATATTCCAGAACTTGCTGAAGTCGCTCGTTGTGAATCTCACTTTAGACACTACGACAAAGAAGGAAACGTCCTTCGTGGTAAGGAAAACCGTCGTGATGTTGGGGTGATGCAGATTAACGAGGATTACCACCTTGATACAGCGCTCGAAAAAGAGATTAATCTCTACACACTTGAGGGCAACCTTGAGTACGCTCGGGCATTGTACGAGAAGATGGGACTTGAGCCCTGGAAATACTCTAAGAAATGTTGGGAACCTGCAACGCTAGCGTTTGCACGGTAACCATAACAAAAAACCACCTTTATGAGGTGGTTTTTTGTTATCAGAAACTTGTACTATTTTTCAATAGAAAGTTTGCCTGAACCAAATCGCATCATGTAGAGGAGTGCTGCAACAATACCCATATTTTTAGTAAATAGAATCATTTGTATTTGATCTCCAAAATCTGCGTGGAAAATAACTGATGTAGCTACAGTAAAGAGTACTAATATTAATCCACCCCAGAAAATTCGGTATCCAAGAAGTACAGAAAGACCTCCAAGTACCTCTGCCACAATTGCAATTATAATAGCAAGTTCAGGGGAAGGGAGGCCTACTGATTGAGCAAATTGAACGGTATTAGCAAAGTCAGTTAACTTATTGATACCAGACATTAAAAACATACCTCCAACAAGAATTCGCGCAATAAGCGGAGCCCATGGAAGTAACGCTGTAGACATTTTCATATATCTTTTTTGTTTATTAGTAATGTTAATACTACAACCTTTAGTATATAGCATTATTGTGGGGGGAGAAGAGGTTTATAGTGTATATTCCAGAGTATCTATACGTCGCACAATATATCTTTTGCGTAAAAATGGTAAGGGTAAAAAGTGGCTTGGAAAAGATAAGTCATTAACAAAAAAAGGTTTAGAATACCTAAATAAGTATAAAAAACCACCAATTACTTATGGAACAGACGACGGATATTCTCATCAATAGTTACTAATGTATGCATGAGTGAACTTTTGATATTAGAAATCTGCCTCTCAATACTTTTTAGTTGAGAATGTGTATCATAATAGCTAACAACTCCCACAGGTGCCTTACATGAGGCACATCGAATAAAGTTTATTTTAAAGTTAGAGCCATGGGGCGATTCTGTTGATAGTTCCCATTGAAAACTATTACAATGGGGACATTTTGATTGACCGAAGACCATTATTAATAATATATTCCTATTTAATAAATATATACAAGATAGTTATCCCCTATTTCATTATATTTTTTATACACTAGCTTATTTATAGGTTAAGATAGAAAAATATAGAATTATCTATGTCAACAAAAATATTAGACGATGATGTATATCATTTGTATATAGACGACTCAGGTTTACGCTTCCCTGATAAACAGCAATCCCCTGTTCGGGATGATGGTCTAGATCATTTTGCCCTTGGAGGAATTTTGATAAAAGATAGTGATCGTGATTTTGTTATAAATAAATATAAAGAATTATGTAAAAAGTGGCGCATTACCTATCCACTACACTCTACAGAAATACGTGGTAAAAGGAATCACTTTGCATGGCTTGTTAATGAAGAAATAAATGAACTTTTTTTAAAAGATTTAGAGGATTTTTTAACCAATATACCTGTTATTGGTTTTGCCGCCGTGGTTGACCGTCCTGGATATAATAAACGTTATGAGGATAAGTATGGCAAAAAACGTTGGTGGTTATGTAAAACAGCGTATTCAATCCTAATAGAGAGATCCGCGCGTTATGTTTTAAGTAAGAAATGTAAATTAAAGGTAAAGTTTGAAAAATCTGGTAAAAGAGAAGATCTTGCTCTAATTGAATATGCAAGAGAACTAAAAAAGAAAGGCATGCCTTTTGACGAAAATAATTCTAAAAAATATAACAAATTAGAATCTAAAGTATTTAAAGAATTTGTCATAGGAGAGCCAAAAAGGCAAGAAAAGAAATCTCCACTACTACAAATTGCTGATTTATATTTATACCCAATGGTTCGTGGTGGCTACTATCCAAATTATCCGCCCTACCAAACTCTCTTAAATAAAAAATTAATTATTGATGCATTGATTCCTAAGGAAAAACTCAAATCTTGTGGAGTAAAGTATAGTTGCTTTGAAGATTAAATATAAAAACAAGATCCCCAGGAAATCCTGGGGGTTCTTGTCGGCCCGCTACGCGGACCCAGGGGCAAAGCCCATACATTCATTTTACATAAAAAGTAATAGAAAAACAACCCCTGTGTGGATAGTCGAAACCTCGCTTAGGACTTAATGTTTTTCATATTTAATTATTTAAACAGTAGCAAAATAATCTTTGGTGGTCAATTGATATACCCCCACACGTCGTACAATCGGCATTGTACTCCCCTCGCCTGCTTAGTAATTTAGTTTTTAGTGTATTGACATTTTATATAATTTATGATTAAATAATATTTAGAAAGTGGAGGTGTAGTCATGGACCTTTCAACACTAAACTCAATGGAGTTGATTTCCGGTCTCGTTCTAGCTTCCTGGATTATGGCGAACGGCTTTGCTGTGATTCTGGGTGGCCCAAAACTGGCCGGACGGCTCAATAAGTGGGGTTTCAAACAACTACGGAACCTCATTGGCGGAACTTTCATATGGTTTGGAAAACAAATCAAGGGTTCCTAAAAAACTGTTCACCAGCACCTGAGTCCCCAAATCTACAACATGGGGGCTTTTTCTTTTCACTTTTTCATAAAATTGCTCTGTAAAGATTTTTTATATATAGTTTGTATTAGAGCAGCCAGTAACGGAGGAAAAAATGCCTCGGACAATAGGTAGTACACCGCTCGAAATACGCGGCATTACCACACGACTGGTTACCAGTGAGATACTTTACCAGTTGCCAGATTTCCCTTCCCTTGTTCAGGAATTTATCTGGCAAGAGTACGACCGAGTTCCTGAACTCCCCCGTTTGTGGGAATTTCTCAAGTTCTGGGAGTTACACATAGACGGACCTTTGGTGAAGGTTTCCTATGCGTATCCAGGTATCGGTGAACAAAAAGAAATCAGGGTTGCAGACGCGCTCATTAAATAACAACAAGAAACATCCCCGCCCTAGAGGCGGGGTTCTTTTTAGGTATTGACAAATAAATTAATTTATAATATAATTATTCGTGGATACAAAATCCAATTCTTTTTGATAGAAAATCAAAATAGTCCAAACCCTAGAAGGAACAAGGACATGGATTCCAAAGATCGTTCAAAAATCTCAGAGACTGGGAAAATCTCTGTCTCAGGACTTCTTCTTCTGAGCATTGGAACTTTTGCAGCGTTTTACACCAACCACGAGAACGTTGCTCTGCTGGGCATTATTATACTAGCATCCAGTGCGTGTATGCTGCTCTGGACTGGTTTAATGCTGATTGCAAAACAGCTGGAAAAAATCAATGAGACTCTTCAGAAGAAACAACCCTAACCCCTGTCACAAGAAGCTCTCTTCGCGAGGGCTTTTTCTTTTTATACAAAAAACACCCCATAGAAGAGGTGTCTTTTGTTAACTTCTCAAATTAAAGCTTATTGCTGCTGAGGCATATCAGCACTTTGCTGCATTCCGTGGTCAGAATCATCTTTCATCACAAAACCAGCGTAGAGTGCAACAACTGCAATTACAAGGTGAAGAATGTCATCAGCCATATTTGTTTGAATAAGACCAAGAATATTTCCACCCGCTACGAATCCAAGAATTGTTACGAGTGCATAGACAACACCGAACACCTTGAAATATAGCTTTGCCATTCCTTTCATCCCTGCAAGAATTGCAAGAATACCAGTAAGGAGGTGGATGACATTGTGTACAGCATCTACTTCAAAGATTCCGAGAAGCATTCCGTCATTGGTTACTCCTGGTACGAAACCAAGAACACCAATAAGAAGGAATACGACTCCGAATACCATTGCAAGATTTTTTAGCATGTTTTTTGTTACTTAGATTGAAAATCGACCTTTGTATAATTATAACGCAAAAAGGATAAAAGCTAGGTTTTTATCAACAGCTCTTAAAGGTATGAAAGTGGATTAAGGTACGCATCAAGAGGCGCAACAGGAATACGAACATTACCACAATTGGTAATTTTCTTTACATCACCAAGGCGCACTACCTCAACTCCTTGCGTCGCAAAGACAGTAAAATGAAGGTGTGGACCAGTTGAATATCCAGTATTTCCACTAAAACCAACCACTTCGCCAGTAGCAACATTTTGCCCAGCACTTACTGAGATATGTGATAGGTGGGCGTATAGTGTCGAGAGTCCATTGTTATGCCGCACAAGCACCCATTTCCCATACGAGTAACATCCTCTTTGTAGGTCCGTGTTCCCTGTTTCAACAACAGTACCGCCAAGTGCTGCCTGTATCTTTGTTCCTACAGATGCACGAAAATCAATACCGTTGTGTCCCCCGCCGTTATATACTTGCGGATTTTGAGTAGCAAATGGCGTGTTACCAAAGTACTGTGTCAGACAATGAATATTACCAAGGTGTCTTTCATAGGATGGACATCGCTGCATGTATTCGTCCGAGAACGGCCATCGTAAGATACCCGAACCAATTGGGGGAATACTGTTTGGATCAATTGCAATACGTAACTCAGACTCTAATTCAAGCAACTCATTTTCAAATTGCTCACGAGCAGCAATACGTTCATTAAGTAGTTTTTGGTATTCAAACTCACGTTCACGGGTTTCCCCTAAGAGATATTTCTGCTCATCAAGATTTTCTTCAAGTACTATCTTTTGCCCAGCAAGCTCTGTGTTGTAGTTCTCAAGTTGTGATTTCTTCCTTTCTGAAGAGACTTTTGTATTCTCAAGCTCTGCTTTAAGTTCAACTAGTTTTTTTAATTCATCCCGGACAACAAGCTGAAAGCGCTGTAATGACTCAAGCTGATTCCAAAATTCATCGAGGTCGTCATGCCCCAATAATACTTCGATCATTGATTGCGATTCTATCTCATTGATACGACGAATTGCTGATGCAACTGCCTGTGTATCATTTGCTATTCGATCTCGTTTATCTACAATCTCATCACCCAATTCTTCAATTTGAAGAGTGGTTGAATAAATACGATTCTGAGTGAGTTGAATACTTGTCTGCAATTTTCGACGAGAGAGGTCTAACTCATTCACTGCATTCTGCAATGTTCGTTTTTCGCTACCAATAACATTAAGTTCTCCTTCATACTCAGCAATCTCTCTTTCAAGTTCAGCTATCTGAGCATTGTAGTCACTGATTTGTTTTTTTAACTCTTCAATATTTTGTCCAAACACAGTGTGTACTTGAAATCCAAGTAGTATGAAAACAGCAAGTGTACAAAACACTCCCCAGAGCACTCTTTTGTGATTACGTGAGTTGTTACTTACTTGTTCCATGTTTCTCTAATGATGCGTGAGCAGCAGAAAGTCGATGTAGTGTATCTTCCTTTCCAATAATTTCTGCAATTTCAAATGGATCAGGTGATTTCTCCTTACCTGAAAGTGCAACACGCATCGGCCACAACACTGACCCTCTCCCCTTTTCTGATGCATACTCCCATACTATTTCTTTAACAACACCTTGAGTAAATTCATGTTCAGAGAGTGGTGTCAGTAGTTCAATAACTTTAGCAAGATGGTTTAGAGTAGTTGCCGGCTCATCTTTTTTCCACGTCAGCTCTGTCTCAAGAGTTGGGTGCGTAAAGAGATAATCAAATTCACCTTTCTCAGATATATCAGTGAGTTCATGAAGTGTGCTTATGCGTTCGGTAATGACACCAAGCGCATGTGTGAGGCGTTCTAATGAGTATTGCGGTAGTGTGGTAACTCTTTCAGGAAGTGCTTCTGTAACAAGTGTGAGCAGCTTCTCTTTTGGAAGCATACGTAAGTGCTCTCGGTTAAACCAATTTAATTTTTGGATATCAAACACTGCTCCACCCTTCTGCACTTCATTAAGTGAGAAATCGTGTATTAATTCTTTAAGTGTATATACCTCCTTGTCTGTCCCTGGATTCCAACCCAAAAAAGCTAGGTAGTTTACAAGCGCTTCTGGAAGATATCCATTTTCTCTATATTCAGTTAGACCAGTATGACCCTTACGTTTAGACATTTTTGAGCGATCTGGGGCTAAAATGAGTGGAATATGGGCATATTCAGGCTGTGCTATGCTTAGCGCTCGTTGAATAAGTATTTGACGTGGTGTATTTGAGATATGGTCTTCACCGCGAATGACGTGCGTAACCCCCATTTCATAATCATCTACTACCACTGCAAGGTGGTAGAGTGGCTCAGTAACTGATCGCGCAATAACAAAATCCCCTAATTCTTCAGTATTAAAGGTAATATCTCCACGTATACGATCGGTAAAAGTAACATCTGTACCAGGATTTTTAAGGCGAACAACTTCTACCATTTCGTCAGACTCGTTACCTTCCCTATCTTTCTTTTTTTCTTTAGAAATATATGCGCTTCCCTCGTCAACAAGTCGCTTCAGATATGTTGTGTATATGTCACCACGTTCTGACTGCCTATAGGTTGCGTCACCAGTAATACCCAGCCACTCAAGACCACTAAGAATATCTTTCTCATTCTCTTTAGTGCTTCGCTCTTTATCAGTGTCTTCAATACGAACGATAAATGTGCCTCCGTATTTTTTTGCAATTAAAAAATTAAACAGTGCTGAACGGGCAGTACCAAAATGAAATTTCCCTGTTGGGCTTGGTGCAATGCGAGTAACCACCTTTCTCCCACTAACACCTCGAGTGAATATTCTTTTGAGTGTAGAAATAATTCCCATACCTATGAGTCGTGCTCAATACCAATGCTAATCAACTCGTTTGCAATTGTTTTTGCTGCGTCAGGTCGAGCAAAACTTTTTGCAGATTCGGCCATACGCTGCATTTCTTCTTTGTTACTAAAGAGTCGCTGTATCTCTGTTGAGAGAAGGTGTGGTGTAAGATTATTTTGCTCAATTACAATCGCAGCCCCTGATCGAGCGTATGAAAATGCATTTTTTGTTTGGTCTCGCGATATATCTTTAGGAATAGGAATAATAATACTCGGCTTCCCCATAGCGGCGGTTTCAAAGATACCACCAGAGCCAGCTCGTGAAATAACTAAATCAGCTGCTCCATAAGACATACGAAGAGCAAGAGGATTGAGAAGACCAAATACCCGGTAGTTGTTTTTATCAGGAAGGTCTTGTAGAAGGACTGATGTTCGAGCTTTTACTTCGTCAACATGCTTCTCGCCTGCTTGATGGATAATTTGATAGTGAGGAAGTAGTTCTGCAAGCGCATCAACAAGGGTATTGTTTATTACCTGCGCACCTTGAGAGCCGCCAAGCACTAAAATAACAGGAATGTCTTCTCGTAAGTTAAGGTACTCAAACACACCTTCTTTCACTGGACGAAACAATTCCTCTCGAGTCGGGTGTCCAGTATGAGCAACTCGATCATGCTCAATTTCTTCTGCAACAGAAGGGTATGAAATAGCGACACTGTATGCAAATTTTGCTGTCCATGCGTTTGTGCGTCCCATTACTGCATCAGACTCATGTACCACTACTGGTATGCGTAATATGCGCGCAGCAAGTACGGTTGGAAAAGCAGCATACCCACCTTTACTGAAGACAACATCTGGGTAAATAATAAAGAGCTGCATAAGTGCTAAAAACCCTCCCCAGAGAGTCTTTATCATATCGATATAGTTCCAAATGGATGGGTAGTTGCGTAGCTTGCCTGCGCTACTGTAGCGATGTTCAATATCGAGTTCAAGTAGTGCGCGCTCATCAAAGGGTTTAGGCCCAAAATAGTACATTTTAGGCCGAAGAAGTTTCTTTTCTTCAACAACACGGTCAATCTGTTGAGCAACTGCAATTATAGGGTAAAAATGCCCTCCACTGCCGCCGCCTGTAAAAACTATCTTTATCATATACTACCTATTTCATTCGTTATTTCTTCTGGTATTTAGAAATGTTTAACACAATACCAACACTACCAAGTACGAAGAGCATTGCCGTTCCGCCATGACTAATGAATAGTAACGGTAATCCAGTCAGTGGGAACACACCAAGCATCGAGCCGATGTTGATAAATGACTGAGACACAATTAGTATAACAATTCCCACAACAAGCAGTCCACCAAAATAATCAGGGGAACGCGCAGCTACTTTTAGTCCACGAAATGCAAATGTAAGAAAAAGTAGTAACAGCAACACAGCACCAATAAAACCAAATTCTTCTGCTGCAACTGCAAAAATGGAGTCGTTAATTGGCTCAGGAAGGTAGTTAAATTTTTGTACACTTTGACCAAAACCACGACCAGTAAGCTCGCCTGAACCAATAGCAATGAGTGATTGGTTAAGCTGGTACCCTGATTCCTGTACATCGATTCCTGGATTTATATATGTTTTGAGACGGTCTTGAAGATATGGTCTTTGTATAACAAGTCCTGAAAGCACTATAGCGCCCAGTATGGTGAGTATAAGAATATCTCGAGCTTTGCCACCCGCAACTATATACATACCTACACCGGAAGCTATAAGCACCAGTGCGGTACCAGTATCTGGTTGTAATAAGAGCACTCCTGTTGCGGCACCAAGTATAAGTGTAAACGGAATAAGGCCGTGCTTAAAATCAGTGATACGTTGCCGTGCTGTTGAAAGATATGCTGCGAGATATATAACAAAACCAAGTTTAAGGAATTCTGCTGGCTGAACTGAGAAACCAAATACATGTATCCAGCGACGAGCGCCGTTTGATTCAAATCCTAGTTGTGGGACAAACACGAGTAGTGTGACAAGGAGAGAAAAAATAAATATATGGAGTGCGTATGGCTTCCATATGCGATACCGAATTTTTGAGGTAAGTATCAAAAAAATAGTGCCCAAACCAATGCCCAGGAAAATCTGACTAAAGGCAACTGAAGAAAAACGAGCACCTTCCCGAGCTAAGAGACCAAAAGAGGCTGATGCAAAAATAAAAAAACCAACAACAACAAGTGCAATGGTTGTAAAAAGTAGTGTTCTATCAATAGAGTGCATCCTTCTTAGTATAGCAAAAGATATATGATGCTTTTTGTTAATTTTCTAACTTATCTTTTGATATATCCAAGCGCTTTACCCAAGTAGTGCAATAACAATACCGATAACTGCAAAAATAACGCTAAGTACCCAGTAACGCATAGTTACCTTGTACCCTGGCCAACCTAACGCTTCAAAGTGGTGATGAAGTGGTGCTACAAGAAATACTTTCTTACCATTACGAAGTTTCTTTGAAGCAACTTGAATAATATTTGAAACAACCGTTACTACTAGTAAGAAGCCAACGATCGGAAGTACAAACACTCCACTTCCCTCACCTAGTGAGTCAGTCATGAAAGCAATGACGGTAAGCGCCATGGTAAGACCCATAACACCTGTTTCAGTCATATAAAATCGTGCTGGTGGAATGTTAAACCAGAGGAATGCAAGAAGCGCGCCAACAATAGTTGCTGAGAGTGCCGCAAGATCAATTTGCTGTTGATAAAATGCGATACCTGCATACGCGGCAAAAATAGAAGCAAACACACCTCCCGAAAGCCCATCAATACCATCAATGACGCTACTGGCGTAAATAGCAAGAGCAACCAGAATAAAAATAGGAATAAAAAAGATACCTAGTTCAAGTGGCCCATTAAAAGGAATGTGGACTGTGCTAATTTGTAGCTTTTCATAGAACCACCATGCAGTGAAGAGGGCCACTGCACCAACCGTAAGTAACCGATGTGTAAGCGGAAGTCCGCCTGCAAAATGAGTACCAGTGCCGCGGACAACGAACAGGTCATCAATAAACCCAACAACTGCACCGACCATAAGTGCAAAAAATGGAAGCCATGTCTGACTACGACTCAAGAAATTGAGCTTATCAAAGGTCTGGCTGTCGAGCAGCATACTTAACCCCCAGATACCCACTATAGTAAGAAGTACGCTTCCCCACACAACAATGCCGCCCATGCGTGGTGTACCGGTATCGCTCTCCTTATGTAGTTCATCAAATATTGGTGTCTCACCTCCTCCGTACCCAACACCTTTGCCTGATTTTTTCTTCCAGACTTTATACTTGTAGAGATAGTGGGTAATAATTGGCGTAATTAAAATACCAATAAAAAAAGCAAGCGCTGAAGGAACAATAATTTTTACTATATCGAGAATAATCATTAGCGTTGCGTTACTGTGGTAAGGGTTGCTGCAACAATTTGTTGCATATCTTGAAAGCGACCATCGTATGTTGATCCAAGAACAACCGCAACCACAGGACGACCAAGGCCAACATTGAAGGCTATTGCAAGATTTCCCCCAGCAAGGTCCGTAAAGCCGGTTTTGGACGCAATGAGGCCTGGAATAGCACCAATAACTGAGTTGGTATTAGTAGCATTATAAATAAATTGATCTTCTGAGGTAAATTCAAGAGTATCATAAGTGGTCGCCTCAAGAAGGTGTGGCCTTTCAGTAATAACAAAAGAAAGAAGCCGTGCAACATCCTGCGCTGAACCATACCCACCACTTACTGAGCTACTTGTATCGAGCCCGCTTTCATTAAGAAAATATGTTTGTGTTAGTCCAATTTTTTGTGCAGCACTATTCATGGCATGGTTAAAATTCTCGTAATGTGAACCATCGAGCGCATTGAGAGAACCAGCAACACCAGCAATAGCATGAGCACCGTCATTTGAAGAAACAACTAACGTATAGTCTAATAAATCTTTAAAACGCCATCGCTCACCCTCTTTTAATCCATGGTCTCCATTAACCTTAATTGCTTCTGGAGTAATAGTAATTGTGGCATCCTCAGTAATTTGTTCTGATGCAACGAGTGCGGTCATTACTTTTGTAAGTGAAGCTAGTGGTAACTGCGCGTAAGGATTTTTTGAAAAAAGCACTTCTCCTGTTGTTACGTCGTAAACATACACAGCGTTTGCCTCAAGCAAGAGAGTGTCAAAAGGTCGAGTCTCTACTGTATTTACACCACTGGTCTCAAGTGAGACGTTTTTTTCGGTATTAAGAACATGTAAGTTAAAGAGAAATGTACTCCCCATAAGTAGTAGGGCGAGTGCACTAATCCGGACAAAAGAAGACTTGAAGAAATCTACTTCTTCAACCTCACTGTTGTCTACCTTAGGTATATCTTTTCTATCTTGCTCTTGAGTCTCCATAAACCAATATTGTTACACACCTTCTTTCCCATCACTAGCTTCTCTTTGTGATTTAAATGATTCTATTTCATCTTGAACCTGCTGATATTCAGGGAGCTCACTAATAGTAGAAATGCCTAAGAATGACAAAAGGTCAAATGTGGGGCGATACAAGAAACTTCGTGAATCATCAGGGTTTGGTATTTTTTCTACCAAACCACGAACCAAAAGGCTTCGTAAAATAAAGGTTGAGTTTACCCCTCGAATGTAATCAATTTCAGCACGAGTGACTGGGCCGTGATATAACACAATTGATAATGTCTCTAAACCAGCTTTACCTAAGTCTTTTGAGAGTTCTTCTTTTTGCAGTGATTCAATAAGTGAAGAGCACTCGGGTGCTGTGCGTAAAGCGACATCACTATCTTTTTCTACTAGTACAATACCTCTATCAAAAAGAGACTCCTTGAGAGCACGAATCCCCTCCTCTATTTCAGCGTCACTTTTGTTAAGTGTTGTCTTGAGCCACTTTTTGTCTACTGGCTCATTTTTAAAGAAAAGTAATGCCTCAATCTGTTTTTCTGTACTGATGGTCATACTGTATTATTTACTCATATTGAGGAGTACTGACATTATCGCTTTCCATAGTAATATCATCAAATAATCTATCTTGAGATACATTGATTATACCTTGTTTAACAAGCTCAAGCATTGCTAAGAAACCCACAATAACCTCAACTTTCTTTCCTTTTTGTGCGCTAGAAAATTCAGAAAAATTCATTTTTATATTTTTAGTGATTCTTTCAGTGAGGTTTTCTATCATTTCTTCTAAACTAATCACCTTCTCAACAATAGCTTGTGGGGTAATATCAACCTTCGGCAAGCTTTTTAGTACTCCAGCAATAGCGGCGCTTAGTGTTGAGATACTGGTATCTTTTGAGGGAGAAAATACAGGGTCTTGATACTTTTGTTCACTTTGACTAAAAAGTATTTGGGTACCGTAACGATCCTTTACATGTGTAGAGAGCTCTTTTACACGCTTATACATTTTTAAGCGTCGTTCTAAGTTCTCAATATCATCCTCCTCCTCTTCGGTTAAAGAGAGATTAGGAAGAAGCGACTTAGATTTTATTAAGAGGAGTGTTGAAGCAACGAGTATAAAATGAGATGTTTGAGAAAGCGGAAATTCGTCTTGGTTCTCAATATGACTAATATAGTCATCAGTGACTTGCGCTAAAGATATATCATTAATAGGAAGTTTTCGTTTCTCAATTAATGATAAAAGCAGTTCAAGAGGTCCTTCAAATCCTTCTACACGTACTTTAAACTCGTCACTCATGATGTTACGACTGTTTAATAAACTGTGTGAGTAGCCGAACTGGTTCTCCAGCAGCACCAGAAGAAAGATTATCGCTTGGAATTGTTGTCATGCGTGGTGCCATGTCAATGTGGGCAAATGGATATTTTTTTGCAAATTGCTGTAAAAATATACCTCCCATAATAGAACCTCCGTAACGAGCATTTCTGGTAGAAAGATTTGCAACATCTGCGATGTTATTTCCTTTTAAATCTTCTTCATACTCTTCCCAAAGTGGTAATGGCCAAAGATAATCTCCTGTCTCCTCAGCTACTTCCATAAGGCGATGTTGTAATTTTTCATCACGTGTCATTAAAGCTGAAGCTCTATCACCAAGAGCAACAAGAGCTGCGCCGGTAAGTGTTGCTACAGTAACTACTGATTTTGGAGTGTAGCGCTCTGCATACGTAAGTGCGTCAGCAAGTACAAGACGCCCTTCAGCATCAGTATCAACAACCTCAATGGTTTTACCCGACATTGACGTAAGCACATCGCCTGGACGAAGACTACTTCCTGAAATTGCATTCTCTACAGAGGGTACGAGCGCAATGACATTCTTTTTTATCTTCAGTTTTGCTGCAAGTGCCACTGACGCAAGTACCGCTGCACCTCCAGACATATCAAGGTGCATACCCAATATAGCGTTTGAGGGTTTGAGGTTAATCCCTCCTGTGTCAAATGTCACTCCTTTACCAACGAGCACCACAGGACGTTCACCTTTTTTACCACCCAAGTACTCCATGATGATAAATTTTGGCTCTTCTGGTGAACCTTTTGATACTCCAAGGATTGATCCCATCTTTAATCGCTCCATTTCTCTCCTCCCCAGAGATGAAACCTTTGCGTTTGTCCCCTTTGCAAGGCGTCGTGCATGAGAAAGTAAAAGCTGTGGCGTCATATCACCCCCTGGTGTGTTTGATATCGTACGACATTCATTAACCATCTCACCAACGAGGCTACCTTCTAATACACCTTCTCGTATTGTTTTTTGAGAGACATTGGTTATGTACACCTCCTCTACATCCCTCCAACCATTTTTAGGCTCTTTCTTGAATGAACGAAATTCATATCCAGCCATAATAAAGTTTTGTGCAATAAGTGAACCAAGATCATGTCCACTACTTGCAGTAAATTTTTGAAACTCATCAATATCAATTGCAATTTTTTCACAATGATACTGTTGAGCTGTTCTGATAACTTTTCTAACTACCTTAATAAATTTTCTTCGATCATCTTTTTTTATATTTCCAGCTTTAATACGAAGTTCAGTCGTATCATTATGTTCAATAAACTTTGTCTGACCTTTCTCACTTATCGTTACTCGAACTACCCCTTTTGGTCGCACTGATGCTTTCTTTGTCTCTGTTGTTATATTCATATGTAATCAATTGCTTTAGGTATTATTCTGAAAGTAATGTGTCGATGCGATTCATTTCCCGCGGGAAAAGCGTTGCCTCTTTCACGCTCTGGAGATTAAGGAATTTCTGAGTGAGACGCTCAAGCCCCATACCCCACCCTCCGTGTGGAGGCATGCCATATTTAAATGCTTCAAGGTAGAAAGTGAAGTTCTCTGGTTCTAATCCCTTCTTTTTTATATTTTCTATCATGCGATCGTATGAATCGACGCGCTGCCCACCAGTAGTAATTTCAACACCCCTAAAGAGTAGATCAAAGCTTTTAGTGAACCCTGGGTCATTCTCATCTTCATGTGTATAAAACGGTCGTTTTTCTACTGGATAGTGGGTAATGAAGATAAAATCAGAATCAAGTTTTTCACGGGCATATTCACACAGCCACCTTTCATGCGCTGGCTCAAGATCAGGTTCACCAACACAATCTTCACCTGTTTCATTACTGATAAGCTGTTGTGCTTCTCGTAATTTCACTGATGGAATCTCTTTGGGAAGTTTAGGTAGCACAGCGTCAAGCATTGCAAATTCTTCTTTACAGTGTGTTTGAAGGTGTGTAGTAATGTGTTCCATGACTCGCGTAAGTACCCGCATGACATCATGATGATCCTGTATAAAACCAAACTCAGCGTCAAGACTCGTATACTCATTAAGATGTCGCGTAGTGCTGTGTTTTTCTGCTCGAAAAACGTTTCCTACTGAAAATACTCGTTCAAGAGCACCAACCATAATTTGTTTATAAAATTGTGGACTTGTTGCAAGGTATGCGTCTTGGTCATAAAAGTATTCAACCTTAAAAACATTTGCCCCTCCCTCAGCATCTGCACCAACAAGCTTTGGAGACTGGAATTCTGAGAAATTTTCTTTACGCAATGCTTCTCGATACGCAGTTACAATTTCTGACTGCACTTTAAAAATAGCTCTACTTCGTTTACTGCGAAGCGTTAGTGGCATGTGATCAAGATACGTATCAATATTAAGTTCAATGTCTTTATCAAACGGCATTTCATGCGCCTTGTTTAACACCTTTATACTCTGTATCTCAAGCTCAATATTCCCATTTGCCACATCTGTATTGACCATTTTCTCAGGGCGTTCGTTTACTACACCAACAACTGCAACAACCCATTCAGGTCGAAGTTCTTTTGCAACTTCAAGGACGTCTGGTTTTCCAAAAACAACTCCCTGCACAAAACCACTCATGTCTCTAAAATCAAAAAATGCCATTTTACCTTGGTCACGTGCTACATCTACCCACCCTGAAATAAGGACTTTTTTGCCGATATGATTTTGTAAGTCTTGTATATATACTCGTTCCATATGTTTATAGTGATACTCCTACCTTTTCTCGCACCTCTTTCATTTTTGCTTCAGCGATAGGTCGTGCTTTGGTAGCACCATCTGTAAGTATCGTTTTTATTTTTTCTTTATCATTAAGAAGTGATTGATAGACTTCACGCATAGGCCCGACTACTACTTCAATGTCTTCTATAAGTGCCTCCTTTAATGCTTTGTAATTTCCTTCTTTTTCTGTGTACAGGACTTTGAGATCTTCTTCTGGTGTGAAAAGTTTATGTATGGCGTACACATTTTCTGGACGAGAACCCTCGGAGTCAGTCACAATAGACATAACTGTTTTTGATATCTCATCTTTTGTTCCAAAAAGTGGAACAGTGTTGTGGTAACTCTTACTCATTTTTTGCCCATCAATTCCAGGTACAGTTGCTACCTCCTCAAGAATTATTTCTTTCGGTAGTTTAAATGTCTCGCCATATAGGCTATTAAATTTCTGTGCAGTATCCCGAGTCATTTCAATATGTTGTTTTTGATCTTTCCCCACCGGAACAACATCAGCGTTATATAAAAGGATGTCGGCAGCCATAAGCATTGGGTAATCAAATGTTCCGACAGTTATTTCTTTACTTTTAGCTTCTGCATCTTTAAACGCATGTGCACGCATAAGATACGGCATTGTTGTGATTGAGTTAAATATCCACGAGAGTTCCGTGTGTTCTGCTACATCAGACTGTTTAAACAAAGTAAGTTTTTTTGGATCGAGTCCTATCGCAATATATCCAGCAACTAGTTTATAGATATTTTCTTTAAGACGTTCTGAATCATGAGCTGTGGTAAGAGCGTGGTAGTCAGCTATAAAAATAAAGCTTTCATGTTTTTCTTGGAAATCAATAAATTGGCGCATAGCGCCAAAATAGTTACCGATATGGAGTTCTCCTGTTGGTTTTATGCCTGAAACAAGGACTTTTTTCTCACCCATATCCCGAAATAGTAGCAAAATATAGGGCTTTTAGAAAGGACTTATTGTGTAGATTTAAGCTCAACAAAAAAGGTTGATCCTTTCCCCTCTCCACTAGATTCTGCCCAGATTGTGCCACCATGAGCTTCTACCATTTGCTTAGCAACGTAAAGACCAAGTCCTGAACCAGACACATTGACTTCGTGAGCATTACGAGCACGAACAAATTTATCAAACAATTTTTTAATGGTGTCTTTTGATATTCCCACACCACTATCTTTTACAGAAAATAATACAGAATTACCATCTTTTTTTGTAACTGATACTGTCACACTACCGTTTTCAGTATATTTTATTGCGTTATCTATAAGGTTACTAAACACTTGTTTCATTTTTCCAAAATCAACAGAGGCGATATGCGACGGATTATTGTCAGTAGAGAACGTTAAAGAAAGACCTTTTTCTTGCGCAACTGGTTCTAACTCTTCTACAACCGTACGCGCGAGGTTAGCAATGTCAGTATCTGCTTTGTTGTATTGCATTCTTCCCTGTTCAATACGTGAGACGTTAAGGAAATCTTCAACCGAAGAAGCCATGAGTCTACTTGACCTAAAAATTCTCTCTAATGCTTCTTGCGCCTTTTTGGGAAATTTCCCATATGAACCTTCAAGCAGCATAGAAGCATATCCTTCAATTGCAGTGAGTGGACTTCGTAGTTGGTGTGATGCAATAGAGACAAATTCTGTCTTTTGGCGATCAAGTTCTCGAAGTCGCTCATTTGCTTTTTCTAAATCTTGAGCAAGTTTTTCAATTTTTTCACGCTGCTCAACTTCTTTAGCTACACTACGTATCAAGAACAGTCCAAATAGTATTGCAGAGAGTAGGAACACCGCGTTGTATATAAATTCCTCTCTCCCACTACTCACCAAAAGCTGCGCAAACTCGATTAGCCAAATAGCAAAGATAAATACTTCAGCAACAATAACTCGAATGTTGAAGATATGATATTTAATTAATGCATAGAGACCAAAACTAGTAAGTGCACAAGTCACCAAAATAGGATTTATATAGAAAAAATCAAAGTTTCCAAATCCTGGGAAAATTAAATTTAAAACGATACCAAATGTTCCAGCAAAGAAATTTGCTAGTGTGATGTATAAAATACGTTTTGAATCTTGAGCATTGTTCTTTTCTTTAGCTCTTGTGTAACGATATGTAAAGACTATAAGTCCAACAATAAAGACAATTGAGAGTACAGAGACAAAAAACCAATAGCCAATTGGGTTAAATAAAGCCCTGTCTGCGATAGATCCTACCCCACTAATTTCTGTATAGAAATAATTACTAAATGGAATAAAAAACAACAGTATTGTGGTTAGAAAGGTGAGGATGGTGACGGCTGAAAGAAGTTTTCTATTTAATGGAGGATAAAAAATAGCAAACCATAAAAAAGAAAGGTAGGCTAAGTAGCCAAAAATGTAGTGGAAGTGAAGAGCTAATTCAAAATATGCACTATATTCATATCTAAAGTTAATACCAGTAAAGAGTGTCGCGAGCGACCACAAGCTAGCAAAAACAGAAATAAGAATATATGAAGTAAGAACTCTTGTCTTATTGCCGTGTATATAGATTGCACCAGCAAAAAGTAAATTAATAGAAGCGACTATCGCAAGTAACCCTGTTGCAATTCCCATAATAGATACGTATAAAAATTGTACCACTGAGTCTTAAAAAGAAAAACGACTGAAGCAGTTGGTAAAACATACTTCAGTCGTGCGAATCAGACCACTGAGACATAGATTTCATCAGCAGCAGTTTTGAAAGCGTTTTGCGACCTTACGATTGCGTCGGTGAGTGCATCCATTGCACTTTCCCTGACGCTTACCGGATTGTCACATGCGGCAACAGCGTAAGCTGATCCGAGATCAACGTCGATCTCTAGGTGCGAGGGGCCGTCGTGTTCTTCAAGGTGAACATCTCCCCACCCCCACGCACCTCCGAGAAGATTGGTGAACGGCTCAGACCCACAGAGGAACCGAGACAGCTCTTCTGCAATAAACTCAGTGCCGGCAAGATGGCCAAAGAAAGCGACCATGTCTTTATCTTCAGCCATCTCAGTCAGTTCACGGATGCCGGCAAAAGGGCTTTCTTGGTGGGTGAGACCGATGCCGATACCCTCTGAGTCACCAAACCAGATTTCGGCATGATCACCTTCTTCTTTTGCCATACTTTCCACGATCGGCGCCACTTGAGCGAAGTAATCGCGTACCCTTTCCTTACCAAAGAGTTCAGCAAGAGGGCGAAGAGGAAGTTTCTGTTGATCAATTTTGGTCCCAAATGTTCTCACAAAGGGCCAAAAGCCAACAAAGAGTGCACCGACGGCTTTCTTGTTGCCTTCTGCGCATTCATTGATGAGGGCTGAGCCTTCGATGATGTGTTGTGCTCGTTGACGCAGCTCGTGCATACAAACGAGCGGTTCAGTGTAAAACAGGACGCTATGTGTCACGGCTGCTCTCCTTTCAAATCTAGAGTTTTAGAAGTTCATCTGTATATAGATTAACATAAAAAAAGAAAAAGTCAATATTTCCCTCACTTAATACCCACGTGACACAAAGAATAGACCACCAAGTGGAGCAACGAGCCACCAGAAAAAGTACTCTGATGAGAATAGATGATCAATTGTTTGGTTGAAATCATACAGCGTTCCTACTGGAATGGTGTGGTACGCAAACGCAAAAAGGAGCGCCGTGGTTGAGGCAGCTATAATACCTGCGTGAATAAACCTAAATAATGTACTTGCTGGATACTCTACGTATATAAATCTTTGAATAACTGTATAAATAATAAACACGCCAACTGCAAAGAGGCCGATGTGGGAGAGAGTGGTTTGTGCCTCTGAACTTTTTAGAAGGGTTGCTTCTTCAAGAAATGGAAAACTTAAAAAGCCAATAATACCTACATAGACTGATATCAGCAGTCCTACTGCCCTACTTTTCCCATAAAAAAGAGCGAAACAAAACAATGCTACACACGTTGTTAATATAATGAGCACATCAGTTGTTAGTGCACCTGAGAGTGTGTCGAGTATGTTCATTACTTATAATAGTAACAGATTCACGTTTCTTTATATACCTTCTTCTCGTAATTGTTCAACAGCTTCTTTCGATTTTTTATTAAGTTTTTTAGGCATATCAACAATAATCTTTACAAGCATGTCCCCGCGACTATTTTCAAATGGTACCCCCCTACCTTTTACGCGAATGATTTCACCTGTTGCAACACCTTGCGGAATTTTTATTGAAAGCCTGTCTCCTTCAAGTGCTTCAAGATTATATTGAGCACCCAAGAGGGCATCAGACAACTTTACAGAAAGTGTGGTAATGAGATTCTGACCTTCTTTTTTAAAGCTTTCGTGTGGATGTACGTGTATTTTTATGTATAAATCGCCTGCTTCACCTCCAGGAATAGCCTCACCCTTTCCTGAGAGGCGAATCATCTCACCATTGTTTATCCCAGCTGGTACGCGAACTATAATTTCTTCTTCTTTCCGGATTACACGCTCACCTTTACAGGTTTTACATTTTTCTTTTGGCACCGTACCAGTACCAAGACATGTTTGACATGCACGTACACTCGTAAATGTTCCAAATACTGAAGACTTGTTTTCATGAATCTTGCCTTTGCCATTGCAGGTACTACAGGTCTCTGTACCAGAGCCTTTTTCGGCACCACTACCACTACATGCGTCGCACTGTGATGTTTTAGTAAGTAAAACACGTCGCTCAACACCAAAAACTGATTCCTTAAATGATAATTCAAGGTCAATAGAAATATCTCTTCCTCGCTGCGCTCTTCGAGAAAAACCTCCGAAAATATCTCCGAAAATATCTCCCAGGTCTACACCATCAAAACCGCCGTTTTGAAAACCAGAGAAGTCAAAACCACCAAAACCACTATTTCCTTGGTCGGTTGAGCCGCCCGAGAATACGCGTCCATATGCGTCATACTCAGCGCGTTTTTTATCATTTGAGAGTACGCTGTACGCCTCACTTACCTCTTTAAACTTCGCTTCGTCACCTGTTTTTTTGTCAGGGTGATATTTATGCGCTAGTGAGCGGAATGCTTTTTTAATTTCCTCTTTTGAGGCATTTTTTTGGACCCCAAGAATAGTATAGTAATCTTTTTGCATAGAGTTATAGACACTAGTGTACGCAGAAAGAAAATAAAATCAATAACTGCTATGAGTTCTTGTTTTCGTCTTCCTTACTTTCATTAGAAGCATCTTCTTCTGGTTGCTCGTGTACAGTTTCTGAAGATGTATGTTCAGATTGTGTATTAGTGTTTTGACTGACTGCTTCACCAATTTTTTGAAGTGCGCCTGAAAGTGCTTCTGTTGCACTCTTTATCGCATCAAGATCATTTAAGTCCTTCTTTTCTTTAAGTGCCTGTATCTTCTCCTCAACATCACTTTTTACCTCCTCTGAGACTTTTTCTCCGTGTTCTTTCACTGATTGCTCAGCGGTGTAGATAAGTTGCTCAGCAATGTTACGAGCTTCAACCAATGACTTCTTTTTCTCATCTTCTGAAGCGTGACTTTCGGCATCTTGCTTCATTTTTTCTATATCTTCTTCGCTCAGTCCTGAGCTTGCCTCAATGCGTATAGACTGCTCCTTACCTGAGGTTTTATCTTTTGCAGTTACATTGAGTATACCGTTTGCATCGATATCAAACGTCACCTC
Organism: Minisyncoccota bacterium; assembly: GCA_965222715.1. Lineage (GTDB taxonomy): Bacteria > Patescibacteriota > Minisyncoccia > Phycocordibacterales > JABMNX01 > JABMNX01. The sequence continues at coordinate 285,642 of OZ244961.1, read as the reverse complement.
AACCTGAGGAGTTCCTCTTGGCGCAGGTGGAATACCTTCAAGAATAAAGCGACCGAGGCTTTTGTTGTCAGATGCCATTGCACGTTCTCCTTGAGTAATATGTACCTCAACTGATGTTTGGTTATCAGCAGCGGTTGAAAACGTTTGTGATTTTGAGGTTGGTATGGTGGTGTTTCGTTCAATTAATTTTGTTGCAACACCCCCAAGCGTTTCAATACCAAGAGAGAGTGGAATAACGTCTAAAAGAAGTACGTCTTTCACATCACCCTGCATAATACCGGCTTGGATTGCAGCACCAAGCGCAACCACCTCATCAGGATTAATTGACTTATTTGGCTCTTTGCTAAAGAGCTCTTTTACTCTGTTTGAAATAGCTGGCATGCGTGTCTGACCACCAACAAGGATAACCTCGTCTATATCTTTAATCTCAAATGGTGACGCTTCAATTGCTCTTTTGGTGATTTCAATAGAACGATCAATATACTCTTTTGCTAATTCTTCTAATTTTGCTCGACTTAACTTAAGCAAAAGGTGTTTAGGACCTGAGGCATCAGAAGTTATGAATGGAATATTAATCTCTGACTCGGTTGCGGTTGAAAGTTCAATTTTTGCCTTCTCTGCTGCCTCATCAAGTCGTTGCAATGCAAGTGGATCCTTTGACACATCTACACCACTTTCCTTTTTAAATTCTTCAACAATCCAATTAATAATTTCTTGGTCTATGTCACGACCACCCATGTGTGAATCACCATCAGTTGCTTTTACTTCAATCACTTCATCACCCACCTCAAGTACTGAGATGTCAAAGGTACCACCACCAAAGTCGTATACGACAATTTGTTCATCTTTTTTCTTATTAAATCCATAAGCAAGAGCGGCTGCAGTTGGTTCGTTAATGATTCTCTTCACATCAAGACCAGCAATCTTCCCCGCATCCTTTGTTGCTTTTCTTTGTGCATCATCAAAATATGCAGGAACAGTGATGATTGCCTCAGTCACCTTCTCTCCCATTTTTGCTTCTGCATCTTGTTTTAGTTTTTGCAAAAGCATTGCAGAAATTTCTTCTGGCCGATACTCTTTTTCATTGAGCTCAACCAGTACACCCCCCTCTTTTGATTCTTTTATTTGATACGGAATGTTTTTTAGATCTTTCTGTACTGCCTTATCAGAAAAACGATGACCAATGAAACGCTTAATGCCGTAGATAGTATTTTGTGGGTTTGTTACAGCTTGTCGGCGCGCAAGCACACCAACAAGTCGTTCACCTGTCTTTGATACTGCAACCACTGAAGGGGTGGTTCGTCCTCCTTCAGCATTTTCAATTACCTTCGGTTCTCCTCCGTCAGTATATGCAATTGCTGAGTTTGTTGTTCCAAGATCGATTCCTAAAATTTTTCCCATAGTATTACTTGTTATATGTGCCAATAATTACCTTTGCTGGACGTAGTACCCGATTCTTACTTGTATACCCCTTTTGTAACACTGTAAGAATAATTCCGTCCTTGTCTTTTGTATCAACCTTTTCTGTATCAACTGGTTCATGGAGAGTTGGATTAAATACCGCTCCCTCTGCTTCAATCTCAGTAATTCCAGCGTCCTGTAGTGATCGAGTCATTTGAGTGTAGATATGCTCAACGCCGGTACGCCATACTTCATCCACTTTCTCCCAAAGCTTTTTATTTGAAAAAGCCATATCAAAACTGTCTAATATTGGGAAGAGTGACGTGTACACCTCATCAACAGCTCGAGTTACTGCTTGCTGTTTCTCAAGAGTCGCCTCCTGCGCTTTGTTTATAGCGTCTGCTCGAGCGCGTTGCCAGCCAGCGAGATACTCTTGGCGTTCTTTTTCACACTCTTTTAGTTTTTTTCTGATTGTAACGAGCTTACGTTCCTCTCCTTGAATGTCATCCTCGATCACAAATTCTTCATCGACAGTATGCTCTTTCTTTTTTTCTGTGTCAACTTTTGTTTCTTTTTTCTTTGGCATAGCGGCGTAAAGAAAATACTAACTATACAATAAAAGGAGTTACCGAACTGTAGTAAAGGTGTACTCTACTACCGTTTACTCCACTGTGGTGCACGTCGAGCTTTTCGTAAACCGAATTTCTTCCGCTCTTTCATCCGTGGATCTCGCTTAATGTAGCCGGCTCGCTTGAGCTCTTTTCGTAACTCAGCATTATACTCAACAAGCCCCCGGGCGATGCCGTGACGCACTGCTTCAGCCTGAGCATGAATGCCTCCACCTTTTACTTTTGCGGTAACCACAAAAGATGCGTCGTCACCTGCGAGTGTAAAGGCGTCTGTTATAATTTTTTGGAGTTCTGATGTTGGGAAATATTCTGTATATGGTTTTTCATTCACCACGACATCAGTTTTTGCTGCTTTTGAGATACGCACACGAGCAGCAGCTGTCTTGCGACGCCCTACTGTTTCAATATATGTTTCTTTGTGTGTTGTGTCAGCCATAATTATTCAATAATAAGATGTTTCATCATTCGTGCTCGTAATTTATTACCTGGAAGCATACCATACACTGCCTTCCGTAGTATTTCTTCGTGACCTTTTTTGGCAACAACCTCTTCAAGTGTTTCTACTTTTCGTCCACCGGGGTGTCCAGAGTAGCGATCATACACCTTCTCTTCTGCTTTTTTTTGTGAAATAGCAAGTTTATCACTATTAGTAATTTTCACTACTGTTTCAGATACAGTATGTTTTTCAAACGACGGGTCGTTTTTACCCATAAGCACATGTGCTGCTTCGCTTGCAACTCGTCCAATATTCTTTCCTTGTGCATCAATTACGTATTCCATATCTATACAAATTCAATTACAGCCCGCTTACGCGCATCAACCGATGGTGTACGTACTTTTATGATGCGGGTATATCCACCAGCACGTTCAGCATATCGAGGCGCGATATCTTCACGAAGCTTTTTTGCTACTTTTTCCTCGCCACCTAGTCGAGAGACAATGAGACGCTGTGAAGCCATAGTACCTTTATTGCTTTTGGTAACGAGTTTCTCTACAAAACGTTGCACTTCACGTGCCTTTGCTTCAGTTGTCTCAATCTTTTCATTAAGAATCAGTGCCCGCGCAAGAGAACGCACAAGTGCTACTCGTACCTTTCGCTCTCGTCCAAATTTTCTTCCGTGTGCAGTGTGATTCATATACCTTATTTAAGAGTAACACCAAAGTTACTTAGTGCTCGTTTGATTTCTTGGAGTCCCTTTTGTCCAATTCCCTCAATAGCAAGAATATCTTCTTCTCGTTTTCGTACTAAACCACCCACTGTTCGAATGTTTGCTCCATCAAGAGAGTTTGCGGTTCGCGCTGAAAGTTCAAGGTCATCAATGCGTGTTTTAAGGAATTCAGAGTCTACCTCTTTTTTATCTTCTTCCTTTTCTTCTTCTTTTTCTTCTTCTTGAGGAAGCTCAATCTCCTCTTCCTTGAAACCAACCACAGCCTTTAGTTGATTAATCATTATCTCAATTGCCTTCTCAAGAGCTTCTTTTGCCGTTAATGTTCCGTCAGTCTCAATAAATAGACGTAACCGATTAAAGTCAGTTCGGTCGCCAATACGCATGTTCTCAACTTCATAATTTACTCGTCGAATTGGAGTAAAAATTGCGTCAAGTGAGATAACTCCCACATCAACACGCTCTTTTTGTAGTACTTCTTTTGCAACGTACCCCAATCCACGCTCTACAGTCATCTCAACAGAAAATGGAGTGTTTGAACCGGTTACTTCTGCAATGTGTTGCTCAGGATTAAGCACCTCTACTTGACCTGGCACTTCAATATCACCAGCGGTGACCGTCTTAGGTCCTTTTACATCAATTTTAATCTGTTGTGGCTCGTCGGTGAGCATCTTAATACGCACTCGCTTAAGATTAAGTAAGATGGTAATGACATCTTCTTTTACACCCTCTATGGTTGAAAACTCGTGTTGTACTCCATCAATTTTTACTGAAGTGATTGCTGCTCCAGGAAGTGATGAAAGAATGATACGACGAAGTGAGTTGCCAAGTGTGTGACCATACCCTGGATAAAGTCCATCAATTTCATACACGCCTCCGAACTCTTTTTCGGATACGATTCGCGGTTTTGATGGAAGTGTAACGTTATAATCTGACATAGTATATGTGTTAATGATTACTAAATAACTATCTACTATAAAATTCGAGAACAAGCTCAAGATCAAATGCAGTTTCACCAGCAATAAGCTCAGGAACTGACGTGATTGAACCCTCCCATTTCTTTGCATCAAATTTCAACCATTTCGGTGTACTGTAGTTCTTCAGATATTCTTCAAGGTGTGCAAAAAGACCTTTTTCTCTACTACCTTCTTTTACAGTAATAACCTCACCAACGCTTGTTTGGTATGAAGGTACAGTAACTCGTGTACCCCCCACTATAATGTGTCCATGAGATACCATCTGACGTGCAAACTGTCGGGTTGGTGCAATACCAAGACGGTACACAACATTATCAAGACGCATTTCAAGCGTTTGGAAGAGTTTATTCATAGGATCTGTCTTTGTCTCAACTGCTTCAGCAACGTACCGTGAAAGTTGTTTTTCACTTACCCCGTAGGTGTATCGTACTTTTTGTTTCTCAAGAAGTTGCTTACCAAAATCTGAAAGCTGTCGTGGACGAGAACCGCGACGTTTTTTTGAGCGCTCCTCTGAAAGCACAAACTTTTGTGTCTGACATTTTTCAAACACACTTGCTCCTAATCGTTTTCCTATTTTATATTTTGGTCCAATTTTCATATTACGTATATTCACCTTACACACGTCGTGGTTTCTTAGGTCGTGTTCCATTAAATGGTACTGGGGTCATATCTTTAATGCTACTTACGTCAATACCTTTTGAAGTAAAACCACGAAGCGATGACTCACGACCTGAACCAACACCACGCATAATGACGTCAACACTCTTAAGACCCATCATATGTCCTTTTTCGCCAACTAACTCTCCTACTTTAGCTGCAGCAAATGGTGTCCCCTTTTTTGCTCCTTTAAAACCAAGTGAACCACTTGAAGACCATACTACTGCATTCCCTTTAGTATCAGAGAGGAGTAACTTGGTGTTGTTGTAGGTTGCTTGAATATGGAGCACTCCTTTATCAAGTTTTTTGCGTGGTGTACGAGAAAGAGATCGGGATTTTAATCCTGCATTTACCTCACCTCCAGATTTTTTAATAATTCGTTTCTTTCCCATACTACTTCTTTTCTACAGTACGACGTCCTGAACTCATTGTTTTTCGTTTGTTACCCCGAACAGTACGTGAGTTTGTTTTTGTACGCTGTCCGCGAACAGGAAGATTTCTACTGTGCCGTACGCCACGAAACGCATTAATGTCTTTCAATCGTTTAATGTTTCCAGAAATTTCTCGCTTTAACTCACCTTCGATAACAAATGATTCAATTTTTTGTCGAATTGCACTTTCTTCATCAGCAGTTAAATCACCTGGCTTTTTACCTGGATCAACCTTAGTCTCGCTAAGAACTGAAAGTGCTTGCGCACGACCAACACCAAAAACAGCAGTGAGGCCAATCTCGAGTCGTTTGTTATCTGGTATTGTAATTCCGGAAATTCGCATAAAAATAATTAACCTTGTCGTTGTTTGTGACGAGGATCAGAACAGATAACATACAAACGACCTTTACGGCGCACTGTTTGACACTTTGAACAAATTTTTTTAACTGATGCTTTAACTTTCATTGTGTACACAACAAAAAATTGCGCTCAAACAAAGTGGTAGAAGCGGTACTCAATCGTAACCAACTACAAGCGCTTTATAATTCTTCCTTTCCCTCCGTAAGGCTCTAGTTCAACCAAAACCTTATCACCAACAAGAACCTTGATACGGTACCTACGCATTTTACCTGAAAGGTACGTAAGTAACTGCTCGCCGCTCTCGTCTAGGGTAACTCTAAAGAGTGTGTTCGGGAGGGCTTCATCAACCACCCCAGTAACTGATTCTTTTTCGTTTGCGTTGTTTTGTGCGTTATGTTTCGACAGAGTCATTGCCTATACGGAGTGTGCACATACTACCAGATACCCACATAGGGCGTCAAGGGCGTTCTGTGCGTATTTTCTTATTATTTATCAATAATAGTGGTGACCTTTATATCTTCAATTTCTTCTGGAAATGTCTGTCTCCAGAATGGTCTTAGTATAATTTGTGCTTCTTCAATACTTGGATAGCCGGTAAGGACTGTGGTAAAGGCATCTTTTGACTTACCAATAAGGTCATTTTTGAGTTGCTGTGAATCAAATTCCCACACAATATGAGCAGTACCATCAATTTCAAATTGGAACGCATTGTCGTTCCATGGCTCTTGCTCACTCTTATTGAGTATAGTGAAATTCAGATCTTGTGGGTTGGTGATACGGACACTATCCCCATCGTTATATCCTGCAACAGTATTTTCTGCGAGAAATGCAGCAAAGGCTTCTTGCTTAAAGAGTACACCATATAGTGTTGCCTTTTCTCGAATAACAGCATCGTTACCCTTCTCTTGATTAGGAAGCGAAGTGAAAACAATAAAGGTGCCATTCTCGAACAATTCAAAACCTTCAGGTTTTTGTGCTAGTGCTTCTTGTGAAATCTGCTCACGAATATCTCTTTGAATCTCTTCGCGCGCACGCACCTCATCTGCTTCTTGTACAATCTTCTTTTCTCCAACAAATCCTCCTGTCATTGCTGTTTTTGAGCGAGCGTAAAATCCTTCAAACCGTGGAGACCCCTCAAAACCAGGAATGGTGAAGTCGGTGAGACCAATATTGTATTCTTCACCCACTTCGTCTGCATACACAACAGCTTCTATGCTTCCGGGTACCGTAGTGTTGCCTTCAGTTCTTTGACCAGGTACCACAATTGACTCATTAATACGATAGATTTTGCCGTCTGGAGACTCAAAGCGAGTATTTTTTATAAGGCGCTGATCTGATGAATTAAAATTATTATAGACAATGATTGTACCAGACGCCTTTTCTTCTACATACTCTTCTCCACTTGCTGAAACTTCACGAGAACCTTCTCGCTCAATAGTCATCACCTCATATCCAAGCTCGGTGAGACTTGGAGTACGACTTGCTTGAAATTCGGCAGCAATTGGCACTGTGCGTTGTTTTGGTGTCACAATAACTTTTGCTCCAGAGAAGAGAAATGAAAGACCAAATATAAGCACTGCAAGAACCGCAACGCCACTAATAACCCACAAACCCCATCGTGGTGCTTTTCGCCGTCGATATACATCATGTCGTTCACGACGGGCTGGAGATGGTGTGTGTTCTTCTTGAGGTCGTTGACGCTGGGAACGGCGGCGACCCTCTCTACTTACTGACACGTTACGAATCGAACGATCTTCAGGAGGAATGATGTCATCAATATGCTTCTTCATACTATATATCTTACACTATATCACACCATTTTCTACTAACGAGCATGTGGGTTATTGTACTCTTTATTGTAAAAAAGAGCAGCAGTAGAAATAAAACTATCACGAGGAACCCCTTCTTTATACTTACATAAGTCCGATACTTTAGCTGACATAAGAGGTTCTACTTTAAACACATCGCGAGTCGCAGTAAATTGACTGAAATCAACCCGACCAATCATTTCAGTAAACCATTTTTCAAACTCAGCACTTGTTACAAGAAATACTCGCTCAGGAAGTGGCTCTGATTCTGTTGCAAGTTCACCGCAGCTCTTACCAAACATTTCCACCCACTGTTTTTCTTCTTCAATGAGGTAATCACTCATAGGACCTTCTTTATTACTGAAGTATAGTTTGATTTGTGAATGAGTGTCTTCAGGAACACCCCCTCTTTTTTGTGTAATGTGACGAATGATGGTGTTTTGTCCATATGGAAATGAGAGCGTATCTCCAAGAACTGATTCTCGTACAACATACATGCCAGTTACCTCTCCGGTAACATCAACTAACATACAATCTTTTACATCACCAAAAAGATCGCGAACTACAGAGAATGATGCAAGAGTGAATGATCGAAATTCAATTGGTATATCTCCACCAAATGATTTTTCAACAACCTCTGTTACTTTATTATGAATTGCTGTTGTTGCGGTGCTTCTGAGAAAGGTGACAGATATCCGACTTGCTGTTTTTCCCAGTGGACTTTGGGTTGTGTATCCGTTAAGAGCAGAATGTATTATCTTATCTTCAATAATGGTGCTACCTTCCGTACTTCCTCTTTGTGATTCAATTTGCGCAATAAGATTATCCATTACCTTTTCAGTCACTCGAAATGGTTTTTGTTGTTCAAAGGAAGCGGTGAGTGTCTCAGTATCGTGCCACGGTGAAGAAAGTACACATACAATTTCTCTAGGCACAAGAAAGGTGTCGCTTACACACAAGCCTTCTTTATGTATAGTCTGTATAACTGATTCAAGTACTTCACCCAAAAGTGGTGCAAAGCGATTTTCATCAACCTGATCTTGAAACGGAACATACTTACGAACACAACATTCGATATGTGGTACGTTATCAGAAAAAGATACTACCGCGGCGGCAACACTTGAACTACCTATATCTAAAATAACTACCGGTCTATTGCCACGTTTGTAGTGAAGAATACGAAGAGCATTACGGAAAAGACGCATATCCTTTAGTATAAAGTCAAAAGACAAAAGTTAAAAACATATCTTACTAACTAGTGTAGAAAAATCAAAAAACACCATGAGTTTTTGGTGTTTTTATTCAAGTACTGCTTTTATACGTCGCACCCCAGCAGAGCTTGCTTCTTCTTTTGTTATTCTAAATGTTCCTGTAAGTTCGCTTGTGCTTTCTACATGAGGACCTCCACATAATTCACGAGAGTACACAACACCATTATCGTCTTTTATAGTGTACACCTTTACTTCCTCTGGATATTTCTCCCAAAAACTTCCCTCAACTGTTGGATCATTCTCAGCGTCAACCTTTTTTATGGTCTCAATTTCAACATGTGCACCAGCTTGGATTGCATTATTTACAAATTCTTCCACACGAGCCTGTGCTTCTTTATCGACTTTCTCAGGATGGGTAAAGTCAAAACGAATGCGTTCCCCAGTAATATTAGAGCCTGCTTGATGTACATGATTACCAAGCTCCTTACGAAGCCCTGCGAGGAGTAAGTGTGTCGCAGTGTGGTATTGCACCGTTTTCTCTCCATGATCAGCAAGACCTCCTTTAAATTTCTGTTCAGCACCTGCACGCGAGACTTTTCTGTGTTCTTCTTTAAGTTTGTTCAGACTGTTTAATATCTTCTCTTCTTGTTTGGGGTTTAGGGAAGAAAAACCAGCATCTATCCTTAAACCATTCATTGTTTCAATTATTTCATCGAAAGCCATACCGTGAGTGTCGTGCAAACTAAACACCTTCTTCATGTCATCTTCATCTAAATACTGAGGTACTGGCTGACCTTCAACCATTAATTTCAATAACGGTAACGCTACTTGATTTGCTTGCTGGATAGCTTTAGTTGCGAGAGTTATTTCTTTCTCCACACAATCATTTATGAGATCTCTATTTTTAATCAAGTTAGGATAAACTTGACCATATTCTTTTATAATTACATCAACCAACTCAATTAGCCTATTTTCATCAATAGCCAAAGTTGCTGCATGGCGCCTTGCTGAACGAATTAGGCGCCTCACAAAATATCCAGCATCCTTCTTTGAGGGAACAACTCCATCGCCCAACATAAATATCAGTGCTCTAAAGTGGTCAGCTATGACTCTAAAAGATTTTCTCACCTCTTCACTTTCATTGTATACCTTTGATGTGCCTGAAAGGTCTTCTAATTTAGTAGTTATTTTTTCAAAGATATCTATTTTAAAGACGTCAGGGTTTTTATTCGAAGCGGCAGTAATCCGTTCGAGTCCACCACCAAAGTCTACGTTTTTCTGTGGAAGTGGAGTAAACGAACCGTCGTCTTCCTTAAGGTATTCCATAAAGACAGAATTTCCAATCTCCATAAATCGACCACAATCACAGTTTGGATGACAATGCTCTCCAAAGCGCGGGTCGTGCTCCGTACCAAAATCATAAAAAACTTCGGAGTCTGGCCCCCCTGGCTCTCCAGCTGGCATGTTCTCGGGAACCCCAGCACGGCTCCACCAGTTTTTCTTTGCGTCGTAATAAAAGATACGCTCGCCTTCCTTCATTCCTCGTGAGTAGCCGTCTTCTTCAGAACCAACAACAACGTCAGTAGCATCAATTCCAACTGATGAGAAGAGTTCTTTCCAAATCTCAGCTGACTGAGTATCTTTGGGTATATTAAGACTTGTATCCCCAGCAAACGCGGTTACATAAAGCTTTTGAGGATCCAGCCCAACTTCCTTGGTAAGAAATTCAAAAAACCACTTGAGCTGTTCTTCTTTAAAGTAGTCCCCAAGTGACCAGTTCCCAAGCATTTCAAAGAAGGTCGTGTGTCGGTTATCACCAACCTCTTCAATGTCTTCTGCACGAAAGCATTTTTGAGAATCTGCTAAACGAACTCCTTTTGGATGACTCTCACCAAGGAGATATGGTAATAGTGGTTGCATCCCAGAACCAGTAAAGAGCGTTGTTGGATCATTTTCTGGACGCAGTGAGGCTGAAGGGATTATTTCATGCCCCTGTTTTTTCATAAAATTAAAATATTTCTCTCGTATCTCAGAAGAAGTCATAAAACAGCACCTCAAGAATATATCCCAAAACCATAAAAACGATACCAGCAATTGCAAAGTTGCGCTCTTTCCGCATTTCCTTGAGGACGGCGCCATCTATTTTATGTTCTTTTACAATTTTCCAATGCACACTAACTACAGTGAGGCCAAGAATGACCTTGCCGACAATACCTAGTGTGAGACCCCAAAAAAGTAAATCCATCCCGTTAGAGACAGGTCACGATCGACGCACCTTGTCTAATTAGTACTCTATAAATCTGCTCTCGACCCTTGTTCATGTTGTTTATAATACATCTCATGACCGTAATCTCTAACGGGATCCATGTTGCTCCGAGTATAGCACACTACGAAATACCATTAAATCGACCCACGAATAAAAAGAGGGTGTGGTTATCTTTCTTATCTCGCAACCCCTTATCAAGAATGGTGAGGTTTGGGTAGTGCTCCCGACACATCGGTGGCGCAAGAACAGCTGTTGATTTTGGTAACTTCCCTTCTGCCAAGGCTCGGGCTGCTGTTGATTGGTCTACCAACTTCCCTTCTCCAACAATTAATTTTTTATCTTTATATTTGCGTAGAAGGGTTTTTCTACACTGCGCAAATACTTGTGGATGAGACATGATTGCTTTAACACTTTTTATTGTTGCTCCCTCTTGAGCATACAATGTGTGGCTAATATTTACCCAGTGCTGGTCAAGAATTTTACAGTTGTATCGAGAAAGTGCGTTAATTGTCTCCATAACCGTTCCGCCAAGTGTATTTTCAATCGCAAACATACCTCGATCAATTTTTTTATTATGGAGTGCTTTAAGAACACCAACAGTGGTATATAGGTAGCGTATGTCGTACTTGAGGATATTGTTCTTTTCACAATAGGAACGGCAAGCCTCTTCATTAAAGCTACCCACACCACCCTGTATACCAATAATAATTTTTCTTTTGTTAGAGACTTTTGAACTGCTCATAGATAAAGGATGTATAGTAGTGAATACAAGACAATCGTCAATTTAGCGAGTGAGCTTTTTAAGCTCAGCTATATCTCGTTTAATACTTGAAAGCCCGTCTTTAAATATTTTTGGTTTATGTGTATCAAGTCCAATTGATCCAAAAATATCTTCCGGACTCATACTTCCACCCGCTGAAAGGAACTTGTTTATTTTCTCTATAAACTGTGGGTTCTTTCGATATTCTTCGTAGAGTGCCTTACTGATTAATTGCCCGTATGTATATGAATACACGTAAAACGGTCTCCTAAAATGAGATACGGTTACAAAGAAATATCCATCATCATCAGTAAATTTCATTGAGGGACCAATGTACTCTTTCATGTGCTCATTAAGGAGTTTTGCAATATCTTCCTTTGATACAAAACCTTCAGCTCGCACTCTTTTATGTAGTTCAAGTTCAAAATTAAAGAATGCAATTTGTCGATAGATTGTTGAAATATCTCCATGAATTTTGTCATGCAATGCAATAACTTTTTCTTTAGGAGACAGTGTATCAAAAATAGCATTGAATACAGCGGCCTCGAAAAAAGTACTTGCTGTCTCTGCAACCGAAGTTGTGTAGTGCTCATACAAAATTCCCTGTTTTTTACTTAATTCAGAATGAATTGCATGACCCATTTCATGTGCAAAGGTCATAAGTGACTTATATGAAGGGGTATGGTTGAGAAGTACTAATGTTGGGGTAGCGTGATCAGACGAACAGTATGCACCTCCACTCTTTCCTTTTTTGGGAAATGCATCAATGTGCCCATTTTGTACAAACCGATCAAGAATTTCTCCATACTCTTTACCTAGTCCATAGAAAATTTCTCGAAGAATGTTGTATGACTCTTCAAAGGTAAATGTCTTTTTAACTTCACCAATTGAAACAGCTCGGTCAGCATATCCAAAGTCTTTCAGCTTAAGCAGTTTCTTTTTTAAGGTGTAAAACTCTCTACTAGTAGAAAAGTCTTTACTCACTGTCGTAACTAGATTTTCGATACTCTTTTCTTCGTTTTCATAGCCAAGAATAGTTGCTGAATATGGTTTTTTAAATCCGCGAAGCTCATCATTTATCTTCTTATTTGTATAGACTGCATTCATCTCACTCTCAGCAAAATCAGATACACCCTTAAGCGCTTGCATGCATTGGGTATGTACCTCTCGACGTTCCTTTGTGGGTAAATCGGCAATCATATTAAGTGCCTCAGCAATCGGTACTAACTTCTTTTTATATGGGATAGTGAGTTTGTTTTCTGCTTTCTCGCGTCCGCTTACCCACATTGCACTCGCGGGTAGTGACTTTAGTGACATAATTTTCTCTTCTTTTTCAGAAAGTTGGTATGCGCTCTCGAGAAAGAGTCGTTTCAGTGCATAGTGATATTTTTTCAAAATTGGGCTTTTGAGGAATTTTTTCTGTGTTTTTACATCAAGAGAGCCTATCGCAAGATCAAAAAAGAGTACTTCATTAGAAGCTTTTGTAAGACGGTTGCTTAGTTGGGTCATCATAGCTTCTGCTTGTGTATCAAAACTATTTAACTCGTGTCGATATGCAAAGTAGTCAATAGCCTTTGATCCAAGAGATGCTTTTTCAGCTAACCGTTCTTCATCTTGAAGTGCCACAAGAAGGGCTTTTTCATTTTTTAAAAACGCGCGTGTATGAGCATGTTTTTTAGCAAACTGTGCATAAGCACGCTCTGCGCTTCGTACATCCTTCTCTATTTGAGGGTCTTGGGGAGAAGAATACAATCGACTTAAATCCCATTCTGTGTGTATCTTTTTTTTCATATATAACGTATTACAGTGTTATTAAAATAGCTCCTGCCATCATAAGAAGAGCCCCGAGAACAGCTTTCCACCCAAGTGCTTCTCCAAGAAAGAGCGCTGCAAGAAGGACCACGAACACAATACTAAGGCGATCAATAGCAACAACCCCTGACGCGGCACCACTCTTTAACGCTACAAAGTAGAAAAGCCATGAGAGCGCCCCAGCAATACCTGCCGCGATAATAAGAAGCCATTCTTTTGAACCAAAACTTGTAAGCGAAAATCCATCAAACTTATTCAAGAAAAAGCTCACAATAACCAAAAATCCTGCCATGATAATGCCACGAATAGTCGTAGCAAGTGTTGAGTCGATATCTTCAAGTCCTAGTTTGGCAAAGATGGCAACAAGGGCTGCCATAATTGCGGAGAGAAATGCGTAAAGTAACCACATAATTAGTTAGTTAGGAATGCTTCGTACTCATCATACGTCGCTCGCAGAGTCTGAACAAGTGGAATGTCGCCGAGTCGCTCTGAAATTACTTCAACAATAGTGCCATAGAATTTTACCCGATCTTCAAGTGAGAAATGATTTGAAAATTCTTGCTTCTTACCTCCAAACTCATTAAGAATAGAGCGAAAGTTGTGTGTTTTATCTGCAGCCGCAACCATGAGTGACTCTTTTGATGCATTCCGTAGTCCTTCTATGTACGCTTTCTTGCGCTCTCCCCACTCAAGTTTTTTCCCATCAACTTCTTTTTTTTCTGTCACTCCCTCAACAATTTCACGAACTCGTGCACCAAAATCTTGCTCGAGCTCCTCTGGAGTATAGTGTGTATCCTCAAGCGTGTCGTGAAGAAGCCCTGAAATAAGCACATCTTCATCTTTTGTGTGTCCTGCAAGGATAGTGAACACAGAGAAGAGGTGGGTGATGTATGGGAGCTCATCTTCACCTTTTCGTACCTGATCTCTGTGGAGAATTGAGGCCTTATGTATTGCCTTTTCAATAGTTTCTGAGTGCATAATAGAACCAATCATAGCAAATCTGAGGTACACTAACAAAACATGACAAATATTGAACAGGTAAAAATACCGGAAGAATGGAAAAAGCTTCTCGCTCCTGAATTTGAAAAGGGGTACTTTACTGAACTCACCCAAAAGGTACGTGATGAGTATCTTAAGAAAACAGTCTACCCTTCTCCACAGAAAATCTTTCGTGCATTTGAACTCTGTAAACCAGAAGATATTAAAGTGGTAATTTTAGGGCAAGACCCGTATCACACTCCGAGAGTTGCCGACGGTCTCGCGTTCTCTACTCAGCAAGAAAATTATATCCCTCCATCACTCAAAAATGTTTTTCAAGAAATAGATTCTGAATACTGCAAAAAGTGTAATCACGACCCTGATCTCACTCGCTGGGCTAAACAAGGTGTCCTTCTACTAAACGCATCACTCTCAGTACGAAAGAGTGAAGCAAATTCCCATGCTGATTATGGGTGGCATATATTTACTGATGCGGTTATAAAAGCCGTCTCAGAAAACTGTGAAAATGTTGTTTTTTTACTTTGGGGATCTTTTGCAGGTAACAAGGCAGAACTTATTGACCAGTTTGAACACTGTGTACTCACTTCACCACATCCATCTCCTCTTTCTGCACATCGAGGTTTTTTTGGTAATAACCATTTCAAACTCGCAAATGAATACTTAAAAGAACACGGGGAAAAAGAGATTGACTGGTGCAACTAGAGCGCTCCTTCTTTCTTGAGTATATTTTGTTTTACACTAGCTCCTCCGCGATTGTAGTTACCAAGCGAACCATCAGACTTAATGACTCGGTGACACGGTACGGTCTCGTCGTAGTTTGCTTTCATGATACTTCCTACTGCACGAAAGGCATTTGGTGAACCGGCTTTCTTAGCAACTTCTTTATACGTAAGTGTCTTCCCTTTAGGAATCTTGCGCACTACGTTTAAGACTTTTTCTTTAAACATATTTTATTTTTGATTACGAACCTCATCGCGTACCTGCATCCACAACTTTCCTAAATGATTCGCGCCGTCCTTGTTAGGACCCCAACCCCAATAATCATCTCTCCATGAGTTTTCAATAAGTTCTTTATCTCCTGATTCAAGTAATTTCTTTTTTACATATGGGTGTTGTTCTACTTTGGTATGCAAAATCTCTTTCATTACAGCTAATTTTAAGTTATCCCAATTTTCCCTATAGGCGCTTCTGTGTTTATGGGCAGTTTTCATTGCATTGTGCGCTGAACGGCATTCTTGTATTTCTTTTCTAATCGTAGGGTCTTCAAACTTCTCAGCCTGGTATACATGTTCTGAAGTCATCCATAAATCACCCTTCCACTCAATTGCAAAAGAGGAGAAGTTAGAGAATATATAAAAATCGTGTTCGTAAAAGAATATTTGTTTTTCATTATCTAGTCCGTGCATAGTTAAAATAATGAATCAGTTTCCGGTTTTTCAACTTTCTCCGCTATTTTTTTCTTTATTGTTGGCTTTTTGGTTGAAGCTAGTTTTGCTGCATGAATCTTTTGTAGTTTTTTGCCAGCATACTCTCTGTAGGTACAGTAATCGCAATCATTTCCCACCGGAGGTATTGTTTCACTATCAAGGCACGCTTTAATATCAAGGAGTGTCTGTTCTATCCATGAGTCGTTTCCTTCGTATGGCACAAGCGTTACTTCAAACTCAAGTTTGCCGTCAAACGCTTCTCTATCCTTTGAGGCGTTTGCATAGACAAAGTACCCAGTGTTTGAGACTGTAAATCCATTTTGTCGTAAGAGCCACTGATAGACTTCCATTTGTCGTTTGTAGCCAATGTGCCAGTCTTGGTCGAGTGCTTCGATTTTTGCGTCTTTACTGGTTGATTTGTAATCGACAACAATAAGTTCCCCCGCTGGGTTTATCCAAATATCATCAACTGCTCCAGAGATAGTGAATCCGGTTGATTCATGTTTTGTCTCAATACCTTTGAAGTTCTCGCGCCAGGTGTCCATCATATTGTGTTCAAATGGCACCGCATCTACTCCATACTGCTCCATAATTGGGTGTGCAGATTTATCAGCGCGATGAATATCAAACTCTTTCTTTAAGAGGGCGTCGACGGCACTGTTAAGGTTAAACGGATATCCTGGAGGTCGCGCAGTACCAAGTTTATTATCAATCCAAAAACACCGAGGACACTCCATAAAGAGGTCAATTTTTGAGCGAGAGAGGCGCCACCGTGGACCACCATAGTTCCAATCAACTTTTCGATCTGGTTTATAGAATCCACTCATAAGTTATCGTATTGTAACACACAAAATAAACGCCAAGAGTGCTCTTGGCGTTTATTTTGACTTAAAAGCTTCGTTATTTAATGATTAGTCCTCAGTGATTAAAAAGTCTAGTTGCTCTAGTGGTACCCCTACTGAAAGGCCATATTCAATAGCGTTCTTCCAAGTGGATTTATCTGACGCTTTAATTTTAAACATTTTATCGCGAAATACCACAACAACGTCGTCCCCGTCCCAAAAATGAGCATACCAGCCGTCTTCCCTTTTTAAATACATTTGTATTTTTGAGATTTCATCTTTAGATACTAAAACAGTGTAAAGATGCCACGTCCTTTCAGGATTATCTTGGTCTTCTTCTGTATATGTATGTGTGACCTCAAGTTCATCGATAACACTTTTATCAGATAGACTCTCTTCAATAATTGTTCCTTTATATTTACCATTCATATAAGAATTGTATCAAAAAAATAAAGCGACTCAGAGAGCCGCTAGAGTTTGTGTTCTTGTTGTTCGACTATGCGACCTTTGCCGCCTTTTTGGGGGCAGAGAAACGGACGCGATGGAAGATGAGGGTCTTATGGAAGAGAAACCCGCCTCCGACCTGAGTCGAGAGGATCCCGGTAGTCTGTTCCCCAGCGTGCTCAGTCGTAAAGACCGAGTAGACAATACTGAAGAACCGAGGATTACCCTTTTGGTCCGGAAAGAGCTCCAGGCGTTCTTCGCCCGGGTCCTCGTACGAGGGATGCTCTTTGTGCCAGACGCACAACCCCCATCCAGAACGCTCATCGTGATCGAATGTCACTTCGAGCTCTTCGAGGATATATCCGAAGTCGATGAGCCGGCCGAGAACCACCCTTTCGAGACTCACGTCGTTGACCTCGGCGACCTTGCGGCAGACGTCCAGGTGCGGTACCTTGTCTGCGCCACACCATTCGTTCCACGGCTTTCCCAGTTCCACGACTTCCTGAAAGAGTTCTCGCCAGTCGGAGACACCTTCAAGGATGATTTCCACAGAAACCTTATCCTGCTCAGCTTGAGCAGGCCACACTTCAGTGTCAGTCATTTCAAAACCTCCGTAACATGTCTATTTGCGTTAAGAAATAGTCTCCTAGTCTGAAGAGACTATACAATATTTTATTAGAAATGTCTACTTAAATGCGGGCTTGGAGGCGGTCCAGATGGTTTCAAACATGGCGGTGAGCATTTTGCGATGTTCGGCTGATTCAAAGGTAACAGCGTAGTTGCTCTTAAACGGTGCGATATACATCACAATATGATCGTAAATAAAGACGGTCGTAGTGAACTTACCCCGCATCTCTTTGGGTAGAATACGAATCTCAGACATATTCTTATACGTCTCTTGGAGAATCTTTGGTTCAAGGAGCTCTTCCCAAAGGTTTCGTGTCCGAATACCTCGTCGCTTTCGTTCGCTCACGTACTTTGTTGCAAACTCCTTGCCCGCCTGAAAGAAGAAATTGTCTGATGGTGCGATTGAGAGAATTTGCTTGTCTTTACAATACAAACTATTAAACACCATCGCTTGAATACTTCGCTTACCTTCGTAGTACGTCACTTTTGCATTCTCGCTCTCACTTACCTTATTTCCTGATGAATCGATAAACGCCGTAAGGTCGTTTGAAAGTGTATCTAAATCCTCCTGTTTCTCATTAAGCATCTCCTCAAGACGAGAGAGCGGACTAACCTTCCACTGATTGTACTCACCAACTTGAATGCGGCCGATAAGTCCACGTCGCATGAGCTGAGATATTGCGTAGTACACAGACGGTCGCTTCATACCTGTAATCTGCATGATGTCTTTCACCTTAAGGTGCCCCTCAAGCATCGCCACATACACCAGCGCTTCTGAGTCTGAGAGTCCGAGTTTTTTAAGAAGTATTTCAGGCGAGTCCATAATTGTATAGTCATTATAATATATTATTGAACAAAGTGCACTCTCACAGGAAAATGGAATCAGACTTCACTAGAAATGTTCTTTCCAACTTAGGCAGAAAGGAGACTGTTATGTCTACCAACATGAGCACTACCCTCTTTGGTGCCTTTGTGGTCACCCAAAAAGAAGCGAAGCGCCGTGGTCTCCAGTTTGAACTGGATCTCACGTACGTGCAGAAACTCATTGATGCGTACTCTGAGCCGTGGCGACGTTACCATACACTCGCCCACATTGAGGATGGCTGTAAGAAGCTTCTTGCGCTGTGGGACGAGCTCGACGACCCAGTGAGCACCATGTTTGCATGGCTCCATCACGATATCGTCTACCTCACTACGGTGAACCAAGGCGAGAACGAGGAGCGGAGCGCACAGGTCGTTGAGGCACTGGCGGACAAGGTGGATGCGATCGTCATCAAGCGAGCCGCCGCCATCATCCGAGCAACCAATGGTCATTTGCTTCCCGACAAGTTTCCAGGGAATATGAATGACCTGGCTGTTGTGCTCGATGTCGACCTCTCTGGCTTCGGCGATGTCCGCAAGGACTTCATCGAAACAGGTGAACTCCTCCGTGAGGAGTTTGGTCTCGACGAAGAGGCGTGGTCAGTCGGCCGTGGGAAGTTTGCAGAGATGCTACTCTCGCGTCCGAAGGTCTTCAAGACAAAGCACTTCGCCCACCTGGAACCTTTGGCCCAAGACAATCTAAAATGGGCCATAGCGCAAGCTTCTTAATAATAATATTCTTTCTCAACCTAAAACCCGCCATACAAAGCACCGCGGGTTTCTTTTTTTAATTATCGCGCTCTTCGAACCGTTCTTCTTTACGTATACGAATGCGCCGTATGAGTAAGTATATAAGAATGAGGCCAATGACTCCCCAGAACAGAAGTGTGAAAATAAGGCCCCACATAACTTACTTAAGTTTTACTGCAGTGCCGTAAGCGAGTATTTCAGCAGCTCCACCCATAATGACTGATGTAGTGATACGCACGTTTATAACTGCGTCAGCACCAAGTTTCTCCGCGTCCTGTTGCATTCGCTCAAGCGCCTGCTCACGAGAAAATGCTTGTAGCTTGGTGTACTCTTCTATTTCTCCACCGACAATTGCCTTAAGTACTGCAAGAATATCTCGACCAATATTACGTGCACGAACGGTACTTCCCCGCGCAATACCGAGTACTTCAGCAACTTCTTTGTGTGGCACCATTTCTGTTGTTGTAAGTATCATATATTCTTATATTAATCTCTTCGCTCTTCTGTATTTTTGTTTTTAACAAATCGAAGTTTATTCCGTGTATCAATCACATCATCAAGTCGATTCTCAACAAACCATAGTACTGTGAAAATACACAGTGTCACGATGGTGGTGAAAATTGCAATAGCATACATGCTATAGGCAACCGCAACTCCAATACCTGCTGCGACCCATAGACCAGCAGCAGTAGTAAGACCTTGCAACTTATTGTCTTGAAAAATAATAATTCCGGCACCGAGAAATCCAATACCAGTAATAATTCCTGCTGCAACACGCATAGGATCAAAACTCACCAACCCAAGATATCCAGTGGTTACACTTAATGAGACAACTGAAAATAGACAGGCACCAAGGGAAACAAGAGCATATGTTCGTGTCCCCGCTCGCTTATCAGCGATTACTGAGCGTTCAGTACCCAACACCATCCCAAGAAATGCGGCGAGGACTAGTTGTCCAAAGAGTATGAGAAGTGATCCAGAGAAAAATGGTTCCATCCCGTTAGAGACAGGTTGCGATCTCAGCGCCCTGTACGAGAATTATTTTATAAACTTTTGTTCGACCTTTTTTCATACTTCTTGATTATACCTTATGTGACCGCGGTCTCTAACGGGATCCATTGTTCTAAGTATAGTATTTACAGTGCTCGAAAGGTAGTGAGTACTGGTTGATTGCCTTCTCGAATGAATGGGAAATCAGTCTCCAGACTAAATTCTTTATCTCCATTGTCTCGATACAGAACTGCCCAGTACACTTCACCCTCCTCTGTGGCACGAAGTAATTCAACAACACCACTATGCTCACCTTCATCAAAACGTAATGCACCAAGAGCATTTCCAATCTGTTCACCATTTCCTTCGTGAACAACTACCCACCCAGATTCATCAAACACTGCACGGGTTACTACCACTTGTGAACCGGCGGCTTGGTTTTGTACCACAATCGCATCACTACGGAGCTGAGGTGCTGGTGTGTTAATAATGTCACTTGTTTCCGTATCTTGAGGAGTTGTGTCTTCACTAACCTCAGTGCTGTACTCTAAGTTAGTTTCTTCAGTGTTTCGTACCTGAAGTTGATTCATCGTTGCGCTCCACAACCAAAAAACAAAGAGGCCCACAATGACACCAATAATGAATGAAATGATAGTGTTTCGGTTTACTTTTTCCATGCTGACGTCTTTATTGGTGTATTTACTAATATGGTCCATTTTACACTCCAGCACCTGGTTGACACAAGGCGCTTATTTCATTGAGAATATCTGGTATTTTTTTCCGAGAAACACCAAATTCTTCTAAAATACTAGGATTACTCTTAACTGATCGACACAATACAATTTTATTTTCAAGCAGTCGTTTAGCATCTCGCTTTGGTAGTGTAGTTAAACAAGTAAGCGGATGCAGCCCTGTCTCACCAATGAGTTCAAAAAGATTTCCTTTCGCGGGATAGTCCCATGCTAGCAATGAAAGTCCGACACACTCACCGTACTTGATAGCATTCTCAGTAAACTTAGTGTTGGTAATGAGTTTCCCTGAGACAATGGTACTTCCTTCTGAAGTGCGAGCAGTACCTGAGAGGTCTTCAAAACGCGCATGCACGTAGAGTGCATCTTTTAAATCAGTTTTTACTCCAGGGTGGTTATGAAATTTAACTTCACCACCAAACGAGTCCTTATTCTTTTCGGGTGAAGCATGTGCAACAATATCAACTTCGTGCTCAGCACACTTTCCCTTAAGAACACTCCCCACTGTCACGCTGTACCCTCGTGCTCTAAAAATCTCTGCAACAAAGTCCTCAAATGGAAAGCCGCTTGGCCCAAGATCAAAAACCGCTTTTTTAAGTGAATATTTTGCTGCAACAGGAGTGTGTTCTTTTCTACGAAGGAGTGCAAATGCCCGCTGATAAATCTTTTTTGTTGTCATTCCTTCTTTAAGTTCGGAAGTTATCTTTTGAACAATATCCGTGATAACAGAAGAGGTTGCCCCAGCACGCCTTAGAGACTGCTCAAGTTTTTGGGGGTCAAAAGCTTCTTGTGTACCGTCGGCTTTAGTAATCTGCACCACTCTATTCATACACATATAATAGTATGTTCAACTGTATATGCAAAACTGTGGCTGTTTAGAGCCACAATAAACGCCAAGAGTACTCTTGGCGTTTATTTTTTATTCAATAATACCCCCACCAACACATCTGCCTTTGTCATACAAAACAAGCGACTGCCCTTGTGCAATACCATACTGTGCTTCACTAAAGAAAACTGTCTTTTCTTCAACAGAGCAGTCATGGAACTCTCCCAGATGACGATATCGCGCTTGATATTTTGTATCTTTTACAGGAGGTGTATCTATCCAATTAATTGAACATAATTCTACCTGTGACGTAGTAAAAGATTCATCTTTAGGATTGTGCGAGACAGTAAGAGTATTCTTCTCTATATCTTTAGAGACAATGTAGTATGGAGTTCGTTCAGTTGTTTTTTCAGTAATTTCAAATCCGTGCCTCTGTCCAATGGTATACATAAGAGCACCAGTATGAGTCCCCACTACTTCCCCTTCTGTATTTAAGACATTACCTGGCACAGTACTAATGTAGTGTGGAAGAAATTCTTGCATATCAATATTACCAAGAAAACAAATCCCCTGGCTGTCTTTCTTCTGTGATGTAAAAAGTCCATACTGTTTTGCCTTTCTACGCACCTCTTCCTTTTTTAATTCTCCAACGGGAAAGAGGGTATGTTTCAGCTCTTCCTGGGTAAGTGTCCATAGGAAATACGACTGGTCTTTATTGCTATCAACTCCTGAATACAGTTGATATACACCACTAGTTTCTTTGATACGCGCATAATGTCCCGTTGCAATGTAATTAGCTCCCCTTTCTTGTGCAAACTGAAGAAAACTACCAAACTTTACATGCTTATTACACATAATATCTGGATTGGGTGTTCTCCCGGCTTTGTATTCTGAAATAAGGTAATCAGCAACATGCTCTTTATACTCTTTCTCTAAATCAAGTGTGAGGAACGGTATATCAAGACGTACGCACACACGCATGGCATCTAATCGTTCTTGTTCCCAATCGCACGCTAAAAAGTCCGGGTGCCATACCTTAATAAATACACCAACTACGTTGTATCCCTGATCTTTCAACAGTGCAGCAGAAACAGATGAGTCCACACCACCTGAAATGCCTACAAACACTGTTGTATCTTGTATCTCTTTATTTTTCACAGCACCGTTATATCACAACACTAGTTTAAGTACAGAGCTTTCTTACGCACATGCTCATCAAAGGTTTCACTAAAGTAGGTTATGCCATTGTTCCCAGTAAGATAATAGAAGTATTCTGTCTCAGCTGGAGTAGCTGCCGCTTTCAATGAATCTAGTCCTGGATTTGAAATTGGTGTTGGCGTAAGACCAGTATTAACATAGGTGTTATATGGTGAATCAATTTGTAAGTCTTCTAACGTAAGTTCTGCTGTTCCCTTTCCAAGAAAGTAAACAAAGGCAGCGTCAACTTGAAGTGCCATACCAATATCAATACGGTTCCATAATACACTTGATACATTTTGTTTCGTCTCGAAACGCTCATCTGCCTCACGTTCAATGATAGAGGCCATAGTTACAATATCTTCTAGCGATCTCCCTGAAGTAGTAATGCTTTCTTGTATCTCTTGAATACGAGCATCAAACGTATCTTTCATAGTGCGAACTACTGCAAGCTCACTCGTGTTTGGCGGTAAGTAGTATGTATCAGGAAACAGATACCCTTCCTCTGCTCGAGCATAAGAGAGAAATAGTTCTGCATCAAAATCTTCATCCAAAAGAACATCAAGTCGCTCTGCAATTTGCTCAATAGTGAATCCTTCAGGTATTTGTACACGCACAGGATCAATTCCAAAAATTCCTTGCGTTACTCGATACGCAACAGAAAATGCACCTATGTGTTTATCAAAATAATATTCTCCTGCAAGTGCACCTCTATCCCCTCCAAGAATAATAACTGCACTACGAAATAAAAACGGTGAACGTATAACTCCTTCTTCTTTAAAATACTGCGTCACCTCTTCAATAGTCATTCCTTCACGTACCTCAAGGATTTCTTGTGCTGGGAAATGAGCGGGCGCTCGATACAAGCCTACATACAACGCAAAAACAATAAGTATAATTGAGAATGAAATTGCTTTTTTTTGTGGTGTGCCGAAAAGAATTTTAAATACATTTACGTACAGCGCATATAGACGAGTACGTAGTGAGAATTCTTGAGGCTCTGGAGTATACATAGCTGGTGTGGTGACAAGAATTTAGTGTGGAAGGTTTGCAGGAGCTTCACCTTTTGTTGATTGTATACGAGGAAGGTTTGGAGCTTGTACCACTGAACCTGGGAAATGAAAGATTGTTGCAATCTCTTCTGTATTTAACACAAAGAAGTCTGTCTTGTATGGATAATGAAACCATGAACGTCGTCTATATGCGTCAATAATATCACCCCTCATTTTTGCCTGTTTTTTACCTCGCCAATCTTGCCACGGGTAATCAAACTGTGTAAACCACCGTGTAGGCGCAATACCATTTAATGAATTTGAATTGAGTTGTTTTAGTGATGCAGTGAGGGCTGGAATGTTTGAAGGATTAAACGCATCTTTCTTAGCAATGTAAATACCGCGGATACCCGCATCGAACCCTAGTTTTGAAATACTTCGCTCAAGCGCCTTAATTTGGTCAACTTGCCCTGGTGTTGGGTTGGGAAATCCTGCATGCTCAATTCCTTTTTCGTCCACATACTTTGTAGCTGTTTCATCTCGTATCTTCTTTATGAGATCTTTTGCCTCATCCTTCCAACTTGTTGTCTTTACGAAAAGTGCTCCCCCTTTGTACTTTCTATCTTCAGTAAGTTTATCTTTATTGACACGGATCATCAGCTGAAACCAGATCTGCTCATCTGGACCCACGTGGCTTAAGAATTCAAAGAAGCCAGACATGGGGTCAATCTTGTACTCTTCTTTTGGATCTTTATCTAACCCATAATCAATGTATGTTTTAATTGGATACCCATCTTCTTTAGTAAGTTTAAAGTCACACCCCCAGACGTTGTATGTCTCAGGGTTATATAAAACCCGATTAGTATAATCTTCTACTTCGTGCACCTCAACCATAGGATACTGACCATAAATCTGTGTCTCCACAACATCTTTTAAGAATTTACGTGTCCATATGTAAAAATGAACGTTTCCCCCAAGAGATACCATTTCAAGTGAAAACCATGGGCGTACTTTTCCTTCAATGTATCGGTTGATAAACGTACCTTCCCCTATTCCAAGATGAAGATTGGTGAGAAGTGTCTCCATCGCAAGAGGTGAACGAACAACTTCACGTGGTAGTCGAATCTCAAGTAAGACGTATTCTTGACTTGCAATAAATTTAGCTCGAATATATTCAACCCACAGTCGCCAAAATAGCGGTGCAAGAACGAGGGGTAACCATATAGGAGAAAGAAGGAGTATTAATCGTAGTGCAGGAGTAATACTTACTGGAATAAGTGTTGAAATAAACCATAAGAGTCCCAAAAAAAGTGGAACAATAATAAAAAGTGGAGAGAGATTAAACTCTTCAAGAATCTCAATTGGATTTAACTTCATTGGTATAATAATAACGCAAAAGAGCTGTGTGATACAGCTCTTTTACAAACAGATAGAGAGTTCTTAATTTTATTTAACTACAGAGTAGCGGCCATCTGAATCCTTTTTAAAAATAGAAGGATCTTGTAGGTTAACAAAGACCGTATTATCTTTCACATAGCGCTCCTTGCGTACACGATCAATAAGTTCTTCACGAGTAAGTGGTCCTTCGCTCTTAAGTATTTCACGAAGTACGTCTTTCACTACCCCCTGTGAGTATCCCCACTCAGAAAGAGCATAGAGTCCACGACCAACAAGTACAAAACGCTTGTCTTTAATAAGCTCATTGTGACACGTTGCGGTATGTGCTTTTCGGTTAAAGAGTTCAGTAATGGCTCGAGCAACTTCAGTAAAGTGCATTGGTGAACCATGACGTTTAATAGCAAGATATGCAAAGTCGCGCATGCCTTTTGCACGCACATTTGGTGAGTGTGCAGCACCCCATTCACCAAGAGGGTTTTTGTCGACTGTCTTTGAAAGTGCGAGCCATCGACGTAGAATTTCCTCGTCTCGATATTTTTCATTTAAATCCTTAAGCTCCGCAAGGAATGATTGGATGAAATCTGATTCAGGAATAAGATCATCATCTGAAAGGTTTTTATACAAACTACGAAGTGCGGTATGTACTTGATCGGCAAGAGTGCCGTTTACATGCCAACGATGAATAAATTCTTTATCTTCTTTTTCATGTACAAATGGGCTTCCAAGTACGAGCAAGAAATGAATATGGTTCTGTGTACTTTTTTCTTTTGAAATACTAGCAAGAAGTTCTTCTTCCCCGACAACACCACCGAGTGAGTCAATAAGACCTTCTAGCTCATCAAAAGCATTTTCTGCTTTCTCAAATGCTTCTGATTTTTGAATACTTTGAATTGCATGGTTTTCAATTTGTCGCACTCGCTCACGGGTGATGCTGTACTTTTTACCAATTGCTTCAAGTGTCATCTTCTCTGCACTCTTACCAAGACCATACCGGTTAATAAGCACTTCTCGAGCGCGATCAGGAAGAACCGCGAGAAGTGTTTTGGTTACTTGTTTTGGTTTGAATGCAATTTTTGCCATGTTTCGTAAATATTGATATGTCCGAGATAGTGTACCCTAATTTGTATCATTTGTCTAGTATTTCGTCAAGGTGTCCCTAAAATGGCTCTATGTCAGTATATTTATTAACTTGTTTGTAATATAGATCACTCGACTCGGCTCTCCTTCTATCCACCGCGAGAATTCATCAGTGTCTTGTACTTTCTTAACCACGTCTCCCTCGCTGCTGTCTGTAGGCACCTCAACCGCACCCCGCGTCTTACCATTTATCTGTACCACAATAGAAACACTGTCGGAGAGAAGTTTTTGTGGATCATATTCTGGATAAGACTCGAGATGAATAGATGTACCCTTACCACACATACTCCACAGCTCTTCAGTTAAGTGGGGTGCAAAGGGCGCAAGCGCCGTCAAAAACACTTCATACGTTTCTTGTGATATACCTTTCTTCTCAGCTGTGTTTACAAAAACCATGAGTGCGCTAATGGCTGTATTAAATTTATAATAAGTAATATCGTTTTGTACTTTATGTATTGTCTGATGAAGAAGTGTTATCACTTCATCTGTATCAGTTTCTGTAATATGTGTCTTAAGTGAATACACGCGTTCAAGAAAACGTCGAATACCAACAATGCCTCCCATGTCCCATGGGTAGTTGGTAACCTCTCCATATGGTCCCATGAATGCAAGATACATTTTTACTGTGTCAGCCCCGAGTCGAGCAACCTGTTCATCTGGGTCAATAACGTTACCTTTTGATTTACTCATTTTATTACCATCAGGGCCGAGTACTAATCCGCGATTAACACGTTTTGTGTATGGTTCATTTTCAGTTACCAGATCGAGATCATATAAAGCCTTTTGCCAAAAACGAGAGTAAAGGAGGTGCATAGTAGTATGCTCCGCGCCACCAAAATAGAGATCAACTGGCATCCACTCTTTTTGTTTCTGTAGTGAGGAAAATACTTCATTATTACTGTTATCAATATATCGGAGGAAATACCACGATGAATCAACGAAAGTATCCATTGTCTCAACTTCAGGCGTCCACCCTTCTCCAAAAACCTTCTCAGTACGTTCTTTTAACTCTTTACTCTTAGCAAGTGGTGGCTCACCTGTTGGGCGGAAATCAACATCTTCGGGTAGTAACCATGGGAGATGTTCTTCTGGTATTGAGTGAGCTTTGCCATCTGGGTCATAAACAATTGGAATAGGCACACCCCAGTACCGCTGACGACCTACCGACCAATCACGAAGTCGATACGTATTCTCGAGTGTGCCACCAACCTTTTTGGTGATAGCTATTTTTGCCTCCCTGGAGTCCATGCCATCAAATTCTCCAGAGTGTATAAGCACACCATCACCAGCATATGGAAGCTTCTCAGAAGTTTCTATAACCTGTAGTGTCGGAAGATTAAACTTCTCCGCAAAGGCAAAATCCCGCTCATCATGCGCCGGGACCGCCATGATAGCTCCAGTACCATACCCAAGAAGAACATAGTCAGCGATGAACACAGGGATCTCTTTATTATCTCCTGGGTTTGTTGCAGTAACGCCTTCGAGTACTACACCTGTTTTTTCTTTTGTTACATCAAGTCGATCTTGCTCAGACTTCTTCTGTGTGACCGCGATATAGCGAGATACTTCATCTGTGTTTGTGATTGATTGTTGTAACTTCTTTACCAGCGGATGATCAGGCGCTAGGACAAGGTAGGTCGCACCAAAGAGTGTATCTGGTCGAGTGGTAAACACCTCCACCTTATCTCCCGTTGAAATATCAAAAGAAATACGAGCTCCTTTTGAACGACCAATCCAATTTCGTTGAGATTCTTTTATGTGTTGAGGCCAGTCTAGAGTGTCAAGATCATCAACGAGTTGATCAGCATATTTTGTGATGCGCATCTTCCACTCATCCATCTCTTTCTTCTCAACTTCCGCACCACATCGCTCACAACGTTCATCAGTAGTTACTTGCTCATTTGCAAGCACGGTATTACATGATGGACACCAATTAACGACCCCCTTTCCACGATACGCGATATCATTCTCAAAAAACTTAGTGAACATCCACTGTGTCCATCGGTAATATTCTGGGTCAGTTGAACTTGCTGTCTTCTCCCATGAAAAACTATTCCCCATACTCTCAAGCTGGGCTTTCATATGTGCGACATTCTTCTCAGTCCACTCTTTAGGATCAAGTCCGTGTTTTATTGCTGCATTTTCTGCAGGAAGGCCAAACGCATCAAACCCCATAGGAAAAAGTACTTGTTTCCCAAGCATCCGTTTGAAACGAACGTATATGTCAACTACCGCAAAGGCAAACCAGTGACCAATGTGGAGGTTTCCAGATGGGTAGGGCCACTCAACCAATACATACTCTTTTTCTTTTGAAGTATCACGCTCTCCAACAGTGTAGATACCATCCGCACGCCACCGCTCTTGCCATTTTTTTTCTATCTCTTGGTGGTTATAGGACTCCATGTGCTGTGTTATATCTGTAATTTACCGTTTGTTAAGTTGGGGGAATTTATCTGGATCAATAGTTCTCTCAAAACATGTCTCTCCTACCCCATGCGCCCAATTTTGGTCGTCAAAACCGTATCGTAAGCTACTTTCAAGAGCAACGGGACGTAGTACTTCTTCTGTGTAACCACGACTTTCACGATTAAAGGTGGCACAAAGTGTAAATGTAAGAGTGTCTGTCTTCTCATACTCGTACCTATTTTCTGTTTGTGGATCTGTTGGAAGAACAAAACCAGTAAGTGGATCCTCGAGCTCTTCTAAGTCTTCAGGGAGTCGTTCTTTTTGTTGATAAAAATTCACAACCTGCCACTGTATACTTGAAAGATCATTAATTTTTTCTCGATCAAAACGATGCATACGAGCGTCTTGCGGGGTACCGACAATAAAGAATCCAGTAACGATTGCTATAAGTACAACAACCCCCACTCCCCAGTTGATTGATTTTGCTTTTGCTGGGTTTTGAATCCAGTAGCCACGTAAGTCTGCCAAGAAGTGTAAGAATGCGCCGCCAGCAACAAGGAGTACTACCAGTACTTTAAGAAGAAAAGCAATAGTAAGCGACTCTCCACTTAAAAATGTGGTAAGGAGTACGATAAGGTCAACAACAACTGTTGCCCCTGCAACAAACACAGTTAGAAAGAGTGCCCAACGACGCACCCACACCTCTGCGCGATTTGTATCTTTTGCAATATCTGAACGAATAACGCGCATCAGTATGAGAAACAGTGGCGCAAGAATAATGAGAGATGCCATCTGGTATGGCATACCACCTGAATATGGGTCAGGTGTGTAGCGGAGCGGATCAGGGAACGCGTAATTAATGTAGTTAAAGAGGAGGGTAATAAAAGCTATAATTCCTCCATATAAGGAGATCATTGCTCCCGCCCAGAGAAAGAAGTCTTTTGGTGTTGTTTTCATACTAAATGTGGTACTACGCAATAATGTAGAAAATTATACAAGAGTATTAAAAAAAGTCGACTCAACCCTAAATACGAAATTCAATCACGTCACCATCTTGAACGATATACTCTTTCCCTTCTGTGCGCACCCACCCCTTCTCTCGAGCATTAGCATACGATCCTGCTTCAACAAGCTTCTCGTATGCAATAATATCTGCTCGAATGAATTTATCTCTAAAGTCAGTATGAATTGCTGTTCCTGCCTGAGGCGCTGTACTTTCCTTCTTAGTTGTCCATGCGCGAGTCTCTTTTTCTCCAGTAGTAAAAAAAGTGATAAGGTTAAGGAGTGAGTAACTTGTGCGAATAAAGTTAGAAATACCGTCTTCAACTACTCCGAACTCACGTAGAAATTCTTCTCGATCTTCCTCACTTACATCTTTAAGCTCATGTTCAATACCTGCATCAATAATGACGTACTCGGCATTATGTTCTTCTAAAAAGTTTTCTAATCGCTGCCAACGTAGAGTATTTTCTTCATCTATATTAAGTGCGTTTGCTTTTTTATTAAGCACGTAAAGCATTGGTTTCATGGTAAGTAGGTGTAGTCCCTTAATAACCTCTACCTCCTTATCAGTAAGATCAGTTTGTCGTGCAAGTTTTCCTTCTTCAAGTG
The DNA here is from genome assembly GCA_965222715.1 of Minisyncoccota bacterium. GTDB lineage: Bacteria > Patescibacteriota > Minisyncoccia > Phycocordibacterales > JABMNX01 > JABMNX01. The sequence continues at coordinate 254,908 of OZ244961.1, read as the reverse complement.
TACGAGCAACTTTTTGTACTGCAGTATGTTCAAACACTGCTTCTTTCTCATTTCGCTTTACTTCTCGCTCAAGAGACTGCAAACGTTTTGTAGTTGTTTGCATATCAGCAACAATCAATTCAATGTTAATAACCTCAATATCATCAACCGGATCAATTGCACCGTGCACATGTGTAATATCAGCATCTTCGAATAAACGAACGGTGTGTGCAATTGCGTCAACTTCACGGATGTTTGCCAAAAACTTATTTCCAAGCCCTTCACCTTGAGACGCTCCCTTAACCAACCCCGCAATATCTACAAATTCAATTGCAGCAGGAATAGTTTTTTCTGACTGTGATAAGTTGCTGAGAGTAATAAGTCGTTGATCAGGAACTGCGACCACCCCCACAGATGGATCAATAGTACAAAATGGAAAATTCTCCGCTGGTACTGAGCGTTTAGTGAGCGCATTAAACAGTGTCGACTTCCCTACATTGGGGAGCCCAACAATTCCAATTGAAAGTGACATAGTATTCTAGTGTGCTTTTCTTCCAAGACGCCGCATTTGAGACTTCCACCCTTCTTGTTTCTTCTCAGAAGCATGATCACACGGACCAATTGTTGAAGTTTTTACCGAAAGTCCAGAGAAACCAAGGATGCCCCGTTCAATCTCATTTGTAAAGTCTCCGTCACGCAGTCGAATAATAAGCGGGTGTGTACCAGTCGTTACCACAACTCGGGCAGTCTTCCCTTTAAGGAGCTTGAGTACTTTTCCAGTACGCTTCCCCTCTTTATCTTTTTCAAAATTAAACGCAAAACCAGGAAGCCACATTCGGTCAAACATACCTTTAAGGAGTGCTGGCATGGTACACCACCAATTTGGATAGAGAATAACAATGTGATCCGCCCACTTCATATTCTCCTGCACAGATACAAGATCTGGTTCAAGTTCTTGAATGACTTTGTATCCTTTATGTAAAATCGGATCAAATGATAACTCGCCGATATTCATGCGACGCACCACATGCCCAGTCTCCTCTGCACCTTCTTGATATGCAGTCGCGAGCGCTCCAACTGATGTATCGGCATCTGGATGACCGACAAGTATAAAAATGTTTTTTGCTTTCATTATGTTCTTTTTCTTACGTACCAGTGTTTAATGCCCTCCAGTATCGCAGCTATGACAAAAATTGCAACAATGTACCCTGATACAATTTGCCAAAATGAAAACGGAATCTCCCTCCACGCCCCAAGCAGTGTTGCTCCCCACCATGAAGTAAATGACAAAGAAGCACCGAGCCACATGGGCACCCACCGTTTTGAAATAAGTACTGCATTAATAATAATCACCAGTACCATAATATCCTTCACCCATACCTTAGGGCTCTCAAGTGGCCATGGATTTCCCTCCACAGAAACCCAATACCAAATAAGTGCAATTCCTGAGAGCACCGCGAGCGCAAGGCCAACACGGAGCATCTTGTAGTTAGCATGCATAAGGCGTTTCTCCCCCGCGCCTGGCTTACCGTGTTTTACTGCAGAGAGATAAAATATCTCTGCAAGAGTGGCGCCTCCTACACCAAGGATTGTTCCCGCAATATGAATAAAGACTAATACTGTGTGCAACTCCATACTTCTTATTTATTTTTATTCATGAGGGTACGCATTTCATCTTGATGCTTTTGCATAACCTCCATTGTTGCAGTCATTTGATCTTTCCCTTCTTTCATTTTTGCTTGGATTTCAGTAGCAATATTTTGAAAAAATTCAGGATTCTCTTCAATTGCTGAGAGAATGTGCTCTTGTTGTTCTTCTGGGACGCCCTTCATCTTCGATTTGAGCATCTTTCGCATTATCATATTTTTAAACATACTTACTAAGTGTATCAAATTTTATATAAAGGTGCCTAACAAAACTGTACACACTGCGTTGACTTTAAGTGGTAATGTTGTACTGTTTAGTCTGTAATTTTAATATAGATATTTCATGTTTCAACATACTCTTTTTGACCACTACCGAGCACTCTCAAAGAAGAAGCGGTACGGTATCATTATAGGATTCGTTATTGTTATTGTTATTGGAATTGTTCTGTGGCGAGCAGCAGGATCATCGGTACTTGATGAGATTACTCGAGAGCCTCAAATTCGAGTAGTATCAACTGAGCAAGTTGCTGCACTCTCAACTGAAACAACTCCCCTTTCTCTTATTGGTACTATCCGTTCAGCAAACGAGGCTAACTTACGGACTGAATCAACAGGGATAGTAACAAACGTTTATCGCAAAGTTGGCGATTTTGTGTTTGCTGGAGCAATCATTGCTGAAATTAAAAATGATGCAGAACGCGCTTCAGTTGCACAGGCGCGAGCACAACTAGATAAAACAACAAAAGGAAGTCGTGACGAAGAGTTAACTGTACTAGAAATTACTCGAGATGACGCAAGAAAATCTCTCTCAAGTGAACGTCGTCAGGCGGTAAACATTATCCTTTCAGCTTTTGCAAAGGCGGAAGACGCAGTTATTCGCACCTCTGACCAACTAATGAGTAACCCGGATACTACAAACCCTTCGTTTATTGTCACCACATCAGAAGCACAACTTGAACTTGATATAGAAAATGATCGTGTCCAACTACAAGAGCGACTCGCTGAAATGAAAACACGACGGAATGCACTTTCAACACAAAGCGATTTAAACGAGACGTTTACATTTGCAATTGATGAACTTGATTTTATAACCTCGTATCTTGACACCATTACTTCAGCTCTAAATAAAGCAATTCCTACTGATACTGTGACCCAGAGTGACATTAGTGGGTACCGAAGCGACATAGCAACTGCCCGCTCAGGTATTCTTACAACACTTGATACCCTCTCGCAGGGAGAACAAGCTCTTGAGAGCGCTCAAAATACACTTCGTATTGCTGAAGAAAATTACAATCAAGGGGTATCTGGAGGTCGAGTAGAAGATATTGCTGCAGCCGAGGCAGCACTTCGTGTTGCAGAGGCAAATCTTGAGAAGACATTGATTCGCACACCAATAAGTGGTCGTATTGCATCGCTCTCACTTTCAACAGGGGATTTTGTCTCCCAGTTTGACCCTGCAGCAGTGGTAACAAACCAAAACGCATTAGAGATTGTTTCCTTTATTACTGAAGACGAACGAAATAACATTGCGGTAAATAATGAGGTGGTTATCGACGGCACATACCGAGGGGTAGTGACTTCTATTGCACCTGGACTTGATCCACAAACAAAGAAGATAGAAGTACGTGTTGGTATTACCGACACATCAGTGACTATCCCAAACGGTTCTTCTGTTGAAATACAGATTGCACGTTCTCGACCCGCAACCGCAGAGGAGGTTGAGACTATTTTTATTCCACTCTCAGCCCTTAAAGTGCAGGTTGATGATGCGCTCGTCTTCACTGTCTCAGAAGAAAATAGACTGATTCCCCACACAGTGGCACTTGGTCGTATTCTTGGAAATAAGGTTGAAATTACAGGTGGTATTTCTTCTTCTGACTACATTGTCACTGATGCCCGTGGTCTCATTGCAGAACAAGTAGTAACTGTTCGGTAATTCTCATTGTATGTACGGATTTTGGAGCTTTTTTACAAAACGTCGTAACTTTAGTTACCTATTCATAACCGTACTAATTATCTTCGGTCTCTTTTCGCTCTTTTCAATTCCTAAAGAATCATCTCCCGAAGTACAAATACCTGTTGGTATTGTTACCACAGTATTTCCTGGTGCCTCAGCTTTTGATATAGAAAAGTTAATTACAAACAAAGTTGAGAGTGCGCTAAATAATAATCTCGATGATGTTGACACCATTACCTCAAGTTCACGAGAAGGTGTTTCAACTGTCTCGGTGCAGTTTAATGCTGATGCTGATATTAATGATTCAATACGCAACCTTAAGGATGAGGTAGATAAAATAAAAAATGAATTACCTGGTGAAGCAGAGGATCCGAACGTACTCGAGATCGATTTTGTTAATCAACCAGTGCTCACCTTTGCAATTGCGTCTGACCTTCCAGAGCCAGAACTAATTCGGCTGGCGCGAGACGTAGAAGATGCAATTCTTGATGTTTCTGGTGTCTCTAGTGTAACGATTGGTGGCGATAGAGTGCGCGAGACACAGGTTATTGTCAATCGCGAGGCACTTACTACATTTGATATTCGACTTCTTGATGTTGTAAGCGCAATTGCTGCTGCAAACAACACCTTCCCTATTGGAAGCATCGTAACTGACAACATTGAGTACACCGTTCAGTTTGAAGGTGATATAGATGATCCAAGTGAAATCGCAAACATAGCACTCTTTGAATCTGGTGGAGAGCCAGTCTATGTACGCGATATTGCAACGATAGTAGATGGTCTCTCTGAAGCGCAAACTCGCTCTCGCCTCTCTTTAAATGGAGAGCCATCACAACCAGCACTCTCTTTTGATGTGTTTAAACGGACCGGCGGGGATATTACTCGTATTGCACAAAGTGTGAGAGAGAAAGTTGAATCACTAAAAGAACCAGGGGAACTACTTGATGGAGCAAATACACTTATTGTGTTTGATACAGGAGAGCAATTACAAAAAGATCTCTCGAGTCTTTCGTTCACTGGCTTACAAACAGTCCTTCTCGTCCTTGTGGTACTTTTAATTGCAATTGGATGGCGTGAAGCACTTATTGCAAGCGTTGCGATACCACTCTCCTTCACTATTGCCTTCATTGCCCTTTTTGCTTCAGATAATACATTGAACTTTGTATCTCTTTTTGCCCTCATTCTTGCGGTTGGTATTTTAGTTGATTCGGCAATTGTGATGATTGAAGGAATTAATCACAATATGAAGGCAAACCCTGAAGGTGATAAGGTTCAGGCTGCGCTTCAAGCAATACGCACCTTCCACACACCACTTACCACCGGAACACTAACCACTGTAGCAGTGTTTGTTCCCCTCTTCTTTATCTCGGGTGTGGTGGGTCAATTTATTGCAAGTATTCCGTTTACCATTATCTTTGTTCTCCTTGCTTCCCTTCTTGTTGCAATCGGATTCGTGCCTCTCATTAGTTCAATCTTCCTTCGTCGTCGAGAAACAAGCTCTTTTGAACACACACAGCGAGTGTATACTAAAAAACTTCAAGAATGGTATAAAAGAAAAATTAGAGCCATTCTTGGTAGTAAAGGAAAGGAACGAATCTGGGTGTGGAGTACTATTGCTATGTTCTTTATTACCCTTTCATTCCCAATTATCGGGTTAGTACAAGTTGAATTTTTTGCCACAACTGACCAAGATTACCTTGTGGTAGAAGTTGAACTACCTGAAGGAACACTCCTTTCTCAAACTGATCTTGAGGCACGAAAAATTGAAGAGTTACTGTATAACTATGAAGTTATTGAGTCATTCTTGATTACTAGTGGCGCAGGAAGTGCATTCACGAGTGGCGATGGAAGTAGTGCATCTGGAGAGAAACTTGCAAATGCTTTTATTACACTTCGCGAAGATCGACCACTTCTCTCAAGCGAATTTGTTGAAGTACTCCGGTCTGATTTCTCACAGGTGCAGACATCTACGGTACGCGTCACACAATTAAGCGATGGGCCACCTGTTGGTACCCCTGTTGTTATTAATTTCTTAGGTGATGACCTTGAAGAGCTTGATCGCCTTGCTCTTAGCGCTTCAAAGATACTCGAAGATATTGACGGTACATCTGATGTTACTACTAGTCTTAAAAATGATAGTACGCAATTTGTTATAGAGGTTGATACCGCAAAAGCCTCTGAGCTTGGGTTAAACGCAAGCATTATTTCTCAAACACTCCGTACAGCAGTAAATGGTGTTGAAGCAACGACAATCAAACAACAGGAAGATGATATAGAGGTAATTGTAAAACTTAACCTTAATAACTCATTCCTCGATCCACATGACACTAACCGCACTACAATCGACACGCTTAATCAACTCTCAATACAAACACCACAAGGTCCGGTGCTTCTAGGGTCAGTGTTAACGACCAGTATTGCAAAGAAGAATACTTCTATTTCACACGAAGATCTTGAACGTGTAGCTACTGTTGGTTCTCAAATCACTGCAACTGGTAACGTCCGAGAAATTGTGACCGAATTCCAAAAACGTGCTGAAGATGAACTCACCATTCCAGAAGGGGTAACCATGAAAATTGGTGGAGAGAATGAAGAAAACAACCAAGCGTTTATCGAAATGTTCTACGCGCTTATTGTAGGACTACTCTTAATGCTCTCAATCTTAGTACTTCAATTTGATTCATTTAGACACGCACTCTACGTACTTTCAGTAACACCACTTGCACTTATTGGCATTATGCTTGGTCTAGCGATAACCGGAAAGGCGCTTTCATTCCCTTCACTTATGGGATTCATTGCGCTAACAGGAATCGTGGTAAATAACTCAATTATTCTTATTGATACACTTAATAGTCTTCGACGGAAAAATCCTGATCGAGATATGTTAGAGATTGTGCTTGAAGGAGCGTCTCTTCGACTCCGCCCTATTCTACTAACAACAGTGACTACCGTAATTGGTATCTTCCCACTCACCTATGCATCTGATCTTTGGGCACCACTTGCCTACTCAATTATCTTTGGACTACTCTTCTCGGTGATCCTGACACTGGTCATTGTGCCAATTCTTTACCATAGAAAGCCTGGTGTTTTAGTAAAACGATAGCTATTGGTAGAGACCATTCTTCTTACCAATCTGGTGCATATACATTGCCCGAAGTGTTCTACCGCTATAATACAGTGCAAAAAGGAAAATAATTGCGAGTCCTTGGCGAATAATTGAAAGGAATATTTCGTCAGTACTATACCCAGTAATTGCTGCATATTCAAAAAGCACAACTGCACCAGCTGCAACAAGAAGGTTTACAAAGACAGTCCAACGCTGAAATGGATTAACGATGGCGCCGCCAAGTACAAGTAGTACAACAAAAATAGTAAGTGCACCTGTGCCAATCATAAGAAGGTTTGTATAAAACGGTAGTGTTGCGAGAATTGCAATACCACCAACAAGAAAGAGGGTGCGCACAGTATCGCCATGATAATGAGGAATCTCAGGCTTCCGTGGGATACTTTGCTCAATTGGATCTAACATATATAAACTATTGCATGGATACACACACTCCACAAGAGATGTGTAAACGCATAGTCAAACTATGCATTTAGTACCTGTTCGGGGTCAAATACATCACCTTTTTGAAGCTTATTTCTCTTCTCAAGCCCACATTTCGTACAACGGTGTAAAATGCGATATTCCACACCATCTGGCTCTAGTGAGACTGGTTGCATTAAACCTCCGCACTCACTTTTTCGATCTCCAGGATCTATGTCCACATGCTTACTCCATAAACACTGCGGGCAATGATTCGTGTAGCCATCTCCAATAACCTCGAAACCGCAATATTCGCAAGTGAAATCTTCTTTAGTGCGCTTAAACATTATCTACACGATACCACAAATGATGTATGAGCAAATTAACGATATACTGTACCTATCTATGAACAAAAAGAAGGAGGTGTATTATGACGGCAGTTGCCCCATGTGTACTGCACTAGTGGGCAAAGTATCTCATTCAAAAAAAGGTGCTGAATTTGTAATGGAAGATATCACAAAAGGTTCACGACCCCAACATACTACTTTTGAAGAGGTGAATAAAGAAATACATGTAGTTGATGAAAGTGGCAAGGTGCATAAAAATGCTGACGCAATGCTAGAAATACTACACTCCTATCCGCAGTGGAGGTGGTTAGTGTGGCTTGGAAGATTACCAGTAATGAGACACATTTTATACATTGGGTACGGTATTATCTCTCGACATCGCCATTCACTGTTTGGTAAAAAGTTTAGTAAAAAAATATCCAAGTAACTATGTACGTAGGTCTACTTTTTGTTGGTATTAATCTGTGTTTTATTTTTGTTGGCTATCTAACAAGAAGCAAGAATGTTGCTATTACATTTACTAGTTACAACACTATTATAATTGGTGATCTTATTGGTTTATCTCTTATAAACTATGTCTTTGGAATAACCTACGATTTCTCTCAAATTAATGCTCCCTTCTTGGTATCTTCTATACTAATTTCTCTACTTGTTACAATTCTTTTGCACCAAAGCTATAAACTCAATAGTTTACAAAAAAGCAATTCTGGATATATAAAAGGAAGCATAACCAATCATGGCAAACTTCACCTCATATACTGTTTTTATCAAATAGTAATACTTAGCTTGTTGGTGTTCACACTTGTTGATACAAAATCTTTTAGTTACATACTTCTAGCCGGTATAGTAACGTATTTATTCTCTGTATACCTTGATATAAAGAAGGGTATCTTGTTTTTGAAGATTTAAAAATCGAGGAGGGTGTAGACAGATAGAATATCTAACCAATTAATATTCCAAATCCGAGGATGCAAGAACTTGTTATAACAACAGAAGCCATGTGCCACATTGCGTGATTAAATGCTTTATCTGAATAATGTTGAAGAAAGAAGAAAAAGAATGCAATAAAAACAAACACAAAAGCTATGTGGAAGTATGGATATTGAAAATTAAATAAGTAGCAAAGATATAGGTTTGAAACAATAAGTAAATGAGCAAAAAAGACATCGAGCGCTTTAAAACTCTTCTCATTCGAGGCGTGATATAAAATAGACGCAATCATAGTTACAAAAACTAATGATGCATATGTATACATACTGAAATGCAAAGCAATAAGTACTGGAATAAGAAAAGCAAAATTACTCCAAACTTTTAAAAAAGCTTCGTGAGATAAAAAATTACCTTTAGAAATTAAGGACACCATAAAGTTATGGTATCACAATATCTATTTACTTAAATTAAATTTGAATATATCCAAAACAAGTGGACTTATCTAGAGATGATTGGAATGGATGCATCCAAGACTTAAAAGACTTAGCTCAATTAGAAACAAGGAAGGAGGTGCCTTAACACCTCCTTTTAAAACTTTCTTTTCTTATTTGAGAGCATGAACAATTCGAGAGACTGACCTGCGGAAAGAGTTTTGACCGAAGCGTCCTCGTGACATTGTCTTGGCACTTGTCTTTGTATACAAGGTTCGTGCAGGTGAAGCCACCTGTCCGTCAACAAGCAACGGACCACCAATGGTTGCAACTGGGTAGACATCAATAATGTGTCCATCCTTGGTTACGTTCCAAGAATGCTGATAGGAACGACAGAAGTAGCCATCCGCATACTCAAGACCGAAGACCCGACTGACTGCTCGTGCGAGCATATGACAAGAGAGAATCACTTTTCTACCTCTCTCATCTACACCCAGATCGATATCAGGCATCTCTTGAACTGCAGCTTTTACTCTCTCAAAAAGAGCCAGTTCCTCCTCTGGAATAAACCGTGTGACATACGGAGTCATGTTTTTTACCCCACTGTTTGAATTACCTACTAATCACAGTAAATAATATTTCAGCTTGTGTGTCAAGTATTGCAGACCTTTCTAAAGGTGGTTGGAATGGATGTATCCAAGAGTTAGTAGGATTGAAAGAATTATTTACCAATGAATGTGGATCGTGATGTGATTTAATCTTTCTTTGCCCAAAACAGCACACAGTGGAAGTCTGAGATCTCCTCATAGTGTTCGAATTTGTGATCAATCACTGCGTCAGGATTGTTGACTCTTTTATACTTAATAATATTAAAATTAGTTTCTTTTAAAACTTTTTTTGTATAAGTATCAGTTCTTAAATAATCAAATACCTTCACCTTTTTCCCTAAGAGTAAGGGTGTGGGCGTTTTGGTTAGCTTATCTGAAATGTTCGCATTATTTATAGTAGCAACAAAATCACCCCTATCTCTAAGAACTCTGAATATCTCTTTTAGGGGTCTTTCTAGTTCTTGAAAATGAACTAGAACATAGTTTGCTAACACAATATCAAACGAGTTGTCTTTGAAGGGCAATTCTTTCCCATCAGATTCTATAAACTCTAAATTTGATAATCTAGAGTTTTCTTTATTTATATTAGCAAAATGGATCATTTGTGGACTGGAATCTATACCAACCACCTTACCTACACCCTTCATCGCTAACTTTATTGAGAGATACCCATCACCACAACCAAAATCTAAAATCTTTTTTCCTTTCAAATCTAAACTATCAATGAGGGAAAGAAGATTTTTGTCCGTGTAAACATATTTACCCCTTTCTTTTGCGTACTCGTTCGCCAACTTAACATCATAACCAGTCATGACATTATTTTATCATAACTTAAAGTCTGCTTTGGAAAGAAAAATCAAAGAAGTAGAAAGTCTAGTTTTTTGAAGGTTCTATTTTACTCGCCAAATGTCTAATTATGTACGCAAAAGGCGTATCAATAAGAACGATTACAGACTGGATTATTGCTAGAGTTAAGATAAATACCCAAATATTTGGTACTACACCCCAAAAAGCAATGAAAGCGAATACCGCGGCTCCTAAAAAGTTTGCTGGGATAGTTGCAAGGTTGTTTCGAAGCCATAAATGTTTTCCTTTTGTCCAATCCTTAATCCAATGAAAGAATGTTACATCAAGATGCATAGATATAAGATATGCAAGCATAGAGGCAGTTATTATTCTCCATGTTCCACCAAGAACTGTGGCATACATTTCACTAAATTCTTGAGCGAAAGGTGCTGGTGGCCAAATAATTGCAATCCATATAGCAATGGCTGCCATAATGTTTGCATAAAAACCCGCCCAAACAGCATTTCGAGCCTCTTTTTTACCCCAAATTTCCGAAACAAGATCAGTTATGAGGTAGGTTGCCATAAACACTAATGTCCCCGCTGGGACAGTCCATTCTCCAATTAACACAACTTTTGAAGCAAGAATATTTGCAAGTACAACCAATGTGGCAAAGATGGTCGTAGGATAGATAACCCCATATTTTTTGCCTATCAATACTGAGAAAGTTGATGCTGCAAAAATAATTATAATCCACGCAAGAATAAGTTCCATATTTATTTGAAAATTCTAATAATTACAGTGTATAAATTTACTATACACTACTTTTAAATAATTTCTATAAAGTTTGAATATGTCCAAAACTGGTGAATTTTAGAGGATTCGCTCCTTACAGGAGCAGTACAGGTTGTCGATATTTTGTTTCGTACCTCACAAAATATCTGGCAACCTTTTCGAATCCACCCACACCCAGCCATCACAAAAATAACCTCGCATGAAGCGAGGTTATTTTTGTGATGTGGACTTAATCCTAAATGATTGGAACCAGATCGTACAGGAAATAAGGGATTTTGCGGAAATAGCGAGAGCGTATCAGGATTTTACGTCTACAGCCCTTACAAGCTAATTCGCTTGAGCGTTAAAGCGTTCACTACCACGATTACTGTCGAAAGACTCATCACAAGCGCACCAATTTCAGGACGTAGGAAGAATCCCCAGACTGCAAATACTCCTGCTGCTGCCGGAATTGCCACAATGTTGTACCCTAGCGCCCAGACAAGATTTTGAATCATTTTTGTATATACCTTCTTCGATAGTGTAATGAGTCGCACGATGTCCTGCGGATCATTATCGGTGAGCACTACGTCTCCCGCTTCAACCGCGACATCAGTACCGGCACCAATTGCCACCCCTGCATCAGCTTGGGTAAGTGCAGGGGCGTCGTTCACTCCATCGCCGACCATAAGTACCACACTGCCATCTTCCTGGAGTTTCTTTATGTGCGTATATTTATCCTCCGGCATGACATTTGCAAAATAGGTATCAATGCCCAGCTCTTCCGATACCGATCGTGCAACTTGTTCATTATCACCAGTAAGCATAGCGACCTTTACACCCATGTCGTGCAGTTTCTGGACAGCTATCTTTGAAGACTCTTTGACTGCGTCGGAGAGAACGAGATAACCGAGTACTCGTTTTTTATCAGCGACAAAGACGAGTGTGCCGTCGGTATCCGTGGGTGTGTTGAATGTAAGGTTCAAACTTCGGATCAAACGCTCATTGCCAGCAAAATATTCCTGACTTCCTACCTTTGCCTTCACACCCTGACCAGCAATGTTCTGAAAGTCGCTGATTTCAGAGACCTGAATCTTTTGCTCACGCGCATACTTCAGTATGGATTGCCCAATGATATGCGAGGAGTGCTGTTCGAGAGACGCGGCAATAGAAATGATTCTGTCCTTGTCTTGTTCCTTAATAGATACGATGTTAGTAACGCCAAACTCTCCTTTAGTAAGTGTTCCTGTCTTATCAAACACCACGTAGTTTGCTTTGCGTATGATCTCAATCTTTGAGAGGTCTTTGATGAAAAAACCGTTCCTTACCGCAAGCGAGGTGGTTATGGTTGTCACGGTTGGAATGGCAAGCCCGAGCGCATGCGGACAGGCAATAACAAGTACCGTGATAGCGAGCGTGACCGCAAACACAAACGGCTGTCCAATAATCAGTGTCCAAACGAGAAGCGTCCCAAGCGCGGTAATACCTGCAACAAAGGTGAGTACAGCAGATGCTTTGTCCGCAATCCTTTGAGATCGAGGTTTAGTCTGCCCAGCTTGAGCTATAAGCTTTTGTATCTGACCGACTGTTGAGTGTTCGCCAACACGGGAGAGCTTGACCGTGAGTGATCCATCAAGACAAATTGCTCCAGCGACCACATTCATACCTTCTTTTTTCTCAATTGGTTTTGACTCGCCGCTTATATGTGACTCATTTACATTCGCAAATCCTTTAGTAATTGTGCCGTCTGCCGGAACCTTTTCTCCCGGCTTCACAACAACAACATCGCCCTCTTGAAGCTCGTTGATATCAACATCAGTCTCAGTACCATTTTCTAGCTTGTGCGCTTTCTTCGGTAGAAGCTTTGCGACCTCAGACAGCGCATCTCCAGCTGCCGAACTGGATTTTGCTTCCAAATAGTGTCCGAACAACAGTACCCAAACAAGTGTTGAGATTTCAAGATAAAACTCTACGTCTACAGCAGAAATGAAAGTTGAAGCAACAGAAAACAAATATCCGCTTCCTACGGCAAGCGAGACAAGCGTCATCATGCCATACTTGCGCGACTTTATTTCGTGCCATGCATGCTGAAAGAATACAAGTGCAAAGCCGAATATAATTGTTGCAATTGCGAATTGTATCCACTTGTTCAGCCCAAAGGAAATACCGAGTATCTCTGATACTTTTGGATGCACCAGTACAAGCGGAATGAGAAGGAACGTAACAATCCAGAATCGCTTTAGGTACTGTGCGGCAGAACCGTGACTCATTCCATGTGCCCCGTGGTCTGCATGATTGTGATGGTGTTCGTGTGACATTCTTGCATTTGCTATACGTTAGAGATACAGACTTTTCGGCACACCCACGCAAAGAGGGCACCAAATATCCATCCGTAAATAAAAGTTTCGACCAGACCAATGACTGCCCCAATAAGACTCATGGTGAAGCCCGGATATGCAATGCGCAGAATATTTACATGAAGCTCCTTAAGCACTGGATCAGTGAGCAAGAATCCCCATGCCATGCAGAACAGGAAGAAGATGACTGAAAGGATACCGAACGCATTTCCTGTTTTTATAATGTGTAAGTTGTTCATAAATACTTTCGATTATATGTTCTTAACGACCTTAATTAATTTACTCTCGACCTCTTTGGCAATAGTACCGAGTGTTTCATTCTCCACCATGTTCATTGCTACTGTCGGAAGAATTGCGGAAACGAACACGTTACCATTGTTTTCATACACAATGACATTGCACGGCAATAGAAGACCGATGTCTTTCTCAGCTTTGAGTGCCTCATAAGCAAACGGCGGATTACATGCACCGAGAATAACGTAATTGTCGTACTCAACATCGAGCTTCTTTTTAAGTGTTGTTGCAACGTCAATTTCGGTTAAAACACCGAATCCCTCTTTAGCGAGTTCCACTCGAACTTTTTCCACTGCTTCGTCAAACGATAGCGAGACTTGTTTTTTGTGTCCGTAGTTCATATATCCACTAATCGTTAGTTAAATAGTCATAAAGACGTCGCCCTTTGTGCCGTTATGAGTGATCTCGTAAATCACGAAGTCTGATGTTTTAGGACCCGGCATTCCTGGAGAACCTGATGGCATGCCTGCCATACCGATGCCTTTGATATCTGGTCGTTCAGCAAGAAGCTTCTGCACTGCTTCCTCCGGAATATGCCCCTCGACTACATACCCGTCAATCTCCATCGTGTGACAGCTCTCAAGCTCATACGGTATGTCGTACTGTTCTTTTATCGATTGCATATTCGCAACTCCCTCAACATCAACGCCGTATCCCTTTTTCTCTAAATACGTAGCGTATTGCCCGCAACAACCACAGCTTGGCGATTTATATATGGTTGCCAAAAGTCCGTTAGTTGGAACTTCAGTAATTGTGCTTTGCTTAGGGAACGCTTGTGTTGCCATAACGCCGACAACAGCGATCACTGCGACAACCAGTATTCCGATAATAAGATTGCTTTTCATATTAGTTTTCATTGAACCATGAATTAAGCCAACCTTTCATCTGTTCAACCTCTCTCGACTGACTTTCAATGATGTTGTTTGCAAGTTCGATAAGTTCTGGACGATCCGTTTCTTTCAAGAGTTGCTCTGACATTCTGATCGCTCCTATGTGATGCACGACCATACCACGGAGCCACGCTTCTTCATATGCGTCTCCAGTCTGACCACGCCCAATAAGCATCATTTCGTCCATCATATGCATTAATTCGCCGTCGCCGCTTACGATTTCATCATTGTACTCATACCCTCCCATGTGCTCTTCCATTTCCTCGTACATTGACTCATTTGAGAAGAATCCTCGGTGTGGCATGTTATTGGCACCGAAGAAGTAGCCGAGAAGAAGCCCGACGATAAGGGCGAGGAGACCGATAATGATTGTTTGGTTTTTGTTTTCCATATTATTTTTTCTTAGCTTTATTAAATATGTTGATAATTTCACTGATCGCTTTCTTCTCCTGTCCCTGCTTCATCTGGTGAATGACGTGTTCGGACAAGTGATTTTCAAGCATCAAATCCTCAACTGCCGAGAGTGCGCTCCGTACTGCGGACGACTGTGTAATAATATCAACGCAATACTGTTCCTCATCGACCATTTTTTGGAGTCCACGCACCTGACCCTCGACACGTCGAAGACGATTTTGTACCTGCTTTTTCGTTTCTGCTTTCATACACAGGACATTATACCCCTAGGGGGTATAAGGCGCAAGAAGAGGTTTGTATTTGTTGTTACAAAAACGGTTCCAAATGCAAAATAAGTAGGCAAAAAATGCCTTGAAAAATAAGGACGATTTAAGCTGTGGACCCGAGAGGATTCGAACCCCCGGCCTCCTCAGTGCAAATGAGGCGCTCTAGCCAACTGAGCTACGGGCCCAAGTAAATGTACTCGAACAGTATACCTTATTTACTTTCAACAGCAAGAGTAATGAGATGGTCAACAAAATCATCGAACGCGCATCCTGCCTCCTTAAGAGCATGTGGTACAAGAGAGTACTCAGTAAGTCCTGGGAGTGTGTTTGCTTCAAGGAAATATACACCACGCGGTGTCACAATAAAGTCAGAACGCGAGTAATGACGAAGTCCTAAGGCTTCATGCACGCGTCGCGTTGCGTCACGAATCAATAACTTCTCTTCAGGAGAGAGATTCCCTGGACACTGTAGTACCCCACTGTTTTGTGGAGAGTACTTCAAATCATAATCAAAACATGGCTTTTCTTTAGGGAGTACTATCTGAATCGGAAGCAGTGTATAGCGATCTTCATCACGAAATTGCTCAACAACCCCGCTCGTAACCTCTTTTCCACGGACATACTCTTCGACCATAGCTGTTGGTGATTCTTCAAGTGCAGTGTGAAGTGCGGTAACCAAGTCGTCGTATGAACCAGCAAATGTAACGCCAAGCGACGAACCCTTCCCTACCGGCTTTATGACAACTGGCTGAGGGAATGTGCGAAATATCTCAAGCGCTTTAGATTCAATATGAGGTGTCCGTTCAATAATAATATGATGCGGAGTACGAATACCTCTCTCTGAAACAATGTGTTTTGCATGTGGTTTATTTATTGAAACAGCTGAAGCAAGGCGGCGCGAGCCAGTATATGGCATATGAAATGACTCTAGGATTTTCTGTACCTGCCCATCTTCTCCATACTCTCCGTGAAGCGCATTGAATACCACATCGACATACTGCAATACTTTTTCTGGCACCACTTCAAAACCACGTAAGTGCCACGCACCGTCTCGTGAAATTAAGACGTCAACTGGTTCATATTTTTCTTCGTTGAGATGTTTGAGCACATTCCCACCAGTTTTAAGTGAGATATCATACTCGCTCGATGGCCCTCCCCGAAGTACGCCAACACGAATTCTTCGCATAGTGCTCTTAGTATAGCACTACCGCTACGTAATTTAATACTTTCTACGTCGTGATCGATGATAGTTTATTGCAAAACGGTGTGCCTCACTGTTTGCAAGAAGTATTTCTCGCTCATACATATTAATGAGCACACGATCCCCTACAAACCCTTTTGGTCGGTGATATTCGTCTTTTGTGACCCCAACCACTGAAATGTCGTACCCGTTATCCTTTAAAACTTTTTCAGCTGCATTTACTTGCGCTCTTCCACCATCAACAACAATAAGTCGTGGGTACGTCCACTCACTGTGCCCTAAACGTCGCTCAAGAATCTCTTTCAATGCCTTAACGTCATTATTTACATCAACCTTCAATTTAAATTTCCGATACTCACCTGGATCAGCTTCACCGTCTTCAACAACTGTCATAACGCCAACAACATCAGTGCCAGCAGTATGTGCAACATCATACGATTCAATACGAAAACCTTCTCTTCCTCGAGTAGTGCGATACTCATCTTTAATAAGTGATACGTCTTGTATGTGGGTAAGCGCAAATATTTGTCGCTTCCTACTTTCAGCTTCTTCGAACTGTTCTTTTTGTGCTAATTGTTTCATGTCTCTCTCAAGAGAGCTCAAGAGTCGTTTCTTTTTCCCATCAAGAAAAAGTCGTAAGTGCCTCATAGTTCGTGCATATGCTTTTGCATCAATTGGCTCACCAGGAACACCAGGGAATATACCAATCGATTGGTTAAACCGCACTTGTTTTTCTTGTGACTTTGAGAGTGAGTTAGTAATTGGATACTTCGTATCAAAGTAAGGAAAGATCTTTCGAATAATTTTCATTGCCTCTTTAAATTGTCCACCTTTAGGGAAGGGGCCATAGAGAGCTTTAACCTTGTAGCTTTCAGCTTTTAAGGATGGTAGGTCTTTCCCCCGAACAGTGAGTACACGTGGAATCTCTTCGTCAGTAATAACTACATAATTAAAACTCTTATCATCCTTCTCTTTTGAGTTATATGGCGGCTGATACTTTTTAATGAGATTTGCCTCCAAAATAAGTGCCTCAAGCACTGAATCTGTTTCTTCAATATCAATATCTCTCGCCTCCAAAACCATGCGCGCAATGAGTGGGCTTCGTACATACCCAATGTCAGATGAAAAATAGCTTCGCACACGATTTTTGAGTGACGTTGCTTTCCCAATATAAAGGATTTTCTTGTGGGCACCTCTAAATATGTACACACCTGGTGCATCAGGAAGGTCTTTTTTATTAACATCTTCAACAGTCATAGCAATAAGAATTGTGCATTAAAAAAATATATTCTGCAAAAACGAAACGTCGCGATACTAGATCGCGACGTGTCTTCCTTTGCGCTACGGCATTCCGCAGACCAAGACCTCGTAAGCACGAAGAACAAAGGTGATTTCTTGTAGGGAGAGCTCCCCTTCTTGAAATTTCACGTAATACCCCTCTGGCGCCGTTTCATCCGGATTGTTGTGATACCACCGGTACGCTCGACAGAATACCTGTCTATCGTTCTGCACCTCGAAATGAACTCGCAATCTTTCCAGCATTGTGTCGCTGGAATCGTTGAGAGAGGTAGCCGCAGCTGCACCAAGATTCATTTTTCACACCCCTTTCCAGTCGTTACTCAAATAGAACACTCTAAAGCCTCAGTGTAGCATGGAATCACTAGACCGCAACTAGCTACCTGTGCGTTTCTTTTTAAGAATTTTCTTAAGATACTCTCCTGTATACGAGCCTTTTGTTTGAGCAACTTCCTCAGGTGTCCCTTTGGCAACTACCTTACCACCACCAACTCCACCCTCAGGGCCAATATCAATGAGGTAATCTGAACTTTTTATAATATCCATGTTGTGTTCAATCATCACTACAGTGTTTCCTTTGTTAACTAACTCTTGAAGAATTTCAATGAGTTTCTGTACATCTTCATAATGAAGACCAATAGTTGGCTCATCAAGAAGGTAGATAGTCTTTTGTGTATGTGGACGATAGAGCTCTGAAGAAATTTTCACTCTCTGAGCTTCACCACCAGAAAGTGTTGTTGCAGACTGTCCGAGCTCAAGATATCCCAACCCCACATCATTGAGCGTCTTTAGCCGATCATAAATTGCAGGAATATCTTCAAAGAATGTCAGTGCTTCTTCAACCGTCATGCGAAGGACTTCATAAATATTTTTCTTCTTATACTTCACCTCAAGCGTTTCCTTGGTAAATCGCTTACCATTACATACATCGCATGATACATACACTGTAGGTAGGAAATGCATCTCAACTGAAACAACACCATTTCCCTGACACGCTTCACACCGACCACCTTTCACATTGAATGAAAATCGTCCCGCTTTCCATCCACGCGCACGTGCTTCACTTGTTGCTGCAAAAAGATCTCTGATGTGGGTAAATGCACCAGTATACGTTGCTGGGTTTGAACGTGGTGTACGCCCAATTGGTGACTGATCAATTAAAATAGAGCGGCCAAGGTACTCAGTACCTTCAAATTTTGCACAATTGTAGACTTTTGCTGAACGATGCTTTTTCTCAAAACGTGCCCGAAGATTTTTGTAAATAATCTCATACATCAAACTTGATTTACCTGAGCCAGATACACCAGTAATGGTGACTAAGCGACCAAGTGGCACATCAATGTTCATATTTTGTATGTTAAAAATGCTTCCACCACGCACTTTGAGTGCACCTTTTTGAGAATCACGACGCTTTTCAGGAATCTCTATCTCCTTGTCTCCACGTAAATACTCAAGCGTAACTGATTTTGATGGATTTGTTTTTGCAGTCAAAAGCTTATCAAGCCAACCGGAGACAACAATTTCTCCTCCATGCACTCCCGCACCAGGACCAATATCAACAATGTAGTCAGCTGAATAGATAGTGTCTTCATCGTGTTCAACCACAACAATAGTGTTACCGAGGTCACGGAGGTTAAGGAGTGTTTTAATTAATCGGTCGTTGTCTCTCTGGTGTAATCCAATTGTTGGTTCATCAAGTACGTAGAGCGCTCCGACAAGACCTGAGCCAAGTTGAGACGCAAGCCGAATACGTTGCGCTTCTCCACCTGAAAGTGTGTTTGCGCGACGATCAAGAGAGAGGTATTCGATACCCACATCAATCATGAATTGTAGACGATTGAGTATCTCTTTCACTACCACATTTGAAATTTCTTCTTCTTTTTTAGTGAGTTTGAGTTTTGAAAGAAAATCATACGCATCACTAATTGAAAGCGACGTGAAGTCTACAATATTCTTTCCCGCTTTTGGATCACCACCAAGGTATACGCGCAGTGCCTCAGGCCGCAGTCGAGCGCCCTGACACGAATCACATAACTCACTTCCAAAGAAATATTTAGTTCCTAGCCCATTACATTCAGGACATGCGCCATATGGGGAGTTAAATGAAAAGAGTCGTGGCTCTACCTCAGGAAATGAACTACCATCTTCTGGGCAAATAAACTTTGCTGAAAGTGTCTGCTGTTCTCCTTCTGGATCTTCTATAGTAATCAGTCCATCGCTCTCATTGAGTGCTTGCTCGATTGCCTCAGAAAGCCGTTCAGTTGCACTTGCTTTATCATCCTTAAATTCACTGACAAAAATCTCATCAACGAGTACATCAATATTGTGTTTTTTAGTCTTTTTTAACTCAATCTTCTCTCGTAATTGGTGCAGTTTCCCATCAATGCGTACACGCTCATACCCCTTACCGAGTAAATCATAAAGAAGTTGATAGTACTCACCTTTTCGCCCAACAACAACTGGTGAGAAAATGCGCACCTTGAGGTCAGAATATTCAGCACCAAGCACCTGCTTCCCTGTTTTTTTTGTAATATTTTTTTGAACAACAGCAAGCACTACTCTCATTACCTCTTCATGCGAAAGTTTTTTAATCTCTACATCGTGATGAAGACAATACGGTTTACCAACCCGAGCATAGAGAATACGCAAGTAATCATAAATCTCAGTTATTGTTGCAACGGTTGAGCGTGGGTTGTTTGAGCGTGATTTTTGATCAATTGAAATAGCTGGTGAGAGGCCAGAAATTTCTTCAACATCTGGTTTTTGCATTTGTCGAAGAAATTGACGTGCATATGCTGAAAGTGACTCAACATACTTTCTTTGTCCTTCTGCAAAAATAGTATCGAATGCAAGTGATGACTTCCCTGATCCAGAGAGACCAGTAAATACCACCATCTTGTTTCGTGGAATTTCTAAATCAACATCCTTAAGATTATGTGTCTTTGCACCTTTTATATGTATATGTTCTTCCATAACACTATAAATCGCCCTGCAGTTGGACACAGGGTGAGTAGTGGAACTATATCAAAATTACCTACATATATCCACACGCGAAATATATAGATCTTATAACCTTCGTATATAATACAATGCATATGAAACCATTACAGAAAAAAGAGTACTTTCAAATTACCGGCTACCTTTTTGTTGGTGTGGCAATACTTCACGGACTTCGTGCCTTCAATGAATGGGAGCTTATGTACAATGACTGGGAAGTACCACTGTGGCTGAGTTGGGTTGTGGTAGTTGGTGTACTCTACCTTGCCTACAGTGCTTTTAAATTACAAAAATAATTCTTAGAAACACCTTTGGAAACACCTTGAGCACTTAAGGTGTTTACATGGCTTAGCTAAGCCATCCTATAGAAAACGCCAAGAATACTCTTGGCGTTTTCTATGTTCTACTTCGCTCTATGTCTTTTTTCTACCCCCTACCTTTCCTTTCTTTCCACCTTTTTCTCCTTTTTCTAGCTCATATATCTCATCACGAATAATTGCTGCTGTCTCAAAATCAAGCACTTTCACTGCTTCCTCCATTTGCTGTCGTTTTTCTTTAAGTACCTTCTTTGGATTTTTCTTATAGAGATCCCTATCTACTTCAAGTAATGTACCAACTGCCTTTGTGTGTTCGCTTCGTAACTGCTCAGTAATGTCTTTAATTTGTTTTTTAATCGTTTGCGGGGTAATACCATGTTCTTTGTTGTACCTCAGCTGTTTTTCACGTCGGCGATTTGTCTCATCTATTGCTCGCTCCATAGAACCTGTACTATTGTCAGCGTAAAGAATAACTCGGCCGAGAACATTCCGAGCAGCACGGCCAATGGTTTGAATGAGCGATGTTTCTGAACGTAAAAATCCTTCTTTATCTGCGTCTAGTATGCCAACCAGTTCAACTTCTGGGAGATCAAGTCCTTCACGAAGTAGGTTCACGCCCACCAACACATCGAATTCGCCTTTTCTAAACTCAGTCAAAATAGTGATACGGTCTATTGTTTTTACATCACTGTGAATATATTCTGCTTTTACGTTTGTATCTTTAAGATACTCACTCAAATCTTCTGCCATTTTTTTAGTAAGTGTTGTCACTAATACACGACCACCGTTTTTGACCACCTTTTCAGTTTCAGCAATAAAGTCTTTTACCTGTCCTTGATACGCACTCTTTTGTGTAATTGGTTTTACTTCAATTTTTGGATCAACAAGACCAGTGGGGCGAATAATCTGCTCGACTGGTACTCCTCCATGCTCAATTTCATAGTTTCCAGGTGTTGCAGATGTGTAAATAGTCTCACCAACACGTGCCTCAAATTCTTCAAAGTTAAGCGGACGGTTATCTTTTGCTGAAGGCAGACGAAATCCATGCTCAACTAATGTACTCTTCCGCGACTGATCACCTGCATACATTCCTGCAAGCTGCGGTATAGTAACGTGCGATTCATCGATAACAGTAAGAAAATCTGGTGTGCCATCTTTTTTATGAGGGAAATAATCAATAAGTGTGTACGGTGGCTCTCCTTCTTTTCTTCTATCAAAATGGCGAGAATAGTTCTCGATACCGTTACAGTAGCCAATTTCACGAATAAGCGCGAGATCTTGTGTGGTTCGACGTTTGAGTCGCTCAGCTTCGAGCACCTTACCCTCTCGCTCAAACTGAGCTAACTGTTCCTTCAACTCAATCTTAATATCTTCAATTGCACGAGCTCTTTCATCTTCTGGCGTGACGTAGTGTTTTGCAGGAAAAAGAAACAGCGTATCAGTCTCTTCAATAATTTCTCGGGTAATTGCATCGAGCACCGTAATACTTGAAATAGTCCCTGAAGTAAGGCCAATGCGATAGACTACACGCTCATTGACCGGCATGATGTCAATATTATTAGAAACAGCACGAAACGTACCCGGCGTGAGATCAGCAGTAGTCCGTTCAAAGTAGATATCAATGAGCTTTCGTATAAAATCACTACGTGAAAGACTGTCGCCAACTACTAACTTCACATGTACTTTTTCATACTCTTCTGGGCTACCCAAACCATAAATACATGAAACTGATGCAACAATGATGACATCATTTCGCGTTAACAGTGCTTGGGTGCTTGCGTGACGCAACCGGTCAATCTCTTCATTTATCTGCGCTTCTTTTTCAATATACGTGTCTGATGTGGGAACATACGCCTCTGGTTGATAGTAGTCGTAGTAGGATACAAAGTAGTGTACGGCATTGTTTGGAAAAAATTCTCGATACTCTTGAGCAAGTTGTGCGGCAAGTGTTTTGTTATGAGCAATAACCAAGGTCGGTTTCTGAACTTTTTCAATGACGTTTGCAACAGTAAATGTTTTTCCTGACCCAGTCACACCCAACAAGGTCTGGTGTCGTTCTCCAGACTGTACGCCTTTTACTAAAGCATCGATCGCCTTAGGCTGATCTCCTGCTGGAGCATATTCAGATTCTATCTTTAATTTTTTCATTCCTATATACAGAGTAAGTGGTGTTAAGTGTATCAAAAAAGACCGCCCCGAGGGGATTGGGGCGGCGAGTTAAACAGGGAGGCTTCACGTCTGGGGGAGACGGGAAAGCAAGACGGGTCGAAGAACAAGACACCATCCACCACCCACTCTATCACACCGTATATAAGATACAAGGGTTCTCCACACCAAAGATTACGCCGAGTAGTAGGCGCGAAGAAATGCTTCTTTGTACTCAACAAAACGATCGTCAAGCATTGATTGACGGATAGTACGGACGAGTGTGGTAATGAAATACATATTATGTATTGAGGCAAGTGTAGGGCCAAGCATTTCTTTGGAACGAAAAAGGTGTGCGAGATAAGCTTTTGTGTAGTGTTGTGAGGTGTAACTCGGCGTGCCTGGATCTATAGGAGAAAAGTCATTTTTATACTTGCTGTTGAGGATATTAATAGGACCTCTTGTTGTATAGAGAGTCCCCGTTCGTGCAAGTCGAGTTGGCGACACACAATCAAACGTATCAATCCCCTGCTCTATTCCAATAAAAAGATCTTCTGGCTCTCCGATACCAAGAAGGTGTCGTGGTTTTTCTTCTGGCAATATGTTGTTAGTAATAGAAAGAGATGACTTAAGATCAGCCTTGGTGAAACATCCTCCTATTCCATATCCATCAAAATCCATTTTTGAGAGGACCTCTGCACTTTCTTTTCGTAGATCAGGCTCAAGCCCGCCTTGTGCAATGCCAAAAAGCCACTGTTTCTTTAGTGCGTCATAGTTTTGTTTATGTGCAAGAAGAGATCGTTTTGCCCAGCGATGCGTCCTGTCAAGCGCTTCTTTTTGATACTCCCTGTCTGCTGTTGGTGAGGTGCATTCATCAAAAGAGAAGCAAATATCAGCACCTATTTTGTGCTGAATCTCGATAGATCGCTCAGGGGTAAAACGATGAAGCGAACCATCAATATGAGAGGTAAAAGTGACACCGTCTTCGTCCACCGTACAAAGTTTTCCATGAGACTGAGCTAACTCCTTACTATAGAGATTAGGGAGTATATCTGTATCAGGAGATACTTCACCTTTTGCAAATTTAGATACACCCTTCCCAAACGCAGCACCTAAAGAAAACACCTGAAATCCTCCCGAGTCCGTCCAGGTCGGGCCATTGTAGTGCATAAAGGTATGTAGTCCACCAGCCTGAGCAATTACCTCTTCTCCAGGCTCAAGGTAGAGATGATAGGTGTTTGCAAGCACAGACTGTATACCTGCTTCTTTAAATTGTGAAGGACTAAGTGCCTTTACCGTTGCTTTTGTTCCAACAGTAATAAAAGCGGGGGTCTCAATTACCCCATGAGGAGTGGCTATAACACCAACGCGCCCGAGTGTATCCTTGGACGCGTTGGTGAGTTTTTTCTCAATAGTAAATGAGAATGTGCTCATACGTATAACGTTAGACTGATACGGATATTACTGTAGATCAGACACGTCAAGCAATTCTACTTCAAAGTTGAGTGTTGAGTTTGCTGGTATGGCACCAATTGCTCGGTCACCATAGGCAAGTGCTGCTGGGATGACGAGTTCTCGTGTGCCGCCAACTTTCATACCTTCTACACCAATTTCCCACCCTCGAATAACCTGACCTGCGCCAAGTACAAACTGGAACGGTGTACCTCTACTAACAGAACTATCAAATACTGTCCCGTCAGTAAGTGTACCGGTGTAATGAACGGTTACTAATTTTCCTGGGGTTGCTTCAGCACCATCTCCAACAACAGTGTCGGTGATCTGAAGGCCTTCGTTTTGTGTCGTATTCACGGTTGATAGGTCACCAGCAGGGGATGGAACATCTACAGTAACTTGTCGTATACCAAATAAAAGTACAACTGCAACAAGAACAAGTCCTACGGCAACTGCAATTTTTTCATTTTTATTCATTCCCTCCATAATGAAAATTACATTGTATTGATAATACATACAGCCTACCACACCCTCACCTACTCAGCACTACATATGTATGGATACCTAACTTGACAAAACGTCTATATATGATACAATTATGTTAGATTTTTGTTGATGCTTGATAAAAGGAGAGCACCGTGTTGAAACGTTTTCCCATGGCGCTCAGCGCCATTGCACTTATCGTACTACTCGGCGGTTGCAGTGCAATTTCCGAACTTCGAGAGGATGAAGACAAAGGCCTGACCCCCATGGCCACCGAACCAGATGATCTCTTCTGGGATCGCATTACCGTGTTCCCGGCCTTCGACTGTTCGTCTGGTGTCTGTAAACTCGTTGAGATAAATGTCGAGGAGGTGGATTATGAGTAGGTTTATCACACTTATCCTCTCCCTCTCACTCATCCTTTCCCCGGTCACATCCTATGCGGCTTCGAATGGAATGGAAGTCAATGCAACCAGGGTTGGTGAAGTGCTGACTCTTCCGGATCAGTCGACAGTACAGATCATCGACCTCGATGAACAAGTTGAACTTGAAACCATTTTCGGTACCTCAAAGGTATCGAGGCGTCTCGCACTTCACTGCTCGACAAGTGGTGACTGCCAGTTGATTGAGCCAATCTCTGATGGGTTTGAGGTCAACTGGGGGCGAACGGCCTTCGTCGTCGTGACGATCATCGTCCTTCGGATCATCATCGTCTCAAGCTCCTCGTCTGGTGGATCTGTCACTCAAACAGTCACCGGTGGTGGAGCCGGACCTCCTGGAGGAGGAGCTGGACCTGGCATTTAATGCCACCCCCCCCCGCAACGCGTTCGCGTTGAGGGGGGGTTCTTCTTTATCTTTATACAAAATAACTACTTTTTGCTCTCTCGTAGTAACACCATGGCTCCGTATAACCCACCGAGATCACTAAGTGATGCTGCATGTATCTCTGGCAGTGTGGGAAAAACAGTAAGCGTCTCTTTTAGGTACTCTTCGGTCTTTTCAATACTAATTCTAGGATTACCAACTATCATCGAACCCCCGAGCACTACCGCATCTGGTGACCAGTGCACGATAGTGTTATTGAGTCCATATGCAAGAACTTTTGCATACTGATCCCACAGCGTATCAGTCTGGAGAATATCATACGGTTTTGTGTGAAGGCGCTCTTCAGTTGCTTTTCCTGAAATAAGGTCTTCTAAAAGACTACCTGTCAGATTTGGGAAAAGTGTTTGAGTAGGGTCAATAATTTGTTTTCCTGGCTCAAAGCCGGTGGCCGCCCTATCAATATGCCCATCTATAAAGCGAGCACCACCAACTCCGGTACTTACCGTGATGTAGGCACCAACTCCCTCAACACACCCTTTGCCATAATGCATTTCACCAAGACCAACTAAAGCTGAATCATTTTCAATCTGTACTGTCGTATGGAAAGTGTTCTCAAGTGTCTCATAGAGCGGCTTCCTAATCCAATCTTTCAAATTTGGACCACCAACTAACAGGTGAGTGGTTTTATCAAAGGGCCCCGCAATACCCCCAGCTATTCCATCAATTTTTTCGCCAGAGGCTATCTCGTATATCTTATCTTTTAAAAGTGAGACACCTTCATCAAAATCTTGAGGTGTCTTTACCACAATTGGCTCACGGGTAAATTCTTTACAGTCATCTGTTCCTGCAATACGCATTTTTGAGCCCCCAACATCAAAAAGAATATACATGGTTATTCAACAATAACATTAATGTCTTGATGAAACACTTCTGACGCTCGTTTTACATACGCACCAATATGATCTTTAAAGTAAGGCGGATGTGCCGCTTGTATTTTACCAACAACATAATACCCTATCGCAAACATACCCCCGTACCCAAAACCATTAAGAGGTATTACTACACGGTTTTTATTTACAGGAACGTTACTATCTACATCAAAACCAATGTACAACTCATGATCAGAAGAAACCACCGTGCGCCCATGTTTGATTTCCTCGGTTGAACAAATGCGCCCCTGTACACACGGTCCAAACAACTCTGAGAATTTCAATTCAAGGATACTATCCATGTGCCGAAACTTTGGCGGCACCGTAATAAGAAACGAAGAATATTCGTTTAGGTTTGTAGGGAGAAGGGTGTCAACTTCATTGCGAATATACCCTAAGATGTCTTCTGCATCTTCATTACTATACGACAAAATCATAGAAAGGTAGGTTGAAGTGTTGTACGTATACGGCTCTCGATTTTGAGGAAATACTACTACCTTATCACTATCAATATACTCACGAGCAGGTGCACTATCGTTATTTGTAAAAAGCCAAGTCGGAATCCCCTGCTCTCTCATATCTTTTGCAATATCAACGGACCCCTTACCTCCTGAAGCAGAAATAATGACAACACTGTCACGATCGCTGTACTGAGCAAGTAACTTCTCATAATTTCTTGCACGAGCAAACACTGCAGCCATGTCATCAAAGAGTATCTTGCCAGTTTGGTGTGCATTACCACTTCCTATCACTAACGGTTTTTTTCCTATACTGGAAAGCGGCGGACCTTCAAAATGTGTCTGGGCACTCAACTCAAGAGCCCCAAGAACGGCGACGTCTAGGTCTGGTAATGTGTGTGTATCAAAGTGTTTAAGTGTCTCTAGTGCACTACTCATATGCTAAAACTTACTGAAGAAAAATTATACAAAAAAGAATACAGCGAGGATCACTAATACAATAAGGACTATTATATGGGTGGTGTCTTTCATAGTACTCTTTAGTATAGCTCACTATCTCCAAACTGCTACATACTAGTTGTTAAAGAGTGGCTTTGCAAACTCCCAGAATTCAGGCTTGTTACGCTCTTTTAGCCAATACCACCACTCGACACCCCACAAGTACTGTTTCTCAAGTCGCGTATCTTCAGCAAACGCAATAATGTCCTTAAATTTTTCAATGTTCATCCGTTCAAATTGCACTTCTATTGGCGTTTCAGTAATTGGCTGGAGTAACCATGGCTCTGCTGAAAGTTCAATAAGAAAGACTGGTTTTGGTCCATACCATAAACGAACAAGATTTTGTTTTATACGGTAGTACGCGGGTGGCAAAATCGATTTAAATGGTCCAATGTCTTCATTCCAAAAATAAACGTACACGCTAGTACCGAATGCGTCCCCATTTTTATACGCTCCAGCCCACGTACCCAAGTTTCCACTATCAGTTACAAGGACTGGCCGGCTTGGGTCAAGCTCTTTTACAAGAGCAATCTCTTTTTCTAAAAAGGTTTCATCCAGGTCCCCACACTGTTCATACGCAAAAACTGTGAGGTACGGCTCGTTTTCAATTTGCCAGTGAGTAATTGCACTATTATCTTTATAACGATTCACTACTTCAGTAATCATCTCAGCAATCTCTTCCTTTTGCTCTTCCCATGACAATCTTTCTGCCCACTGTGGTACGTGGCACTCAGGCCATCGCGGCAATCGTCGACCAACACCAAATATAACGTCAATGCCGTTCTCTTCTGCTTTGGCGAGTTGGAAATCAAGCTCCTCAAAATTAAACTCATCGTTTTCTGGCTCAACCATATTCCAATGAGCCGCAAGGCGCAGGTGCTTCACACCCAAATCTTCAAGCATCTCGACATACACCTTCTTCCAATCAAGGCCTAGTTCTCGAGCATACAGTGTGTTAAAGGAAGCACCATACGTAATGCGTTCTGGCTCTGGCCTGTATGAAAGAAGAGAGAGTAGTACAAAAAGAACTAAGAGGCCACAGATTATGTAGAGTAGTATTTTTTTAAAGGCGCTGCGCATACATTACAAAAAGAGAACAAAGAAACCGATGGTAATGACCACAACGGCAATAGTCTTTTGCCACACATCATAAGGGGAACATTTCTCGCCGCAGGCTTGCGGTAGTGTACGGCCAGTAAAAATTGCAAACATGAGCAAGAACGCAAACTGTAAACCACCAAGAGCTTGCACTAACGTAACATCACCTAATTCAATTGCCTTAAGGAGCATAAGCGCAGCAACCCCAGCGAGGAATTTGTTTAAGAGGATGAGCCACACCAGATTCTTTTTTGGCATCTCAGCAGTCATTGTTTTCTTTTGGGGGTGAATTCGTATCCACGGAATAATAAACACAACAATGGCAGGAATTACGATGCCAATACGCGACCAAAAAAACGCGTTGTCGAAATTTGTATACTCAAACAACACCTTTAAACAAACGAAGTGTAATGCAAAAAGCATACCAGCAAGGATTGAAACAAAAAGTGTGTGTGTATTGAAACGAAAAAGCGATATAAAAAATGTACCCAAGACTAAGAGAGAGAAACCAAGAAAGAAGTTATGGGTAAGAGACGATTCTAGAAAATACCAACTGAGTAATAGTGACCCGACCGCTGATGTGGCCCCAGCAACAGGAATAACGTCAGACGTATCTGCTTCTTTTAACGCCGTAAAGAGGGTTACCAATGCACCAAAGAAGGCAAGCCCAGCAACCAGCGAAAGGAGAACCACCTCACCATCAGGAGGTGATATATTACCCCAAGATGGTATAGCAACCCCCTCAAGAGGAATAGGTATCCAGCTAAATAAAAAAGCAATTGCAGCAAACGAAGAGAGGATACTCACGTAAAATGCGTACGTTACCGGCGTACGCACCACCCGTGAGGTGAGTATATATTTATCAACCATTGCAACAATTGCATTAAGAAACTGTGCAATAACAACGAGTAGTAACCATACTTGCATACTACAATTCTAACACGTTCGTTGTGCAGATTTTCTTATAGATGTGGGCAGATGGACGAATGGTTCGAGTTTGTGTCACGTAATCAACTTCTACTAAACCAAATCGTGGCCAAAATCCCTTATCCCACTCAAAGTTATCAAGCAAAGACCAGTGTAAGTAGCCCCGCACATCAACCCCATCTTGTATTGCTTTATGAAGATGCATAAGTGACTCGGTAATAAACCATTCCCGTCGCGAATCATCAGCGTCAGCAAGACCATGTTCAGTTACATAAATAGGTAATTGATATTTTGCGTACATCTCTCTCGCTATGCGGGCCAAAGACTGAGGGTATAATTCCCATCCCATATCAGAAACGCGTATGTTTTCATTTTTATTAAATCCATAAGCGACTCGATTCCGACGATAATTATTTAGTGTAATGATATCTTGATACCCTTGTATCTTTTGTAAAAACC
Organism: Minisyncoccota bacterium; assembly: GCA_965222715.1. Classification (GTDB taxonomy): domain Bacteria; phylum Patescibacteriota; class Minisyncoccia; order Phycocordibacterales; family JABMNX01; genus JABMNX01. The sequence continues at coordinate 224,618 of OZ244961.1, read as the reverse complement.
AATCGTTCCACCACCAATCAGCACATCGTTTTAAGAGAGTATTAACAACTCCTCCACTACTTTCAAAATAGATGTTGTGTTTTGCTACACACACCTGCGCTTTCTCATTGTGTGTTTTGATAGTCTTGTATGCTACCTTATGAGCCTTTACTAAATTTCGAATTACTCTTCTATACGCAAAATAACTTTTCTTTTGCGGTGGCCAATATCCTTTTAAGTATGAATGTCCTGCAAACACCTCTGGCTCGTTAAGTGTAATCCAGAAAGTAACCTCATCACCAAACGCCTCAACTAACTTTTGGGTATAGCGTTTAAAATAAAACACTATTTCTTTAGACTCCCAACCACCTTTTGCGTCGAGCCACACTGGTATTGGCCAGTGCCATAAGGTTACAAATGGCTCCATACCTCGACTACGAAGTGCTCGTATTACTTCTTGATAGTGTGCTATTTCTTTCTCATTAAACGTACCCTCTTCTGGCTCAATTCGTGACCATTCGATTGAAAGTCGGTGTGCACTGTGTCCTAAAGATTGAGCGATATCAAAATCCTCTTTAAAACGATGGTAATGATCAGCCGCATGTCCAGAGATGTAGTTACTACTTTCACTTATTTCAGGAAAACGCTCGTAATCACGAGACTCCCACTCTTTCCACACATCAAGCTTATCTTTGGCCTCCTGAGCAAGTCTCTCTGCATTCTTTTCTTCCCACTCACTCCAGTTATTATACGTATTCCCTTCAACCTGATGTGCTGAAGTTGATGCCCCCCACAGAAAACCTTCTGGAAATTCTAATTTCATTCACTCTAGTATAACAAAGTTACGTGTAGGTTAGTTGAGTATTTTTTATACACCACCTGTTGGTGTAGTGATTCGCTCTGGCCCATTGTTAAGGTGCCGTTTTATAAAATCATTGATTCGATCTTCTGGTACCACACTATCTTCAAGATTAAAGGTGTCGAGTCTACCCCATGAAGCTACAGCAATGTCAGTTTCATTTGCCTCACGCTTGGTGACAATAACCTTACCAGCCCCAAAAGACCGTAGTTGTTCAATAACATCTGCACCAACTCGAGGGTGATATGAAATCCACACGTCACCATGTTCTAAGTTATGAATAATGTGTTGGTCAGCAATATCATCATCGCCACGAAATCCTGAGCGGGCAGTTATTTCATAATGAGGGCCAGATGTTGGAGGATTTGAATTATATTCAGGAAGCTCACTCCCGATGGGAATATGCGCGCTAGACTCCATAATAGGTATATCTCTACTGAAATCAGGACCAACTGGCTGAGCGTCTTTAATAATAAAGTAGATGCCGTATCCAATGGCACATACTATAAGGATGACGAGGAAGTACGTAAAGAATCGAGTCGAAGATTGTTGTATCTCCTTTTTTTGACTAACGCCCTTCTTTGCCGCCTCTTTTATTCTTTTCTTCTCTTCGTATTGTTCTTTTGCGCTTTTTTCTTGTGAATCTTCCATACTCTATAGATACTATATTTTTACGGAGTAAAACAAAATGCGGGATCTGTACAATCCAGACCTCCAATAATACCATCTCTGTCTACAGAAAGCGCTTCCTGGTCTGGCACCTCAAGCACTGCACGGAGAACATAACTAGTACACTGACCAGAGTTACATATATTCCCTGAAAGATCAGTGCCTTGATATGAATACCCGTATATCCCAGTGCCCAGCGGGTCAAATGGAATAGCTGCAATATACTCCCCTGTTTTAAGGATACTCATAGAATTTCCACTTGGGAACAAGCCGCTTTGATCAGCACTATAGAGTTCAAGTGCATTTTTTATTTGTTGTAAATCTTCAAACCGACGACTGTCACGCCCTTTTTCTTGTGCTTGACTCAAAAATGCAAGACCGAGTGATGTTAGTACTCCAATAATGGCAACAACCACAAGAAGTTCAATAATAGTAAAACCTGTCTCTTTTTGATTGTGTATCATACAAAAATAGTAGTATATTTTACACAATAAAACAAAAAACACAGTGTGCACACTGTGTTTTTTTTGTTTTTTCTTGAAACTACTCCTCGTATCTTTGAAGGATATGTTTCATAAGTTCAATTTCTTCCTGTTGTGTTGTAAGAATGTTTTGAGAAAGCATTTGGAGTTCTTTATGCTCTGCAAAACTAAGGGCGCTGTTTGCCATCATTAACGCTCCCATGTGATGAATTATCATATCTTTTGTAAAGATAATATCTAATTCTTTTCCAGAGAAGGTCTCGAGTTCTCGCATCATTGGTTCGTACACACCTACATCTTTGAAATCAGTACCATACCACTCTTTGTACCATGATTTCATATCTACAATCTCTTTTTCTTGAGCGGTGATGATGTTTTCAGCAAGTGTTTTCACCTCAGAAATCTCTCCACCTCTCTCAAGTACTTCACGCGCAGTATCAACTGCTTCTTGATGATGTGGAATCATATGCTCAATAAATTCTCGGTCACTGGAGACATCTGCCATGTGCATATGTCCATCATCCATGTGTTCTTCGGTCTCTATATGCGGCATCTTTAATTGGGTATTATTCATACCAAAGAAATATCCGCCAATAAGTCCGATAACCAGCATACCTGCTGCTAAACCATATTCTTTCATATATTTTTCTAAGTTAGTAACTAATACAAAAACTAACTGTTAGCCATATAGTATATTTTGAATAATTCCTTTCTCGGTAGAAATATCAAAATAGAAAAATACAGACGTAGGGACGATATCTTCTTGTGTTGTTTCTTCCAACACGTGGGTGTGTATGTATTTTTTAATACACCACAAGGACAACGTGACGCACAGCATAAGGAGTATAAATACCCACTTACGATTGTCAGCATGAAAAAACGATTCAAGACCAACGCCAAAAATAGCTTCAGGGTGGTAGTGATCAATGTCAATTGCGTGAATAACAAAAGAAAAAACAAGGAAAAGCGCAATCACAAAACATACCATACGTAACATGGAGTGATTCTGTGCTCGGGCTTGTGTAGTACTTCCAAACATTACTCACTAGTGTACATGGTCACTTACCAGTGTAAAGTGTATTTAATTCATGAAAAAAATAGTCACTTGAAGTATGGTTGCAAAAGATCCCCAAAGTAAGTACGGAAGAAAGAGTATAAAAATGACTTTAGATAATGAGAAAATTTTATACTGAAGATATGCCAGAGTTCCAAGAACTACCAATATATCAATGGTCGCAAGGAGGTTGTTCTGAAGAGTAAGTTGAATAGGGGTGAATAAAAGGTTTGCTACTATATTTACTCCAAAGACCAAGAGAAGTGATGTTGGGACTATACGTTTAAAAACTAGATAGAGTAGATACACCCCAGCAATAACAATAAGTGGGTAAATAATTCCCCACGCAAGACCAAACACCCATTCTGGTGGCGCAAAAAATGGCTTCGCAATACTTGTATAGTATGTTGAATAATCCATAACTATTCTGTTGTTACTCCATCAAAATGTTCTTCTTGCTCATCCGCCTTAGTTGCATGTACTGTACCATCTTTATGTTCGGGTGGTGAGTAAATTGAGTATAGTTTAAGCGGCTCGGTCCCTATATTTATAACGTTATGCCACATACCAGCTGGTATGACTACCGCCTCATCAGCATTGAGTGTGTGTTCATTTTCTTTATTAAGGACGACCTTTGCACTCCCCTTCTCCAAACGAATAAACTGATCAAGTTCATGCACCTCCTCACCAATCTCGTCTCCTGGCTCTATAGACATAACCACAAGTTGACTATTTTTTGCGGTGTAGAGTACCCGACGATAGTCAGTGTTTTGTAATGTATCTTGTTCAATATTAACAATGTATCCTTTCATGTAGTATATATAGCGACGTTATATTATTGCGCTTCTCGAATGACTGAGCCGTCCGCATTCGTGCGATATACAATAGTCTCTCCCCCAACTTCTGCAGTAACTTCAAAACCTGGTGTAATCACTTGAGTACAAAACTCTCCAGTTTGCTCAAGACCAAGACAACCATTTGGCCATTCTTTCTCAAAAAGACTTGGTACAATAACTTCATTTTCATCTACTCCAGTATGTGTAGAAACATAGTCGCGCACCGCTGTAAGTGTTTGTGCTGCATTTCGTGGGTTAGCATTGTCTTCCCCAGTTTCTGTGGGTGTTGTTGGTAATGGTGCAGAGGCACGATTACCACTTTCAAAGACCGATGGAATGCCTCCCCAGAAGAATGCGTCAATAGCAATAACTGCTCCTACAATAACAATACCGACTACAATTTTATGATGCATAGTTATGTATAAGTATGCCACACAAGAGTATAAAACTACTAGTAAGTAATAAACAGTATATTTTTAAAGTAGCGTAGACGCACACACGCACCGCGTGAGCGGTGCGTGTGGTTTGCCCAAGGCGATGTGTGTAGTTTTCACTACGTCAATTGGTTTCCGAAGAAATCAATCTCAACGCCTTAGTACATAAAAGTATATATAAGTGTTTTACTTTTACCAAACTCGAAATGTGCAAAAACCTGTGGACACCTTGTGTATAAACAAAAGCCGCATTGTGGCTTTAAAAAGCAAAAATAAACGCCAAGAGTACTCTTGGCGTTTATTTCAAGCTTCTGCAGCTTTAGTTATAGTACCTATGCTTACTCAGCTGGATACCAGTTTCCTAATATAACTTCAATGTTTTCATCCCCCTCTTCTACCAATTCTTTGAATCGATCAACATCAGCAAGTCCGTCGGGCCCACGGTAGTGATATGGGTAGACTTGTGCGGGTTTAAAAGCAAGAACACCGCTCGCTGCTCGTTCAATATCCATGGTGTATGGCATATTCATTGGAATAAATGCAATATCAATGTCAGTAAGCATGCGCATTTCGGGAATATCAGCAGTGTCCCCAGCAATGTAGACACGAGTGCCATCACGCTCAATAAGGTATCCATTTCCTCGCCCTTTTTCATGACGAATTTCAACCCCCTGATCTGGTAAGTTATACATTGGGATAGCTTCAATTGAGAACCCTTTTTGCTCTGTTGTCTCTCCGTTTGCAAGTACTACTGTCTTTCCAAGCAGTCCTTCAGTGAACATATCAACAACCGCTTGCGGCGCAAGGATAGTGGTATCCTCGGTGACCACCGCTTCGAGTGTTTCAACATTTAAGTGGTCTCCATGAACATCAGTCACAAATATAAGAGATGGTGCAGCAAGATCACTGAATACCTCTTTCCCACCAATAGGATCTGCGTACAGTGTTTCACCTGCCCACGAAAGTGCGAAGGTTGCGTGTGATACTGGAGTCACAGTAACGGGGTTTGTGCTTCTACTTATTTTCTCAGCATCATGCATGAGGAGATAGTATCCACCAACAAGAATAATGAGTAAGATTACTACTGTAAGAATGTGTTTCATATAATGAGATATAAAGTTATTACAACCGTTTCAGTATACCAAACTCTAGATTATAAATTTCTAAATTAATAGAGATGCTTGTACCATATCTCCTTCAAAAAGTCCCTCTGCTTTTCTCACCGAGCTTTTTACTGGCAGAAGATATGTACCATCTTTTGCGTTAGGAAATATAGATGTTGTCCATGTGGTTTTGCCAATAGTTACTTTTACTGGAATTGACCCAAAACCACGACGCACTCCTTTTTGATTTTTCTGCTGATCTTTTTTAATGTGGGCAGATTCTCTTTTGCCAACAGTAACAAAGTGCCACGCGGCTTTTTCAGTTGGATATACCCATAGCTCAGAAGAAATAGTATACGTTTTCATTTTTTAACTATTGTATCAAAACTAAAAACGCAAACGCACCGCGTGAGCGGTGCGTTTGCTTGCCCGAAGCGTTCAAGCAGTCGTCTTGCATACTGCGAGGTTTTTCTCCGGAGAGGAAAACCGTCAACGCTTCAGTCCTTTAATTTTATACACTAGTAAAAAGTCCTGCAAATCAAAATGTGCAAAAACCTGTGGATAGAATGGGTATAAATGTATAAATGAATAGTTATATGTAACTTAGTTAGACCCAAATGTATACTCTTTTAGGACTCGTTTCACCCTATCTCCTGCATGTTCTAATATGCAAAGACTATGAACTTTCACTGAATCCCCTGTCTGCATTTGCGAAGACACATCAGTAATATGAGGACGATAACCCTTGCCTAACCACTGTGGTGAAATAGGTGTAACGTGTGCCTCATGTAGTAGTGTAAGTAGTTGGTTGTGGAGGTGTGTGACTGTATCATTTTTTTCTAACACATGTACCTCAACATCATTTTCTGGTCCAAAAAAATCTTTGTACTTGGAAACAAGTTCAATGACTCCACCTTTTACCTCTTGAGAAAGTTTGGTGAGTATACCATCAAGCTTGTTATAGTCTAAATGTGTACCTAAAGTAAACCAGGGCATGATGGTGCAGTGTAGTGGTAATAATTCCCCTTTGGGATACACATCACCAACATGCATACTCTCAATGGGTACTATTACAAGATACTCTGTTTCCCTAGAGGTTTCCATCAAGTCTACTTATTGAATTACTGGAGTGGTGCGACTGAAAAGACTACGTGAAATGGCTTACAGTAGATAACAATGCTGTTGTACTCATCAAGATTAATATCTGATGGAATAGTGTAGTTTTGATTACCAATATTTCCTTTGAGTTTTCCGAGTTCAATGTACCCCTGATCAACATCACTTCTCCCTTGCGGATCTGGATGGGTTGCAAGAAGCACTCGAAGATCTGGACCATTGGTAACATTAAAGTTCTCAAAACGAACGATTCGCCCCTCACTCCCAAGATCATAAACAGTAGCTTCACCCTCTCCTTTGTGGATGCTATCAGCATCGCGAAACATTCCAGTGAGAAGCGCGATTGGTCCACTACTCTCATTTTCTTCAACACTCTCTTCATTCATTACTTTGTCTGGCATGTCAGCACTTTTCTCAACCATTTCTTTTTCAAGCGCGTCTAGTTCTTCTTGCGTCATGCCCTGTAACTCTTTAAGTGACGGGAGTTCCATACCAACCTCTTTCATTGCATCTTCCATCTCCTTGCGTTCTTCCTCAGTTATTGTTGAAAGAGGAAACGCTTCATCAACCTCTTCGTTAATAAAAAGCGGTGACGCAAGGTACCACCCAACACCGAGAACAACAATGATACCAACTACAATTAATGCTTGTTTCATAATTATTTATTTTTTTGCTGTTGTGAAAAAGACACACCAAATGCAACTCCGAGCGCAACACCAATACCGATACCGACTGCGATGTTATTCATAGCAACACCTAACGCAGCCCCTACACCTACACCAAGTGCAATCCCGAGACCCATGTTTTTTGATGTGTCTTTCTTATTCATATGTAATATATATAGTATACCGAGATAGTTGATACAAAAACAGTCCGTATGTACGGACTGTTTTTGTATAGGTGAAAAAGATTATTTCTTCTTCTTTCCTGCCTTTACTACTGCTTTCGCTTTTTTAGCTTTAGCCATTGTGAGCTTGCCTTCTAGGGTGTCGAGCGACACTTCTAGAAAACTCATTAATTCCCCGGCGGATTCTTACCTATCTCCACCGAAACGCTCATCACGTTCGAGAAAAGTATACCACCTATTTACTACATACAAGCAATGCTATAACTCTACCTGTGTATAAATAAACGCCAAAGGTACCTTTGGCGTTTATTTTGTATATTCTGAGCCTCCTAGTGGCGTATTCGCCAGCCTTTGTGGAATAAGTAAACCACTAATGCGCCAAGGCCGAGTACTAGTCCGCCGATTAACAGTGAGGCAATGAGGAGGTTTGATTCATGGTAGCCAAGTGTTGCAAACCGCATGCTATCAATGAAGTAGAAAAATGGATTAAAAAGAGTAATCGTTTGAATGGTTTCGGGGAGGAGGTTGATAGAGTAGAACATACCACCAAGCATTGAGAGAGGCATGATAATAAAGGTGTTCAATATACCAAGCTGCTCAAAACTATTGGCCCAAAGTCCCACTAAAATACCCACTAGTGCAAAGATCGCCGCAACAGCACCAGCAACAAGGAGGAATAACCAAATGTTAGAAACCTGGACTGCACCAAACAAAAGTCCAATAACGAGTACCCCTGCCCCGATAGTAAGTGCACGCAACACCGCACTCCCCACAAACCCAATAACCATTTCAATGTATGAAAATGGTGAAACTAACATTTCATCAATAGTGCGCAGCCATCGTCCAAAATAAATAATGCTTGATGTGTGCTCAAACGCAGCAGAGAGCACGCTCATGGTCAAAATTCCTGGAAAGACAAACTGCATGTATGGAATACCTGCAATTAAATCAATCTTTCTTCCCAGCACAAATCCAAAAATAAAAATAAAAAGGAATGCTGAAATAAGTGGCGCACCAAATGTTTGCACTTTAATACGCGTAATACGCTCGTATTCTCGTCGTAAAAATGTCCATAGTCCAATCCAGTTCATACCACTCATATTACCAGTCGTGTCCCTTAGTTATTTTTAAATAGGTCTCCTCAAGTGACTCTCCATTTTTTAAAAATTCTGATTTCTCTCCGTCAGCTACAATTTTCCCATTATTAATAATCGCAATACGCTCACACAACCTCTCAACTTCTTCAAGGTAGTGTGAGGTAAGAATGATTGTCTTCCCTGCTTTATTAAACTCCTCAAGATATCGCCATAAATCATGACGTAATTCGACATCAACTCCAGCAGTTGGCTCGTCAAGAATTAATAACTCTGGATCATGCACCAGTGCGCGGGCAAGCACTACGCGACGCTTCAGTCCACCGGAGAGTTGTTGAAACTGCTTATCTTTATGCTTTTCTAAATCAAACTGCTCAAGTAATTCTTGGACTCGCTTTTCACGTAGATCGTGTGGCATACCATAGTAGCCACCCATGTAATCAATAATTTGCCACGTCTTTGCAAAAATATCGACATTAAATTCTTGAGGAGAGAGTCCAATCTTTTTACGTGCTTCTCGGTAGTCACTCACTACATCAATACCGAATACTTTAATCGAGCCTGAGGTTACTTTGGCAATCCCGGTAATAGAATGAATTGTTGAGGTCTTCCCGGCGCCATTGGGACCAAGGAGTCCGAAGAATTGCCCTTTGGGAATAGTGAGTGAGATATCAGAAACTGCTGAGGTACCATTGTACTCTTTTGAAAAGTTTGTAATCTCAAGTGCGTATTCCATGTGTACTATTATTCCGTCCAAAGCTGCCAGACTAGGACTCGAACCTAGATTACCTGGACCAAAACCAGGCGTCCTACCATTAGACGATCTGGCAGCTCTAGAAAGAATAAAACAATGTGGACTTTATCTTGCCTTAATTAGAGACACTTTACAAGTTGAAAGACCCGCGCAGTGTTAGTGCGCGGGTCTTGTACCTGCAGGTTTCCGGATCAGGCGCTGATGAGGTCCGAGTCCCGAACGGAATGCGGCGTATCAGCCGAATCGTCACCGTCATCCTGTTCGCGAAGACTTTCGGAGCCGCCGACGACCGCGGTGATCTCGGAGATGCTGCCGAGCAACTGCTCGAGATCGGCATCCGGTGGGAAAAGTTCCCATAAGTCGATCGTGCGGCCGTCGAGAAGCTTGACCTGATCAGAGACATCGTCCGGTTCCTCGACGAACTCGGCGAGAACCGTCGATGAGATACCGAGACGCCGCTGGGCTTCCAGCGGGATGTTCCCGAGCTCGAGCAGCTGACCATGCTTCACGCAACTGACGACACCGTCGGAGTCTCCCTCTTGGTGAAAGAACGGCAGAGCGTGTTCAGAGACTCCCAGACGAAGTCTGTCGTGAAGTCGTGCGTCACGGGTATACCGTGCAACAATCGATGCTTTACACATCGCGTATTCCTCCTTGTTTTCTATGTCAAAATGAGGAAGAAAATCTTCCAATTTCACTATACGACTTTCAATACTTCAAATCAAGCTTCTGTTTTAAGTAATTGTATCAAGGCAAGCTCAAGAGGAAGTTGTGAAATATAAGCACGATCCGTTGCGTCATACGCGCCGAGCAGTTCGTAGAGCACTGATGCAGTAATATAAGAATCTTTGTTTTGAGCACTCTGTAAAAGAAAAGCGCTGTCTTCTTCTGAAAACTGCTCCTCGATAGTCTTTTTCATATGTTTCGCATACCGCAATAATAATATCGCCCGCACCTTATGTAGTACCAATTTCAAAAATATTTTTATATCGATATTGTCTGCCACCACAGTCTGTACTACCGTAAGTCCTTTATCAAGTGAACGTGTATCGAGTGCTTCAATAAAATCATTTACGAGCTTTCCCTTAGGTGCACCAGTAACCACCTCAACCTCAGCAACACTCACTTTTTTATCTTTACTTGACGAGAGCACTTTCTGGAGCATTCCGTGTGCATCACGAAACGAACCATCGGCAAGCATTGCAATCAATTCAGCTGAAGCAGACTCAATACTGAACCCCTCTTTCTTCGCCACCTCTTTTACCATCTTTCCAAGTACTATACGAGACGGTTTTTTAAATGAAAAACTCTGACACCGTGACACGATCGTTTCTGGCAACTTCCCCTCTTCGGTTGTCGCAAGAATAAAGACGACATGTTGTGGCGGCTCTTCAAGTGTTTTTAAGAGTGCATTGAAAGCTTCTTTGGTGAGCATGTGCACCTCATCAATGATGTAAACTTTGTAGGGAGACTCAAGTGGCAGTACGTGTACTGACTCACGAAGTTCACGAATATCATCAATACCACGGTTTGACGCAGCATCTATTTCATAGAGATCATTTTGGGTACACCCAATTTCTTTTGCAACAATACGAGCAATGCTTGTCTTTCCCGTTCCACGTGTTCCTGAGAAAAGGTATGCGTGCGCAATATTTCCTTTCTGTATTGCACTATGAAGCACTGAGACTACATGATCTTGTCCAAGCACATCCTTAAACTGTGAAGGACGATACTTTCGATACAGTGCTGTGTGTTGTGGAGAGTCTTTCATAAGGTTAGGTAGAGTATACCACGTGAACTTTATCAAAAAGAAAGCCCAACAATCACTCCGTATTGCTGGGCTCATCTGAGTATTTGGTTTTAGAAACTTCTTGGCGCCTTATTTGCGGCCCAAAGGGTGACCAATCCCGATATTCCGAGGCACCAGATCAAGATCAAAGCACTCATTGGAAATCCGGTGAAATGAACGATCACCATGAAAACCGGACTGAAAACCCCGGCAAGAAATACCGAAAACATGAGTGTTCCGACAAAGATGCCGAAGAGGAGTAGAAAACGTCGTTCATTTATATGCATGTCTTGAACCTCCTACTGATTTCTAACTAATATTATAATTATATATTTTATTTTTGTCAAGTATCTCGTGTTCCACTAAAAGAAAATCCGAACACATGTACTTTGTGCTCGGATAGCAGAATGTCTGCGATATAGACGAATCGACACCGTAGATGTGCTAGGAAAAAATACGGCGCATGAGGTATGAGAGCGTGAAGACCGCATACCCAGAAAACACTGTCGCCACAACACTGAGGAATAGAGCGGGCTCGACCGAGAAGGCAAGATGTTCAGCGGAACGGCTGATGTACTGTGTCAACTGAGCCGTATTTGCAAACATCCACACCAGTGCGATCGGGAGTAGCAAAGCGAGGTGCTTTATGGGCCAATAGACTTTTGATGTTTTGTGTAGGTAGAAGCCGAAAAGCATGCCCGGCACCCCAAGAATAAGTGCACCCAAAGGTGTGCGAGGATCAACGTAGCCGTATACGTCAAGTAACGCAGCTACAACTGTGGCGGCTGTTACGAGCAGCACCACGACCACTAGACGTAGGTACGTCATGGGTGTTTCTCCTTAAACAGTTACAGACGAAACGTATTCTGTATAAATAAAACCACATTTATTAATAAAAATCAAGCCACCGATGTAAGAAATTCTTGTATCCCTCTTTCAACTTCAGTAGCGTCTTTTGCTTCCATGAGCTGCATACGTAGTTCTTTTGCGCCATCAAAACCATTCACATACGCCTTGTAGTGTTTTTTCATAATGGAAAAACTTTTGTGCCCTAATAGTTCTTCAAAAAATTTTGTGTGCTCAACAAGGACTCGTAACCTCTCTTCTACTGAGACAATACTTTTCTCTCCATGTAACTCTTCAAAAAGCCATGGATTCCCAAAAATAGCCCGCCCGAGCATTACCCCATCGCATCCGCTCATTTCTGCTTTTTTTCTTGCATCAGCAATATCAAGTGCATCACCATTACCAATAATGAGGGTGTTACTCTGTAGTCTATTTCGCATTTCAACAGCTCGCCTTACCTCTTCCCAACGAGCTGGTACTTTTGACATTTCTTTTCGTGTTCGTGCATGAATAGTAATAACAGCTGGTGTGACCTCAAGAAGTTTTGGAAGCCACTCTTCAAGTTCATTTACGTTATACCCAATCCGTGTTTTTACTGAAACCGGAATGGGTTGTGCGCCTTTCTTTACTGCATCGCGTACTCCTTCCTTTGCGGCACATACAAGCTCTTGTGCTAATTCAGGTGTTTTAATAAGTGCTGCACCTGACCCTTGCTTTTCAATACTTCGATCAGGGCATCCCATATTAATATCAAAACCATCAAAGCCACATTCTGTAACATATTGAGAAGCTCGACGCATCATTTCAGGTTGTGAAGAAAATAACTGCGCCACAATTGGACGTTCTTCCTCTGTATAGATAAGATCTTTTTTTATTTTCTCCTGTCCTTCAGCATCTGCTAAGAAAAGTCCATCAGCAGATACAAACTCAGTCCACATAACATCTGGTTTGCCATACTGTGCAATAACGCGACGGAATGCTGGATCAGTCACATCCGCAAGTGGTGCTAGGACAAAAAACGGCTTGGTAAGGCTGCTCCAGAAGCCATGTTCTGCTTTATTATGTATCTGTGTATCCATACTTGACATTATACCATACTATGCTATACTTTTAATCATAAAAGTACGTTACAACAGGGAGGGGTCAACACAGACCCCACACGAGGAGGAGAATTACCAAGATGAGCGCTTTCCAAACATGTTCAAGTCCTCTCTCTCGAACAGCAGCGATGCTTCGCGAGATGGACGAAGTCGAACAACAGCACGGTCACAATCCGGACGCCTACGTGTACCGGAATCCGGACGCCCTGCTCTCCCGATTCTTTTTCTGGGTTACCAACAGGTTCCAGAAGTAACATCGGGCCGAGCGATTTTCGCCCCCTCATCGCTCGACGTCCGAGTCAGACGGCCTCGACACCCGTCTGACACCCCGGCGTCGCCCACTTCTTGATCCCCGATCTTTTGATCAGTGGACTTGGAGTTGAGGCGACGCCGGTTTTCTATTTTACCTACTCTCACTTTTTGCTTTAAAGTAGACTTTGTTACCAAAGCGTAAATCAATATAGTCAGTTCCTACAAGTCCAACTTCTTTGAACAATTCTGAATCCAGAACTGCCTTTAGGTTATCAACTATTTCTGATGGGCGTTGTTCTCGATTGTAAATAATCTTTCCTCCTTCCTCAAGATAAAGTGCGAAATCCTGCTCATTTTCTGGACGAAGTTCTATCGGTGTCACCGCCAAGCCTTCTAAAGAATCGATGAGCACATTCATGCGAAGAAACTCAGTGGTAGTAGTATATCGTTTTCGAATTGGTTCATCACCTTTCACTTCACCATAAAAACGGAAGAATACATTTCCAGTAAAGTTTGGTGCTTCAGCAAAAATAAACCCTTCACTGTTTAAGAAAAAACATTCTTCCTCACTCTCTTCTTCGCTGTCTTTGGCGATAATAAACTCACGACACCAGAGCGCAAACGGTCTTTGTTCAACTACATCAATTGAAATAGTGTGTAGATCAGTCCGCACAATATCCACCGACTCAATTTGTGAAATATTCTCAAGAATACGTGCCGTAAGTTCACCCGAAGGAAAGATGAGACTGTTTGAGCGAGAGAAGAGATAGAAATAGCTTCCAGAAAACGTCTCTCGTGCAAGATGTTCGATACTTGCATTCTGTACTACATTATTGCCATTCACTACAATACGTTCAATCAAAAAAGTTTTGTGGTGTGATAGAAAAGAGAGTCCACCAAGTACAATAATGATGATGGCAAGGAGTATTCCTCCTCGTACCAAGAGCCGCCGCCGAATCTGTTGTATTCGTTTTGCTGAACGCATCGTCCTACGACGAGCAAATATACCCATATTACTTCTTTGTGATTACTTCTTTACCACCAAGGTACGGCCTTAATACTTCGGGAATCTTTACAGACCCATCTTCTTGTTGAAAGTTTTCAACCAATGAAACGAGTACTCGTGGGGTTGGTATAGCAGTGCAGTTTAGTGAGTGTGCGTAACGAGCTTTGCCTTCTTCGTCACGATACTTGGTATTAAAACGGCGTGTCTGGAAATCATGGAAGTATGATGCTGAGCTAATCTCTCGGTACTTCTCCTCAAGTGGTACCCACAGCTCAATATCATATTTCTTTACTTGTCCTTGCCCAATATCACCACCGCAGTTTAGTACTGTATGATACGGAATACCGAGTGATTCAATGAACTCTTCAGTATTTCGATTAATCCACTCATGCCACTTCACTGACTCCTCGTGACTTGCTTCACACAAAATTACTTGCTCAACTTTATAGAATTCATGTACTCGAATGAGTCCTTTGGTGTCTTTTCCATGACTTCCCGCTTCCCTTCTATAACACGGAGAAAAGGCAAGGTACTTTAGCGGTAATGCATTTTTATCTAAAATTTCATCTGAGTGATACCCCATAGTAGAAATCTCTGAGGTCCCAATAAGATAATCGTCATCTTGTGTGTGGTACACATCATCAGCATCATTTGGTAAGTGTCCTGTGCCGTAGAGGTTATTCTTGCGCACAATTGTTGGGCCAAGAAGTGGCACAAACCCTTTTTTAAGAAAGAACTCGTGTGCGTAATTCCAAATAGCATACGAAAGTAGTGCGCCATCCTTTTTTAAAAAATATCCACGAAAACCGTGTACTTTTGTACCCCGCTCAAAGTCAGCAATATCAAGTTCTGTCATTATCTCAACGTGACTCTTTGGAGTGAAAGAAAATTGTGGCTTCTCCCCCCAAACTTTAATTTCTTTGTTGTCAGCGTCATCTTCCCCCTCGGGTACTGACATGTCAGGAATGTTAGGTACCTGAAGCATGAGAGCTTGCCACTCTTCCATCACTCCTTTTAATACTTCTTCTTCTTTTTGGATCGCCTCTTTTATGCCTTTCATGTCTGCGATAAGCCGATCCTTTTCAGTCTGATCTTCTGTATTTGTGATACTGTCGTTTGCACTGTTTTGTTGTGCACGTTTCTTTTCAATAGAGCTAAGGAGTTCTCGACGTTTATCATCAATGGTAATGAGTCGATCAATGTCAACATCCATGCGCTTTTTACGTGCGCCCTCTTCAATGAGTTTCTTGTTCTCTCGAATAAACTGAATATCTAACATAAGGTATTGGTCAGTGTTTCAGCAACAATGATACACTACATAGTACTATGGAGCACACAGTGAGACAACTTACTCCAGATGAGTTCCCGCAACTTCTTAACGAAATACCTGACCCGCCTAAAACACTTTACCTACGAGGATCTCTTCCACAGGAAAATACAATACTATTGTGTGTGGTTGGTTCACGACGTCACTCACCGTACGGGAAAGATGTGTGTGAGACGTTTATTCACGGCCTTCGCGGTTACCCCATTGCTATTGTCTCAGGACTTGCTCTTGGCATGGACGCACTCGCACACAGAGCGGCCCTTGCTGCAGGGCTTCATACGGTAGCCGTCCCTGGATCAGGATTACATGACTCGGTACTCTACCCACGCACCAATCAATCACTTGCGCGTGACATACTCTCCTCTGGCGGTGGGTTACTTTCAGAATTTGAACCAACATTCCGCGCAACACCATATAGTTTCCCGCAGCGAAATAGAATTATGGCGGGGCTCTCACACGCAACACTTGTTATTGAAGCAGGGGAAAAATCAGGAACACTCATAACCGCTCGACTCGCAATGGAATACAATCGGGATGTACTCACCGTGCCAAACACAGTGTTTTCACGACTTTCATACGGGCCACACATGTTAATAAAGAATGGTGCAACACCTATTACTTCAAGTGATGATATTCTTGAAGCACTCGGCATACACGTCACTCCCCACATGCAGCATTTGGAAACATTAAGCGATGCTGAGAAAAAAGTAGTAGAGCTACTTAGTCACCCCATGCATAGAGATACACTCATTGATGCACTTGAGCTACCAGTGACAGAAGCGCACGTACTACTTTCAGCAATGGAGTTAAAGGGTATTATTATTGAGCGAATGGGAGAATTTCGTTGTGCTGATTAAAGACTGTAGTAGTATAGAAAACTTGACACAACATTTACTTTCACGTACACCTGTAACGTATATATGAAATTATTAATTGTTGAATCACCTGCGAAAGCAAAAACAATAACAAAATATCTCGACGACCTTCCTCACACACAGAAAGGTGAATTTGTGGTGCGCGCATCAGTCGGACATGTGCGCGATCTCCCTAAAAGTAATAAAAATGCTATCGATATCAAAGGGGGGTTTATTCCTAACTATGAAGTATCACGCGGCAAAGAAGATGTTCTTGAAGAGTTAAAAGAACTTGCGAATGAAGCAGACGAGGTACTTCTTGCAACTGACCCCGACCGAGAAGGTGAGGCAATTGCCTGGCACCTTAAAGAAGCTCTTCAACTTACAACACCAAAACGTGTGGTGTTTAATGAAATCACCAAAGAAGCAGTACAGGAAGCTGTTGCTCACCCACGAGATATTGATGAGCATCTCAAACAAGCTCAGGAAGCTCGGCGAGTACTTGATAGACTGGTTGGCTATGATCTCTCAGGGCTTATTTGGAAAAAAGTTCGCTATGGACTCTCAGCAGGACGAGTACAATCTCCCGCACTACGTATCCTTATGGAGCGAGAGCGAGAGATACGTGAATTTATACCAGAAGATTTTTGGGTTATTACTGCTAATGTGGCGACACAAAAGAAAGAGTCGTTTACCATTACCTGTTCAGTTGAACCTAAAGAAGAAGTTGAAACGAAACGTATTGTCACGGAAGGTAAAAAAGCATCATGGACAGTCGATATGGTAAAGGAAACTGAAGTGAAACGTGCACCACGTCCACCATTTATTACCTCAACACTTCAGCAAGTTGCCAGCACTCGACTTGGCTTTGCACCTTCTCGCACCATGGGTGTAGCACAGAAATTGTATGAGGCTGGACATATTACCTATATGCGTACGGATAGTACCAACCTCAGTAACCAAGCGCTTGGACAAATTACGACGTTAGTAAAGAAAAAGTATGGAGAAGAATACAGCACCACCCGTGCATATAAAACATCAAGTAAATCAGCGCAAGAAGCTCACGAAGCAATACGACCATCAAACATATCTAAAGAACGTGCCGGCACCACAGATGATCAGAAAAAATTATATACCCTCATTTGGGAGAGAACGATTGCGTCCCAAATGGCAGATGCTCGTGTACTTCGTACAAAAATAACCACTACTACAGATGCTGAGATACCTGCTTTTACCGCAAATGGTTCTCGAGTTGTCTTTGATGGGTGGCTCAAAGCAGACCCACGGGCTCGCGGTGAAGATACTGAGCTTCCTAAGGTTGAAGAAGGAGAAGTACTTACTCTTACTGATATACACTCAGAAGCAAAACAAACGCAACCACCACAGCGCTACACTGAAGCAGGACTTATTAAAGAACTTGAAAAGCGAGGTATTGGTCGGCCGTCAACATACGCATCTATTATGAAGACGCTTCAAGATCGTGAATATGTCTATAAGGAGGGACGAACGCTCTTTCCAACTGATACAGGAGATGTGGTGAGCTCATTTTTGGAAAAGAATTTTGAAAACTACATCAGTGACTCGTTTACTGCAGAAATGGAAAATGAACTTGATGAAATTGCAGAAGGAAAACGTGAGTATACGAAAACACTCCAAGACTTTTATACTCCATTTCGAAAAGATGTTGAGGCAAAAGAAGATCTTGAAAAAATTACTACACTTGGTGACGCACCTGATGAATTCCCCTGCCCCAAATGTGACAGTAAGATGGTCATCAAACTTGGTCGTGGTGGTAAGTTCTTAAGCTGCGCACGATTTCCAGAGTGTGATGGTGCTCGCACAATTGAAGGTAAAGTTATTGAACCAGATAAACCAATTGGAAAGCACCCAGAAAGCGGTGAAGATATTTATTTACTCACAGGACGGTTTGGTCCCTATGTACAACTTGGTGCAACTCCCCAAAAAGGAGAACGAAAGAAAGAAAAGCCACGACGTGCAAGTATCCCAAAAGATAAAGATATTGATGAAGTGACAGTGGAAGATGCTGCAAAGTATTTAAGCGTACCCCGTGTTCTTGGAAAACATCCTGAAACAGGTGAAGAGATTACCGCGGGCATTGGACGATTTGGTCCCTTTATTGTGCATGATGGTGATTTTCGCTCACTTAAAACAGATGATGTATACACTATTGAATTACCTCGAGCACTAGAAATTCTTGCTGAAGAAAAGAAAACACGAAAACGTACTCCTAAAAAAGTGGCGAAGAAGACTGCTAAGAAAACTACTCGGAAGTCATCTAAATAAAAAACCGCCAAGGAAGCACGTGCTTCCTGGCGGCCTACAGATTCGAATCACATCGTGTAGGGGGAAAGAAAGTTTGGATTCCCGAATTTAACTGTTCTTTCTCCACACACCCCCTTCAAAAGAGGAGTGCACAGCTCTTCGATTCCTTGACCGTGGGACTGACCACAGTGGAGACAAAGAGCGGTAGGTTTTTTCTTCTTGTTACGAAGGCGAGCGACGTTTGTGTCATCCGAAACAGGACGAACGTTCGTTCTACAACTCATGGCGAGTAACCTCCCGTTGCATGAAAAGCTAAAAAAAGTATAATGGAGATTATGAATGATGTCAAGGACATTACTTCCCTACTTACTAACTCAGGCGAAAAGGATATTGCGCTGGTGAAGAAAGCGTATACGTTTGCTAAGAAAGCGCACGAAGGGCATATTCGATATTCGGGAGAGCCGTATTTTAATCACGTATTTGAGACTGCAAAGAGTCTTGCTGAAATTGGTATGGGGCCCACAAGTGTTGCGGTTGGCTTTCTTCATGACACTATCGAAGACGTTGATGTGTCTCCAAAAACAATTGAGGAAACGTTCGGCAAAGAAGTGCTTTTCTTAGTTGATGGTGTAACAAAACTCGGTACACTCAGGTATCGCGGTGTTGAACGTCACATGGAGAGTTTACGTAAACTCTTTATCGCAACCTCACAAGATGTTCGCGTGGTTATTATTAAACTTATGGACCGCCGACACAACATGCTCACTCTTGAGCATGTGCCAAAGAAAAAGCAAAAACGTATCGCACTTGAAACACTTGAAATTTATGCACCAATTGCTGATCGACTCGGTATGGGACGCATTAAACGAGAGCTTGAAGATCTAGCCTTCCCGTATGTCTACCCCAAAGAAAGTAAAAAGGTTGAAGAACTATTGCAACAAAAGAGTGCTGAGGATGAAAAAAATCTTTCAAAAATACTCAAAACCGTAAAGAAAGAGTTAGCGAAACATAATATTACTGACTTTAAAACTGAAGAGCGGATTAAAGGTCACTACAGTTTATATAAAAAACTAGAGCGAAAAGATTTTGATATTTCAAAAATTCACGATATCTCTGCCTTACGCATCATTGTCCCAACTGTTGATGACTGTTATCGCGCCCTTGGTGTTGTGCACGGTCTCTGGCGACCACTACCAGGAAAGATAAAAGACTACATTGCTTTTAAAAAACCGAATGGATACCAAAGTATTCACACGACAGTGTTTACTGGTGCCACAGGAACAGTTGAGATACAGATTCGCACCGAGCAAATGCATCGGGAAGCACAGTTTGGTATTGCCTCACATTTGGCATACAAAGCACAGCAACGTGGAGAAAAAGCGGCTGGTATTGAATGGGTGCGACAGTTTTTCCCTAACTTACGAAATGAAGAAACTGCTAAAAACAAAAAAGAAAATGAATTTAATATGGCAGTTCCTGAGTGGATTAAACAGGTTGCCGATGAACGAAATGATTTATCTAAAAAAGAACGAGAAGAGTATTTAAGTGATATTAAGAATGATTTCTTTAGTCACCGTGTCTTTACCTTTACACCAGATGGTGATGTGATTGATTTGCCAATCGATTCAAGCCCTATTGATTTTGCCTACGCGATACACTCAGATATCGGTGATCATATATCCGGCGTGAAAATTAATAACAAAATGGCCTCAATAGACACAAAACTTCAAAACGGTGATATTGTTGAAATACACACCAAAGAGAAAAGTAAACCGACTCGCAAATGGTTGGATTATGCTAAGACAACACTTGCAAAGCGCCACATTAGAAACGCCCTCCAAAAAAAGTAAGGTGGTATTTAAATGAAGGTGTACTAAATAGAGAAGTTTTTAACTGAGTAGAGATCTTCGTCGTTTTCTTCTTTTTCTTTCTCTTTTTCAGATCTATCATCAATTGGGGTTTTTTGTTCTTCAGCACCATCATGAGTAATATCTGTTTTCTCACGTACTTCTGTTTGAGTAGTTTGCTGCGTTCCTTGCGTAAAAGAGGTTAGACGTTCTAAAAAGCCTTTGTTCTGCTCACCCTCTATCTTCTCTAGAATATTGCGCAAATCATCAACTGAAAAATAATCAATGTGCACTCGCCCACCACCTTCACGCTCTTCAATCTGTACTCGTGTACCAAGTTTCTGCGTTAACTCTTCTTCAAGTGCGATTAATTCAGGGCTAAGTGCATTTTCTTTCTTGCGAACTCGATCTGTTGCAATGCGACGTGCAATCTCTTCCGCTTCCCGTACGGTAAGCTTCTTGTACATTATTTCCTTAAAGAGTGTTTTCTGCTCATCGTCTTTCCCCGTAAGCATCAATATTGGTCGGGCATGTCCTTCAGAGATGCTTCCGTCAGAAAGTGCTTGTTGTATTTCTTCTGGCATGAGTAAGAGTCGCAGTGTATTTGAAACGTATTCGCGGCTCTTTCCTACTTTCTTCCCTACTTCTCCATGCTTTAACCCAAATTCATCAACGAGACGTTTGAATGCCTTTGCTCGATCGATTGGATTAAGGTCTTCACGTTGTAAGTTCTCAATGATCGCAAGTTCGAGCTTCATCTTGTCTGTCTCGTCGCTGGTGCGGATAATAACAGGAATCTGTGAAAGTCCAGCTAACCGTGAGGCGCGTAGCCGTCGCTCACCAGCAATGAGTTCATACTCAACAGCAAGACCTCCATCTTCTTTTTCTTTTTCACGACGAGTAACAACGAGTGGTTGAAGTACACCGTACTGACGAATTGAATCAGCAAGCTCACTTAGCTTAGCTTCATTAAACTCTTTTCGTGGCTGAAATGGGTTCGGGTGAATCTTTTCAAGCTCAACCCAAAAAATCGAATCGTTGTAAAAGTGTTCTGCTTCCATAATTACCGTGTATTGTATCATTACATTGCCTTACATCATACATTTCTGTACACTCTTCTGTATTGCTGGAGTGGTGGAATCGGTACTTAATGATACGGTGTATCATTAAGAGGTTTTATACACAAATGATGCCGCGGTGGCGGAATTGGTAGACGCGCACGACTCAAAATCGTGTCTCGCAAGAGGTGAGAGTTCGATTCTCTCCCGCGGCACCATTTGTGCAGAAGACTACTGATGGTCTCAAAATTGCAGTTTCAATTAGAAGACAAACAGTACTTAAAGTACTGTTTGTCGGAGTTCGAGTCTCCCCTCCAGCACTCTGTGAAGGAAAATCAAAACCGTGTCTTGCAAGTTGTATAGCTTGATTTTTATACCCTATTCAAGTAGGGTTTCTGTGGATATAGAGTCCTTCCACAAAACCAACAAAGGAGACGTAAAGTGGAGCATGTGACATTTCTCACGCGACCTGAACAACGGGCCGCAATTCAGCTCATCCGATCTCATCCTGGGTTGTTGAAATACGACCCTTCAAGAGGTCTGCCACTCAAAAAAGGTGGCACGACCGACACCTACATCAACATACGTGACCATCGCTCGGCCCCGGAATCAACTGGACCGTTGGCACGCATTTACGCCAACGCTCTTCGACGACTCGACGTCGATCGATTTGTTGAGGTTCCTTCTTCGGTAAGTGGTATCGCCGGTGTTGTTTCGTACATGACCGGTATTCCGTATGCCACTATCCGAGAAACTGAGAAGAGCGGCCGAGTCGGGAATGCTAAGTTGATCGGTGAGATCTTTGCCGGAGAACGCGTCGCCATCCTCGACGACGTGATTACCGACGGGGCATCCAAACTGGATGCTTATCATGCAATCCGCGCCGCTGGTGCAACACCAATACTTGTGGTCCTTGTTGATCGCGAGCAGGGGTGGCAACAAATGTTCCAAGAACACGGCGTAGATATGGACGTCTGGGCTGGTGCAACGCTGCACGACGTTCGGAAAGAGATCTTCGTTCCAATTGGCCACGAAGATCCAAAAGTCATTGTGGCGCTTGATGGAATGAATCGTCAAACAGCGCTCCAGCTGGCTTCCTCACTCCAAGGAACAGGTTGTGGCCTCAAGGTCAACGACCTGCTCCTCAAAGAGGGCTTTGCCATCGCTGAAGACTTGGCCGTGTACGGTCCTGTCATGCTCGACCCGAAGCTGCATGACATACCCAACACGATCGGGAACTACTGCCAACATATCATCGACATGGATCCCAAATTCTATCCATGGGCGCTAACGATCCATGCATCGGGCGGTCGAGCGATGATGCAAAAGGCAGTGGATATGCTCCACCCGCACGGTATCAAAACTCTTGCCGTAACGGTGCTCACATCCCTCAGCGACGATGACTGTGGTGAAATTTTTGGCCGCAAGTCGATGACGCAAGTTCTTCGTCTCGTAGAGCTTGTCGACGCAGTCAATGTCGGCAGTATCGTCTGTTCGCCCAAAGAGATTGGGAAAGTTAAGGGGAAATATCCTGATCTCTTTGGAGTTACCCCAGGAGTTCGTTCCCCCGAAGCTGAAACGAACGACCAAAAACGTGTGATGGCCCCAACTGAAGCAATGGAAGCTGGCGCAAACGCAATCGTCTCTGGCAGACAAATCATCAACGCCGATGATCCTGCGCAAGAAGTGCGGCGTATCGTTGTCGAGGAACTTGGTTTGAAGTGTTGAAATACATACTTCTGACACACAAACGGCGACCTTCTAGCAATAGAGAGTCGCCGTTTTCTTTTTATACTCAAAAATAAACGCCAAGAGTACTCTTGGCGTTTATTTTTATTTTTTTTCTAGCAAACTATTGTTATGCTTGTTCTTTAAGGTAATTTTTCATAGTCTCTGCATCTGAGACCTCAAATGGATCAGTAGGACAGTTATCTTCGAAACCTGGCTCAACGAACATCTTCTTAATTTCGCCGTCTTCTGCGTAGAAGCTATAACGCCAACTTCGATCTCCAAAACCAAGATTGTCTTTCTTGACCATCATACCAATACCACGAGTAAATTCTCCACTTCCATCAGGAATGAGTTTTACATTTTTCACTCCCTGATCCTTCCCCCATGCATTCATCACAAATGCATCATTTACTGAGAGACAATACACCTCGTCCACTCCAAGACCTTTGAGCTCATCATATGCTGCTTCATATCCTGGCAAGTGAGTTGATGAACAAGTTGGAGTAAATGCTCCAGGAAGTGCAAAGAGGACTACTTTTTTACTCTTAAAGATTTCATCGCTTGAAACATCTTTCCAGTCGTACTCTCCAGATTCGTTCTGTACACGCATTTTGAAAGTTACGCTTGGTACTTGTTTCCCTTCAGCTGTTGTTACTTCTGACATAATGTTTATTCTGGTTATACTAAGTAATTGTGGGTATAGTATATCAATAAACTTACCTGTATGTCAAAAAATATGGCTGAAAATATACCTCAAAAGCCTCTTAAGGTGCTTATAGTTGTTGGTCCAACAGCGACAGGTAAGAGCGATGTGGCTGTAATTCTTGCTAAGAAATTTAATGGTGAGGTAATTTCAGTGGACTCTCGGCAGGTATACCGTGGATTAGACATTGGCTCAGGTAAAATTACCCAGGAAGAGATGCAACGAGTACCACACCACCTTCTTAATGTTGCTGACCCAACAGAAACCTATACTGCTTCTCAATTTAAAAAAGATGCAGATGAGGCAATCAAAGATATAGATTTGAGAGGAAAACTCCCTATACTTGCTGGTGGCACTGGGTTTTATCTCTCGGCACTTCTTGGAGAGGTCTCTTTTCCTGAAGTACCACCAAACAAAGAATTGCGAGAAGTACTTGATTCACAAAAAACAGATGTATTACTTGAGAGACTTGAAGCACTTGACCCTGAACGAAGAAAAACTATAGACATACACAATCGACCGCGCATCATTCGCGCAATTGAAATAGCTGAGACGCTCGGTAGTGTCCCGCAAGAAGTACACAAAACCCCTTACTTCGCATGTAAAATTGGTTTAGATCTGCCTGATGAAGTATTAAAAGAAAAAATATACAACCGCCTTACCGCACGGCTTGAAGAAGGAATGCTTAATGAAGCAAAACGACTCAATCAAGAAGGAGTATCGTTGGAGCGAATGGAGTCTCTTGGACTTGAGTATCGTTATATGGCGCGACACCTTACTGGAGAAATGTCCAAAGAAGATATGATTAAGGAGTTGCGAAATAAGATATGGCAGTATGCTAAACGACAGCGAACGTGGTTCAAGCGAGATGGTGATATCCAGTGGTTACACCCAAGTGAAATAAAAAAAATGGAGAGCTTTGTGTCAAAATTTCTAAAGAACCATTAACAGATTCTACGTAACACACTATCTTACTATTTCTTCATATGACGAAATAGTAAGAGGGGTGGATTCTAAGGTGTATGAAAAATGTTTTGCGGGCCCACGAGGACTCGGCGTCAGCTCACTAACCTCAAAATACTTTTGTTAACATAAAATATTTTGAGGAAGTGGCTCCTGCCCGGACTCGCCTTCGGCTCCGTCTTTCGAGTCCACTTGAATCCTCGAAATGATAGTTACAACATAATAGCTAAACGCTATTGTTTTGTATCATTGCGGGCCCACGAGGACTCGAACCTCGGTCGACGGTTTTGGAGACCGTTATTCTACCACTGAACTATAGGCCCAATACTCTATAGAAGTCCCAACACTATAACGTAAAAACTGCGTAGGTGCTACGCAGTTTTTACAGGTTTGGTAGGAGTATCTTATTTCTTCATCTCCTTATGTGCTGTCTGCTTCTTGCACCATTTACAGTACTTCTTGAGCTCAATCTTTCGCTCAACAAGCTTCTTATTTTTGCTTGACCAGTAGTTAATACGCTTACATTCCTGGCACGCGAGTTTTATTAATCTATCTTGTGACATATATAGAAAATTGCTTGACCACTATACATGATAGGTACTACCGAGTCAAACTAGATTGATTTTGCGTAACAAAATGGATTTACCCCTGAAGCAATTGCACGACTTACACATTCTGGTTGCGAATCAAAAGGCCCCACCTCTTCTCCTTGTGGACCTGTCTGTGTTCTAAAAAACCATTTATTGACCAACGGCACTTCGTCAGGGTCTCCCCCCGCTTCAACTGCTGCCTGACGCTCTTCTTCTAGTTGTCGATCACGTTCAGCCTGTATTTCTGCTGCACGATCTCGCGCATCTTGAAGTGGATCTATCTCTGAATCATTTTCTGAAACACCTTCCGTACTCACACCACTAGCTGTGCCCCCGGTAGTGTTTATTGAATTGTTCGTTGCATTGTTTCGTATGGGTTGCTCAGTTATGTCACACAACAATTCAGTGAAAGGGTTAACTCCTTTACCGGTAAGTGTATGAAGAAGTACATTTACTAAGAGCCAAGCAGTAAGAATGATGATGATACCAACAACGGTATTGGTAAAAATATTTTTTGCTGTTGAAATGGAGTCAACTGCAGAGGAAGTAAAGAAGAGAAAGCCTGCGTAGGCAAACAGAAGTGCAGCAATCACAAATGAGACTTGCACAATGAACTCAACAACATTTTGTGCAAGTTGAAGTGCGTGACATGTGGTACACGCGTCTTGCCCTGGACCTCCACATGGCACTAGTCCTCCACCCCCCACTCTCTCCGTTAAACCAGAAGAAGTATTGCCCCCAGGGACTGCAGTACCTTGGGATGGGTTATCGAATTGTGCAAAAGTCGCATCCGGCAATAGCAAAAAAGTACCCCCAATGAGTACAAATAGAACAGCAAGTGCAAGTACGTATTTCATTACACCTAATAGTAGCTTGATGAAAACAATGATACAAGTTGTATAGTTGTATAAATCTTGTTACAGAAGGGTTGAGAAAACAGGACAAACAGGCTAAAATAGGCCACATTGCGTCGGTGGCAGAGTGGTTAGTTGCTTCAGACCAATAATGTTAAGAATCTGACGGACGTGTCCGTAACGTCCTAAAATATATAACGGAATGTGAAATGCGTCGGTGGCAGAGTGGTCAATTGCATCAGACTGTAAATCTGACGGACTTAGTCCTACGGGGGTTCAAATCCCTCCCGGCGCACAAAACTGCAAGAAAACCAGACCTGCGTCTGGTTTTCTGCGTTTTGTGAAGCGGAGCCATGTCGTGAGGAACGAACGACGGCGAGCTCGGGCAGGAGCCACTTCCTCAAAATAGTTTTGTTAACAAAACTATTTTGAGGTTAGTGAGCTGACGCCTAGGGAATCATAAATTTCCTACCGAGAGTGATTTGAACGACGGGGCAGCGAGTTCTTAACGAACAGAGTGAGTTTAGAACTGGCGCCAAATCCCCCACCAATAAGCTATAAAAAACACCAAGAGTACTCTTGGTGTTTTTTTGTGAGACTTCTACTTACTTAAAAGTTACTTAGACGCAACTGCTTTTCTTTTTACTCTAGTTGGTTGCGCTTTCCGAGTTGTACGTGCTCGCTTTTTCTTGACAGTAAAATCAAATTCTCCTTCTTCCCCACCTTTCTTTATATCAACTGAGACTGAACCACCCTCCATAATTCCTTGCGAGACCATTATATTGGCAATTGGTGTAAGAATTTTTGACTGAATAAGCCGCTTCAGTGGACGTGCACCATATTGTGGGTTATACCCTTCTTTAGCAAGGTATGAGAGCACATCACTTGATACAGTAAGCTTGATTTCCTTGCGCAAGAGTCGCTCTTTCACAATATCAATTTGAATACCCACAATATCTTTAATTGCTTCAGGCGAGAGAATGTCAAAGATAACAATTTCATCAAGTCGGTTAATAAATTCTGGTCGGAAGTTATCTCGGAGAGCACGAAGTACTTTCTCTTTTGTCTCTTCGTACTGTGTTGCCTCAGAATCTTCAGAGTTTGAGAAACCAAACTTGGTCATACGGTCAATGTACTCAGCGCCAATGTTAGATGTGAGGATAATCACCGTGTTTTTAAAGTTTACCTTTCGTCCCTTTGCATCAGTCAAGTGACCATTATCAAGCACTTGAAGTAAGATATTAAAGACTTCAGGATGTGCTTTTTCAATTTCATCAAAAAGGAGTACTGAGTATGGTCGGTGTCGAACCAATTCAGTGAGTGCACCACCCTCTTCGTGACCAACGTACCCTGGAGGTGAGCCAATCATTTTAGATACCGAGTGCTTCTCCATATACTCAGACATATCAACCCTAATGAGAGCTGATTCATCATCAAAGAGAAACTCAGTGAGAGCTTTGGTTAACTCTGTCTTACCAACTCCTGTTGGCCCAAGGAATACAAATGAGCCAATTGGGCGATGTGGGTCAGAAATACCAGCACGTGAGCGCTTCACCGCGTCAGAAATAAGCTTCACCGCCTCATCTTGACCAACAATACGCTCTTTGAGTTCCTCTTCCATACGTGCCAACTTCTCAGCTTCTTCCTCAAGCATTCGTGCAACAGGAATATTCGTCCAACGCGAGACCACTTCTGCAATATCACTCTCAGTAATCTCTTCTTTAAGAATTCGACGTGAGCTCTGTAACTTCTTCAGCTTCTTCATTTTTGATTCAAGCTCTTTCTCCTGTTGAGGAATTTTCCCATAGCGAATCTCAGCAGCACGAGAAAGATCAGCTGTTGCTTCAGCTGCTTCTGCTTCAATGCGCAGCTCTTCTAAACTCTTTTTGAGTACTTTAATTTCTCCAAGTACTTCTTTTTCATTTGTCCACTTTAATTCAAGCTCAGAAGTCTTCTCTTTAAGATCAGATATCTCTTTTTCAATTTTCTTTATACGATCTTTTGCTTTCTTCTCGCCCGCTTCAGCTTCCTTGCGAAGCGCCTCTTTTTCAATTTCAAGACGCATCACCTTTCGGTGTGTTTCTTCAAGGACTGGCGGTTTATTTTCAAGTGAAATGCGGAGCGAAGACGCTGCTTCATCAATAAGATCAACCGCTTTATCTGGTAAGAAACGATCAGAAATATATCGTGTGCTTAGTGTCACTGCCGCAATAATGGCGTCATCAGTAATACGCACACCATGAAAAAGTTCATACTTTTCCTTTAAACCACGTAAAATAGCGACAGCATCTTCAATGGATGGCTCAGATACATGCACTGGTTGGAACCGACGAGTGAGCGCGGCGTCTCGCTCAATATATTTTTGATATTCTTTTAATGTGGTTGCGCCAATCACACGCAACTCACCCCGCGCAAGGGCAGGTTTTAACATGTTTGATGCATCCATTGCCCCTTCTGCCGCACCAGCACCTACAAGCGTATGTAATTCGTCAATAAAAAGAATGACTTTCCCTTCGGCTCGCTCTACTTCTTTCATAATTGACTTCAATCGCTCTTCAAACTCTCCACGATACTTTGTGCCTGCAATAAGCATTCCTAAATCAAGGGTAACCAATTCTTTATCTTTTAAAGAATCAGGAATATCACCACTTGCCATACGCGCCGCAAGACCTTCTGCAATAGCAGTTTTTCCTACACCCGCTTCACCAATAAGAATTGGGTTATTTTTTGTACGACGTGAAAGAATTTGAATCACGCGAGTGATCTCACTATCGCGCCCAATAACAGGATCAAGTTTATTTTCCGCTGCAAGTTTTGTGAGACTTCTGGTGTAGCGACCAAGAGCACGATTTTGTTTTGGTTGTAATACATCGGGATCATCGCTATCACGGAGCTCATTAAATACATTTAATACTGCATTTCGATTGATTTGAAATTGTGCAAGTACTTGCGCCGCCGGCCCAGGCGTATCAACAATTGAAATAAAAAGGTGTTCTGTGGAGACACGAGTATCATTGAAATTCTCAGCAACCTTTGTTGCACCTTCAAGTACTTGTGCAAGTTCAGGTGTTAGATAGAGTTGGTGTGATGGTGAAATGGTCTCACCACTTTCACCGCCTTCAATTGATTCAAGGAGCGTGTCAGTAAATAAAATAGTATCAATATCCATTCGCTCAAGAATTGAAAGCACCATGCTCTCCTCTTGAAGGACAAGTGCAGCAAGTAAGTGAAGTGGATTAATATGATTCTCTCCACGTTCAATAGCAAGCTCGTGCGCCTTACGCACTGCTTCTTTTGCTTTGGTTGTGAAATTATTAAATGGTGTCATAGCTAACTATAGAGCATCTATATAATTAATTACTACTGCCCCTCTTCAGAAGTTTCAGCTTCTTTTGCAGCAAGAGCAACTATCTGAGATTGTGCAACTTGTATTGGTGTGAAATGAGATTGTCCATGGAGACGACTTTCTCGAGTACTTATCCCCACAACATCTCCAAACAAATTGAGGAGTACTCCACCGCGCTCAATATTACTTGCATTAATGTTTGTCTCAACAGCAGTAAGAACTGAGACAACCTTAGGCTCTTGTTGTTCTTCACCCTCAACAGCTTCTTCTACTGGTACTTCTGATTCCTCTTCATCAAGTCCAGCGATAATACCAGCTGCAACACTGGTCCTATTGCGACCATAGAGTGTGAGTACACTCTGACCAAGTTTGAGCGTGTTTATATCCGCATACTTCACACTTCCTGGTATAACTCCACCCTCTTCTGTAAACGAAAGTCGCAAGAGTGCTGTTGGTCGCTCACTCGTATCTTCAACTAAGGTACCTTCGACCTCATTACCATTTGATAGTCGAACTGAGAATGTTGAACCACCAGAGACAACGGCACGATCCGTTGCAGCAGCAACGACTCCATCTTTTGAAACAATCACCCCAACACCGCGATATACCATTCCTTCCTCTGCTGCAATAAAGATGCGAACGATCTTATCGAGATTTTTATTAATTGCTTCAGTAATGAGGTCATCCTCGTTCACTACAACGGTTTTCTCTTTGGTCACTACTGTTGCTGTTTGAGTTTCTCCGGGGACCACTCGTTCAACAGTGTGTTCAACCACACGGTTAATCGTCTGCGTCACCACTGGGGGCGCCTCGTCAAGGAGTGTAACAGTCACAATACCGGTTGCAATTGAGGTCACAAAGCTCACAAGTAGTGTGAGGAGCACTATCTGGGACTTTGTGAGATGCTCAATATCCATAATACTACTATGATACAGAAACCGTAGCGCACTCGCAAGAAAAAACAGACGTTCACGTACAGAGAACGAGACACATTGAAGCGTCACCTAAACGAGAAATTAACACTAGAATTTTACTTTGTCAAGTTTTGTTATCTCACGAACAAGCACCGAGATGACTCGATCAATATCTCTCTTAGTTGTTTCTCTTCCCATTGAAAAACGTAGTGCATTATCTTCTGAATCAGTACCCTTTTTTAAGGATGTAATAACATATGAACCCTTTTTACTATATCCAAGGCATGCGCTTTTTGTTGCTGCTGCTATACCATGTTCATCAAGAGCAACAACGAGATATTCACTATCGATGTGCGGAATTGAAATATTAATATTATTTGGCGAACGCTCTGTACGACTCCCATTAAGTACAGCGCGCGGAATGTGTGACTCAACTTCCTTAAGAAAATATTCTTGTAGTTCTTTCATCTGAGCGTACGCTTCTTCCCTATCCTCACAGGCGTAATGTAGAGCTTCACTCATACCAACAATGAGCGGTGTATTCTCTGTACCCGGCCGCATCCCACTCTCCTGACTCCCCCCATACATAATTGGTTCAAGATCTACATGCGCGTTTTTATAAAGTACCCCCACACCTTTCGGTCCATATATTTTTTGCGCATCGAGTGTCAGTAACTCAACACCGAGATGTTCTGGACTGCAATCAAAATAAAGTGGCGCTTGACTTGCGTCAGTATGAAATACAATGCGAGTCCCTTCTTTTTTCTCATACCCTCGTATTACTTTTCTGATGTCACGAATTGGTGCTATTGTTCCAATTTCACTATTTACATAACTTATTGATACAAGACGTGTTTGTGGGGTAAGTTTTTCTCGCACCATTTGAGGAGTAACAATCCCCTCTTCATTTACCTCAAGGTACGTGACAGATACTCCTTTTTTTTCTACATGCTTACACGTTTCGAGAATTGATGGATGTTCTGTCGCAAGCGTTAGAACATGAATATTTGTAGGATCCTCTTTTGTAGAGAACGAAGAAATATACCCCATCAGTGCTAGGTTGTTTGATTCTGTACCACCAGAAGTAAAGATAATGTCCTTTGCTTTAACAGAGAGATTGCGTGCAACAGCTTCTCTAGATCGCTCAAGAGTTTCTCGTACACACACCCCTTCTGCATGTATTCCCCCAGGGTTTCCAAAGTAGGTATGCCAATATGGCTTCATTTTTCTAAAGACACGAGGATCAAGTGGGGTTGCTGCCGCATAGTCTAAATATATTCTTTTTTTCTTAAATATATGTTTCATTGAATTATCGACAATTCTCTACTATTTGGAGTGCTTTTGCAAAAGCCTCGCTCAGATGTATAATGGCTTTTGTATTAGATGTACGAGCTGTCGCCGTACATGCTGCACGTAACGTTACTCTACCCCATTATGGAAGCGCTTGGATCAATTCCAATAGAATATGTTGTATACGCTCTTGGTGTATTAGTGCTGCTGTTTCTCTTATGGAGTATTCGGCTCGAGCTTAAGGTACGAAGACTCCTTTCAGGCAAGAATGCACGAAGCCTTGAGGGCACCATCATGACTATCAAAGATGGACACGATGAACTCCACGCATTTCGAAAAGAAGTGGAGGAATATCTTACTCGAGTAGAGAAACGCCTCTCACGAAGCGTCCAAGGTGTTGAAACAATTCGATTTAACCCCTTTAAAGGTACTGGTGCTGGAGGAAACCAGAGCTTCTCAACAGCTTTTGTTAATGAAAAAGGAGATGGTGTGGTGATTTCAACACTTCACGCACGTGATCGTATGAGTTTCTTCTCAAAACCAGTTACTGCATTTGCTTCAACACACGAACTCACTGATGAAGAAAAAGAAGCAATTGAAAAAGCTCGAAAAGCATTAAAGTAAAAGGGTACGCATGTCGCACACTATTTATACAAAACTACTATGTCAACAGAGAACGCACAGAAAGAAAAACGAGCACCAGTTGTTGTGGTTATGGGACATGTTGACCATGGTAAATCAGCACTCCTTGACTACATCAGAAAAACAAATGTTGTAGAAAAGGAAGCTGGTGGTATTACTCAACATATTTCAGCATATGAGGTAGAGCACCAAGGTAAAGACGGAGTACAGCGTATTACCTTCCTCGACACTCCTGGGCACGAGTCTTTTAAAGCAATGCGCTCACGCGGAAGCAAGGTCGCTGATATTGCAATCCTCGTAGTATCTGCAGAAGAGGGTGTAAAAACACAGACACTTGAAGCATTCCGTGCGATACAGGAAAGCGGCATACCTACAGTTGTGGCAATAAACAAAATTGATCGACCAGAGGCGAATGTTGAACGTACAAAGACCAATCTTCTTGAGAATGAGATATATCTTGAAGGTATGGGTGGTGACATACCATTCGTACCAATTTCTGCAAAAACCGGAGAAGGAGTTGATGACTTACTTGATATGATCTTGCTGGTCGCTGACATCTCTGAACTTACTGGAGATACTAATGAAGCAGCTCAAGGAGTTGTTATTGAAGCACACCGTGATACTAAAAAAGGTATCTCCGCAACACTCTTAATTAAAAATGGTTCACTTAAAAAAGGGATGTTTGTTCAAGCTGGTGGAAGTGTTGCACCAGTCCGTATAATGGAAGATTTTACTGGTAAGGCTATTAATGAGGCAACATTCTCAAGTCCAATACGAATTGTGGGATTTGATTCTGTTCCACATGCAGGTGATCATTTTACTGTGTACAGTACAAAAAAAGAGGCCGAGGCTGAAGCTGCAGCACACCAAGCGCCTGAAGTATCTACGCAAGCACCACACACGGTATCTGAAGAAGAGGATGCTGACACTATCCAAGTTCCTATTATTCTTCGTGCGGATGTACTCGGTTCTCTTGAAGCAATAGAGCATGAAATTGGGAAAATACATCACGACCGTGTTGATATAAAAATAGTACAGAAAAATGTTGGTGATATATCCGAAGGAGACATTAAAACGGCACAAGGAAGTCCACACTCATTAGTCATTGGATTTAACGTAGGTATTGATTCAGCTGCACGTGATTTGGCTCAACGAAATGATATCGAACCACATATTTTTGACATTATTTATAAACTTACTGAATGGCTTGAGGAGAAGGTACAGTCTGAGGCACCGAAAGTAGAGACCGAGGAGGTAACTGGTAGTGCGACCATTCTTAAAGTGTTTAGTAAAACAAAAAACAAACAAGTTGTTGGCGGTCGGGTTGATTCTGGAGTATTAAAAGTAGGAACAACTGTGCACATTTCACGACGTGGCAACCGTATTGGTACCGGCACTATTCTTACACTTCAGCAGCAAAAAGCTGAATCAAAAACAGTCGAAGAAGGAAACGAGTTCGGAACACAAATTGACTCACGTATTGAACTCGCCCCAAAAGATATCGTTGAGAGCTTTATTCTGGTAAAAAAGTAAGATACTATGTCGCAGAGAAGTGATCAGGTATCAAAACACATACAAGAGGTAGCGGCTGAATTTTTAAGTCGAGAGTCTAACCGTGTATCACTTATTACAGTAACGAATGTGAGTATCTCAAAAGACTTTAAACGAGCAACGGTATATTTTACCGTCTATCCGGAAACACACGAGACTCAGGCGCTACATTTTGCACGAAGAAAACGGAGTGAATTCAAGGAATATCTAAAAAAACGGATGCATTCTAAACGAATTCCTTTTGTTGAGTTTGAAATTGATACTGGAGAAAAACATCGACAACATATTGATGATATTTCTCGAGAAATAGAAGAGTAAGAAAATAAAAAGGCACGGTGGTGAAGTGGTAACACAGCGGTCTGCAAAACCGCGATGCGCGGGTTGAGACGCGAGATTGCGTAGCGTCGAAAAAGGTTGTCAGATATTTTATGAGGGACGAAGTAAAATATCGACAACCTGTACTGATCCTGTAAGGATCGAGACCGCCCGAGACGGGCGGGAATCGTGATAGACTAATTAAAATTTGGCACGGTGGTGAAGTGGTAACACAGCGGTCTGCAAAACCGCGATGCGCGGGTTCGATTCCCGCCCGTGCCTCTAGTAAAATTCTCCAATACGTGAGAGCTTTGCTTATTGCCCGGGTGGCGGAATTGGTATACGCGCTCGACTTAAAATCGGGTCCTTCTAGGATACGGGTTCGACTCCCGTCCCGGGCACCGAAATTGAAACACTGGCGAGGGTCAGTGTTTTAATTTTGGTTCAAGGGAGTCGAAAGACGGAACGAGCGATAGCGAGTGAGTCCGGGTAGGAGCCACTTAGCGCATAACGCTTAGTGAGCTGACACCGACTCCCGTCCCGGGCACCGAAAATTCAAATTGGTTTTAAATTCTTTTTTGTGCGCGGGAGAGGACTCGAACCTCCATGCCCGAAGGCACTTGCTCCTAAGGCAAGCGTGTCTACCAATTTCACCACCCGCGCTTGTGTATGTTCTTATTGATTACTCAGTCCGCCCACTAGGACTCGAACCTAGGACCCACCGCTTAAGAGGCGGTTGCTCTACCAACTGAGCTATAGGCGGTCTGAGTAATCAATACAAAGAAAAATAATACACGCTTTACTTCTTTTTTTCAATTAAAATAAAAAACGCCAAGAGCAGCTTTGGCGTTTTTTATTTTAGCTAAGTCTATACTTACAAACCAAAGGTTCCTTCAATGAGATTTATGATACCGAGTGCGGCAATCATAATAAACATTCCAATGATTCCCCAAAGCATATGTTGTACACCCTTCTTCCGAGCATCTTCACTATCAGACTGCCATATAAATATGGCAACACCCCAGAGGAAGTACAACAACCCAAGCGCGAACAAGAGCAGAATGATTGGATCGATAATGTACTGTGAGATGCGACTCACTAAGTCATCAACTGACATAAAGAAAATACGTTAGAGAACCTTGAGAGACACCCTACCTTCGAATCTCTTCAGGGACAATTGGGTTAGTGTTATCTACACCAAATGTATCTTGTAAGATTCCGATAAGACCCCAGACGGACACCATCACAAAGAGAGCAATGATACCGTAAATCATGATATCTCGTCCTTCCTTACGCTTGTCTTCATTTCCTTGAGCAAGCACAAACATTGCGAGTCCCCAGAAGAAGTAGAGTACTGCAAGTGCAAGCACTAGAGGAATAGCGAGGTTGATAAGGTCTGAAAAGACAGTGATGACACCCTGGAGATCACCTTGTGC
This sequence comes from Minisyncoccota bacterium, assembly GCA_965222715.1. GTDB lineage: Bacteria > Patescibacteriota > Minisyncoccia > Phycocordibacterales > JABMNX01 > JABMNX01. The sequence continues at coordinate 188,694 of OZ244961.1, read as the reverse complement.
CTGTACTGCAAGTGGAGCAACAAGAAGACCTGCAAGGAATCCTGGAAGTATTAAAAACTTTTTCATTGTAATAATTACGTATTATTAAGTGCTAATAAATAACCTGTACACTTTATAGTATCATAGCTGGGTTATAAGATGCTAGGCAATGAACTGCTGTGGATTACATATACACTAGTAGTCTATAGAAATGTATTAGCAAGCACCCGTAGTATTCCCCACACTGATGTCATAACAAAGATTGCAATCAGGCTCCAGAGGATCATTTTTCGGGCGTCTTGTATCTTTGAGGTATCTTTCGATGCAAGTATATATTGCGCAACACCCCAAAAGAAACCGAGAACTGCAAGTGCAATTATTAGTGGGATAATAAGATTAATATAGAAAATAAAGAGACCAACAAGTTCAGGAAAATTACTTGGGGCAGCAAGTGCAAGAAATGGGGTGAGAAACAATGTTGTGCTAAGAAGAAATGTTCTTTTCATACTACTATCCAGCAAGGAGCTGTATGGTGTTTCCAATAATGACCGCAAGCGCCCATGCCCCAAGGAAGATGGTAATACCAATAACTGTGTAGAAAAACGCTTGTTTTGCTTTTTTGATTTTTTCTTCATTACCCTGAGCTGTTGCAAAGAGAAATCCAGAGTACACAATAAAGAGCACTGCAATTGGAAGTCCGATGCGCACTACTGCCTCAAGCAGAAGTTCAACAAAATCTTCAAAGCTACAAATATTATTAAGAGGGTTACGTAACCCAGTGCCAGAGTCACAACCACCCGACTGCGCAAAAGCATGCGGAATATCACTTAAGAAAAAGAGTGTGGTAACTGCAACAAACAGGTAAAGATATTTAGTGAACATAGTATGTGACGTAATATACTTATTCTAACAAACTTCTGAGTTCTTGTTGGGCAACTTCCACAGCTTGACTCACGCGTGCACGACCTGAAACAACCGATTCGATCATTTGTTTAAATATGCGTTCTGTTTCAGTATTATTCGGTTCAAGCCACGCATCTGCACGTAATGCTGCATCTCTAAAGATAACTTTAAATGGATCACTTGGTGTATCACTCAGTAATGATCGAGAAACAGGTGGAAGCCCCGTTACGTCACTCACTTCACTAAGGAGATCGTCTGACGTTAACGCAAACGCAATTTGCGCAGCACCGTTTATATTGTCTGAAGCTCGTGGGATAGCAAGACCAGTTACCGTGCCGAACGTAACACTTCGAGTGCCGGTGCGCACCTGAGGCACCATAGCAACATCAAAATTCAAATTTGAGTTCTGTCGTCTAATATCAGGCAGCTCACTCGCAAAACCAATGTAGTTTGAAAGTGTCCCCGCTACAAATTCTTCTTGCGCCTCATCAAGCGCGCGGTTCCAGGTATAGACAGACTTTGTTGGATTCGCAAAGTCAGTGTAGAAACGAAGTGCATTTTCAGAAGGAATTTGACCATTCTGTAGACGCACCAAGAGTGTTGGTATAAGTTCACCACTTTCAGTATATGCGGTAATTGAAGTCCCCGCTTGAAGCATAAGAAGTGAGAGTAGTTCTTTTGCATGGTTTATATTACTATACTCACCAATTGCAAATGCACTTTGAAGAATTGCCCCAGACTCTCCTCGTCGTGTGAGTGAACTATTGAGGGCAAGTGTCTGTAGCTCATCCCAAAATTGTGGAGGACGCACGACTCCTCCGCGAGTGTAGTGATCACGGTTCCAGTACAAGACCATTGGGTCAACCATAAATGGAAGAGCGACAATACCAGCTTCTGTTAAGAAGAGTTCTCCTTCTTCTATAAACGTGTCTCTAAATTCTCTTTGAGAAAATGTTTCGTATGGAATCGGCTGAACCTTATCTATAAAGCGTAGAATTGAGTCCTGTTCTAAGAAAAACAAATCAGGTCCACTACCTGAGGCGAGAGCTTCAATAAGTTCTTCAGTAAAAAAACGAGGGTCCTTCTCAACGTAGGTCACCTCTTCAAAACGTGGATCATCAAATGATCGACTGCGGAGTAAACTCGTCAACACTTGCTCGTCGTACGTTCCCCAAATCTCTACTTCTCCAACAGAACGACTGTCTCCACCTAACCCACCAACACCAGCAAAAATAAGTACCCCAACAACAGTAAAGAATACAAACGCCCCGATAACAACAATTTGAAATATACTCAGTCCTTTCATATATTACCTTCTATCTTTTCGTATAAATAGTATACCGTAATGATGCGATCCTGCCTCCATTTCACGAAGCGGTACCATGTTAATATTAAGAAATAAGTCTTTCGCTTCACGTGGTAAGACTAACGCATCTTCTTCTGGCCCCATCCCACCAAACGAGTCTTTCCAGTCAATGACTAAGACTTTTCCATTCCGCTTCACCACTCGGTCAATCTCTTTAAAAAGACCTTCTTTGTTTTCAACCTGAAATAAGGTGTTTGAGAGAATAAGTGCATCAACTGACATAGCGGGGAGTGTACTGCCACCTAAGGTTTCAATGTCTCCCCACACCACCTCAATATTCTTATGCCCTCCTGCTTTTGCTCTATTAGAGAGCCGTTTAAGGAGATCCTGTTGTACATCAATAGCATAGACTACCCCGCTATGTCCGACAACCTCCGCTGCTTTGAGTGTATACTCACCACCACCAGCGCCAAAATCAGCAACGACACTACCCGGTTCTAATTCAAACCGACCAATATTTGCTTTCGGGTCAGCAAAACGCATATATAGATTATACGGTGGCGTGTCGGTAAATAAAAGAAATATACCTTAACAACACACTAGAGGCAGACCATTGAAGCAACATTGTCTCCTTCACGAAGTTTCATAACCCGCACACCTTGTGTTTGTCGTGACAGTGACGGCACCTCATCAAGTCCAATACGAATAACTTGTCCTTTTTGTGATACTGCAACAACCTCGCCCTCAGTACCATCAACAACCGCCATAGCAATAAGATCTCCTGTCTTCTGGGTTATCTTCACCGTCTTAATACCAGAGCCACCACGTTTCTGTACTTTATATTCACTGAGAGCTGTTTTCTTTCCGTACCCTGCGCTTGATAGGACGAGCAGTTCAGGCTCTTTGTAATCGGTATGAATCACCTGTGCGCCAATAACCACATCACCTTTACCAAGTTTTATTGCGCGAACTCCTGCAGCAGTTCGTCCCATTTCACGAATGTCAGACTCCTTAAATCGAATTGACTGCCCTTTTTTAGTAGCAACAGAAATATCTTCGCCCTTCTCCACAAATGACGCTGAAATAAGCTCGTCGTTATCTTTAAGAGTAATCGCAATAAGGCCACTACGACGTACGTCGTGGAAATTTTCGGCAGAGACCTTTTTAGCAATACCATTTTTAGTCACCATCATAAGTGAGAAATCATGTTTCTTTGCCTCTTTTGGCATGGCAAGAATTGAGGTCACATATTCATCTTGTTGAACTGAAAGGAAGTTCATAATAGATTTTCCTTTTGTTGCTCGACGCCCTTCAGGAATATCGTACATCTTTATCTGGTATACCTTTCCTTTATCAGTAAAGAATAGGAGGTCACTGTGCGTGCTCGTGGTTAAGAACCGTGTTACCACATCTTCTTCTTTAGTACTTAAATCAACAACACCAACACCTCCACGTTTTTGTCGCTTGTACTCGCTTGGGTTAGTGCGCTTTACATACCCGCCCTTGGTAAAGACAAGCATACTTTCTTCATCAGGTACCAAATCCTCAACAGAGAGTGACTTCACACCACTTTTCATTATTTTTGTACGACGTTCGTCACCAAAGTTTTTTACCAACTCTTTGAGTTCATCTTTTACCACTCCAAGTATCTTCTTTTCACTTTTTAGAAGTTCAGTGAGTTCTTTAATGAGTGCTTGAATTGCTTTCAATTCGTCTTCAATTTTCTTACGCTCAAGCCCTGCAAGTTTTTGAAGCTTCATTTCAAGGATCGCTGTTGCCTGAAGTTCTGAGAATTTAAATTCTTTCATCAATGCGGCATGCGCGGCGCTCGCATCTTTTGATTTCTTAATCGTCTTAATGATCGCATCAATATGATCAAGTGCTTTTTTAAGACCAAGTAAGATGTGTTCACGTGCTTCTGCTTTCTTTAGTTCAAACTGTGTACGTCGTGTGACCACTTCCTTTCGGTGTAGGATGAAAGCTTCAAGAATACTCTTTAATGACAGTGTTTGTGGCACACCATCAAGAAGTGCGACCATGTTGTAGTGAAATGTTTCTTCAAGCTGGGTGTGCTTGTAGAGGTAATTGAGGACTGTCTGTGGATGTGAACTTCCCTTAAGATCAATGACAATCCGCGTCTCTGTTGTTGATTCATCACGAAGTCCTTTAATACCTTCTATTTTCTTTGCATGTACTAAATCAGCAATCTTTGTAATAAGGTCAGCTTTATTTACACGAAATGGAATTGAAGAAATAATAATTTGCGCACTTCCCTTTGCGTCTTCATCAATAGTTGCAACACCGCGCACCACTACTCCTCCCTTACCACTTGCATACGCTTGATGAATATCTTTTTCGTTAAACGCAATACACCCACTTGGAAAGTCGGGTCCTTGTACAAACTCCATCAAGTCTTCGGTGGTTGCCTTTGGATTATCAATGAGGTGTATGGTTGCTTCAGATACTTCAGTGAGATTATGTGGTGGAATATTAGTCGCCATACCCACTGCAATACCGAGGGTACCATTTAAAAGCAGTGCTGGTGCTCCAGCAGGAAGCACTTCTGGCTCCTTCCGAGTGTTGTCATAGTTGCCTCGCCACTCGACAGTTTCTTTCTCTAAATCACGAAGCATCTCACCAGCAAGTTTCTCCATTTTTGCTTCGGTGTACCGCATAGCAGCCGGCGCATCACCATCAACAGAACCGAAGTTACCTTGTCCAATAATAAGTGGGTAGCGCATTGAAAAGTCTTGCGCCATTTTTGCTAAGGCATCATATACAGCAGTGTCACCGTGCGGGTGAAACTTACCGAGCACATCTCCAACAACCGCAGCTGATTTACGAAAACGAGCAGAAGACGTGAGCCCCATTTGATGCATAGTAAAGAGAATGCGTCGATGCACCGGCTTGAGTCCGTCACGAACATCGGGAAGCGCACGTGAGGTAATCACTGACATCGCATAATTAAGATACGCCTCACGCATCTCAGCACTCACTCCTTGTGGGATGACGCTCTGACGGCTCTTGTCTGTACCGTCCACACCCCCATTTTTATCCCCATCTCCAGGAGTTGTTTCTTTTTTGCCAGTATTTTTTTTCGCCATAGTAATAAAGAAAGAGTGCCCACGAAAGGCTCTCGTTACCTCCCATTATACCATAATTAAGCGCTTGTTACACGACTGTATGAGCATATTAGAAAGGTACGTTATTCGTCATCAACCCGTATAATCTCAAGTCCTGAAGATGTGACCTCTGCCTTATCTTCTGTTTTACTCTGTGCTTCTGTTTGTGTAGTAGTAGTACTATGGGTAGTACTGCGAGGAGTGTCTACTGCTGAATCTTCTGTAAGTACTTCACTGTTTTCTTCATCACCTTCTACACTACCCACTTCATGTGCTGTATCTTTCACCTCTTCAATAACAAAAGCGTCTTCTTGTACGTTCTCTCTGGTACTGTTTTGTGCCTGCTGAGCTTCTTCAGTCAGTGTATGTATTTGTGTGCGCACAGCTTCTACATCTCTTCCTACTGTTTCTGTTGCTTCTCTAATTGAATCCATGAAAACACCAAACGAGTGTGCTTCTTGGTTAGTAGCCTGTGTACCCCCTTCTATGTGGAGTGTTGCAAGAAAAGAAACTGCCCATATGATAAAAATAACTCCAGTAATTGTTGCTGCAGCACTAAACGCAAGTGCTCGACGCTCGCGAACTGGTCGCTGTCTTAGCTTCTCAAGTGTGGTAAAAATTTTTTTAGGCATGACGTATACCTATACTACGTCTATGAAGATAATACGACAATGTCTCCAGTTGCTCCTTCGACATCTTTTTTCTTAATTGAAAGTTTTTCAACTGGCTTTACTTTTTCAGCGCCTCCTTCTTTTAAAAATGTAGAGAGTGCATTTTTATCACCAACACCATCGTAATGGATAGGAATAATCATGTGCGCCTCGAGCTTTACCGCAACGTCGTGTGCGTCTGCTGCATTGAGTACCCCATCGTTCCCAATAGGCACAAAGAGCACATCAACACTATCAATATCTTCGAGCACTTTTGGTTCAATTTTTTTCTCTGAGAGTGCACCAAGAAAACAAAGATTCATGCCCTCAAGCGTGACCATGTAGATAGTATTAGGTCGTTCGCTGCCGCCATAGTGAGATACTGATGGAAACCCTTTGATAAAAATTTTCTGCACCTCATACTCTCCCGGGCCCTGAATAACAAATGGGGCTTTATCTCCCCGAGTAACCTGCTCAACACCATTAAAGTCAGGGTCGTTGGTTGAGATAAGTGCAATATCTGCACCAAATTTTGATCCAGATAGTTTTGATTCCTTTGAGATGGGGTTAAAGACAAGTGTCGTATCGCCTTGTGTAACTTTTATACACTCGCCTCCATGATGTGTGATAACCATATCCGATTAGTATACACGAGAAGGCTGCCGCGTTAAACGCCAAGAATACCCTTGGCGTTTACAGAGCTCTATAGAGCCATTTTGAGCGAAACACCAAGGGTATTCGTGGCGTTTATTTCTTTCATTTTACACACATTCTTAAGTAATAAAGTTGTTTTCCACACCACATATGTGAGGACTTGACAATATTTCTTTATATGATACACTGGGCAGGTCTCAACAGTGAGGCACTGTTCTTCACACTCGAATGGGAGAAAAGCGAATGAGGAAACGTTTCTTCATGACCCCGCTGATGGCAGCCGCCATCTTGGGTTTCGTCGCCATGGCACCGCCGAACGCGGCGCTCGCCAGTAACGACTGCAATGCGCTCGACGTCGACATCGGCCTGAACGGCACCGCGGTGGAGGTCGCGGCGTTCGACTGCTCGGTCACGACCAACGACTCGACGACGCCGGCCGCGCGCCAGCAGACCATGCTGGCCGACATCGGCGATCTGTCCGACTTCGACCGGACCCAGTGGCTTCTGTATTCCGACGGCGCCGACATCGGCAACCCGCCGAACGTCGTGATCCACGATCTCGACCAGGTGAGCGCCTTCATGGACTTCGATCAGCTGAACGTCGGCACGACCGCCGGCCTGGCCAAGATGCCGCCCTCCGCGCTGGAGGTCGCGGCGTTCGACACCAACAACGACTTCATCGACACTTCCGGTACGTCCGGCCTGTTGCTGAAGACGACCCTGCTGTCCGGCGGCTGGAGCGGTCTGACGATCGCATCCTGATCGGCCGGTGCCGAAGTCTCTCTGACGATCAAATCGTCGTTCCCGTTCAACCCCCGCCCCAAGCGCAGAAGTGCTTGGGGCGGTTTTACTTTTGACTTTTATGCACCAGCAAAGTATAGTACTGCTACCCCGTAGATGCGGGTTTTTTGTTAGCGAGAAGTGCTGCTAACCCTACTGATACGAAGAAAGGCTCTAGAGACATTGTTCAGTAGCACAGCACCTCTCACACATTTTTATGACAGAAACAACAATTACACCATCTGAGAAGGTAGATGAAAAAACATCTGATACAGATGTAAAAAAGAAGAAGACGGTCATGACTGAGCTCTCTGAGCTCACCCCTAACCCACCACAAGTGGGTGATTTGGTTGAGGGACCAGTTATTGCCATTGATCGTTCACATATCTTTATCGACTTACCACCATTTGGCACTGGTATTATCTATGGTCGTGAGTTTATGAACGCACGCGACATTTTGCGTAAAACAAATGTTGGCGATAGTATTGCTGCAAAAGTTGTCGACACTGAAGGAGAGGGTGGCTACATTGAACTCTCACTTAAAGAAGCACGACAAGCACTTATTTGGGCAGAAGCAGAAGAGGCAATAGCGAATAAAACCATTCTTGAACTTCCTGTTAAAGATGCAAACAAAGGAGGACTTATTCTTGAGTGGCAAGGTATCCAAGGATTCCTTCCTGCGTCTCAACTTAAATCTGAAAACTACCCTCGTGTAGAAGATGGAGACAAGGACCGTATCCTTGAAGAGCTTCGTAAACTCATTGGTACAAAACTTTCAGTATCAGTGATTACTGCTGACCCGAAAGAGAACAAAATGATTTTCTCTGAAAAATCTCCAGAAGAAGCAACTGATGCCGATGTTGAGGATTACACAATCGGTGACGTACTTGAAGGTGAAGTGACTGGTGCGGTTGATTTTGGTGTCTTTGTAAAACTTCGAGAAGGACTTGAAGGATTGGTGCACATATCAGAAATTGATTGGGCGCTGGTTGAAGACCCACGAACGGTGTACCAAGTTGGTGAGAAAGTAAAAGTAAAGGTGATTGATATTCAAAACGGCAAGATCTCACTCTCAATTAAGGCGCTTAAAGAAAATCCATGGAACGAAGCAGCTGAGAAGTATGCTAAAGGCAGCAAGGTAAGTGGTGTGATCATTAAGTACAACAAACATGGTGCCCTCGCTTCAATTGAAGAAGGTGTTGCTGGATTGGTACACATCTCAGAGTTTGAGTCAGAAGAAGAATTGCACAAAACACTTGAACTTGGGAAGACGTACGAATTTACTATCACACTCTTTGAGCCAAAAGAGCAACGTATGACACTTGCCTACAAAGAAGTACCGAAGGAAGAAAAATAAAATGAGAAGCAAAAAACATCCCATATGGGATGTTTTTTATTTTCGTTTTAGGAACATTAGTTGTGCTGGTTCATTGCTGCAACGTGACCTTGAGTAATAATAGTTTCAAGAATTGTCTCTACCCGACGAAACAGTGCTGGGAGTGCACTTTGCTCTTTTGTAGTAAACTTCCCCATTACAAAATTGAGTACTGCCTGCTCACCATGAGGTTTCTTTACCACTCCCTTTGAGGTTGTTGGTGATATACCGACACGCACTCGTATGAAATCTTTTGTCTCTACACTCTTACTAATTGATTCAACACCACGATGCCCTCCTGATCCACGAGAAAAAGAAACGCGACAGGTGCCAAAACCAAGATCTAGATCGTCATACACCACCACAAGTGTTGCTGCCTTCTTTTTACTGGTCACAAAATGCTTTAACACCGCCCCAGAACGATTCATGAGTAGTTCGGGAAGCACTAACGTTACAGCATGTCTACCAATTTTTCCTTTTGAAACCTGCGCATTCTTCTTTTTTTCCTCACTCCATTCTGAAAATGTATGTTTTGCATGAAAATACTCGACCATCATCCGCCCAATGTTGTGACGAGTGTCTGTATACTCTTCTCCTGTGTTTCCGAGACCAGCAATAATATAATTCATTATCACTTAGTGTATCACGCTTAGATGCAAAAACGCTAAAACATAAAAAAATGTATTGTGTCAAACGAACCTTTGTACTACAATGCGGTAACTACAACATGTTTGTTGTTTGAACTCTTCTCAATCTATGTCAGAGCACACACAGAACACGTCTTCATCTTCTGAAGTACAACAAGTTAATGATGTGTCTCTCAAATCTCCCTCTCAATCCCCTCATTCACCTACACCTCACAAGTCAGATACACACAACTCAGTGCTTGAGCTAGTGAAATTAATACTCCTTGCCATACTTATTGTTGCACCAATACGACTTTTTGTTGCACAACCGTTTGTAGTCAGTGGCGCATCAATGGAAGACACATTTCAGCATGGGCAGTATCTTATTGTTGACCAGTTGAGCTACCACTTTAATGAACCAGAGCGAGGTGATGTCATTATTTTTCGCTTCCCTCTTGAGCAATCTAAGTTTTTTATAAAACGCGTTATTGGGCTTCCTGGAGAAACAGTCATACTACAAGGGAAAGCAGTCATTATTGTAAATAGTGAACATCCTGAGGGATTTGTACTTGATGAAACATACCTTTCACCTGATAACCTTGAGAGTGAATCAGGAACAGTAACACTTTCTCGTGGTGAATATTTTGTCATGGGTGACAATCGTAAAGAGAGTTCGGACTCACGCACCTGGGGAGTACTTGAAGATGAATACATTATTGGGAAAGCATTTGTACGACTATTCCCATTAACAGAAGCATCTTTATTACCGGGTCAATAACAGCACACCTACGTATGATTACACTTACACACACACCGTACACACGAACCGATCAAGCATTGAAGCGAGCCATTTCTGTTATTGAACACTACGGATTCTCTCCTATTGAAGAAATCATGCCTGAGTATGGTCCTAAAAATCGCTCACGTATCCCTCAACACACTGAGTATGTAAATCCGTTTGATAAAGAGCTGGCAGCAGTGGTGCGCTCATATATAGAGCATGGGCACGCACGCCTTAAAGAACCAACTCTTTTCTACCACAGAGGAGTCGAGCAAAAAGGTTCAAATAAAGTACTGTTTGGGTTACATGTTATTGGACTTTCAAACAGTATTGCTGAAGCACTTTTAATAAAAGCAGCGCTTGCAATACTTGATGATCTTAATATTTCTGATCACTGTGTATACGTAAATAGTATTGGTGATAAAGATTCAGCAAATAAATTCACTAAAGAGCTCACCAACTATTTAAAAAAGAATCTTGCTGATATGCCAAGCCATTCACGACAGGCATTTAAAAAAGATGTGTTTTACGCGTACGAACAATTACTCAGGAAGCAACATCCGCTCTGTAGTGAAGCACCATGTACTGTTGAGTTCCTTTCTGAGGCAAGTAGAAAACATTTCCGTGAAATTCTTGAGTATTTTGAAGTTGCTGAAGTTCCTTACGAACTTGATCCTATGCTTATTGGACATCGAGACTGCTATTCAAAGACGCTCTTTGAGATTCGTATTCCAGGGGAAGATGGATCATTTTCAGTATGTGCACACGGTGGACGGTACGATGAACTTGCACGAAAAGCATTTCGACAACAAATTCCTGCAGCGGGAGTTATATTTGAGTATGAGAAGAAAGGTCGGATGCCAAAACAAATTGATGGGAGAAAATCGTACAAACCGCGATTCCATTTTATTCAGGTTGGCTTTGAAGCAAGACTGCGTAGCTTGGTGGTTCTTGAAAAACTTCGCAAGTCACGTATTACTGTCCACCAATCACTTGGCAAAGAACAACTCACTGAACAACTACGATTAACCGAAGACCTTTCAATTCCGTACTGCATTATCATGGGACACAAAGAGGCACTCGACGGAACAGTGATCGTGCGAAATATGGATACTCGTGCACAAGAAATTATTCCTGTTGAGAGACTCCCTGAACATCTCCGCACCCTCTAGACATCTCTTGCGGTTCACTATATTGCCTCTTACATTCTACTGTGGTAGAGTACTTCCCACGTATGATAAACGTAGAGGTAACAAAAAATAATAACGAGAATGCAACAAGCTTGATTCGACGCTTCACTCGACGCGTCCAAGGATCAGGTGTACTTCGTCGTGTTCGCGGTATTCGTTACCACTCACGTTCTGACTCAGAATTTAAAAAGAAGCAACAAGCACTCCGCAAACTCTCCCGGAAGGAAGAATTTGAAAAACTCTACAAACAAGGAAAAGTTGCTGAACAATCATTCCGACGACGCCGGTAAGACTGCGGCTCGAACACCATACTAATGGCACGTGTATCACATACATTCCCAACCGAATCGGGCATCTCGGTTTCTAGTACGGTGCGTAATGCTATCCCCTCCCTCCCACTTCTACAAATAAAGAATGATGTTCTTGGAGAACACTATGAATTGAGTGTTGCTTTTGTTGGTGATACGCGTGCACAGAAACTAAACAAGTCTTATAGAGGAAAGACTTATATTCCTGATGTGCTTTCATTTCCTCTTTCGAAAAAAGAAGGAGAAATTTTTATTAATCCTCGTAAAGCAAAAAAACGTGCAAAGGAATTTGGGATGAGTGAGAAGAAGTATCTTGCGTTTATCTTTATCCACGGATTGCTGCATTTGAAAGGCCTACGCCATGGTAGTACAATGGAGAGAATGGAGCGCACGTACCTGCGTCGTCTCAAACTGTAGAGAGTAGGCGGGTATCTTAACTTGTTCGTTTACGTGTAGCTTGTTGTTGCTCTTTTATGTGAAGAGCGTTTGTTTTTGTTATGGCACGAAATATAACTACTGGCATCGATATCGGCACGTACCAAGTAAAGGTAGTTGTTATTGAGCATGAGAGAAAAAAGAAACGACAGTTCCCCCGTATTATTGGAACTGGTTTTGCTGAGTCTAAAGGACTTCGCCACGGCTACATCATCAACTCAAATGACATTGTCCGGAGTATCCGACATGCAGTTGATCAAGCTGAAAAAGCTGCTCAAGTGCGTATTAAAAATGCCTACCTCTCAGTAGGTGGTGTTGGTCTTGAAGAGGTTCGCTCACGTGGAGAAGTTATTATTACGCGGGCAGATGGTGCGGTCACTGACCTTGACGTTAAGAAGGCAATTGAGAATAGTGAAGAGAAAATTGCACAACATATTGCAAACCGTAAAGTAGTGCACGTTATCCCAACCCAATTTAAAATAGACGGAGAAGTCATTCTCGGTCGACCAATTGGTATGCATGGTTCTCGGCTAGAGGTTGAAACACTTTTTATAGTATCAATTGAGCAACATTTAAATGATCTCATCCAGTCAGTTGAAGAAGCTGGTGTTGATGTCTACGACGTTATGGCATCCCCCATCGCCGCTAGTTTGGTCACACTTACCAAGTCACAGAAGATCGCGGGGTGTGTGCTTGCAAACATTGGCTCTGAAACTGTTTCAATTGTCGTCTTTGAAGATAATATTCCTATTTCATTAAAGGTCTTCCCTATTGGCTCAACTGATATTACCAACGACATTGCTCTTGGATTAAAAGTCTCTCTTGAAGAAGCTGAGCAAATTAAAAAAGGTGCGATTACAAACGCTGATTACTCACAAAAAAAGTTAGATGAAATTATTGTTGCACGCCTCTCGGATATTTTTGAACTTATTGAAAACCATCTCAAAAAAATCGGAAAGAATGGACTCCTTCCCGCAGGAATTATTATTACCGGTGGTGGCTCAGGGGTTGCCACAATAGAAGATATGGCAAAAGCTGCACTGAAGCTTCCTTCAAAACTTGCTTCCCCTCGTTTTGGTAGTCAGTCTCCTATTAAAGACGCCTCATGGGCGGTTGCATACGGTCTCTGTATTTGGGGCGCTTCAGCGGACGATGACGAGAGCCCGGTAGGTATACAAATTGCACAACAAACTGGCGGGAACCTCATTCAATGGATCAAGCGCTTTCTCCCATAAAGACCAATTAGAGGTAAAATATCGAAACAAAACCCGGAAATGTCAACGGGTTTATTTTTTTATTCCTCCTGCTATGATGGTGCTACATAAATTAGTTATAGATTGGGCATTATGAAAAAGGTACAACCAGACGTTGAGGCATTTGCTCGGATTCGTGTTGTTGGTGTTGGCGGTTCGGGAATTAATGCGGTTAACCACATGGTTAACTCAAAAGTACAAGGTGTCGACTTTGTTGGCATCAACACTGACGCACAAGATCTTCACCATTCAAAAGCAAAAAAGAAGATTCACATTGGCAAGAACCTTACTCGAGGACTTGGCGCAGGAATGAATCCAGATGTTGGAAAGCGCGCAGCAGAAGAAACAACTGAAGAAATCCAGGAAGCTTTGAAAGGTTCAGACATGATATTCATCACCTGTGGGTTTGGTGGTGGTACCGGTACTGGTGCAGCACCGGTGGTTGCACGTATTGCACGCGAGTCAGGAGCGCTCACTGTTGGTATCGTAACCAAACCATTCTCATTTGAAGGACAGCAACGTATGCGACTTGCTGAATCTGGACTTGAAGAACTGAAAAAAGAAGTTGATGCCCTTGTCGTTATTCCAAACGACAGACTCCTTGCGGTTGTACAGCGAGAAACAAGTGTCAAAAATGCATTTGCTATGTGTGACGATATTCTTCGACAAGCGGTTGAAGGTATCTCAGAATTGATTACGATGCCCGGTATCATTAACGTTGACTTTGCAGACATCCGTGCAGTTATGGATAGCGCTGGTTCAGCACTTATGGGTATTGGTACCGCAACTGGTGAGAAGCGCGCAGAAGACGCAGCACAAGCAGCTATCTCTTCCCCACTTCTTGAGCTCTCAATCACTGGCGCAAAAGGTGTACTCTTTGCGGTTGCTGGAGGTGATGACCTCTCAATGCTTGAAATTCAAGATGCTGCAAAGGTAATTACCGACTCAATCGATCCAAATGCAAAAGTAATCTTTGGCGCAGTACAAGATCCAAAACTTAAGAAAAATGAAGTGAAGGTAACTGTTATTGCAACTGGATTCCCTGAAGGTGCAACACCGTCAAGCAAAGGCCCTTCACTCTTCCAAATGAATAAAAAAGAAGATGGCAAGGAAGAAATAAAGAAAGAAGAAAATAAAGTGTACAACTCACTTGGCGTTATCGGCGGGGGTGCACAAGAAAATGTCAAAGGGCCTGAAAAAGCAACAGATAAAAGTAAGGCGAACGAGGAGACTGAAAAAGACGACGATAACGATGATTGGGGTGCAGTCCCAGCCTTCCTACGAAGGAGTAAGCTGAAGTAATCCGACCCTAAGACAGAATTTTTACACAGCCGTTTCTTTAAAAGAAATGGCTGTGTTACTATAACGTAGACTAATAAAACTAAGGACAATTATGGAGTACGACGTAGCAATTCTTGGGGGTGGACCAGCTGGTGTTTCAGCTGGAGTATATGCCGCACGAAAGAAGTTAAAAACTGTACTTATTGCAAAAGAATGGGGCGGACAAAGTACCGTGTCAACTGAAATTCAAAACTGGATTGGAACAGTTGCTATCTCAGGAAATGATCTTGCAAAAGACTTAGAGGAGCACTTGAAAGCCTATGCGAACGAAGTAGTAGACATTGTGCCTGATCAATGTGTGACACAAGTAGAAGAAAAAGATGGCACCTTTGTGGTTACAGTAGAAGACGGAAACTCATATACCGCAAAAACGCTTTTGGTATGCTCTGGTGCACACCGACGAAAACTTCCTGTTCCTGGTGCAGAAGAATTTGATCAAAAAGGTCTTACCTATTGTGCATCATGTGACGGACCACTTTTCTCAGGGCAAGATGTGGTAGTGATCGGTGGTGGTAACGCAGGGTTTGAAACAGCTGCTCAATTACTTGAGTACACTAAGAGCGTCACACTCCTTCACCACAGAGCAGAATTTAAAGCAGATCCAGTTACTGTTGAGAAAGTGCTTGCACACCCACACATGACTGCGCTTACTAATGCTGAAACAACAGAAGTCTTGGGGGACAAATTTGTTACTGGAGTAAAGTATAAAGATACAGAGTCTGGAGAAGAAAAAGAGCTTGCAGTAACAGGTGTATTTGTTGAGATTGGTCTTATTCCTAACACATCATTTGTTGCAGATCTAGTTGAACTTGATGATTTTAAGCGAATCAAGGTTGATGGAAAGTCACAACAAAGTTCCCGAGAAGGCATCTGGGCCGCGGGTGATTGTTCAGACGCACTCTATCACCAAAATAATATTGCAGCAGGTGACGCAATTAAGGCACTTGAAGATATCTACGCGTACTTACGGGTACGGTAACCTAACGGGAAACAGCGAGCCGATTAACAACCGTCATAAGGAGTGTCGCAACTGCTGCGGCAATAAACGTCATCTGTATACTTGTAAAAGATACAACGACTATTACCAATGTGAGCATAATAATCCTTCCCATAAGAAGTGAAATTTCTTTAAGAGAGGTGAATTCATCGATGTAGTGACCGTTGTCGGCTGACTGTGTGTAAGTGTTTGCATCAAACGATATGCGGTTTACTGTTTTTCCAATGTTGTGGTAAGTATCCACAAAAAAGACTTGGAAGGCCGTCTCAACAAAGGTTTTAATGATCCACCCAGTTGTGTAGAGACCAGCGCCAATGGTAACCATGCGCTGCTTACTCCACTTATCAATGATGTCTCCGATAAAAAACCTTAATATAATAATTGCTGCAAGCGTGAAGGCGGTGATAATACCCACCGAGAGGTACTCTCCATTAAACAGCTGGAATATGAAGATGGGCCACACTATCGCAGAAATAGTGCTCTGCGCTCCGTCTGCAGCGTATCCAATAAGGAGTGGTCTACTTTTCTTTTTAAATAATTCTTTGAATGTCTCAAAAAAACCAAGAGAATAACTTTCTTTGGGGTTTGAAATGAAAAAGAGCGGTGGTAGTGCAGCAAGAAATAAAAGTGTTGAGATAGTGAAGACATGCTGGAAACCATAGTTTGCAATAATAAAACCGCCAAGGAGTGGTGTGAGAATAAGAACTATTTCGGTTATGTTAAGAAGAATAGAAAGCTGTCGTCCACGCGCTTTTTTATCAGTAAATAATGTGAAGTCAACATGGTACGGTACCCAATACAGTGCCTTGTAGAGCACAATAAGAGTCACGTGAATCGCCCACACAAGCAAAGGGTTTGAGTCCCAAAACAAAAGAGATCCCATAGCGAGCATTGCTAGCGGTACGCCAGCGATGAGCATCTTACGCATTCCCAATGGTGCGATGAGTTTTGCAGCAATTGGCGTAAGAAGCAGGTGCCCTCCGTAGACCGTCATGTAGAGAAGCGCGACAGTAGTAAGGGACTGGTTAAATTCAAGAAAAAAGAAGATCGGAAGAAATATACCAATAACTCCAAAGGCTACTTGAAGGAAGACGCGGTTCATGTAGAGAAGCACCGCATCACGAGAAAAATGTACTTCTTTAAAATCCTGTACGGCAATCTTCATTATCCAATCTTACTGTAGTTAGGCAAAAAATTCTTCGTGATAAATTTTTCCTTCGTCATTGACTCGGTACACCGCAAGCTCAGTGAACTGCTGGCGTCCTGACATCTCTGGACCTCCTTTCTCATTAAAAGTAACGTCCATTGAAAATGTTACTGCAAAACTTTTATCTGCAATAATTGGTGCGCCAACTGAGGTGCTGTGTAACTCTTCGAGCATTGACTCCCACATTTCTCCCTTCTTCTTGATAGCGTCCATTCCTTTAAACACTTCCCTGTCACCCCAGTTCTCGATACTTACTACGTCTTCAGCATACAGTTCTTCATATGCTTTTTTATAGTCATGAGACTTATTTAACTCAACAAGACGAGTTGCAATTTCTTGTACAGTCATATATAGAGAATTTTTTAATCAATAATACTGTAAGTATACGACACTCTACAAATTAACCCAACGCGTAGCGCTGGGTTAATTAAGCTGGGTATATAAAAAGACGTAGTCTAGTTGTGTAGACCAATTTGATACTCATACAGCCGTCGATACACCCCATTCTTTATCTTCATCAAACTCTCATGTGTCCCCTCCTCAACAACTTCTCCCTTATCAAACACAAGTACTTTATCAGCACGACGAACGGTGCTGAGTCGGTGGGCAATAATAAACGTGGTGCGCCCCTTCATAAGCTTCTCAAGTGATTGAGTAATATACTGTTCTGTTTTTGCATCAAGTGCGCTTGTCGGTTCATCAAGAATGAGAATTGAAGGATCTCGAAGTATTGCACGTGCAATAGCTATACGTTGTTTCTGTCCAACAGAAAGCTTCATGCCACGTTCACCAACAACCGTTTCATATTTTTCAGGAAGACTTTCGATAAAATCTTTTATGTGCGCCTCTTCAGCAGCTTTTTCTATTTCTTTCTGCGTTGCTTCAAATGAACCGTATTGAATATTCACACCAATAGTGTCGTTAAACAAGCTGATCTCCTGCGGAACTGTTGCTATTCTTCTTCGTAAATCGTTCAAGTTATATAAACGGGTATCAACCCCATCAACCAAAACCACGCCATTATCTGGGAAAAAATAGCCAGATATTAAGGAAACTGCTGTACTCTTACCCACTCCAGACTCACCAACAAGAGCGATCACTTCCCCAGGCAAGACATTAAAGTTTATATCTTTTAAAACACCCTTGGTTTTGCTTGAATCATAACCAAAAGAAACTTTTTTAAAGGAGACCGCGCCACGTGCATCTACTTTTTTTGCATTTTTAGGTTTATATATTTCTATAGGTTCATCAAAAATTTCTTTCACTTGTTTAGCTGAATTAAGACCATTTTGAATAACTTCCCAACTATATCCAAGGGTGACGAATGGACCAAAAAACATCTGAGCGTAGCCATTAAGAGCAATGAGTTCTCCTACTGTAATTGTATTTTCTGAAACCAATTTAATGGAAAGTAGAAATACAGCTAATTGTGTTAGAAACACCAGTGTTCTTTGGAAAAAATTGACATTACTCCAGGCGTATTGAAGACCTTTCCACATTACTAACACTTCGTCCATAAGCGAACTGTTGATTTTTTGTATTTCATATTCCTCCGCGGCAGCTTGTTTCACGGCTTCTGTTTGTTGCACTGTAGCTGAACCATCTCCCCAAGCTACACTCCACTTCGTTAAACCCTGCTCATCACGTTCTGCAATAGGTTTTAATATTAAAATTAACAACAGTATATAAACCACTACCCCAATAAGTAGCACGCTTGCAAGTAGTGGACTGATTGAGTAAGCAAGGGTGACTCCAACAACTACGCTAAGAAATTGGGGTGCGAAGTCAACAATAGTTCGAAATACTGCAGGTACTCGCCAACTAGAGTGACTAATTTTTTCAATGACTTCACTTACTCTATGTTCTTTATGGAAGCCAAGTGGAAGTTGAAGTAATTTTATAAAGCCACGAGCCTGTATACCAATATGTAGTTCGCTGTCTACACTTCTTCGTATACGATCAATTATCCAGTCTATATTATTTGCAACTAACTGTATTATTGCCCAAATTGCAAGTAAGCTTGCCCAGATAGGAAATGTAGAATTCTGACTAGTGCCTTGTGAAATTTGAATGAGTGCATCAAAAAAACGACCTGTGATATAAGGCATGGCACCGTTTGCAGCTGCCGATATGAGACCTAAAACAATAAGTAAAATGACTTCTTTTTTGAAAAAAGAAACATGACTCCAAATTGCTATAAAACCTTCTTTAAAAGGTTTCTTTACTTTTTTAATTTTTTCCATACCAACAAAGTTGTGACCCCACGGGGAATCGAACCCCGATTTCAGCCTTGAAAAGGCCGCGTCCTAACCGTTAGACGATGGGGCCTAAAATAACTTTTTATTTAAGTATTTAGGCGTGGCTTATCAAAGCCAAACTAAACGCCAAGGGTACCCTTGGCGTTTATTAGAATACAACATTTTGGGAGTTTCTGCAAAAAGTGCTAGTCTGGATTCCACTGGAGGAGTGCCCGGAATTGGTAACGGACCGCTCTCGAAAAGCGGCGCGCTTCGGCGCTTGTGGGTTCAAGTCCCACCTCCTCCGCAATAATAGGAAAAATAGTCCTATTTGGTATAATCCTCTTATTATAAAGGGCGATTAGCTCAGTTGGTTAGAGCGCATCATTGACGTTGATGAGGTCACAGATTCGAATTCTGTATCGCCCACTGTATGAAAATTCTTGCCATAGAAACGTCGTGCGACGAAACAGCGCTTAGCCTGGTTGAGGCAGACGGTGACCTCACAAAAGGAGTCTCTTTCGAAGTGCTTGGGAATTCTCTCCTTTCTCAAGTCGCACTTCATAAGGAGTATGGTGGCGTCTATCCCACTCTTGCTAAACGTGAACACGCACGGAACCTCACTCCATTACTTCAACAAGTACTGAGCGATGCACGACTCCTTACTCAAGCAAACGCGCCACTCTCACGGGATCAGGTCACTGAATTAAAAGAACTTCTTGTAAGAGAGCCAGAGCTCTTTGTACTCCTGATTGCATTTCTTTCAAATGTTAAAAAACCACCTATTGATCTTATAACGGTAACTGTTGGCCCAGGTCTTGAACCTGCGCTCTGGGTTGGTGTTAATTTTGCTAAAGCACTCTCTATTGTATGGGACATTCCACTTATGCCCGCAAACCACATGGAGGGGCATGTGCTCTCAGGACTTATTAAAAACAATGAAATTATACCGGTTGCCTTCCCTGCTCTCTCGCTCCTTATCTCTGGAGGTCATACGCAACTAGTCCTTATGAAAAAATGGGGTGAGTATGAAATCATTGGAGAGACACGAGACGATGCAGTGGGTGAAGCATTTGATAAAGTTGCTCGTATGCTGGAGCTGCCCTACCCTGGTGGTCCTGAGATTTCAAAGCTCGCACAGGCTGCTCGAGAAGAAAATTTAGAAAAAGCCTACACACTCCCACGACCAATGATCGATAGTGCTGATTTTGATTTTTCATTCTCTGGACTTAAGACTGCAGTTCTCTACCTTATTCGTGATATTAAAGAGCGAAAGCGCATGTTTACTGAAACTGACAAGAAACAAATTGCGCATGAATTTGAAGATGCCGCTGCTGATATTTTACTAAAGAAGACACTTGCCGCGATTGATACCTACGCTGTACAAACATTTCTTCTTGGTGGCGGAGTGTCTGCAAACGAGCATATTCGCTATACACTTGAAACGCATATTCAAAGAACATATCCAGATGTAGAAGTGTATATACCACCAAAAGGATTAACTGGGGACAATGCTGTTATGATTGCTGGAGCAGCATACGTTTCCCATACACTTAAAAGAAAAGTGCCTAAAATAAAAGACATCGTTGCAAAGGGGAATCTTAGCCTGCGATAGATACAAGGTGTGCAAAAAAGTTGCCCGCAGCTACACTAATGTTAGCTGCGGGTTAAAAAGTCTTTTCTTTAAATATTTTTTGGAACAATCAAAGACGTGTGGGTATGCACAGAGGTGGAACGAGTACCTCAGTAGTTGGACAGGTGCACGGAGCAGAGCCACTCAAAGTGGCGTCTGACGTGATGCTAATCGGTAGCTGGCTTCCTTCTTTCGGAAATTCAACATATTTGATCGGCACATTGAAGTGGTGTCCACGAATACAGATACGCATTACCGTACTGGTAATCTCAACCGCTCTCCCGTGCTCGTGAGTCATAGAACGTGGCAACACCATGTTGCACCTCCTTTCATCTCTAAGGCAAGTAAATCACACAACTCTACTGAAGTACACTAGTTAGAATATATGTTGATAATAAGCGCCTGTTTGCTATGATGGCACCTATGGACCCCGTTAGAAATATTACTGAATGGAAGGTAATGATTAAAGACGGGCAATGCGTCCTACAGAGAAAATGCTATGAATGAAAAATCAGACATTTCTAACGGGGTGGATGACGCTTTTTTAAAACCGTATGACCCTCACACAAATGAGGATGCAATCTACAAACGCTGGGAAGAAAGCGGTTTTTTCAACCCCGATAACTTACCTGAAACTAAGAAAGGCGAGCGAATTGAGCCATACTCAATTGTCCTTCCCCCACCAAACGTAACGGGGACACTCCACATGGGCCATGCTGCTATGCTCGCCATTCAAGATATTCTTATTCGTTTTGAACGCATGCGTGGAAAGAAAGCCTTGTGGCTTCCCGGCACAGACCATGCAGCAATTGCAACACAGTCAAAGGTTGAGAAAGAATTGTATAAAAAAGAAAAGAAGAATCGACACGACTTTGGTCGTGAAGAATTTTTAAGACGAGTTGAAGAATTTGCACAAGAGAGCCATGACACCATTGCAAACCAGGTGCGGAAAATGGGTTCTTCAGTTGATTGGAGTCGTGAAGCCTTTACTCTCGATGAAGATCGTACAAAGGCAGTCTACACCGCGTTTAAACGAATGTATGACGATGGACTTATCTATCAAGGAGACCGATCGGTTAACTGGGACCCCAAAGGACAAACGGTCATTTCTGATGATGAGATTGTGTACAAAGAAGAAAAAGGAAAATTTTATTACTTTAAGTATGGTCCATTTGAAATCGGTACCGCACGGCCAGAGACAAAGTTTGGTGATAAATATGTGGTGATGCACCCAGATGATAAACGTTATCAAGAATACTCACATGGACAAGAAATAGAAGTTGAATGGATAAACGGAGCAATAACAGCAACAATCATTAAAGATGCGGCAGCGAATCCAGAATTTGGCTCTGGCGTAATGACTATTACACCATGGCATAGTGTTGTTGATTTTGATTTAGCAGAAAAATACGATCTTGATAAAGAACAAATTATTGATCAATACGGAAAACTCCTTCCTGTTGCTGAAGAGTTCGCTGGAATGAAGATAACTGAAGCGCGAGAAAAAATTGTCGAGAAACTCGATAAAAAAGGCCTCCTTATTAGAGTTGATGAAAATTACACACATAACATTGCTACTGCTGAGCGAACTGGTGCAACCATAGAGCCACAAGTAATGAAACAATGGTTTATTGGGGTTGAGAAAGAATTCACCCTTAAGCACTCAAATATTGAGGGTATTTCTTCTGGTGAAACCGTTACTCTTAAGCAACTCATGAAACACGTGGTTGAGAGTGGGCAAACGAACATACTTCCTGATCGTTTTAAAAAGACTTACTACCATTGGATTGATAACCTTCGTCCGTGGTGTATCTCACGACAAATTTGGTACGGACATCGTATTCCAGTGTGGTATAAGGATGATGAAGTGTACTGTGACACCGAAGCACCTGAAGGAGATGGCTGGGAACAAGACCCTGACACACTTGATACGTGGTTTTCTTCAGGTTTATGGACCTTCTCAACACTTGGTTGGCCAGAGAATACAAATGATTTAAAAACCTACCACCCAACAAACGTACTTGAAACTGGCTACGATATTCTCTTTTTCTGGGTTGCGCGCATGATACTGATGAGCACCTACCACTTAGGAGACGTGCCTTTTAAAACTGTGTATCTGCACGGGCTTGTACGCGACGCAAAAGGTCAAAAAATGAGTAAGTCTCTTGGAAATATTATTGACCCGCTCGATATGATTGAGAAATATGGTGCTGACGCAACTCGTCTTTCACTCATTGTTGGTGCGGCAGTTGGTAACGATTTGCGACTTTCAGAAGATAAAGTGCGGGGGTACAAACACTTTGCAAACAAAGTGTGGAATATTTCTCGCTTTGTATTAGAAAATGTAGAAGATGTTGATCTTAAACAAAAACCATCTCTAGTAGCAAGTGACGAAGAGTTATTACAAGAACTTGAGGATGTTGTGAAAAATGTAACTGAACACATTGACGCCTTTCGCCTTGATCTCGCAGCAGACACTACCTACCACTATATATGGCACCGTTTTGCAGATGAAATTATAGAGGAGAGTAAAAAGATTTTCAGTGATGGTAGTGAGGAAGAAAAAAGCTCACGACAATGGGTGTTGTATCACACGCTTACCACCTCACTAAAGCTCCTTCATCCATTTATGCCATTTGTCACAGAAACTATCTGGGAGAAACTTCCAGAGAAAGATACTGAATTACTCATAGTGACAGAATGGCCTACACACTAGGTTAACGCTACTTACTCAAGGTATACTATTAAGTAATGATAACAGGAGAAACAATTCTCTTTGCTGCGCTCGGCGGCATCCTCCCTGCACTCATATGGCTCTGGTTCTGGCTCAGAGAAGATAAGAAACATCCTGAACCCAAACGTCTTATTTTTCTCGCATTTTTCATGGGCATGTTGACCATTCCTTTTGTAATTCCCCTTCAGCGCTACGCGCAAGCTTTTTTTTCAGGAACACTCCTTATTGTTGCATGGGCAACGATTGAAGAGATACTCAAGTATCTCTTTGCGTACTTCTCTGTTTTACGGAAGAAAGAGGTTAATGAACCAATTGATCCAGTCATTTATATGATTAGTGTTGCGCTTGGATTTGCCGCACTTGAAAATACTCTCTTTTTACTCGACCCACTTGCAAACGGTGAAATACTAACGAGCTTAATAACTGGGAATTTTCGCTTCCTTGGCGCGACCCTCCTCCACGTACTTGCCTCTGCTACTATCGGTGTCTTTATTGCATTCAGTTTTTGTGAGACAAAATGGGCAAAACGATTTCTTGTCGGTATAGGAATTATCCTCGCTATTGTATTGCACGCACTATTTAACTTTTCTATAATACAAAGTAACGAAACGAGTATATTATTTGTTTTTGCAGCAGTATGGGCAGGTATTATTGTGCTCCTACTCACGTTAGAGAGAATAAAACTAATCCAAAAGTGCTTACAACTTTTTAAACGAAAATGATTATGCGAGGAAAAGAAAAACGATCATTCTTTGAGAGGCTCACTGGTACCGCCTCAATTGATGACTACAACGATGATATCTTTGAAGAAGAGGAAGTAATACCTGCTCCCCGCCGTGGGGAGAAAAACATTAGCATCGATGTTGAAAATGAAGACAGCGAATCAAATGGTTGGGTAGAAGACGAGGAAGGTCAATTAAGTGTTGACGTATTTCAGACAAGCGATCAAATAGTCATTAAGGCAATTGTTGCTGGTGTGAAGCCAGATCATCTTGATGTTTCAATCACTCGTGACATGGTGACCATTAAAGGAAAACGAGAAGAACAAAAAGAAGCAACTGAAGATAATTATTTTTATCGAGAGCTTTATTGGGGATCATTTTCTCGTACTATTCTCCTTCCTCAGGAAGTTGAAGTTGATGGCGCTGAAGCAAATGAAAAACATGGAGTACTCACTATTAAACTTCCAAAGATTGATAAGGACCGAGAGACCAAACTAAAAGTGAAGGCGTCGTAGAGGAAACTGTTTAGAGTCACTAAAAAACACCGCAAGTACTTGTGGTGTTTTTTGGGCAGATTTGCGGTCAATCTTGGCGTCAGGTTACTAAACTCATCATTCGCACTTTGTGCTCAGGGGCAGATTCGAACTGCCGACCCCTTGTTCTTCAGACAAGTGCTCTAACCAACTGAGCTACCTGAGCGTGTGTTTTTATATTACTCCCCTCCTCCATTAAAAAAGTTGAGGTTATCGAGTAGATCTGTGAGACTGCTTTCTCCAAGACGTGACTCTACCTCTCCTTGAAGATTTTCAACTTTTCCAGTGGTCTCTTCTACTTTTTGAACAACACCAGATATTTCATCAACAACTGGCGATAGAAAGTTAATGTAAAGATATACAGGAATACCAATGAGAACCGCAATCCAGATCAGCTTAAAAATAAAACCCCACACGGCACCGCGGCGCATTTTCTTAAGAAGTCGATTGTTCTCTTCTGTCAGTGCAAGGTTCTTCTTAAGCAATTTTTCAAGATCCTGCATACCACAAAAGTATACCAAAGATACCTTAAAAATACAGGGTGTCGGTATTTTAAAAAATAAGAGCGAGCAAGAAAGCTACCACGAGAGAAATGGCCAGAAACAGCTGCACTACAGTACTTCCCACAACCCCAAGTACAGTAAAAAAGCCTGTCTTTAGAGCATCCCTATGTGTCGCACCTTCAACAAGAGCACCAAGAAACGCACCACATAGTGCCCCAAAAAATAACCCAAGCGGACCTAATACAAAGGCCCCAATAATAAGGCCAAGTACTCCACCAAGTACTGATTTCCACTTTCCCCCACCAAACCTTGCCCCAAGCGCTGAGCCCGCATAATCAGCCCCAATGGCAAGCAGCGAGATAATACCAACTACCACAAGAAAGGTTACTGATATTGTTGCAAATTCGGTCATCCACGCGTAAAAGAGTATCCCAATAAAGACAAGCGTAATGCCAGGAAAGGCCGGGATAACTGTGCCTAATACTCCAAACAATAGAAGTACCAAGGTAATGAGCCAAAGAAAGATTTCGTTCATACTAACTAATTAGACTTTTAATTCCAGTGGTTCGATATTTCGTGAGAAATATACAACGACTGTATCAAGAAGAGCTATGACCCAATAAAACACTACCGTTACTGTTGCAATCTCTATCCAAGGAGTTCCAGTTCCAATGAATGCCATACCAAAGAAAGTATATGTACTACCTGCTTGGGCAATTATTGTGCTTACATTGTTACGCAACCAAAGCTTTTTTTCTCCTGTCTTGCTACGTATCCAAGCAAAGATACGTATATCAATGAGTTGCCAAATAAGATAAGCAACCGGAGAAGCAATCATAAGTCTTAATGAGGCCCCTACTACAGTATCAATGGCTGAACCAGCTTCTTCAGCAAAAGCAAGCCACTGCATTGCAATAATTGGCTGACTAACAGCGATAAAAAGTGCCATTGCTAAGAACGCAGCGAAAACGGCATTCCTGGCAACCTCTTTTCCATACCTCTCCGCTAAAAGATCTGTAGCAAGAGGTAGCGCAGCAAACAGTGGAGTACCAGCAGTTATAGCATAGCCAAATACTGAAACTATTTTGGGGCCAATTAAATTAGCAAGTATAAGTAAAACAGCGGTCAGTGCAATAACATATGTCTTTCCCAGCTTGTATGCAATAAGCATAAAAGACATAGATAATAATGTGACCAGTAAAAACAAGGTTTCTGTAGAAAAATATTCCATGATAAATAAATTAAACCATATACATTTTTAAAGTGCTAAATAAAACAAGGAATGTAATTCATAGTATGGAGAGTACAACACTGGCTGATGGTCTCGTTTCACTTGATATCGCCCCACTTCACAAAACGCAAGAAATGAGACGTAAGTATGGTTTTCTTGCAGTTTTGTGCCCCCGCCAGGAATCGGTGTCAGCTCACTAACGTACTATGCCAGTATACTGGAATAGTACGAAGTGGCTCCTACCCGGACTCACTCGCTACCGCTCGTTCCGTCTTTCGATTCCTGAGACCAAAATTAAAACACTGGTTTTATATCAGTATTTTAATTTCGGTGCCCCCGCCAGGAATCGAACCCAGAATAATCCCTTAGGACGGGATTGTTATATCCATTTAACTACAGGGGCAATGCGAGTACTATAACACAAACAAAAAGCACGTTGTTTCGGACAACGTGCAAACCGGTAACCCTTAAAAAAGAGGGATCTTAAAGAACTCTTTGTTGCGACCAATTTTCCCCTTGCCAATTTGTTGAATCGGAATTTGGGTATGTGTCTCCGCATTAATCCCAAACCATTTCGTTGGCTTTGGACCAACAAGTACTCGTACCGGACCCTCGACTGGAACACGAGACACGCCAGCGCCTCCAGACCATTGCCAGCCAATGTGCCAACTACAATTTTCTTCTGTTTTGGGAGAAAGCACGAGGTAATGGTCCCACCCACCATATCGAGTCAAATGCGCCAATATGTGGGGAGCACTGCTTGCATTTGGGTCGCCAGAGTGTGCAGCCATCCACCCTGATTTAAGATGTGCGACTTTCTCTTCTTTCAAATGGTGATTATTCCAACGATGTGTCCGTTGTGGCATCTCCTCAGGTGCCCCTGATGAGATATACCGCATTACTGGCTCAAATAGAGTATCCACCCAACGACCAAGTAATCCTTGGGTGCATATGGGAAGTTTGGGTTCCATCTAGACCTCCTAACACCCTTAATGAAACTGGTATATATAATAAAATGATTTATTAATTTTGTCAATTTACTGTAGTGCTAAAAAACACCAACAAAATTTTCGTGTTTTTTGCACGTAAGTTATTCTAGAGCCCTTACAATCCAAGAGCTTGTGAGAGTTTGTCTTTATCAAACCCCACAAACATCTCTTCATCGACAAATGTTACTGGTACTCCCATTTGTCCACTCTTCTCAATCATTTCTTGTCGCTTTTCCATATCTTCAGCAACATTATAATCTGTGTACTCAATATTATTCTCTTTTAAGAATTCTTTTGTCATCTGACAGAAATGACAAGTCGGGGTGCTATAAATAACTACTTGTTTATCCATACTATTTATTTTATCTCCTAATGATACGAAGTAGTATACCACACCTCCACTAGTCCCAAAAAACAACAGTATCAAAAAAAGAACGCCAAAAACCTTTTGGATTACCCCCACTATCTTCTCCGGCATTAGTAGGGGCATCAACTATTACAATCACTTTTTCTCCCTCCCTAGCAACTTCAAACTTTCTTCGTATTTCTTCTTCGACTCCACGTTCCGTATCTAATCGATCAAGTTCCTCCTGAAGTGCTGACTCACGGCCTTCTAACTCTTCTAGATGAGCGACACGCTGATTTTTAGTGATACGTGTGTCTCGCTCCTGTACATACACACCCCACACCCCACGAGCAAGAAAGAATGTGAGAATAATAAGAATAATTAATGAGGGCCACGACAAAAACCACTGTCGCATCTTTCGTTTCTCGTAAAAATCAAACATACATACGTACACCTTGAAAAAGGTATGTCTTTAGCTTATTATACCTCAAAACAATAGTATGTTATTCGATAAACGAACGAAAAAAATAGTGAAGTATACCTGGATGGTTCTCGGTATACTTATTATCATCAGTATGGTGCTTTTCTTTGCACCCGGACTGGTTCCTGGAGTTGGGTATTAGTACTTATTTTTTCTCCTCCCCTCTCATTACCTTAAGAAACACTTCTTGCGGTATGTTTGCTTTTGCAAACTGCTGCATTTTCTTCTTTCCTTTCTTCTGCTTCTCCCACAGCTTTCGTTTTCTTGTTATATCACCACCGTAAAGATGTCCGGTTACATCCTTCTTAAGGGCAGAAAGTTTTTTAGAGGCAATTATTCTTCCGAGGGCTTGCGCTTGAATCTTGGTCACCACTTGTTGTTTTGGGAGTAGTGTGTAAAGACGTTCAACAAGTGATTCAGCTTCTTCTTGCACACGGCGACGTGAGACAATACGAGAAAATGCTGGCACAAGTTCTTCAGAGACAAGAATGTCTAGTCGCACTACATCTGCCTCAAGCATATCTTCAATTTCATAGAGAATTGAAGCAAAACCAGATGAAACATTTTTGAGTCGATCAAAAAAGTTACGCATCAACTCACGCAGCGGCATGTCAGCACAAATACGCATTCGATTGTCACCAAAGTTTTCTGAATCTCCTATCATTGCTTCGTGTTCATACAGTAGCTGGGTGACTGGACCAAGATACTCTGGGGGCACAATGATTTCTATTGAAACCCATGGTTCAAGAATTTTTTCAAAAGTGCTGTGTTCGGGGAACTGAATAGCAGAGTATATCTTTTTGTGTTCTCCACCTTTGAGCACTGCTTCGTAGGTAATACTTGGCGTTGTTACCACTAGTCCAAGACCAAATTCTCTCTGGAGTCGCTCAGTAATGATTTCAAGATGAAGCATTCCTAAGAAGCCACAGCGAAAACCACGACCCATGACTCCTGACATTTCTTCCTCAAACGAAAGCGAGGAATCAGAAAGTCGAAGGCGCTCAAGCGCTTGGCGTAGTTCCGTGAAATCGTCTTGGCTCTCAGGATAGACTGACGCCCAAACCATAGGCGCTGGTGTGCGATATCCTGAAAGAGCTTGGGCGTTACTTCCCTGTAACACTACAGTATCTCCAACAGAAGCAATTCCTGGTCGCTTAATACCAGTTACAATGTAGCCAATAGCACCAGCAGTAAGCGATTGAACAGGTTTTTCTTCAGGAGAGAAGATACCAACCTCAATCGCATTAAATTTTTCTTGCGCACCCTTAAAGAAAAGCTGCGAGCCACTCTTTACCGTGCCATCAAGCACTCGAATGTATACGATAACTCCTCGGTGTGTCGAGTACTGAAAATCAAATATTAAACCTCTGAATTCCTCTCCAGTAGACTGTGGAGGTGGTACAACATCGATAACCCTACAAAGCACTTCTTCAACACCTTCCCCGGTCTTACCTGAGCAGGTAAGAATATCCTCTTCACTACATGAAAGAAGTTTAGCAACTTCTTTTTTCACTTCTTCCACCCGAGCAAGAGGTGAATCTACCTTACTTAAGACTGGAACAATAACCAAACCAAGTTCTTCTGCCATACGAAGTGTTGAGAGAGTTTGCGCTTGTACTCCTTGAGTACTATCAACAAGAAGTACTACCCCTTCTACAGCTTTAAGTGCACGAGATACTTCGTAATGAAAATCAATGTGACCAGGAGTATCAATAAGGTTAAAGGTATACTCAGCACCATCTCTTGCATATTGCATTGTCACTGGCTGCATTTTTATAGTAATACCCCGCTCACGTTCAAGATCCATGCTATCAAGCACTTGCTCTTTCATTTTTCTGACCTCAACTGTTTTGGTCACCTCGAGCATACGATCAGCAAGCGTTGATTTGCCGTGGTCGATATGCGCGATAATACTAAAATTCCGTATATGATTCATACAATATATGTGAGTAGCGTACTACAACTCAGTGCCTCCGCCTATTGGGCGT
The DNA here is from genome assembly GCA_965222715.1 of Minisyncoccota bacterium. Lineage (GTDB taxonomy): Bacteria > Patescibacteriota > Minisyncoccia > Phycocordibacterales > JABMNX01 > JABMNX01. The sequence goes on along the minus strand of OZ244961.1, from coordinate 158,390 downwards.
GATTTCCAGAATTTACGATGGAGTGAATTCTTTACCTCTTCTAACTCTTGACTTCCAAGAGCTTTTAAGAGGATGATACCCGCGACAATACCGAGTATACCTGAAAAGAAGCCTTGCGAAAATATACCCCAAAATGTATTGATATCAAAGATGTCGTCAAAGAAGTTGAGTAATTGGTGAGCAACAAATCCCATTACCACTGAAGCTGAAAGTGTCTCGAATAACACTCTCACCATCGGTCCAGTAAATGTGTGGGTATCCCGCTCAAAAAGAATCCAGAGGATAATAGCGTTTATAATCATACCAAGTGAAAAACTAAGTGGGAGCATTAAGACCTCTGTACCTACAATGTCTTCCACTCTGAAAAGAGATTCAAAGAAGTACCGCCACATCTCAGATATTTTAAATAGTGTGAGGAATAGGTAGGATGAAGCAATAATAATACCTGCGGAAAAGAGATTTATAATAAGAGGAATAAGTGTCTTCCCTTGGGCATAATACCCACGAACAAAAAGATAGGTAAGACCTTGTGCAATAAGAGAGAGCATGAAAAGTGCTAAGAGTGCCGCGGTCAAGCGGGTGTCAGCCCAATCAAACTCCCCTGACCCAAGAATGACACGTACAATTTGAGCACGAAGGACAATAAAAAGTACAATGATTGGTGTTGACCAGAAGATAATATGTCGTGCAGCAACTAATATGTGTTGCCTAAACTCTTTTTGGTTACCATTTGAAAATAGCCGTGCAAGTGTTGGAAACGCAGCCACAGAGTAACTCGAACCAATGATTGCAAGCGGCACCGCTTGGAGATTAAAAGAAAAGGTAAACACGGTGATTGAGCCTTCTGCCATAACTGATGCGAGAGAAATAAGAAAAAGGAGGGCAATGTGTTGCGCAGAAAGGGCAAGCGTTCGGGGTAAAGAGAGAAGTACAATACTTTTTATTTCCCCAGCATTAATGCGAAATGTTAGACGAGAAAGGAAACCCCGTGCCGTCATAAATGGTAGCTGAATACCGGCATGAAGGAGGGCGCCAAGAATGACGCCATACCCAAGCCCAATAATACCGAATGCTGGGTAGAAGAAGAGAACACCAACAATAATACCAACATTATAAAGAAGTGGCGCTACTGCATAGAGTACAAAACGACTATATACCTGCGTAATACTTCCAAATATATTAGAGACTCCAAGTAGAATTGGCTGTATAAGGAGTATGCGTGTTAAGAGTACAAGTGTATCGAAATATGATGAATCAGTGAGGCCTGGAAACAGACGCGGCAGTAACTGTGGGGCAAGGATCCATAAAACAATACTTACTGCTGTTATGGAGAATAAAAATACTGAAAGTACCCGACCAATAAATGCTTTGTGATATTCTTCATCACTTTCTCCGTTTTTATTTAGAAACGGAATCAGCACATAGACCGAAACCATTGAGGCAATAGAGACAAACACTAGATCAGGAATACGAAATGCTGCGTAGTAAATATCAAGTACTTCTCCAGCACCAAAGTAGTGTGCAAGAAGTCTGTCTCTTACCAAAGCTAGTATCGCTGAGAAAAGTGCAAAAAACCCAAGAAAGTAAGCGGCTTCATGTAAGCCGCGTATTTCTTGATGAAGAAGTGAAACAATCCGCCGAACCATACTGCATTAAAATGGGAGATTTCCCCCTGTTGCGCTTGTTGGTGGTGTAAAGTTTTCAAGTGGTGCTCTTCCTGCGATAAGGTTTTGAATGATGAGCTCAATTTCTTCATTATCTGGATTCAATGTCTGAATAAATTCAAACTGCTCAAGTGCATCATCACCCCTTCTCTCTTCGTAATAAGAAAGACCAAGGAAGTACCGCGCATTTGAATATTGATTATCTAGAAAAACTGCACGTTCAAGAGCTCGTATAGCACCGGTAAAATCGTTTTCTGAATATTTTAGAATACCTAGTTGGAAAAACACCGTTGGATCACTTGGCGCAAGGAGTGAGGCACTCTCAACCGAAGAGATTGCGTCAGAAACTCTACCTTCACGAACCTCTATTTCTGAAAGAAGGAAGAGGGCTGGAGTGTAATCATTTTTTGCCTGTAGTGCTGAAGTAATACGTTCTCGCGCAGTCTCATTATTACCCTGGAGTGCTTCAACGCGAGCAATGTTTGTATGTAGTCGTGGATTGTTCGTGTTGTATTCAAGTGCTCGCTCGTATCCAATTTTTGCATTACTATATGCCCCCTCTATACCAAGAGGAATAAGACCCTCGTATACTCTCGCAAGTGTAAGCCAGTTTTGATAGTTCTCTGCATCAAGTCGAAGTGCTTGTCGAGCACTATCAAGCGCGTTAGAAAGCGTTGTTTGAAACTCTTGCTGCGCATTCTCAGCCTCTGATCCTCTACTAACAATATCTGAAAGACGAAGCATTGAAATATTTGAAGCGGCGCGATAGATATAATCACCTTCACTAAAGAGTAGTGCTTGGCTAATGTGTTTTTGAGCCGTATCAAAATCTCCACTGTCTCTCGCGACTATCTGTGCCTGAGTAGTGTATATAGACGCACCAAACTTTGTTACTCCGATGTAGAGTGAAGAAAGTAAGGTTGCAAGAAGAAGAAAGAGGAGTACTACACTGATGAAACCAGTTCTAATATTTTCACTAAATACAACGTGTATCTTTTTCACCGCACCAGTGTTAATTTGTGTTGCAACAAAAACACCTGAAATGAGGAATGTAAGTGCGAACAACACCACACCAGGCACATAAAATATTGAAAGTACCCAAAGAAAGAGTGCTGCAAGAAATGAAGTCATGCCAAGGTAGTTATCGAACACTTTTTGACGCACATTAGCAAATGTCCGAATTCCTAACCACACAAAGAGCCCAAAAAATGTAAGCCACAGTAGTACGCTCAGTACGCCCTGGGTAATAAAAAATGTTGGGATTATGCCGACGCCAAATGAAAAGTCTGTATCCCAAAATGGAGATTGATTTACTCCCGAAGGCTTATGTGTAAGCCATTCTTTTGTAAAATTGTTTGGACCAATACCTAAAAACGGATTAGTGCTGTATACATCTTTTACTATAAGAGTGGTTGCCTGCACAGATGGTCGAGCTTCGAGTTGAGCGATTCCTAAATAACTACTTATGTATCCTTCAAACAAGTTTCCAGCAAAGACAAAAAGTACTGATATAGCAAACACGCACAATACTAAACCTGGAACACGTTCTTTTTCTTCACCCTCTTCTTTTTGTTGTATCACTTCAGCAAAACGTGCTTTAAAAAATGCTTGCGCAAGTAATAAGAATGAAATGGCTGCAAGTACAATCCACACCACTTGAAAGTTAACGACGACAAGGAGAAAGAGGGATGATACTAGACCAGCGTACGAAAGCCAACTAAGTAACCCATAGGGACGTAATACACTTATAGTAAGCGTTGCCATGAGCGTAATAACGCCTGCAAAGATAGCGACGTCATTCCACTTTCCAAGTAAATTGCCGGTACTACCAAAAAAGAGATCGAAGGAAAGAACATCAAAACCTAAAAAGAGACGTACGAGTTGGTATATAAAAAATATGAGCCACGAGGCAAGAATAAGGAGATAGAGTTTCACTACCTTATCTTTTGTATTAAACAAGAAAATACCTAAGAAAAATAAAACAGATAGGAGAAAGGAGGTGAGCACCGTGTCGAGAGAAAAACTCTGGCCTAAAAATGAATTTCGTATATTTCCTGAGAATAAACCAGTGATTGCGGCAAGTAGCGGGAAGAGCACCATAGGTATAACTAGGTATGTCTTTGGAATGTGCATCTCATTTGACTTGAGTCGTGCAAATGTCCACAACAACCCCGCTATAGTTACCCCTAATATAAGTAAGAAGAATTTTGTATCAGTAAAGGAGGCAAAGGGCCACGGAATAAAGAGAAGTGGCAATAGAAAAGCTAATGCCATGAGTATGGTGGTTCCGAATGTATCAAGCTTTTGATTTGGCATAATCTAGTAGAGTGTATGTTACGTAATACTCAGTATAACAAAGAACAATACCCTTAGGTAATTGTAGTAATGTGTATAATAAAACGACAACGACCCCGCTATGCGGGGTCGTTACCATATGTTGCACTTGTATCTATAAGCCGAATTCTGTATCGCCACGAATGACGACGGTAGTCATTTATCTGGGATGTACATCACTGTACACCTCAAGCGGCACTCTGAGTTAAACTCAGCACGGCCTTGCACGTAGGTAAGGATTTAGCCGTTTCACTTCTAGTGTTTCCACCAGAGCTACTCCCGAAGGAGTCCCTCATCTTTCGAATTAGGCGTCTCTGCTCGCACCTCTTAGGTTGCCCTAGACGGGTGTTACCCGCTACCCTTCTCCACTTACGTGGACGTGTTCGGACTTTCCTCTAGATATAGAAACTATATCCAGTAACTACCCAATACAAGCTAGCAAACACTATACTACAAAAACATATTTTAGCAACTCATACCAAAAAATGGCTCATATACTGAGCCATTTTTTGTATCTAGATCTCTATATGTCTTTTTTATATCTCACAGGTTCCCGCGAAACAAGCAAGCTCCTTTGCACCAACCGTGTTATCTTCTCGTTCGAAGCTGATTAGTTTTGAGAAATCAATCTCACCAAGATCTTTCTTTCTACGCTCATACTCTTCTTTACCTATCTCTTCGTATGGAGCAAGTTGGTAGATATGATCTGTTCGTGGAAGGAATGAAAGTCCGCCAACAATATCCCAGTTCTCATACAAGAAGTTTGCAACACCCACCCATTCATTATCACCAACGTAAATTGTTACTGATGGATTGTGTTCAGTGAAATGTTTCTTGAGTCGCTTCCATTCATGAAGAAGGTCGAGCGCTGAGACATCCTTGTTTAATACCGCACCCTTAGGCGCCTTTACTGGAAATTCGAGTACCATCGTTGAAGCGTTTGATGTAGAGTATCCTACTTCAGGCTTAATTGGCACACCTTGCTCTTCAGCAAGTTTAAGAAGTGGATCATTTACACTAATACGTACCCGGCGAATGTAGTGGCGTGCGAACCATGGGTGCATACCTGAACCTACACCAAGTAGTTGTCCTGAGTTTCCATGAGGCTTCACACACGTAATTGCCGTTGATTCTTTTTTCTTGAATCGCTTTGCATACTTCTTATTTGTCTTAATGCTTTCCTCTCGAAGTGCATCAAGGTTATTATCATCACGCACTAATTCATTGTCATAGTACCCAGTAATTGATACACCAAGTAGTTGTTCGTCTTCACAATTTTTCTTCCAATCTTTTGAAAGATACTCAAAGTCAGTAAGTGTTGCTTGGTATGTTCCCAGAAGTGTCGCAAGAGTAACCTTTCGTTTCAAACTCTTCATGTCGTCATTTGGACGAACAACGATTGAGGTAAGGTTACAGAACTGCTTTGACTGCAGGTAAATTTCTCCACACGGATTGACTCCTGGTTGTGTTTTGTCTTTTAGTTTGTTCCATCGGCGTTTTGGTAACTGTGTTTCAAAGCCACCACGGTTAAAGATGCCTCGCTCACCACTTTTTGCTTTTACGAGCGCAGTCCATTCATCAAAGAATTCATCAGCAGTTGGTTTTACTTCATACACTGCGGAGTTGTTTGCCATTGAGCGTTGCCCTTCTGTCTGCCAGAATGCGCCCTTCTTTGCGTCACGCATATCAGTGTCATCAAGTGAAGAGAGTGAAATAAGCGCACTTCTGCGTACCCCACCAGCAACAACAATAAGGCCAATCTGACACGCAATATCGTGTACATCAATGGTTGAGAGTCGTCGACCTTGCTTTGCAAGAATTTTACGACGAGTAAAGTTCATCAACTCTTCAAGAGGTGCGGGTCCTGATGCGCGGCCACCCATGGTAAGAAGTCGTGCACCAGCAGGACGAATTTTTGAATAATCAATCTCAGCTTCTCCTCCGCCAGCCCATGCCTCACACGCTTCAACAAACGCGTTACACCACCCAACCTTACTGTCTTCTACAACAATTTTCTTCACTTCACCTTTCTTTTGTTTTTGAATTTGTGGGAACTTCTCAACATTTTCAGGCTCAACTGAGAAACCACATCCCGCGCCACACATAGACACATACATGATCTCAGAAAGATCACGCCATGATGTTGGTGCAATGTACGCACAGTTATACGCAGTTACGTTCGTATCGCGACACGCTTTCCCTGCTGACCACAAGAGGCGCATAGAAGGACAAACGTCTTGATTAAGAATTGCTTCACGCACATCTTTGTATTCTTTCTTGGTGAGTTTGTCACCAAGTTTTTCATACATAAAGTCCATGTAACGATCAATTGCTTCAACCCACGTCTCACGTCGGCCAAGCTCATCTCGCCACCGTGAATAAAATTGATAGAAGATAAATTCTTGATATGGAGTTTTAAAATATTTACTACTCTCCGCAATTGTCTCTCGAACTTCTTTAGGGATAGCAACTTCCTGTGCTCGGCGACGCGCATGCTCTGCACGATAGAGAATGTATGACTTTGCAGTCGCAACATAGTCAGCAAGAATCAATTCTCGCTCAACATCGTCCTGACATCCTTCAACAGTCGGCATGAAATTCTTGTATTTCCGTGCAATACGTACCATATCTGCAACAACACGGTGCGCGACCATTGCTGCTTCTTCACGAGAACCTTCTCCGCTTGCTTCCATTGCTTTGTAAATTGCAGTAACAATCTTTTCAAAGTCAAAAGAAACAATAGAACCATCTCGTTTTTGTATCTTTGGTACAAATTTTTTGTAATCAGCAGCAGTTACTGTAGGGATATTTTTTTCGACCTTTGTATTCATGATCTCGTTGATCTTAGCATCGGCTTTCGCCTTTTTGTTAGCTTCAAGCATAGTGCGGAAAGAAGATTATATGTTAATGAGTAGTTGTTTTCCTATTGTACCTCTCACGAGCTTTAAAATTCTGTGGAAAAGTACAAAAATGGTCAGTAGAAAATAAAAAAAAATGACGGTCAAACCAAGTATGTAAAAACGGCTTTTTTATTGAGTATTTATCATACCCTCAACTGATATGTAACTAAAAAAGAAAAACAAAAAAGCACCCCTTCTCTTTGCTTATCTATTCCATATAAAAAGTTGCCCTTCTTCAACACCGAACTCTTCAACAAAACCAGCTTCTGCCTCAAGCGCATATCGCGCCGGTGTATCTGTATAAAATGTTTCTGGATATGTCTCTGGTGATACCCCCTTGTGTATATCAACAACGCGAAATGCACTATCTAACCACACAATATCTATAGAAAAGTGCATGTCTTTCATCCACATGCCATAGGTACCACTTTCAGGAAACACAAAAAAGAGCCCGGTATCTTTTTGTAAATACGGTACTCCTGAAAGACCTGTTTGGCGGAGTTGCGGTGTATCAGCAATTGCAACAGAGAGTGTCTTTCCATTTACAGAGAGTGGAAATAGCGTGGTATTAAACACAGTATTACGTTGAACACTTTGATTGGGAAGGAACAAAGAAGAACCAGCAACAAACACCATAGGGATACCGATGAGGAGTAGGAAACGATTCATTACTTTGTATTATAGGACATACATAAAGAAGAACAATGCACGGCATACAAAAGAGTGCTATAACTAAACACACTTATGGAAGATCTGATTGAATTTCCAATACGCATTAATCGCTACCTCTACCTCAAAGGATACTGTTCGCGCAGAAAAGCAGATGAAATGATCAAGCGTGGTGATGTGCGTATTAATGGAGTTGTTGCAGAACTCGGTGCACAGGTAGAAAAAAAAGATGTGGTTGAAGTGTCTAAAAATGTAGAGAAGCTTTCAAAAAGCTATCAGTATGTGCTCTACAACAAACCAAGAGGTGTTGTCTCACATAATCCACAAAAGGGAGAGCAGTCTGTTGAGGACATCTCTGGATTAGGTAAGGCATTCTTCCCTGTGGGGAGACTAGACAAAGCATCTCATGGGCTCATGCTCCTAACGAACGATGGGCGTATTGTTGATAGACTTTTAAATCCAAAATATCCGCATGAAAAAGAGTATGTGGTCAAAGTTGATAAACGAATAACTGGCACCGTTATTAACGGACTCAGTCGCGGAGTAAACATTGAGGGGTATCGCACCAAAGAGGCAAAAGTGAAAAAACTTGGCGAGAGAACATTTTCAATCATCCTTACCGAAGGTAAAAAACACCAAATTAGACGTATGGCTGCTGCGTTTGGCTACCAAGTTGAAGACCTTAAACGCGTGCGTATTATGCACCTTAAACTTGGAAACCTGAAAGTAGGAGAGAAACGAGAACTTACAGAAAAAGAACGAGAGACACTACTTAATACACTAGGTGTGTAGTAAAGAAGATTTAGAGACCCTTGCTATATTCAAAACGAGGCACTTCTTTTCCATCTACCTCCACTGTCTCAGTAAACATCTCAAGTGGGCGCACCCACAATTCTGAGAGTTCATTCCCTGGGTGGCGATATACCACCACATCTTCAAGCGTCTCAGAATGTTTTGCAACACCTAACACTTCGTACTCCCCTCCTTTGTAGTGGCGATACATTCCTTTTTTAATTTCGTTCATATTTATAAAGTATACACGTATTAAAACAAATGCGGGCTACCTCGGGCTGGAACCGTGGTCGGTCAAGCCCAGCAAGGTTATTTTTAACTATTTTAGTTTATTGAAATTAAGGTCCTCGTGCGCATCAAGATTTTCTCACATTTCAATTTTTCCGGACTCTTTCAAGAATTTTTCTACCCCTTTTTGAAAGTCGTGCAGGTAAGGTTCTATAAACAAAATTCTTTTCCCTTGACTAGAAACTGCTATACCTTTTGTTGGATCTGCATCAACTAATTTCTTTACTTTTTTTACTTCTTCAGAATTTCCAACAAAAAAATGGAATACACCACTTTCAGTTCCTCCATCGATATTTTTAATTTTGAACTCATGACACAAACCACACCTAAACCAATCATAAACTTCTTCATGCTTATCTAACAACTCCTGATAACCCATATATTCTCCAACGAATAAGTTAAATGCATTTTTACCCTGTCCAGAACCATTTGGTAATTTTCTAAATTTCAAAACCTCATGACCCATAAATTCTGTGTAGCATACCAAACCAAGAGCAACTAAATAATTTGCCTCTACCTCATCAACTTTTTGAATCGTATGAATTAATCCTGTCAGCATCCACTGATATGGCTTTTCCGGCCAATGAGAGTATGAATCTAATTCTGGAACTTTAATCTTTCTTGAAGTCATAATTTATCTAAGCACTAAAGCATTAAGGTCTTCGTGCTAGCTGTTAGATGCGGAGAGGGCGGGATTCGAACCCGCGGTACGGTTTCCCGCACACTACCTTTCCAAGGTAGCGCATTCGACCACTCTGCCACCTCTCCAAAATATACTTCGTATTTTGGCCTTACAGGACGAGGTGGCTTCGGGTCGTCCTCCTTCGCTACGCTTCGGAAGAAACACAAAGCAGTTTGTGTTTCTTCCACTCTGCCACCTCTCCAAAATCTATACCACTGTAATATAACTTACTTAAAGTAACAAAAAGAAAACGACCTTGGGTACACCAAGGTCGCTAGTTTTCATTCGAGATGAATGTTTAGGATTTCCGACGATCCGGAACATCTTGACCACGACGATCGCTGCTTCCAGTAAAGCGACGCTTTTCGTTGAGATTCGCATCAGCCGTGACGACACGATTCCGACCTCCGCCTTTTGCCTTGTAGAGCGCTCGGTCGGCCGAACCTATCAGGCCTTCGAGATCTTCCGCATCAGAAAGAAGTGCGAGGCCGATACTCACCGTGCATGAAATGTCGTGGGATTCGAACTTCACCGTGGACCCTTCGACCATGGTGCGGATCCGCTCGGCGACCAGCTTGCTTTCTTGCTTACCGGTATTGGGAAGGAAGATGATGAACTCCTCCCCACCATAGCGTCCACAGAGATCGCTGGGCCGAGTACATGCCTCCATGATGCTGGCAACTTTTTTGATCACCTCATTACCGCCGAGGTGGCCGTAGGTGTCGTTAACCCTCTTGAAGAGGTCGATGTCCAGAAGAAGCATCACCCCTTCATCACCATTACGCTTCATACGGTTGAAGTGGCGAGTGGCCTCTTCTTCGAACGCGCGATGGTTCAGAATCTGGGTCATGTCGTCGATCGTTGCCAACGACTGCGCACGCAGTGCGAACGCGACCAGAGTTTTGTGCGGAAGGTTCTCGAGCTCGCGCTCAGAGATATCTCCAACACGCGGAATAGCGGTACTGTCACTCATAATGTACACCTCCTCGTAGCATGAGTATACTGACTAGATCTAAATTTAATTATATAATATTTTGATTAAATAGTCAATATATATCCTAATCCATCCCGAACTAAGAGAATTGGTTATGAGAATTTAAAAAACAAATCAAAAGGGGCAGTTATCTCAAACCGCCCCCATGTATTTTGTGATATTTCGTGATTGTGCCCCCTAGTACTGGCGCATCCAGTCCGGCTTATGTTTCATATGCCGCGGACTCTTGCGACACCTGCCATCCTGGCCGCCGCACTGACAACCCCCGAGGTTGCGATTCTTGCTGGTCTGACGTTCCGGATCGAACTCGGTACACACGGACGAGCCGCCCGTCTCTGAGCCACCTTTCGCTCATCCCTTCCGAAACGCCTCTTTACAATAACCTCAACAGTCGCACCCATTTGTCACTTCCCCTTTCTTGAAGCCTCTATGTAAACCAAACTAAACCAACGAGGATTATACTTCTATACATCTAGTACGTCAAGAGTTTAGCTGCTACTTCGCAGCGCAGCAATCCGCTCTTCTGTGGGTGGGTGGGTCATGAATAATGTATTCAAAAACTTTCCTCTCGTACTTTTCCCAAACGGGTTTGAGATGAAGAGGTGTGCTGTCGCATGGTTTGCTCGTCGCATCGGCTCTTTGTATCCACTAATCTTCTCAAGTGCTGAGGCAAGCCCTTCAGGATAGCGAGTTAGAAGTGCACCTGATGCATCAGCAAGAAACTCTCGCTTCCGTGAGATAGCAAGTTGAATGAGTTTTGCGATAATCGGTGAGAGAATGGCAAGTGCGAGTCCTGCAACAACCATTATGATTTGCATACGACCATCACGATCACTATTATTCCCACCGAACATGGTCATCCGCAAAAAGAAATCAGAAAGAAGCGTGATAAAACCAAGAAGTACTACTACCACTGTCATCACTAACATGTCACGATTTCCAATATGCGCTAATTCGTGCGCAACTACCCCCTCAAGCTCGTTTCTATCAAGCATAGAAAGTAATCCGGTGGTCACTGCAACAACTGCATGCTCTGGATCACGACCTGTTGCAAATGCGTTTGGTGCTGCGTCATTAATAATATAGAGTTTTGGCATTGGCAGCCCGGCGGTAATAGAGAGGTTTTCAAGTATATTCCATAGTTCTCGGTGCGATTCACGAGAGACGGGTTCGGCACCTGACATTTTAAGGACCAACTTATCTGAGTACCAGTATGCGCCAACATTCATCAGTACACTAAAAATAACCGCAACCCAAAGGATGACTGGACTCTCAAGAATGTATGAAAAACTCCATGCAACTCCTACCACTACCAAGAAAAACGTAAGCATTAAAAACCACGTCTTTCTAATATTGCTATCTTTATGTGTATAGACTGTCGCCATAGTTAGTTATGTTTCTTGAAGTGCTGTATGGTTTCTCGCACCTCTTCTTGTACACCATCAATACATTCGTATTCCGCTACCTCTTTTTCATCAACCCATGCAAAATTAGTGAAGCCTCCTTCTTCAAGCACAACTTCTCCACCAGTATATTTTGCAGCAAATTTTACCAACACAACCGGAATGCCATCAGGGCGAATGAATGCAACGCTGTTTATGTAGTGCAGTTTTTTCTCGATAGAAACATTTGATTCCTCTTTCGTCTCTCGAACCAAAAGATCTTCAACAGCATCTTCAAAATCAATAACGTCACCATTCATTCTCGTTGGGTTGTTAATATCAAGGTTCTGCCATTCAAGCTTTCCTCCGGGAACTGCCCACTTGTTTGGATGTGCCACTTCTCTCTCGTGACGCTTCAAGATGAGACACTTATTATTCTCAGGGTTATACACCACCACGTTTGCGACAAAATAAAAGAGTTTATCTTTTTTTGCCTTCTCAATACTTATTTCTTTAGCTTGCATAGTTTTTTATGTTAAGAAAATAATTTAATGGTTCGTACAATATCTCTATCAATACCACTAATACAATCGTAGTCTCCCACTTCCTCTTCACCCACCCACGCATGGTGGGTAAATTCTTCACGTGGTTCTACCTCTCCACTTTGATAGGTTACTGCAAACCGTACGAGTACTGACGGAGTGCCATCTCCTCGAATAAAGAACACACTTTCAAGATATCGTGGGCGATTATCTATTTCAATTCCTGCCTTTTCTTTAACAATACTCTCAACATGATTCTCTAGAGGGCGATTGAAGTTCTCTACATCCCCTTCAACAGAATCAGGTTTTGAGAGATTAATGTCGCTCCAAGCAAGCCGCCCACCAGGAAGTGCCCATTTCCCAGGATACACATCGTCATTCTTATCGCGTTTTAAGATAAGGCACTTCTGATCACTTTCACGAAAAACCACAATGGTGGTTACGAAGTAAAAGAGTTTATCTTTCTCAGCCTTATCTATTGAAGGACCTGTAGAAATACCTGATGTTGCCATATCGCACCACCACTAGAATGATACATTCACCGGCTCTCGCGCAGCAGCATCACTTTCATCAAGCTCAAAGAACTCTTGCATGCTAAAACGGAATACGTTACCAACAATATTCTGTGGAAATGATTCAAGCGCAGTGTTAAAGTCTCTCACGTTTGCATTGTAAAACCGTCGTGCAGCCTGAATTTTGTTTTCAGTGTCAGAGAGTTCTCGTTGTAATTCTAAGAAGTTTTCGTTTGCCTTAAGGTCTGGATAATTTTCTGAAACTGCAAAAAGAGACTTGAGTGCCTCGGTCAACATGTTCTCTGCTTCTGCTCGCTCCCCGAGGTTACCTGCTTGCATTGCTTTTGCACGCATTTCGGTTACTTGTGAGAGTGTTTGCTGTTCATGCTTTGCGTATCCTTTTACGGTGTTTATAAGATTAGGGATCAAATCATACCGACGCTTTAACTGCACGTCGATGTCAGCCCATGCTTCTTTAGTGCGGTTAATAAGTGTGATGAAGCGGTTATATGCAAAAATAACCCACAACACAACAACCGCAACAACTCCTAAAATAATATATAGAATGGTCATAGTATGTATTACTTATTTTTTAAGATTATATCACACAAAAAACGCCAAGAGTACTCTTAGCGTTTTTTGTGTAGTGAGTGTAAAACCTACATCATCCCTGGCATACCGCCGCCCATCTCTGGCATACCGCCGCCACCCTTATCTTCTTCTGGCTCATCTGCAATAGCCACTTCTGTAGTAAGGAGAATTGCTGCGGCTGATGCAGCGTTTTGAAGACCACTTCGGGTTACCTTAACTGGATCAATAATTCCTTCCGCCAACATGTCTTCTACAATAACATCATTCTTTGCATCGTACCCACTGTTTGCTTTACCACTTTTTACTTTCTCTACAATGACTGCGCCATCATCTTTCCCAGCATTTACTGCAATTTGCTTTAATGGTTTTACGAGAGCGTCAAGTACAATTTGGTAGCCAACCGCCTCAACATCGTGCATATTTTCTTTTTCAAAGGCGCTTTCAAGTTTTTGTGCAACTTTTACTAGCGCTGTTCCACCACCAGGGACCACACCCTCTTCAATCGCTGCTTTTGTTGCATTCACTGCGTCTTCAATCTTTAGTTTGAGATACTTCATCTCAGTCTCAGTTGCTGCACCAACACGAATCACTGCTACACCTCCTGAAAGTTTTGCAATTCGTTCCTCAATTTTTTCTGCATCAAACTTTGAGTCAGTTTGCGCTAATTGTGAGCGAAGTTGAGATACTCGCTCTTCAATTACTGCTTTCTTTCCTTTTCCACCGATAATAGTTGTCTTGTCTTTTGTCGCAACAACACGAGTTGCTTTCCCAAGCACTGAGAGTTCAGCATTCTCAAAGGTCATGCCCCGATCTTCAGAAATCACTGAGCCACCAGTGACTACTGCAATATCTTCAAGAAGTGCGCTCTTGCGGTCACCAAATCCTGGCGCTTTTACGGCAAGTACGTTTAGTGCACCACGAAGTTTGTTTACCACGAGTGTTGCAAGTGCTTCACCTTCAATATCGTCAGCAATAATAACAAGCTCTTTTTTGCCGGTTTGTGCAAGTTTCTCAAGAAGCGGGAGAATCTCCTGAAGTGATGAGATTTTTTTGTCAGTCATTAAAATAGCGACATCTTTGTACTCTGCTTCCATGCGCTCGCCATTGGTAACCATGTACGGAGATACGTACCCGTTATCAAACTCGAGACCCTCAACAACTTCTTCTTCAATACCAAGTGACTGAGACTCTTCAACAGTTACTACTCCATCCTTCCCAACAGTATTAATGGTCTTTGCAATGATTTCTCCAATTTCTTCTGACTCTGCTGAAATAGTTGCGACTTGCTTAATTTCCCCTTTTCCCTGAATTGGTTTTGCGATTTTCTTAAGCGCCTCAACCGCATCACGTGTCGCTTGCTCTATCCCCGCACGAATACCCATTGCGTTTACTCCCATGGTGGCACGCTTCAATCCATCGGTTGCAATTGACTGAGCAATAACTACAGATGTTGTTGTTCCATCTCCAGCAAGATCGTTTGTTTTGTTGGCAACCTCTTTAATAATTTCAGCACCCATGTTCTCAACTTTGTCTTTGAGGGTGATTTCTTTTGCAATTGAAACACCATCATTTGTAATTGTTGGGGTACCATAGCTTTTATCAAGGACCACATTACGCCCACGCGGACCAAGTGTTACTTTTACCGCGTCTGCAACTTGATCAATCCCTTTCTTTAGTAGTTGTCGTGCTTTTTCATCAAATACAATCTGTTTTGCCATGTTTAGATTTAGTTAATCACTAATAAAATATGTAGTGCGGCCTTAGTTAATAACCGCCAAAATATTTTCTTCTCGAAGAATGTAGTACGTCTCTCCGTCAACAGTAATCTCATCGTATCCATATTTTGAGAATACGACCGTATCACCCACCTTTACTGATACTGGTACCGTCTCTCCTGAGTCAGTCACTCGCCCACTACCAACCGCAATCACTTTGCCTTGCTCGGGCTTTTCTCGCTCAGCAGTCTCTGGAATGATAATTCCTGACTGTGTCTTCTCTTCTCGAGGAGGAAGAGAAACAAGTACACGATCGCCAAGTGGCTGTATTCTTGACTTTTTTGAAGCCTTTGTTGTTGTTTTTGCCATACTGTTTTTCTTTTTCTCCTAAAATCTCCTGATCAAGGAGTGCTAATAACCATTATTTCGAGGTAATTATACTTTTAGAAGGTTCTCTGTCAATCCAATGAGAGAGTACCTGTGGCACTATTGCATAATTATAGACTCCTGTTATACTGGCGACTAAATGGAAACACTTATAGCGATATTGCCATATATTCAAATCGCGCTCTCCATACTCCTCGTTCTGAGCATTCTGCTACAGCAAACAGGTGCAGGTCTTGGTGGTGCGTTTGGTGGAGATAACTTCAGCAGCGGATTCCACACACGGCGTGGTTTTGAAAAAACACTATTCAACACAACTATTGTGCTTGGTGTGCTTTTTGCTTTAACAGCGTTTCTTACCCTTATTATTCGTTAAGATAGAGATATACTCGTCGCCTATAACTACCTACTAAAGAGACATGAGTGCGTGTTCGTGCGGCTATTTCTCGTTTGATGGTACCTAGAAACTCTACACACTACCTGTGAAAGACACTGTGAAAAAAATAGGTTCTATTATTCATACACGTTTTGAGATTCCTCACTTAAGTGGTCTTGAACGTGTTACTAAATCACTTTCTCCATTTGAAAAACTAGTGCTGTGGGTGCTTGTTGCTCTCCTTGCACTAAGTTCACTCAACCTACTTTCCTCTCTTAATAATTCTGTATTAGTTGAAGTGGAAGCTCGAGGTGGAAGTTTTACTGAAGGAATTATTGGGTCACCCCGCTTCATTAACCCAGTTCTCGCTCTCTCTGACGCTGATAGAGATATGGTGTCTCTTATCTATTCTGGATTACTCAAAGCGACACCAGAGGGTGGTGTCATCCCCGACCTTGCTGAAGGGTACACTGTTACTGATGATGGTTTGGTGTATGAATTTACTATACGAGAAGATGCGGTGTTTCATGATGGAGTATCGGTCACCGCTGATGATGTTATTTTCACCATTCAAAAAACACTCGATCCAACACTAAAGAGTGCCCAACGAGCAAACTGGGATGGAGTTATTGTTGAGAAAATGGATGAACGAACTGTTCGGTTTATCCTTGCTCGACCGTATGCTCCGTTTCTTCAAAACGCAACAATTGGTGTGTTGCCAGAACATATCTGGGAAAATATTGATGTTGCACAGTTTCCCTTTAGTGAGATTAACGTCTCACCAATTGGATCAGGGCCGTATAAAGTAAAACGAATCTCAGAGAACGCATCGGGTATACCAGAGAGGTACGTACTTGAAGCATTTAGTGACTACACGCTAGGAGAGCCGTATATCCAGAAAATTACATTACGATTTTATCCAAACGAAGCTTCTGTAATCCGAGCCTATAATAAAGGAGATGTTGCTTCGGTAAATAGTGTGGTGCCTGAGTTACTCGATAGTGTTCATAATAAACACGTGTTACAAACACCTCTTCCTCGCATATTTGGCGTCTTCTTTAATCAAAATACTGCTCAAGTCTTCTCAAACATTGAAGTACGTAAAGCACTTGATGTAGCTGCACCAAAACAAAAAATTGTTAATGAGGTCTTTGCTGGCTACGGAACACCTATTGATAGTCCTATCCCACCTGAAAGTATTGAACGGCCAGCAGCCCTCTCTTCAGAGGAAGTGTTAGAAAAAAACTTTGATGGAGATATTGAAGAAGCACGTGCCATTCTTTCACGTAATGGGTGGGAATTTGATGAAGAAGAAGGTGTGTGGGAATCAGAAGATGACGGAATACTTCGATTTTCTTTAGCAACATCAAACCTTCCTGAGTTAAAAGCTGTTGCAGAAACACTCAAGGCGTCGTGGGAAGAACTTGGCGCGATAGTTGAACTGAAAGTATTTGAGGCGGGTAATTTAAATCAAAATGTCATTCGACCTCGTGAGTATGATGCGTTGCTTTTTGGTGAGGTTATTGGAAGAGAGCTTGACTTCTTTGCATTCTGGCACTCATCTCAAAGAAATGACCCTGGCCTCAATATTGCACTGTATGCGAACATCACGGTTGATGACTTACTCCAGCGAGGGAGAACGCTTCTTGATACTGAAGAGAGAGATCAGGTGTACATAGAGTTTGAAGAAGAGGTGCAGAAAGATATTCCTGCAGTATTCCTCTACTCACCTGATTTCGTGTACATTACCCCAAAAAACATTGAAGGGGTGAAGTTGGGTTCAGTTACCACATCAGGCGACCGATTTTTAAATATCCACGAATGGTATATACATACTGATCATGTGTGGGATATGTTTGCCAAAAATTAACAAACACAGAACAGATATAACACATTAATAATTACTTAATACATAACGACATGACACCACAGAAAAAAAATAATACTACACAAACAGGAAGAAATGCTCACTCAAGAAGTGGCGGTACACGAAATGGAAATGGAGGACGTACCTCTCGGTCTTCTCGAAGAGGAAATTCTCAACGCAACCATGTGCGTAAGCAAACAACAACCAGTAAACGAATGGTGCATCGAACATCAGCAGAGTCAGCACGGAAAAGTAGAGAGGAGGCTGTGCCAGAAATTAAAGATGGCGTGCGCGTTATCCCCCTTGGAGGTGTTGAAGAGGTTGGGCGAAACATGACTGTTGTTGAGACAGAGGATGACATTGTCATTATTGATGCTGGTTTTCAGTTTGTTTCAGAAGAAGCACCAGGAGTAGACTACATTCTTCCTAACACACACTACCTTGAGCAGAAGAAACATAAAATTCGAGCGCTCCTTATTACACACGGACACCTTGATCACATTGGAGGTATCCCTTTTATTCTTGATCGTATTGGTAACCCCCCAATCTATACTGGTGAATTAACCTCAATAATGATTAAGAAACGTGCTGAAGAATTCCCTGGTGTAAAACATGACATACACGTTCTTGACCCTAACGTTCCAGTTACCCTTGGAAAATTGAAGGTGCGTACCTTCCCAGTGACCCACTCAATTCCTGATTCAACCGGTATGATTATTGAGACCGAATATGGAAATGTCGTATTAAGTGGTGACCTAAAGCTTGAACATGAAGATGGTGTACCAAGTAAACGTGAGCAGGAAAACTACGCAAAAATAGGGAAAGAAAAAAATCTTATTTTTATTGGTGACTCAACTAACGCTGAGCGAAGTGGCTTTTCAGTACCTGAGCAAAAGGTGTATGACACACTTGAAGATATCGTTAAAAACACCAAAGGACGCCTTATCATTGGAACCTTTGCTTCACAGTTTGAGCGCATGATTAAGATTGTTGAAATTTGTGAAGAACTTGGGAAAAAAGTCGTTACTGAGGGTCGGAGCATTAAAACTAATATGGAAATTGCCGAGCGGGCTGGTCGGCTTAAACCTAAGAAGGGTACGCTCATCCCTATCCAAGAGGTTGATAACTACCCACCAGATAAGATTGTTATCTTGGCTACAGGCGCGCAGGGAGAAGAATTTGCTGCACTTATGCGTATTGCAACAGGAAACCATAAGTTTGTGAAGATGAATAAACGTGACACTATCGTGCTTTCTTCTTCGGTTATTCCTGGTAATGAACTTTCAGTACAACGCCTTAAAGACAACCTTTATCGACACGCAGGACACGTCATTCACTACCGCTCATCAGACGTACACTCAACTGGGCATGGAAATACTGGTGAACTTGTCTGGATCAATCAACAAATTGGTGCCAAATTCTTTATGCCAGCATATGGCTACTATTCAATGACACGGTGTCATGCAAACGCTCTTATTGAATCTGGATTTCCTGAGAAAAATATTGTGGTTGCCGACAATGGAACAGTGATTGATATTATCAAAGGAGAAGAAATGATCGTGCGAAAAGAAAGCGCACCTGCTGGTCCAATGATGGTTGACGGGTTCTCTATTGGTGACGTACAAGACGTAGTCATCCGAGATCGTAAAACACTCGCACAAGATGGCATGTTTGTTGTCATTGCAACCATTAACTTAAAAACCGGACAATTACGTAAATCACCCGATATTATTTCTCGTGGATTTGTTTACCTTAGAGAATCACAAGACATGCTGCAGCAGACACGACTCCTTATTAAGAAAACGGTGGAACGCTCAACGCAAGGAATGCATCCAATTAACTTCGACTACGTAAAAGACAATATTACTGACGAAGTAAGCGCCTTTCTCTTCCAAAAAACAAACAAACACCCTATTGTTATTCCAGTACTACTCGGTGTTTAATGAACCTGCAGTGTATTTCGTGAGATAGACACCAGACCCTCTTTAGAGAGCGCATCAATCTGTTGGTTGATACGCTCTTTGCTATATTCCTTACTACACTCTCTCAATTTACGCACAACACCAATGCGTGTTAGTGAACCATTTTCGAGAAGTGTTTTTACTATTAAACCGCGAATTTGACGATCTGAATTTTTAAAAGGTTTTTGCTGTGTGTGGTGTAGACTGCGACGAGATGGATTTTTTTCTGTCCGTTTTAACATTGAGCCGTAATCCATGAGTGCTGCATACCACTCACGTGGTTTCTCTGTATGTTCAACTGTTCTTTCAATATATGGCACGATGTCAGCATCACGTACATCCTTTCTATCTTTAAAAAAATGATAAATGAAGGCTGAGCGAATATTTGTCTCAATAATGGTTACTTTTTTATTAAATGCAAATGCACATACAGCTCCTGCTGTGTACGGTCCAATACCTGGAAGTGTCTTAAGTACTTCTGTATCCCGAGGTACAACACCTCGATAGGTGTAACATATTTCTTTAGCCGCGCCGTGAAGCATTTTTGCTCGACGATTATACCCAAGTCCTTGCCACTTCATAAGAACATCTTTTAAGGATGCATTAGCTAAATCACATATAGTAGGAAAGGTGGCAATGAAGTCGTTAAATTTAGGTATCACTCTATCAACTTGAGTTTGTTGAAGCATTATTTCAGAGACCAAAATATGGTACGGATTGGGTTTTCTATTCCCACGCGCTCGCCACGGCAGATCACGTTTATGTGTCTTATAGTATTCCCACACTTTCTTTTCAAAAGCTTGAGTTCTCATTTAACGTGTTTCTACAAAAAATAAAACCATATCGGCAAGATAGAGCGCGAGTAGCTTTCCAAAAATAATAGTGAGTCCAATGACAATAATAAGGAGTACGATCTTCCGAATTGGCATACCTACTCTCCAGTTTTACCACCTGCTTCAATAACCGTGTGTTGCAATGCGCCACCGTGAGGCCTTCTTGGTACGATAATGAGCGCAACAAGATATATAAGTGCCCCAGGGATAATCCCTGTAAATACTGTGACTGCAACAAAAAACAGTCTCAGAATAGTTGGGTCAATATCAAGATACTCTCCGAGACCACCAAGTATGCCAGCAATTATTTTATTATCTTCTGAACGATATAGTCTTTGCTTCATGGTTATAATGTATAAATAACATCTTTACGTTCTACTACAATTTCCCAACCCATCCGTTTCGCATGTTTGTAGAGATTATTGTTTGGGTTAAAACAGATTGGCCGTTCAACTAATTCAAGGAATGGTATATCTCCTTCAGTATCTCCAACCCCGACCGAGCCGTCAAGCGAGAGTTTTTCTTTCTCAAAAGCTCGACGTACGATTGTTGCTTTGTTCATAATAAGATGTTCATCAACAATCGTACCTGTGAAAAGATTCTGTGGCCCAATCTCATAAATACGCCCATACACCTTATCAAATCCAAGATTTTTACAGAAAGCTTCAACCACTGTTTTGGGTGATTGGGATATCGCAAGCATGAAATATCCGTTCTTTTTTAATTCCTCTACTAAATCACGAGTATAGCGATACACATGCTTTTGGTGACGCTCAACCACCTTTTTTGATATGTCACTAAACGTCCCGTAATGCACACCTTTAATGTGCTTCATAAAAGTCTTCACGAGAGCGGTAATGTACTCTTCATACCCACCCTCTCGTTCAAACCATGCACGATAGTCTTTTTCGTACTGTTTTTGAACACGAGCTGGGAAGACACCTTCTTCAATCAAAGCTTCGACGAGCTCAATAACAAGACTCGATCGAAAAATAGTTCCGTCAACATCAAATATGGCAACCTGTTGTTCTTTTGACATGCTTTAGAGAATTGATTGAATAATATTTTTTACAAAATCAATTGGAATCGAGAAACTTACATTATCTCCCCCTTGAGCTGTAGCAACATTAATACCAATAACTTCCCCATTGAGGTTTGAGAGTGGTCCACCTGAGTTTCCTGGATTAATTGCTGCGTCAGTTTGAATAACACCTTTTAATTCTTCTGGACCTTCAGCACCAAGTGCCGAAAGCTCTCTATCAAGTCCTGAGATAATACCCACTGACACTGAGTTACTAAATTCTCCAAGGGCGTTCCCGATAGCAAACACTGATTGTCCAAGTTTTAGCTCTGAAGATGTGCCAAGTACCGCAGCATCATACCCGCCTCCTGGAATTTTGATAATAGCAAAATCAATATCAGTATCTCGGTAGATGACTTCAGCTTGTTTTTGAGAACCGTCAGCAAGAAGAACTGTATAAACTGCGTCAGGGTCACTCACTACATGCCTATTTGTTGCAATGTATCCATTTTCACGAACAAAAAATCCTGTTCCCGCACCCACCTGTTGCACTTCAGTACCTTTTTGGACAATACGAGGCACTTGAATACCAAAGTTCTGGAAAAATGGATCGTCACCAAAAGGATTTTCATACACTACTTCAAGTTTAGGAACATCTTTTGAGACAACAATAGATACAACTGATGGTGCAATTGTTGCTACAGCAGTTGTTAGGAGCTCATCTTGTGATTTTTGGCGTAATGATTCCCTTCTCTCGAGTTCATCAGTATTCTCAGCTGACTCTTGTGCAACCAATCCAATGTATTCTTCTAATTCTGTAATTCTCTGGGAGAGCGTATCGAGCGATTCTTCACTTTGCTGTATACCTAGCACAAAACCAACAAGCCCACCCATGATGACTAGAATAATAATGAGTAAAATGAGTCGAGAGAGTATATGCATACCGCCTATTATACTGAGCGATGTAGAGCATGCAACGCCCCACCCATAATGCTCTATTTAGAAAGTGGCCAATTCTTGGCAGCCTCTGGGTATATCTTTGTTAGAGGGTGCTCTTTGCACTCATGAGGACGTGCTGTACAGATGTAACGTCCATACATAACCATTTGATGGTTAACATATTTCCAATCTTTCTTAGGAATAATCTCCATTAAATCTCTCTCAATTCGTACTGGATCTTTATAATCAGTAAGATCAAATTTAAGTGCAAGTCGCCGTACGTGCGTATCAACAGCAATACCTTCGTAAATTCCATACGCATTCCCCAAAACAACATTTGCAGTCTTTCGTGCAACACCAGGAATAGTGAGCATTTCTTCAATTGTCTTTGGAATCTTTCCTTTAAAATCTTCTTTTACTACACGAGCCGCAGCTAAAATATTTTTTGCTTTATTTCGGTAAAACCCAGTTGACCTAATATCTTCTTCAAACTCACTCAGAGATGCGTCTACATACTCATCAAGTGTTTTATATTTCTTAAAAAGTGTCTGCGTAACCTCATTCACCCGCTTGTCGGTACATTGCGCTGAAAGGATAACCGCAACCAAAAGCTCCCAATGAGTACTGTAATTGAGTTCTGTCTTAGAGTCGGGATAGAGCGTCCGTAACTCTTTGATTATTTTTTTAGCCCGTTTTGTTCGTTCAGTTTTTTGAGTCGGAGTCATAACGGGATATATAGTAGCACAGAGGTAGGCAGGAAAAGAGCGGTCGTCGGATCTAGCAATTGCAAGACTGGCGGCCGCCCTTTCAAGGCGAATGAAGACATGGCGCTTAGTCGGTCGGGTGTGGACCGTCGGTTGGGTGTTCGTCGTACTCACCACCCACATAGATGCGTTTCATGGTACTTCTCCCTTGGTTAGGAAAAACGATCGAACAATTCGCTGAACGTCAGCTCTCCGATGATTTCGAGGTCACCATTTTGACTATCTGGTGACGAGCTGTGAAGCTCGCTTACTTTATCGTGATCTCCTTCAAGACCACTCATTAAGCTTGTCTCGTTACCTGTCGGAAGAGCGTCTTGTGGCTTAATTGTGCTCATCGGCTCCTCCTCCTACCGTGTTCACCTACTTTTAGTATATCCGTCAATATTGACGAGTCGCAACAAAAGTTATCCACTTTTCATTTTTGTGGGAAAAACCTATGAAATATGGGGATATTTTGGTGATAACCCGTGGAAATATCCTTAAACAAAATTATATAAACCTACTTTTTCCCGTCTTCTTCTTTAATTTTTTCAACCTTCTCTTCTTCCCGCTCAACTCGTCGTTCTTCTTTTTCCACTGCTTTTTCAGCAACTTCACGCTTGTTACTTAAATCCATAAGAGAAAAGGTGAGCATGCTGGCAAAAATAATACCAATAATGTTTACAATGAATAGCACAAGTGCGCCCGAAACAACCATCCAGTCAACATGTGCGATACCAATACCGACAACGGCAAGTGGTGGGATAAGCGCAACCGACACCGCAATACCAGGAAGTGTTGAAGAGAGTTCTGGTTTTACTAGCGCAAAGGAGACCGCAATACCTGAAATAAGTGCAACAATAAAATAGATGAGTGATGGTTCAACACGACCAAGTATTTCTGCATTCAAATATTCACCAGTGCCAAAAAAGAGTGTGACGAGTGTTGCGCCAACAAGACCAATGGCTACCGACTTTGTGATAGCTGACATAGAGCGTCCAATAAGTTTGTAATCCGAAATAGATATACCTAAGGAGAGGCTCACGACTGGATACAGTATTGGTGCAATCAACATACTACCAATAACCACCTCCGCACTATTGAGTAGTAATCCAAATGTTGCCATCAAAATAGAGAGGGTTACCATTAAGAAAAAATCAAAGTCAGGTGTACTGTCAGCAATAAGTTTTTTAACTGCTTCTGTCTTATCAGACTCTTTCAGGGTTCGAAGATGTGAAATAAACGGCATAATATTTAGAGTATATCATAAAAAATAACGACGCATTGGTATATTAAAACACCTTATGCCATTAATAAAATTCAAAGAGCTTCTTTTCAAAATCAATAATTCTTCCCTTTATATCTATTTCAATGCCCTCTTTTTTATATAACGCCAATCGTTCTTTTTTATACGTATCATTTATCCAAATAGTGCCGTTCGCATAGACAATCCGATGATATGGAATATGTTTTACCCCATTCTTCTCCGCCTTCGAGAGAATTGATGTAATACTTTGGGATGCCATTGTGCCACCACCAGCAGCACGTGCAATCCGGCCATAAGTTGTCACTTTACCTTTAGGTATAGATTGCACCGCTTCAATAACCCGATCGCTGAAACGCTTCTCTTGCATATCTATAAGCATAGCAGATTGTAGGAGTATATGGTTTATGAGAGACTAGAGTTAGGAAAACAACGTAGTGGAGGGTTGTATGTACGACTCTTATATTGTGACTATTCGTATCGTAAAGAAGGGAGCACACTACAATCAAATAGTCTGGATTGATTTTGGTAACGAAAGAGAGTTCAGGGAGTGGCAAGAATTACTTCCTGATGCTGAAGAAGTGCTCATCCAAGAAAAAGGAGTTTCTCTCAAGTATGCAAAGAAATGTGCACAGGGCTCGACGCCCTTAGCATTTCTTTTTGCACATACACGTTGTATTGCGGCAGACGACACATCAAAAGTGAGTTCAGATCGAGCTCGTAAGGCAATACTTCGCACCAGTAACTGTATCCTGAAGCAGTTTGGAAATCTTGAAGAGGTGTAGAGGGTTCTGCGTATGCAGAACCCTTTTTGTTATTATTTAAATAATACAGGAATTTCTAACGCATCGTCATGTTCAGGTAGTCCTGACGCATTTGCTTTTTGTAGTATTAAGGTACCTCGTTTGAAGAACTCAGGGTCACCCTCTGTATATGGAGATTCAAATGATACTTCTGAAGTAAATGGCACAAACTCCTCAGTCATCCAATTATCTTCTGCTTCTGCATAATGCTCAGCAATGATAAGACCATCCCAATTAGTAAGTACTACAGAAAATGATGCTTCAAAGAACCAATACCCACGAGCTTCTCCAGAAATAATAAGCGGGCTTTCTATTACAGCATTTGGCCTGGGTGTAGTAAGACGAATTAAGTCACGTTTCTCTAATTCATTTCCGATATGTTCAACAAAGAGATTCCCAGCCTCATCACGACACTGACGTGGATAGCTCTCCATTATTGCATTTCCTTGTCTAGCGCATTCAAAAAAGTTAGTAGCAACCACTTTCTCTGTATCTTTAGTATCATTTCCATATAAGAACCATGAACCACCAATAAGGAGTAGCCCAAAGAGAATAAAGAGAATACCGCGATGTTGTGAGTAAAAAGCCATAAACATGAATCAAGTATACCAGAAAGAATACAAAAAAACGCCACGGAATCTCGTGACGTTTTTTGTGTATGAGGTTACTTAACCTCGAATCTTTTCCGCGTCATCTTTTGAGAGAAATTTGAACATATTTCCACCGCAGTTTTCACATGTTCCTTTTGCAGAATAGCGTTTGCTTCCACCCTTTCCCTCTTTCTCTTCAACCATAGGGTTCTGCATTGTTTGCATGGTAGGTTTGTTATTTTCGTCTCGACACTTCATGCAAAGTGCTTTTAAATCTTCCATATAAAATATATCTATCTAATAATTACCTATTAGTATAGGCATAAAAACCCTCGTACACCACCTAAAATAGGTGGTTCAAGTGTATAAATAAACGCCAAGAGTACTTTTGGCGTTTATTTTGGCTCTACAGAGCCATATTTAATAAATTGAGTAACAAAAACGACTCGGTGGAAAACCGAGTCGCAAAAGTGCTTATGTATCCGTCTGGTTATGCACAAGCCGCAAGTGCTTGCCTACCCCGCCACCCTTGTTTTCATTGGGTTTTTCTCGAAGTAAGTCATCCCGACCGAGATACTTTGAGCCAAGGTGGCAAAACACATGGTCCAGAATGACCATGATAAACCACCCCTGGTCATGATCATCAATAGAACCAACAAGCTCTGAAGTGGTCCGAGCATGCATGTTGACGTAAAAATCTAGCGGTGTTCCATGCTGCAAACCCCTCGAGACCGAGACTGAAGACGTCTCTAGAAGTCTAGCAACTGAATTCTTATTACCAATTACCTGTACGTAGAGAGATCCAAGTGTGCCGTCAGGAAATGTACTGGTTTTGAGACTCACCACGTACCCCTCAACAAAAATGGTTTCTTCTGAAATAGCTCGTGGATTCGGTAAACTCCGCTCGTCTCCCCACCTTAGACCTGTAGAGAAATTCGTATCTGACATGGAGATTCTCCTATCGTTCGTGAATGAACAACATTTCCACTACTGAATATACAGATAAGAAACTGAGTGAGCAAGTACATACTTAGAGCTCTTAATAGTATTAGCTTTCTCTTAAATTACTAGAGAGTTGCAATATTTTTAACAAACCTTCTCCGTATAAAACCAATGTGCTGTATACACCATGCCCCAAGATATATACCAAAAACAGTAAAAGGATTGTTTGAAACAACGAGTTTACGAGCCCGCTCTGTGCCTCGTATAACACGAGCTGCCTTTTCTTTTCTCTCTATCTCATACTCTTTGACTGTTCCATGGAGTATAGCTGAAACAGCTGCCTGCCCATCTTCAATCCCTAAATTCATACCTCGACCACCAACTGGCGAGTGGGCATGCGCAGCATCTCCTGCAAGCACTACTCTTCCCTCTACATACCGACTTGCTTGCCTCACGGAAATTTTAAAAACTCCAGTACGTCGTACATTTTCAACTTCAATATGAATTGGAAGAGCTTTTAAGCTATCTGGTGTTGAAGAAATAAGGCGTATGCGTTTCTGTTCAATTGGTACCATCACCATTGCATCTCTGGTTTTATGTTCTCCCTTAAGAAGCCAGGCATTAATAGTATTGTGTTCAATTTCTTTTGATACATCAACATCTGCGATAGACCATTCTTCATCAAGCTCATACCCTTTATGGGGGATATTGAGCGATGTTCTCACCGTTGAATTCACTCCATCAGCACCGACAACCCAATCATATGTTTCCTTTTTACCACCTTCAAATACCACGTCAGCAGATTTTTCAGATGTGATTACTGATGTAACTCTCACACCATAGCGAACGGAGACATCCATACGCTCAAGCTCTTCGCTCATTAACGTCTCTGTTCGATTCTGTGCAAGTCCAATAATAGACTCGTCCTTAGGCAAAACACTAGAGATGTCGACATCAAGAAGCGCTCTATTTCCGCGATGAATGCGTGCACGGGTAATGTACATACCTTCATCAACTATACGTCTACCTACGCCAGTGCGATTAAGTATTTCAATACTTCGTGGAAGGATCGCAACGGCACGTGACTTCCATGACGGCATATCCTTGGCATCAACAATCTCGGGCATAACACCTTGTCGCGCAAATTCAAGTGCTGTAGTAAGGCCTGTTGGACCAGCGCCAACTATTAATACTTTTATCATTGTGCTTAATTTTCAAGAGTAAACGGCGGATATTCATCACGGAGTCCAAGAAGATACGCGTTTACTCGTAGCTGCCATCTAAATATACCAACAACGAAGTGATGCATTTTTTCAGGGTATGTACCGGTAATAACAACAGCAAACTGTGCAAACACTGTTAGAACAAAAAGGACAATGCCGAGCGCCCAAAGAATAATGAAGTGTGGAATGAGGAAAATTAACTTTGGAAACATAAAAAGAAGCGTAAAGACAGCAAGTACTCGTGAAGATTTTTGAGGCACTGGTATATCTACTCGTACCTCGCTATTTTTAATATCCATATATCATTACATTTATACTAATAGTGTTATTGTACTACGAACAAAGAACAGCTCAAGAAACTGTTTAAGAAATGAGCGGCACGTCAATAAGCAAGAGCTTTGCGAAACCAGAGAGCGTCACTTTCTCTGTTTCTGATACTCCAAGTGCATCTCGTGCTAAGAGAGTTATATTAGACACCTGGCAGCTTCCTTCAATAACAAAGATATACACCCCATTCCCTTCTTTTTTAATACGGTACTCATATGGAGTCTCATCACTGTAAACGTAGGTAACCCACGCATCTTGATTAATCAATAGCTCGTCTTTCTTTTGTTCCCCATATGGCGCTACAAGTGGTAACGCTCCTGGAGTGACATTCATAAAATCAAAGTTTTTCTGAGAGTACGAGACCGGTGCGTTTTCTTTATTAGGAAGAATCCAAATTTGGAAAAGGGTAAGTTCTTCATGCTCTGATTCATTGTACTCAGAGTGCACCACCCCAGTGCCTGCAGACATTACCTGCACTTCACCAGCAGATACTACTCCTTCATTACCTTCACTGTCTTTATGCGTCACCGAACCACTGGTAACAATGGTGATAATTTCCATATCACGATGTGGGTGCATACCAAAACCAGAAGAAGGTTGAATGGTGTCATCATTTAATACTCGAAGCGCACCGAATCCCATGCGATTCGGGTTAAACCATTCAGCAAAACTAAAACTAAACCGACTAGAGAGCCAACCATGCTCAGCTTCTCCTCGCTCATTCGCTTTATGGAGAATAGTTTTCATGCTTATGTATGACACTTAGCGAGATTCACCTTCAAAATCAGGTACAACAATACCCCACTGCATTGCTTCAGGTACAAGTTTAAGGTACACACTTGTGCCGACTGATGGTTGCGCGGTCATTGGTTCTCCTGGTGCGCGATCAGCATAATTAAAGACAACCACATATTTATGTCGAGGATTCGGGCTAATGGTTGTTGATTGTGGAGCAATACGATCACCAAGCAGGTACCCATCTGAACCAACGTATCCATCTTCTGTATTACGTGCCGCAACTGCATAGTAAAACGTAGCTGATCCACCTCGATCTTGGGTAACTATAAAAGCAACATCTTCCCTTCCGTCGCCATCAAGATCTGTGACTAGTTCATTACCGAAGTAACGAGTGGTGACTGTTGTTTCAGAGCTTGGGTCTATGCTAGTTTCTGCGACACTATTGTTAAGTTTCACTCGCTCACCCTCAATAACATACTCGGCATTCTTATGATCCGTGGCAACAGTCGCCTGCTTCTCGTTATAAATATATGAATTAAGTAGGTAAAAGCCTCCAACAAGAAGAACCAGTGCGACTATAATACTGATTAGTAATTTATTCATAGAGTTATAGTATAGCACCTAACGAAAATATGCTGACTGTCTCGGGCTAGAATCGTTACTGGTTAAGCCAGGTTATTTTTTAATATTTTATTTTACTAATTCGACGGATCTCAAACAGTCACAGATTCAACTATTCTTGCTATCGAGTCTTCAAAATTATCATCACTAATTTCATAATATGAAAAACCATATTTAGTAGCTTCTTTTTTGAAATAGATACTCATTGCTTTGATGAAGTTAGCCATTCCTTCAAATCTTTGTTCGGAGTAGTTCATGGCACGCATCCAATCTTTCTCAGGAAACCGATCAGCATGATCAAGCATAGCTTGTAAATGAGATTCACTGGTGTTTCCAACAAAGATCACATGAGCAGGTTTGTTTTTCATCTGCGAAACAAGTTCAGGAAGAATGGCCACACCCTCAAGAATATGCACCGCATCATCCTCACAAAAACTATTACAGAATGAAACGAGTGAAGGCCATACAGCTTTTGATTCTCTATTCTGATGTTCGACAGTGACCTCTGGATTTTCTAAATGATTTTTGAACCATTCTTCTTCAGACACATTCTCGGTTTTATTTATGATAAAAAGGTCATTTTCTTTGTCTGAGCATGCCTTTTTGGCTGCATTCCTTATACTATCAGTCGAGACAACATGGCCGTTTATCTTATCTGCAAGAGCAAATGCTAAAATCGTTTTCCCAGTTCTTGGAGGGCCTCCAATAAAATATGTTCGGCCAATTGCATTGTTGTCAGGGTTCATTGTTTTTATTATATCGCTTTTAAAAATTTTGCTAAGCAACGCGCTTTGTGCGCTCAAGGTCGCTATACTTCTTGAGCGCAAACACTGCTCATGATTTTGCTGCCCGGCAGGGAATCGAACCCCGATTTTTGGTGCCAGAAACCAACGTCCTACCGTTAGACGACCAGGCAAGATTTCCTAAAAGAAAATGCGCTACATAGCGCACCTACTTTATACCACAAAACTGACTCCTGTTTAACTACACGCCCCGTTTAAAACACTCGCGACACTTAAGGTTGTCGGTGCGTCCACGTGGCTCAAATGGAAGCTCAGTAATTGCTTTCCCGCAACCACCACACTCCCAACTGCCAGGATACATTTTTCGCTCTCCTCGTGCAGTCTGTCGTGTGCCCCCATTTGCCTGTTCGGCAAAACATTTTTTACATTTTAAGTTTTCAGTGCTTCGTGGTTCAAATGGCAATTCAGTAATTGCTCCACCACAGCCACTACATGTCCAATTTCCTTGATGCATAGAATGTTTATTGTATCGCTACTCTTTTTTACCTGCAACATTTTTAAAGTATTGCTGTACGGTTATTGGTATCAGTCCACCAAGAAAGACAATTACACCACCAATGAGTACCACTTTATCAAAGCCAAATGTTTCCCCAATAATACCACCGAGTGCTCCCGCGAGACTGTAAGAAATAGCGAGTAGCGTCGTGTACACCCCTACTGTTTGTGCATACTCATTTTTTTCAATATTTCCATAAAAAAGTACTCTCCATGAAGTGAGGTTTACCGCACTTATAACACCAAGCACAATCATTGCAAGGTAGAGATGCCATAGTTGTGTTGCTTGACTGAGGAGTATGTACACAGCACCAGTTACGAAACTAGTGAACGCGAGACCATACACCTCATCAAGGTATCCTTTGTGTTTATCAAAAAACTGTCCGACTGGCATACTCGCAAGAGCGCGAGTAAAGTTGTACGCAAAAAACGCAAATCCAACATGCGCTGCGGTACCTCCGTCAATAAAATTAACCACAAAGAGTGCGAAGATAACCGCAATAAATGAGTCACTCCCCCAATAGGTTACATCATTAAGGGTCATACTCCGCAAAATTCTTCCACGTCGTGAATTACGGAAGAAATCGAGTTTTTGTTTTTCTTGAGTAAATAACATACTACTTTCTATTTTTCCTAGTTGCTGCTTTTATAAACGCAGTGAACAGTGGATGTGGGGTAAGTGGACGCGCCTGAAGCTCTGGATGAAACTGTGTACCAAGGAAAAACGGATGTTTTTTCTCAGGAAGTTCTGCAATTTCCATAAGTTTCTTGTCAGGAGATACACCAGAAAATACTAGATCTCCTTCTGATAACTGTTCGACATATTCTGGGTTTACCTCATAGCGATGTCGATGTCGCTCTTCAACAATTTCTGAACCATACGCACGCCGTGCAACGGTACCTCGTTTTAAGTATGCAGGATATACCCCAAGCCGCATAGTGCCACCGTAGTCTCGCTTTGCGAGTTTCTTCTTCTGGTCAGGGAGAATATCAACAACTGGTTGCTTCCCATCTGGATCTATTTCAACAGTACACGCATCTTTCATACCAAGTACATTGCGGGCGTACTCAATCACCATTAATTGCATACCGTAACATAATCCAAAGTAAGGAATTTTCTTTTCTCGTGCGTACTGAATAACCGCAAGCTTCCCCGCGATACCCGTCTCCCCAAAGCCGCCCGGCACTATGATGCCGTTAAACTGCTTGAGCCCTTCAAGTTTTCTTTTACTTTTTTCAAAATCACGTGAATTAAGCCAAGTGATCTCTGGCACATAGCCAAGCTTGTATGCTGAGAATTTAATAGCCTCAATAACTGAGATGTATGAATCAGAAAGTGTAAAATCTCCCGTGCCAAAATATTTCCCCACAATTGCAATTTTTACCTTCTTTTTATTCTGTGTCGCCTTTTTAACAAAGTTTTTCCATTGCGTCAGATTTGATTTATTTGCACGTTTCCCGAGTCCAAGCTTATCTATCACAATGTCACTTAAGTGATCACGTTCAAAATTGATTGGCACTTCATAAATACTTTCAATGTCAGGTGCTGAGATAACATCTTCGCGATGTACATTACAAGAAATAGCAATCTTATCTTTTCGCTTCGTATCAAGAGGTACCTCACTGCGAGCAATAATCATATCTGGCTGCACGCCATACGAGTTAAGCGCACGAATAGCGTTTTGAGTTGGCTTGGTTTTCATCTCCCCCACCTTTCCTGGTATTGGAAGGTAGGTCACCATCATAAAGATGACATTATGAGGATTTTCTAGATGCATCACACGTGCCGCTTCAATAAACAGTGCATTTTGAAAATCACCAATCGTGCCACCAATTTCAATAACAGAAACTTCTGATCCATTTACATCAGCTGCCGCCTCAATGCGACGTACAATTTCATCACGAATGTGTGGAATTGCTTCAACACACTTTCCGCCATAGCCAAGGTTTCGCTCACGTTCAATAACGTACTTATAGACCATGCCGCTGGTGATATAGTTTTCCTCTCCAAGATCTTTTCCCAAGAAACGCTCATAGTTTCCCATGTCCTGGTCAGTCTCAAGGCCTGAGCGAAGTACAAATGTTTCCCCATGCTCAGTTGGGTTCATTGTACCTGCGTCCACATTCAAATACGGGTCAATTTTGACCAGATTCACATTAAGTCCTTTTGACTGAAGAATTTTACCGATTGATGAGGTTGCAATACCCTTTCCGACACCGGACATCACGCCGCCAATGACGAATATGTATTTGTGATCTTTTTTTCTCATTACACCTTTAAGTACCGTCTCACTGCCAAGTAACTAGACACCGCGCCCAAGAAGATACCGGTGCCCATAATAATGAGGAAGATTTCACCAAAGTTATCGAGATAGTACTGGAAGATGTTAATTTCATTAAAGAACCCTTCTGTAACAGGACCAAGCCAGAGCGTCAGTGGATAGAAAAGAATGAGGGTGATGAACCCAGCGGTAATACCATAGAGCACCCCTTCAAATACAAACGGTCCACGCACGTAGGAGTTTGCGGCACCAACAAGTTTCATGACAGAGATTTCATCACGCGCCGTGTAAATCGCTAATCGAATAGTATTAAAGGTGATCATCACTGACGCAGCAAGTAAGAAAATAATGATTGCAAGTCCAAATTGTTCAGACGAATCAATAACCTGTGTGAGTCGATCAATAGCAACTTTGTTTTGGAAGTAGTTAATCTTTTCAACTAACGTTTCCTCTCCAGGAGAGACCGCGGCATCATTCTCAAGGAATGTTGCAATACCTTCATACTGAGATGTTTCTTTTGCACGAATACTTAAACTTGCACCAAGTGGGTTTTCTTCAAGCTCTTCTAGTGCTTGAAGGGTGAGTTGATCGTCTTTGTGTCGTTCACGAAATCGCTCAAGTGCTTCCTCACGTGAAGTGTATGTTACTTCAGCAACCTCTGGCAGTGCTTCAATTGAGTTTTTTAGTGAGAGAATACTTCCCTCAGGAGCAGTGGTAACAAAGTAGACGTTAATATCAACTTTGTCACGCACTTGTTCAAGTGTTGTGTTGAGTACTGCCCCAATAAAAATAAGAGAACCGATCACAAAAAGCGTGATGGTCATAACAAGAATGGTAGAGAGGGAGACAAAACTGTTTCGGATAAATCCGACTGACCCATACTTAATGATTCGCTTTACGTTTGTCCACCACATAGTTGTCTACCAGTATACCTCAGAGTGAAGAGAGACTACAGTGCATAACGCCCTGATTTATCGTCTCGCACGATTCTACCGCTATCCATAGTGATAACTCGCCGTCCGAGTGAATCTATAACTCCCTTATTGTGTGTTGTCAAAATAACGGTGGTACCTAAATCATTAATTTTCTTAAGAATTTGTACGACATCAAAGGTGCTCACTGGATCAAGGTTCCCTGTTGGCTCATCAGCAATCACAATGTCGGGCTGATTTACAATTGCTCGCGCGATTGCAACACGCTGCTTTTCTCCACCAGAAAGTTCCCGTGGGAAGTTCCAAATTTTATCTCCCAAATCAACCAAATCGAGAACATAGGGTACATCAGTCGCAATTTCTTCTTCAGAACGTCCTGCGGCTTCCATAGCAAAGGCAATATTTTCATACGCTGTCTTATTAGGAATCAGTCGAAAGTCCTGGAAGACCATACCCATACGCTGTCGTAAGCGCGTAAGATCATCTCGCCCTAAGTTTTTAATATTTGCTGACTCAAAAAACACGTCACCAGTTGTTGGATAATCTTCTGCAAGAAGCATTTTAAGAAGCGTTGTTTTACCTGCACCTGAGTGCCCTACCACTGAAACAAATTCAGCAGGTTCAATCGAGAGAGTCACATCTTCAAGTGCTGGATGTCCTCCGTTATATAGTTTCGAAACATTATCGAAGTAAATCATGAGTAGATGCTTGTGTGTAACTGTTCGTTTTTAGCCAGTGCTTCAATATCAGTTAACGATGGAATTCATTTTACTCTAGATCACGCTCGGCGTCCACGAATACCTGAATATCTCCATTAAATACACTGTCAACGTCCCGTACCTCAGTGTCGGTGCGATGATCTTTGACCAACTTATACGGGTGAAGTACGTACGAGCGAATTTGATTCCCCCACTCGACGTCGATACCTTGTGAAATAGCAAGACCACGAGCTTCTTTCTTTCGGTCTTCTTCACGTTTTTTATACAGTTTTCCTTTAAGTACCTCGAGCGCTTTTTCTTTGTTCTGGGCCTGACTTCGCTCTGACTCAACATGTACAGATATATTTGTTGGGGTGTGGATGATACGCACTGCAGTCTCTCGTTTGTTTACATTCTGACCACCCGGTCCACTTGATTTAGTAAACTGTATTTCAATCTCTTCATCCGAAAGAGTTATGTCATCGGTTTTAGGAATTTTGGGCACTACTTCAACCATTGAAAATGAGGTATGTCGTTTTGCTTGGGCATTAAATGGTGAAATGCGTACCAGTCGATGCACTCCTGACTCATTTTTCAGTGTGCCATACACGTTCTTTCCAGAAACTTCAAAAGTGATGTTGCGAAAACCACCGTGGTCGTTTGAGTTTTCGTGAATGACGACACTACCCCACCCCTTTCCTTCAATGTATTTACTGTACATACGAAAGAGAAGAGCGGAAAAATCTTCGGCATCATCTCCTCCCGCACCAGAAAAGATGGTGACGACTGCATCGCCTTTGTCATATTTACTACCACCTTCAGCTTCTGTTTTAAGCTCTTGAATTTCTTTAATAACTGCTTGAGCGCGTTCTTTGTCCTGCCAAAAATCTGGCTTCACCATTTCTGCCTCAAGTTCAGCAATTTTTTTCTCAATAGTTTCTTTGTCCGTCATGTTAGAGAGTATAGCAAAAAGAAAAGGCCGAGGTTGAGGAGGTGAAGCTCAAACCTCGGCCATGACACAGAATCGGCGGGGAGTACTACGACCGCAAGCGGTGGATCCCGGTCATTACTGCCAAAACCATGCCATTAGGCAGTATACAGAAAGTGTTATAAAAAGAAAGAGACTTTTACCTGAGCCACCTCGCGGGATTGAACCGCGGACCTACGCGTTACGAGTGCGTCGCTCTACCAACTGAGCTAAGGTGGCAAATATATTCCTCTCTGGAGCCGAAGAAGAGAATCGAACTCTTGACCTCCGTCTTACCATGACGGCGTTCTACCACTGAACTACTCCGGCTTACTTTAATCCTTCTATTGCGCCCATTATCGTATCACGTAATTTTTTATTATAAAAATACACTGTTAAGACACCGTGCTTGGACTTCTTTTTATATGAACCAGTGCCACGTGTTGGCGTTATAACAACTTTTTGAAATTGACTTTTATCTACGCTTAACTCTTTACTCCAGAAAAGCAGTGCTTCATGCGATGATACATCATTAAAAACCTGAATTCCAAAACGCAACCTTCTTTCATCAATGTTATATATTTCTTTAAGAAACTTTATGAAGTATCTGATTAATTTTGGATCAGAGTTTCCTAGACGTACTGAATGGCGATCTTTTTTATTCCCTTCTCCCCAAAATAAGCCCAAACCAAGGCCATAGATAAAATAGGAGGATACATTTTTAGGTTGATTAAATAAAAATGGATCTCCTTTTGGATTGTTTTTAAGATAAATAGCTTCAGAAATACTCCTCTTATTAATTCCATACTTTTTCAACCAGTAGTTAACTTTATTCTGTGAACATCCCAGACGTTTTGCAATCACAGAAACAGAAAGCTTCTCTTTTTCATACAAGTCCTGAAGGGTTTTCTTGTTAAAAGATTTCTTCACACTAAAAGGATAACGAATTCTATGTTTAGAGTAAAGCTTAAATAATACTTGTGTGTAGTTTGTTTATCTTTATGCACAATAATAGGTCTTGGGGTCTGTAAGCTTGTTCCTCGCTTTGCTCGCTCCGTCTTTCAAGTCACACCGCTATTGTTAAACAGTAAGGCCCCAAGTCTTTCCAGACTGGGGCCAAACTGTTTAATGCGCGATGGACGGGACTTGAACCCGCAACCTCTCGCGTGACAGGCGAGTGCTCTAACCAAATTGAGCTACCACCGCATTACGGCTCTTAAAAACCGAATACGTCCATAGAGTATAGCTTATTTTTCTTTATTCGCAACGACCTTCATTCGATAGATTGACTCAGTAATCCACGTTAGAAAAGACGTTAAACCAACAATAAAAGTAGTTCCTGCTATCTGTCCCCAAGTATCTGTCGGAGGACCTTCGCTCCAAACAAAATAAAGAACGAGTGCAGCTGTTATAAAAAGGCATGTAAAAAATATCGTAAGGGTAATTTTTTGAATCATTACCTTCTGTAACACTGTATTTTACTTAAAGTTTCGTGTGTCGAGGGTGGGGATCGAACCCACGACCTCAGCTTTATGAGTGCTGCGCTCTAACCATCTGAGCTACCCCGACAATAAAAGTAGTAACGTCTTATATTAGTTCCTTGACTCGATACCAAGAAAAAAGCTTTTGCTTAATTTTCTCGGTATGTTCGCTCTACGTCACTAATAGAAAAAGCTCGTGTGAGCTTATGTCTTAAAATACCATTAACCTACAGTGTTTTCAACGTTATTCACACACCACTTTTTTTGTGGTAGTATATTAGAAACGCCAGTAGAGCGTTTTTTATGTAGATATCGCGGGGTGGAGGAGCGGTACCTCACGAGGCTCATAACCTCGGGACGCCGGTTCGAGTCCGGCCCCCGCAACACGTTACAAAATACACACCTTAGAAGGTGTGTATTTTGTTTAGAGGTAATAAAACTCTTCAAACACTTGTCGGTACAGATCAATAACACGAAGTGCTTCACGTTTGGTAAGCTGGAATTCTGCACCGTCGTGCGCAATACGATTTCGTACCTTATGCGCTTCCCACGCCTCGTCAATAGTACGAAAATCACTCTTTTCAATACCCCGCATGCGCTCGCCAAGCGTCTCTCCTGGATATCCTGCTCGAGTTACAATATCGTCAAGAATAATATCGGCATCGATGATTGCTTGTCGCCAGTCATTAGGGTTTTCAGAATTCACCTGCTGAAGAACACGATCCCACCGCTCGTCACGCCGAGTTTCTGTTTCTTCCTGACTTGCAGTTCCACCCGTTTTTCTTTCAATTTCCTCACGCTCAGCATTTCTAATTTGTGTAAGGCGAATGTACGAATACACAATTCCTGTAAGAAGGAGGAGGGAGATAATGGTTGAGACAATCTTAAAGCCATCCCAAAAAACAATGAGTTGTCGAGGAACAGTGAGCAAATCTCCATTAAGTAAAAAATTATAAATGGTTGAGAAAATAAACTCTGTG
This sequence comes from Minisyncoccota bacterium, assembly GCA_965222715.1. Lineage (GTDB taxonomy): Bacteria > Patescibacteriota > Minisyncoccia > Phycocordibacterales > JABMNX01 > JABMNX01. Next base: position 120,055 of record OZ244961.1, on the reverse strand, counting down.
TTTAAGTATGCAAACTCCATTATCTAAAAGTATACCGCCTAGATTAGATTTTATAAAAACGAGTATGGGGGTAGCGAAGACATCTACCTAGCAATTAAGTATTACTTTTCAATACTTTCACCAACAGTAAATAGTCTATTCTCTTCCATGTGTGGCGCGGTTAGTTGTATACCAACAGGAAGTGACGTGTCTTCTCGTAACACTGTACCACTCGGCACTGAGAGTGCTGGCATGCCGGTTAAGTTTGCAGTAATGGTAAACATATCTGCCGCATACATTGAAAGTGGGTCACTCTTTTCTCCTATTTTAAAAGCAGGTGTAGGGCTTGTGGGTGTCATAATAACATCAACAGTACTAAAGGCTTCATTGAAATCTTTAATGAGCTGCGCCCGAAGTGCCTGCGCCTTTGTGTAATACGCGTCGTAATATCCTGCTGAAAGTACATGTGTACCAAGAAGAATACGGCGACGAACTTCTTTGCCAAACCCCTTACTTCTACTCTCAGCATACCCTTCAACTATCCCCTCACCCTCAACAGATAATCCATAACGTACACCATCGAAGCGTGCAAGATTCGTTGAGGCTTCAGCTGGCATAACAATGTAGTAGGCAGGAAGTGCGTATACTGCTTGTGGGAGTGTAATGTCGACAATCTCATATCCCTCTTCTGTAAGTTTTTTAAGTGTCTCTTCAAAATTTTCTAGTACACCAGCGTCTACTCCTTTTTCCATTAACCCTCGGGGAACACCAATACGTTTTACCTTAGTAGCAGTGTTAGTGAATTTTTCTTGTGGAAGTGATGTACTATCTTTTGGGTCATTCCCTCTTATTGTAGAAAAAAGTATTCTGGTGTCAGCAACTGTTTTTGTGAGTGGTCCTATTTGGTCAAGTGATGAGCCAAGTGCGATAAGTCCGTACCGTGAGACACTTCCATAGGTTGGCTTTAAACCAACAATGCCGCAAAAACTTGCTGGCTGCCGTATTGAACCACCTGTATCTGAGCCGAGAGCGGCAAGCGCGACATCTCCCGAAACTGCTGCAGCCGAGCCGCCAGATGAACCACCAGGAACTCGCGCGAGATCGTGTGGATTTTTTACTACACCAAACGCAGAATTCTCTGTCGAAGAACCCATCGCAAACTCGTCCATATTTGTGCGACCTAAAAATATACTCCCTTCTTCTTTAAGTTTTCTGATAACTGTTGCATCATATGTTGCTCGATACTCTTTGAGCATTTCTGAACCAGCACTTGCTTGCCTGTTATGTATAAGAATGTTGTCCTTTATTCCAAGCGGAATCCCACACAACGGAGTAGTGTCTCCTTTTTGTATACGCTCGTCAGCTTTCTGTGCCTGCTCAAGCACATCATCAAACACCTCAAGGTACGCACCTGTTTGATCATTTTCTATATTTTTTAGATATGCTTTCGCAAGATCTACTGCTGAGTATTTTTTATCAGTAAGATCTTGGTTGGCCTGAGTAATTGTAAGTGTACGTGTATCCATTGTTACTTACTATTTATTTCTGATCGATAACTTTTTTCACCTCAAAAAAACCATTCTTCGTTGCAGGCGCCTGTTTAAGTAGTGCCTCAGAATGTACACCAGGCTCATGTGGCTCTCCGTCTTCACGCATAACATTATGTACGAGACCGTTATCACCAACTTCTGTGTGTGTAGAGACCTCTTGTATTTGCTCTACGTAACCCAAAATGGCTTCAATGTCTTCTGCAAGTCCCTCAAGCTCTTCTTGTGTCAGAGTGATTCGTGAGAGTGCAGCTAGTTTTTCAATATGAGATGTATCAGACATATGAGCCAAGAATACCTTTAAGCACCAAGAAGTGCAATGAGCTCTTCTTCGGTAAGTACCGGAACACCAAGGGATTGAGCTTTCTGATATTTACTACCAGGGTCATTTCCAACCACAACATAATCGGTACTTTTTGAGACAGAACTAGACACCGTGCCGCCACGAGCATGAATTGCTTCTCGAGCATCATCGCGGGTAAAGGTGGTTAATGAACCAGTGAGTACAAACGTCTTACCAGAAAACACTCCTGTTTTTTGTTGTATTGCTGAAACAGTTATGTACTGTAGTAATTTTTTAAGCGTCTCTTTATTATTCTTATCGCTGAACCATGAATGCACGGACTGTGCAACGATATCCCCAACGCCAGAGATATTTTGTAATGTTTCAAGTGACGCTTTTTGTATATTTTCTAAGGTTCCAAAATGTTCTGCTATATCATAAGCAGTTTCTTCGCCAACATGTGGAATTGAAAGACCGATAAGGAGTCTTGGCAGAGTTACTTCTCTAGCCGTTTGAATTGCCTCTACAATATTTTGTGCAGATTTTTCCTTAAAACCACTCAGTGCCGCAATGTCTCCTACTTCAAGCGTAAAGAGATCGTCGTACGAAGTAATAAGCCCCTCTTCTAAAAATCGATCTACAATTTGAGGTCCGACCCCATCAATATCAAAAGCTTTTTTTGAAACAAGGTAATGAAATTTCTGCTTTTGAAGTTCAAATGAGTCAGTGTTGACGCACCGATGAGCTGCTTGCCCAGGCACTCTCTCAATTCGCCCATCTCCGCCACAGAGCGGAAAATGTGTTGGGAATACAAATTTCTTTTCTTTACCGCTACGTAACTTAGTGAGCACTGAAACAATATCTGGAATGACATCTCCCGCTTTTTGAATCACAACTGTATCACCAATACGCACATCGAGGCGCTTAATTTCATCCTCATTATGAAGTGTTGCTCTTGATACAACAGAACCAGCGACACGCACTGGGGTTAAGTGTGCAACAGGAGTCAGCACCCCAGTTCGACCAATTTGAAGCACAATGTCTTCAACCACTGTTGTCACTTGCTCAGCTGGGAATTTATACGCAACACCAAAACGTGGTGATTTACCAGTGTAGCCAAGAATATGTTGAAGACGAATATCATTTACCTTAATAGCAACCCCATCAACGTCATACGGGAGCGTCTCTTTTTTCTGCATCCACTTACTATAGTAGGTATCAATTTCTTTTACGCCATCACATTTCTTAAAATGAGGACTGACTGCAAAGCCAAGATTCTTTAATGTATGTAACTCATCAATTTGTGTAGTTGGTTTGTGAAGACCAACTCCATTTTCTTCTAAGAGGTCTATATCATACGCATACACTTCTAACTTGCGACGAGCAGTAATACGTGGATCAAGTTGCCTCAAAGACCCTGCGGCTGCATTACGTGCGTTTGCAAAAAGTGGTTCATTGTTTTTTTCACGCTCTTTGTTAATACGCTTAAACTCTTTATGAGATAAAAGAGCTTCGCCAACAACTATCGCGTTAATAGGCTTTGTGAGCTTTTGAGGAACATTCTGTATTGTCTTCAAGTTATGCGTAATATCTTCCCCAACTTCACCATTTCCGCGCGTTGCACCACGAATAAATACACCACCCTGATACTCAAGTATCACCTTGAGACCATCCATTTTATGTTCAGCGCAGTACGTAATAACATGAGGAACTTTTATTTCTTTTTCTAGATACCGTTTGATTTTTTCTTCCCAGGCAACAAGCTCATCTGAAGAAAATATATTATCAAATGACCATTGTTTAACTTTGTGTGTGACCTTTTCAAATGCTTCTATAGGTTCACCCCCTATTGATTCAGTGGGACTTGCAGTTGTTTTAAGCTCTGGGTATGTATCTTCAAGTGCGTGTAAGTCACGCAGTAAAGAATCGTACGCTTCATCAGAAATCTCAGGAGTATCAGACTCATGGTAAAGCTTTTGGTGCCGTGTTATCTCCTTGCGCAGTGTATGCACTTTTTTTTCTATATCCTTTGGTACAGCCATAAAGGGTTAGTAGGTAACCCGTATCGCACGCTCAATACGTCGTGGATTCAGGGTATTATCACAACTGGTATTATACCCTTTTGACTCTATTTTTGTACGTGGATGCGTTTCACTTTTAGTCACGGACACAGCTGAGCAGAAACCATCAACCTCGAACTGAAAAGTCATTTCGGTATCGTACCCTACCCCACCAATATTTGGAATACTGGTGTTATTACAATTTATCGTGCCCGCAGTTGAGGTAGAAAAACCCCCACCCTTCTGGTCCCAATAGAGCGCACACTCGGTTCCTGAGTCAGCAGCGTAAAATGCAAATTGAGAATCACGCCCAGATGATGAGAGGAGAATTTCTTTAATGGTGATATTAAATATAGCAAGACCAATAGCAAGTAGTACTCCTGAAACAAGAACAGCAACAAGTAGTGTGAATCCCTTCTGTGACGATGTGTGTTTTTTGTTTATATGCTTCATAACATGTATGCTCAGTCTACTGCCAATCAAGAATACTCTCCTTCACACTAAAGGTGCGGTTAAACACTCCCGTCGACCAAGACACAGAGACCGTGACGAGCACCTCGTTTCCATTAATAGTCTCTATGCTAACTGAACGAGTGAAAATGCTTTCATCTGCAGCAGGATCATCGTAGCTATAAAAATCTGTTGATTCATTGTATTCAAGTGCTGGGCAAGTTACTGAACACAAGGCCATGTCCCCATCAACCGTATCGACAGTAAACGCTTCACCGTCAGTACTCGGGAAGCCAGTAAGCCAAGAAGCCGATGAAAGTGTGTTGTTGTCCCTCGTATTTCTCACAAACTCGACAGCATCTTGAGCTAAGTAAAATGCAGTTATTTGGTCGCGAGCAAAAAATGAACTCGCGAGGCCTTTTGATGCAATGGTTAGTGGAGCACCAACAGAAAGAAGGAGTATTGATATCGCTACAAGGGTTTCAATAAGAGTAAAACCTCGTTGTGTATTCTTTAGAGACTGTTTTTGTATAAAGTTTTGTGTAGAGATATTTTTTTTCATACACTATAGGTCTAGTACTCGCTGAGAAATTGTCGTTTGTAAATTAAAATCTGCTTGGACTCGACTGCTGATACCGGCTGAACCGTCTACGGTCATGATGATTCTTGGTTGACTTGCGTCACCTCTGGTTGTTCCCACAACATAAAATGACATCTCATTAATCGTTACTTCTGAAGCGGTTATTGCAACAAACGTTGTTCCTCCATCTGAAGATTTTTCAATACGACTGTTGTTAAATCGATAAATAATTTGATCAGAGGGATCAGTTGGATCCCCATCAAAAGCCTCAAAACCAACCAATACCCCTCCGTTTGCACAGTCCTTAGTACTCTCGATATTCCCAGGGACAGTAATTGAATCATTGCAGTGGTATTGAGATCCAATGCGCATATTGCGAGACATGTTCTCAAGTGCAAAATTAAGGTTATTCATAACTGAGTTTAAGGCCTGTGCTTTTCGGTTTGCTTCAACAAGAGAGAGTAGTGCACCAATACTGATAGTCACCACAACAGCAAATAAAGAAACGGCTACCATGATCTCAATGAGAGAGAATCCTTTTGTATGTTTATGTTTTCTGTATGTATTAGAAAAATGCGGCATAAGTACTATTTATTCAGTTTGAGAAATTGAAATCTGGCCAGTTGATTCAACGTTTACTTCTCGCTCTTCACCTCGTGGTGACTGAACAACAACACGAGCACTCTGGTAACTAGTAGCACCGTCTCCATTAATACGGAGATACGCGTCTGGATCTGGTCTAATGAACGCAACGTCGAGTGTTGAAACATCATCAACATCACTACATATTTCAGTAGATGCTACTGTTGTCACACACAATTTTTTTAACGAAAACCCTCTACTGATGGTAAACACCTCTTCAATTCCGTCACCAGTGTTGTAGACTCTGTTCTTATCAACGTCTGCAAAAAGGGAGTAGCTTGTTGGGTTATCAATATCAAAGTGTACACCATACCCAACATCAAACTGTCCGCTTCCTGTACCAAACTCACGTACACTAAGACCAAATACTTGTGCTTGTCGAATTGAAAGACCAACGTCATACGCAAGGCTTCCAATTAGTATATTTCCTCCAAACGCAGCATGGTTAACTAATACAACTGTAGTAATGACCACTAAAATAGTTCCTGAGACCACTAACTCTATCATGGAAAATCCATCTATTCTTTTTTTATGACTCAACAGTGAGCGAATGCGACTCATTATATAAGTAGAAAGGTGATTATATTAATATTGTAGAGAGCGACAATCAGAAAACTTGCAATAATAAACGGTGCAAATGGTATCTCGTTTTTAATTGTAAGCGGTTTTGTGCCTAAATTCAATTGAGTTGTTCGTGAAATATACCGAGCAAAGATAAGTAATATGCCAAAAGCAGCCCCTATCCAAAAAGAGATAATAAAAGCTGAAATTCCTTCATATAAACCGAGAAACCACCCGACTCCAAGAAATAATTTGGCATCACCTAAACCAATCCATCGACCTGAAGAGACATGCCACAGTAGCCATATAGGGAGTGCCAGTACCGGCCCAGCTATAAACGCAGAGAAAGAAGGATATGAAAATGTTACTAGTGAAGTATCAAAAAATAAAAGAAGGAACGAAATAAGAATAAACATGTACACTAATGTGTTCGGAACAATGCTGTGGCGAATATCATAGACTGCAATAACAATTAATAGTGACGTAATAACTGCAAGTATAAGTGCATCATAGAGTGACATCGGCGTAAGAAAGAGTGCTAAAAAAATAAGTCCAGTTACCCCTTCTACAAGTGGGTATTGTAGTGAAACGCTACTATTACAGGATCGACATCTCCCTTTTTGAAATAGAAATGAAAGAATAGGAAGTAACTCATACCACCGAAGTCTTACTCCACATGATTGACATGATGAAGGAGTGTAGAAGTCTTTCCCCGTATTAAAGCGAAGTGACACCACATTAAGGAAACTACCAATAATTGCACCAAATATAAAAACAAAAAAACCAAGGAGTATGTTCATACAACAATCAGTATACCTCAAAATAGAAACACCTCGATGTACGAGGTGTTTACTATAACTTTAGGAGATAAGTGATTACGGTTTTACGTCGTAGATCGGATCGGTTCCCGCAAAGTCAGAGGCACTACCAGTGCACGCAGTCCCGGCTGCTGCATCAATGTCTGAACTAAGGGCACTGTGTGAAGCATTCTCAAGTGTTGCACCGAGGTGGTAACTTGAACAGGTTGAACCAGAACCAAGTGCAGCGTACGAATACGCTGAACCCGTTGTTGGGTCTGTTGGGTTCGTTGCAATATAACTTGGTGCAAGTGATGTTGTTGTCGTTGGGTATGCAGCGTTTGAATCAAAGTAGAGCTCAAGTGCAAGTTGAATTTGCTTAATGTCTGAAATACGTCGTGCGTCTCTCGACTTTTCACGGGCACTGTTGAGTGACGCCAACACAACAGATGAAAGAATACCAATGATGGCAATTACCACGAGCAACTCAATGAGTGTAAATCCTCGCTGTGTATGTTTTTTATGAATCATATCTAAAAAGTAAAATGTTTATATACTTGCAGTATAGTTTAAAGAATACACTACAATGTTGTTACTGTACAGTATAATTCTTTAGCACTACCCTGAGTAACAGAGTGTGTGGATAAGTATTAAATAGCTGCAGAAATGTTGTAAATCGGTATCAATACTGACGCAAGGAGAAAACCGACACCAAGACCGAGAACAACGATCATGACCGGCTCAATAAGGTTAACAAGGGTGTCTACCGCACCATTAACCTCACGCCGATAGAATTTAGCAAGGGTATTAAGAATACTTCCCAACTCACCACTTTCTTCTCCCACCTTCATCATTTGCACAAAAATACCTGGAAATTCAGGATGTTCACTTAGTGCTTCTGAGAGCTGTGTTCCTCCTTTAATTTTTTCAAGCACTTCCTCAAGTTTTTCTTCATACAAAGCGTTCCCGACAACCGTTGAGGTAATCTCAACCGCTCGTACCATTTGAATACCACTTGAAAGCATGGTGTTTAAGTTATCAGAAATACGAGATAGATAGAGTTTTCGATATAACTCACCAATGTATGGTACTGCAAGTTGGAACTCAGCTAATGACCGTCTACCTCGAGGGGTCTGAAGAAAACGCCACACGAAGAAACCACCAATCACCACTAAAATGAGAAAGAATATTCCGTAATTTATGAGGAAATTACTTAAACCAATAACAATTTGGGTATAAATCGGAATAGCTTGCCCGGACTCAAGCAAAATCGCACTTAACCGTGGAATAACCAAAGTGAGCATCAGAATCATCACCACCACAAAGGTGGTAATAACAAAGGCAGGATAAATGAGCGCGTTACGCGCCTTCATACTTACCTCATAGGTTCGATCAAGATAGTCAGCAAGAAATGAGAACGTTTTATCAAGTTGCCCAGACTCTTCGCCCGCCCGGACCATACCAACATAAAAAGAAGAAAATACCTTTGGGTGCTTGCCTAGCGCGTTTGAAATAGTTCCTCCTCCTTGAAGATCGTCAGCAACAGTCGTGAGCACTTGTTGAAGTTTAGGATTCTCCATTTCTGAAGAAAGCAGTCGAAAGACACGAAGCGCTGAGACTTGTGCTTCAAAAAGAGTCGCGATCTGTCGAGAGAGAATAACCACCTCTTTGTTTGAAACCGTCTGAAAGATGGTGATCTCTTTTTTAAATATACTTGTCTCTTCTCCTGCCGGATTAATTGATGAGATGGTGAAGCCACGGCGTTGTAACGAGCTGATAGCAACATCAATATTAATCGCGTCGATACTTCCCGACTGCTTACTTCCTTGTTGATCGATGACGTTATAGTTAAAAAGCATAAAACTATTATAAGAATTTCTCTAATACTTGCGGGTTGAGCGAACGAGCGTACGCATTTTCAACCGAGACCTCACCTCTACGCACCAAATCAGCAAGTGAACGATTCATATCAACCATACCCTCGTCAGACCCTGTTTCAATTACCGTATTAACCTCGTGCGTGCGTTTTTCCCGGATAAGGTTTGCAACCGCTTTGTTATTAATAAGAAGTTCATACGCTGGAATGAGTCCACCTGACACTCGCGGTATAAGTCGTTGTGAGAAAATACCAGCAAGAGAGACAGAGAGTTGAATTCTAATTTGATCTTGTTGACCTGCAGGGAATGTATCAATGATACGATCAATTGTCTGAGCAGCATTATTAGTATGGAGAGTGGAGAAAACTAAGTGCCCGGTCTCAGCAGCAGTAACCGCTGCTGCCATGGTTTCAGGACCTCGCATCTCACCAATCATAATGACATCAACATCTTGTCGAAAAACTGACTTTAGTGCGGTCGCAAAATCTTTTGTATCAATACGCACCTCTCGTTGATCAATAATTGATTTTTTTTGTTCAAACACATACTCAATTGGATCTTCAATGGTCACAATATGCTCGGGTCGTTCTTGATTAATTGATTCAAGTAGTGATGCGAGAGTTGTTGATTTTCCCTGTCCTACTGGGCCAACCACCAAAAAGAATCCTTGTTGCCGACGTGCAAATTCATACAATGACGTTGGTAAGTTAAGCTCTTCAAGTGTTTGAATTTTATTTGGTATGAGTCTCAGAGCGACACTTACTGAACCTCTCTGAAAAAAGCCATTTCCCCGAAGTCGCATTTTCTCACCAAAGGTGTATGAAAAGTCTATTTCTTGGTTTGTAAGAAATTCACTTCGTTGCTCTTCATTAAGGAGTTCTGAGATGAGCCCGAGCGTATCTTCTTTGGTAAGAATCGGCATGTCTGAGAGAGGCACTAAAGATCCGGAGACACGGATTGCTGGGTACACTCCAGCTGAAAGGTGGAGGTCAGAGCCGCCTTCTTTTACCAGTCGATCTAGTAGTGTTTTTATCTGTGTACTATATTCCATACGTTACGTTATTTTTGTGTACCTTTTATAATAGCATCAACTTGCTCTAATACCTCGGATGGAATTGCACTTGCTTTCACAATGTATCCATCTGCACCAAGTTCTTTTGCTCGATTGATATCTCTTTGCTCGCCCTGGTTTGAAAGCATGATAACCATTGGGTCTCCTCCAAGCTTCTCCTTCTTTATGGTTTCTAACACTTCAAGACCATCGGGGTTCGGCATCACTACATCAAGTATAACGGCAACAGGCTTAAGACCTTCACGAAGTTTCTCAAGAGCTTCAGCGCCACCAAAACACACCTCGACAACCTTCCCTTCTTCACGAAACTTTGTGCTGTACATATCAAGCAAAAACTTGTCATCATCCACAAGCAGAATTGGTTGTGTATCTACAGCATTCATACAGTGTCTTCTTCACTCGGGTCGTCTTTTAATAACACACCACCTAATGTATTCACTTCTTTAAATGGCACCAATTTTTGAGTTGATTTAATGATCGCATCTTCCTTCATCGTCAACATACCGTTCTTGCGTGCAATATTATAAATATCTGTTTCAACTGGATTGTCTAGTATTACCTTTTCAATTTCTTTATTCATTTCAAACATTTCAAAGACTCCGATACGGCCCCGTGTACCACTTGGGCATTCTTCTGTAGCCTTAGCCTCATGTAGCGTATCAATCTTCGGTAAATTCTTTTTAACTTCTGCTGGAAGGTCGCTAAACTGATTATCAATCATGAGCTTGAGACTACCATCAACAGCAATAGGTGTTGTTGGGCCGTCACACAGTTTTCTGGTAAGACGTTGTGCAATGGTAAGAACAAGTGTTGGTGCAACAAGGAATGGATCAACTTCCATATCGAGAAGTCGTGGAATAACACCAACAGCATCATTGGTGTGAATAGTTGAGAGTACGAGGTGTCCAGTAAGCGCAGCCTGAACCGCAAGCTGTGCTGTCTCTTTGTCTCGTATCTCACCCACCATAATAACGTCGGGGTCTTGACGAAGTGTGGTACGAAGACCGGTCGCAAATGTGTACCCAATCTCTGGACGCACTTGAGATTGGCTCACACCTGGCATGTTGTACTCAACCGGATCTTCAAGAGAAAGCACGTTTCGGGTTTCTTTATCGAGTTCATTAAGCATGGCGTAGAGTGTTGTACTCTTACCTGAACCAGTTGGTCCTGAAATGAGAATCATGCCGAATGGCTTTTTCACCGCACGTCGTACCATTTCAAGATGATCTTTTTGAAATCCAATCTCTTCAAGTGTGTAGAGTCCTTGCGACTGATCTAAGATACGCATTACCACCTTCTCACCATGGTATGTGGGGAATGTTGAGACACGAAAATCAACCTTCCTTCCTTTTATCTTTGTTGAGAAGCGTCCATCTTGTGGCTTTCGACGCTCATCAAGTCGCATTGATGAGAGTATTTTAATACGCGCAACTACCGCACGGTGGACATTCTTAGGGAGAAGTAGTCGAGTACTCAACTCACCATCAACACGAAATCGGACTTTAACCTTATCCCCGGCATGCTCAATGTGAATGTCGGATGCTCGCCCATCAACAGCGTATCCAAGTACGGTTGCAACAATCTTTGTTACTGGTGCGTCCTCAATAATATGCGTGGCACTGTCCGGCGCATCAACAGTTCCTATCTCTGACTCGTCGTCTCCTTCTTCATCTGTACCAATCTTTTTCAGATCATCAGATAATTCTGTTTCGAGCTCTGAAAGCGCTTTATTGACCTCACCAGTGAGACCTTTGTACATGGCAAGCACTCTCTTCAGGTCAGCTTCTGATATTAAAAATACTTTATACGGAAGATTTATTTTTGAAGAGATAAAATTAAGTGCATCAAGCGCTTCCATATTATCCGGATCAACAACACCCACTTCAAGCACCCCATCTGAAACTCCGAGCGGTACAAAACTGTAGTGCGTCGCCGAATCTTCTGGAATATATTTCAAAACTTCAAACGGGATAGTTTCTTCAACGACCCGAGTTGGCACATTGAGTATCTCACCTTTAATGCTCAAAATATCTTCAGGTGAGATTCCCCGTTTTACCAATGCATCTTCAATTGTCTCAGCCCCAGTTTGTACTTCTTGTTGTATTGCTTGAATCTCTGTGCTGTCAATAATATTTCGTTCAACGAGGGCAGAAAGTAAATCCATACCACAAAATTAATTAAATAGCGTCTGAACCAACCGGAGAAAATGGATTCTCTCTTCCTGTTGGTTCAGGGCTTAACTCTTGACCAAAATCAATAAGTGCATCAAATGCTGGATCACCGAAAAGTGATTCATCTAAGGTGATCGAACGTAAGTTAAGGAGAAGGGTAAGTAATTCACTGTTACCAGCAACTTGATTTTGAGGAGTCTGTGAAGTCAGTACATTCGGGCTACTGCTTCCACCACCAAAGAATGCTGAATAAATAAAAAATGCGACAACAACAACGCCAAGGACGATGAGAGGGTTTTTGTATTTTTGTAGTAATTCATTCATAGTATTACTTCAACCAATAGGTTTTTAAGCTAACATTAAAGGTGTATGCGTCACCTTCTGATGAATCAAATGACAAGCCGACCAAATCAACAATACGTAAGCTCTGTTCTAGGTCGCGTAAGAAACGAAGGAAGTTGTCATACTCAGCTGCAACAGAGAAACTTAAAATAACAGAACCAACCGCACCCTGATTACCTCCAATCACTTCATTTTCCTCACCATTTGCACCTGAAATGGTGACGTTACGGGTTCGCATATTGTAGCGCGCTGCCATGCTATCAATATCAAGAATAAGTCGAACATTATCAACGTTATCAGGAAGCATCTTTTCTAGACGACGTAATTCTCCAGTAGGAAATGTGTTGTACCGAGAGAGAAGCGAGTCACGAACTGATTGTAATTCTCGCGACTGCTCAAGCGCTTGGTCAAAACGTGCTTCTTCAGCCTGTAATGTTTTAATTTTTGTGTACGTTGGGTCGATATACCCAAAAAACAATCCGAGTGCGACGCCGACGAGTAAGATTGGAACAAAAAGACGAATCATAGTGTATTAATTAGAACTTCCTTCAGCTTCTACACCCTGTATCGACCGTTGAAAGGCACCACTATCGACCTGACTGGTAAAACTGGTTGATGATTGGTCAACGAATGCAGTCATTTGAAACACCGCACGCCCCTCTTGATTTATATTGAGGTTAGAAAAAATTGGTTCACGAATAACTTTACTCTTACCAAAAATATCAGCTTGAAGTGCAATGCCGTTAAAATCATCTGCGACTCCACGCATTGAGATATTAATACGGTCATCACTTACTCGCGTTAAGTTAAAGTCTTCAAAACGCACACTTTTGAGTGTTCGATCTTCAAGCTCTTCAAAAAACGCAGAAAGTGCCACATGGGAAGCGAGGATATCTTCTGCATTTTCCAGTCGTTCATCAACTCGAACCAATTCTTCAATAAGTGCTGGCTCAAATGCCTCGCGCGCTCGTTCAAGGGTCTCACCTTTTCTGGTAATGCCCCCCTCAAGTAGTTGTTGATAGAGAAATGCACCTACCGAGAGTACAATCGCTCCGAGTGCAAGAATGAGAGCAATGAGCGTGATAATACCAAAGGGCTTAGCTCCTGAGGATGAACGCCTCGACCCAGAAGTCTGTAGTGTCTGTTTTGGTATAAATGATTTCCGAAATTTCGGCTCCATATACTATATAGTGTGTATTATCTCAGTTCTTGGAGTTTTCGTAACGCAAGACCAACAGCAACCGAGAATTCTGGACCAACTTCTTTTAGTACTTCTTCAAGAAATGCTGGTGTTTGCGTTTTTGCAAATGGATCAGCAACGACGACCTCCGTATCGAATCGTGTGTTTGCCTCTTCTTGCAGCCCTTTCAGTACTGAACCACCTCCAGTGAAGACAACATTCTGCACTGTTCGATTGTACTTTCGCTGATAATTTAATAGTACCCTATTCGCTTCTGAAAATATATAATCGAGTGTTAATAAAATCGTTTCTTTTGCTTGTGCACCTTCGCCTGTACCGAGCATTCCTGACTCACGTTTGATTCGTTCTGCTTTTGTCACACTCATATCAAGCGAACGAGAGAGCGCGAGTGTAATATCTTGCGAACCTTTATTAATAAGGTGAGAACTTTTCACAATACCAAACTCAACAATGTAGACTTTTGTTGAGGCAGCACCAATATCAACAACCATAATCGGATCAATGCCCTGCCCCACAGAGGCACGAATCGTCGCAAAAATTTCTATTTCATAAAACGACACATTCAAACCTATATTATTAAGCACATCACGATATCGGTTCAACACCTCATTATGTATTGCAACAAGTAAGACATCTTTCTTGTTTTGATTCTGTTCCTCTTTGTCACCCTCTTCTCGTGAAAGATACTTTTGTTCTTGCTCAGGAATAATAAACCAGTCAAGTGTCACCTCTGAGATGGGTACCGGAATGTATTTACGCGCTTCAATAGGAATCATCTTTGCCAGCTGGTCATCGTCAACATTAGGAAGCGACATTACTGAAATGAGACTTGAACTAAAAGGAATTGAGACGCCGCACGATTTTGTGGTGACATTTGCTTCGTTCAGAATATCACTGAGGGCTTCAGTCAATTTTTGAGGAGGAAGCGCTGCGGCCCGACCAACGTCAAGGTCCATATAAGGTCCAACCGCGAGCTCACCATATGTTTCAAGTACTGCTGCACCACGTTTTTTCTTGAGCTGCACTACTTTGATAGATGACGAACCGATGTCGATACCCAAAATACTGCCACTATCTCGTTGAGAAGTAAATGAGGTAATAAAATTTTTCACCGCATCAAGTGGGTTTTCCATATATAGCAGGTATTATAGTAGATAACGTCTATGTTCACCACTCTTCTCACATCACTTCTTGATCTTATCTTTCCTCCAAAGGATCTAGAGAAAGAAATACGCACCATGAGAGCTGAAGATCTTGCTACACTTCTTTCTCCTCAAGAAAGAAATGGTGTGCGTATACTGTTTTCATATAAAAAACCTATCGTGCGCCACATGATTTGGAGGCTGAAATACAAACATGATCAACATGTGGCAAGCCTTTTTGGAGAAATGGTGCATGAGTATGTACTTGAATACTGTGCTGAACGAAAAATGTTTAATGAATCTCGACTGTGTATTATTCCCCTTCCTCTTACTAAAAAACGAGAACGTGAGCGCGGATATAATCAGATACATGTAGTAACCGATGTCCTTGAATCATATGGTCACTATGAAATACGCAAAGATATACTGAAGAAGGTTCGACATACGAAACCACAGACTGAAATACGGAAAAAAGAAGAACGGAGAAACAATGTTCGCGGAGTTTTTGCCACGACAGAAAGAGTTTCTGAGTTTCTAAATACACCCATTATTATTCTTGATGATGTAGTAACAACGGGTAGTACCTTACATGAAGCACGAAAAACACTTACAGCTGCTGGAGTGAAAAATGTATGGTGCCTTGCGCTTTCGGGGTGATGGTAAAAAAGTGAGGAAATAAAAAACTCCTGCGTGGATAGCAGAAGTGTGCGGCGTGGGCCCCCCGACTCGGGGGGGGTAAGTCGAGGGGCCCGTCCCGGTCGGAGGAGCTGGAAGTGCCGAGCTTCCCAGCGAGCCTATAATATATGAATGAGTGGTGAGGGTCAAGGGAATCAAAATTAAATTCTTTTAATATAACTCTCGATTATATCCCAGGTATTTTTTAAAATTTGCGCACGATCACTATCTGTTATATTTGCCATTTCTCCATGGCGCACACCTCTCGCAGTCACTTCTATTTCACGGAGTTTATTCTCAGAAACTTGAGAAATCTCTCTGAATTTATTCCATTGTGCTTCTTTTTTTTGATCAATTAATCCACTTGTATGAGCACAATGAAGACGTAGGGACTCCAAAGATCTGTAACAATAAAAACCTGTGTCCTCTGCATTTTTCATTGCAGACATAAAATCCTTAAAACAACGATTAAGAAATACACCAGCTTCTCCATGGGTTTTCTTTCGAAGAGACTCTAATTCTTTTTTTATATTTATAGACTCTCGATTTTCAGCAATAACTGGTATGTCTATACCAAAAACATAATTTATTTTAAGTTTAGGATTCAATACTCTTGTTATCTCTAAATCATAAGCAAAGCCCTTAAGATAACCTATCATTGCCAAATTACTTTGTATAATATTTTTTACGACATTTCTTAAATCAAAAATGTTCCATTCATCATCTGTATAAACTGAAGTTGCCATCTGATTAAGTACAATACTTATTTCTGCATTCCCTTTATTTTTTGTTGTTGGGTGATAAAAATTAATTGTAAATTCAAGAGAAAGTTGCGCACGCTCAGGTAATATTTTTCCATAAAAAAGATATGTGTGCATAGATTTTTGGATTATTGGAGACGGTGGGATTCGGTCACAAATAAATTTCCTGACGGAAATTTTTCGCGACCCCGCCTCGCGGCACTCGCCTTGCTTCGCAAACTCGCGCATCGCTCCGGCTTTCGAACCCCCCAACTGTTTTCCACTATACCAAAAAACGCCAAAGCTATCTTGGCGTTTTTTGGTATTGCGGAGACGGTGGGATTCGAACCCACGAGGGGTGTAAACCCCTACCTCGTTAGCAGTGAGGCGCTTTCGACCACTCAGCCACGTCTCCATTCTATATTTAATTAGGCAGTTTAACGTCATACGGGACGGGACGAAAGCACTGAGGCGTCTGTTTTTCATTTTTGGACCACTCAGCCACGTCTCCAATATTCAATTTGGGCTACCTATCTACCTTAGAAAGGTCTCCAAGTTACACCAGGATACCATTATTCTTAGCTGAAATAAACGCCAAGAGTACTCTTGGCGTTTCTGTGTATGCCATGCACATATACTATTTTGTAGAAAATATAGTGTAGGGGTATACTACAAAGCATATGAAATACACAGCAAGCATAATCATCCTTATTATCATTATTATTGGCGGTGCGTTCTTCTTCTTTAATCGAGCGGAAGCACCAAGTGATACTGGAGGTCTCGATACAAACCAGAATGGTGCTTCAGGAACATTTCTTGAAGGAGAAGCACCAGAAAACTTTAATGATACCGAAGGTCTTGAACCAGAATTTGATGAATCACCTTCTTCACAAGGAGATACTGGAACTCAAACCAGTAGCGCTTCTGATGCGGTAACGGTAGTAACTTACACTGATGACGGATTCTCACCCGAGACAGTTACTATCACACAAGGTGACACGGTGCGATTTGTTAATGAAAGCGGAGGACGTATGTGGGTTGGTTCAGACATTCACCCAACACACTCGCTCTACTCAGAGAAAACAACGAATGATTGTCTTGGTAGTGCATTTGATCAATGTGGCGTGAACAATAACGGTGAGTCATGGGAATTCACCTTTACCCAAGCTGGTGAGTGGGGGTATCACAATCACGTACGTGCTTCAAAGCGTGGCACCGTGGTTGTAGAATAATCTAATAAAAGAACATGTTCTCAAAAGAAAGCTATACTGACCTATTACTCCGTGTTGGAGTTGCCTTCGCGTTTCTCTACCCAGCAATCTCTGCATGGTTTACTCCGTTCGCCTGGGTTGGATACTTCCCCACCTTTCTTCTTGATAGTGGTATTGATGTAATGCTTCTACTTCACATCTTTGGTGTTATTGAAATTATTGTTGGACTTTGGATTCTCTCAGGGAAAAAGATTTTTATTCCAAGTATTGTTGCAACAGTAATGCTTCTCGGCATTATTATCTTCAACCTCTCACAAATGGATGTCCTCTTCCGTGATGTACCTATTCTCATCATGGCACTCATCCTTGCGCTTAATGCAAAGCACGGATTGACAAAGAAAGAAAATACTGTTTAAATAAGTATAGGAAAGGAGGTGTCACAATGAGCGATTTTTCATTTTTTGTGGCATTCAAGAACGGTGACACGTTCTGTTGCAAGGACTACGAGTATTCAGGAGAGGAGATTGTCCTCTCGCATGTGTTTCAAGTCACTCCGGACGGGTGGCGCGCACGAAGTGAGGAGATGCGGAACCACGTCAACAACATCAGAGCGATCTACCCGGGTAACTACGACCTGGGGTGGAGTTTTCACAAATTCCCTTCGCTCACCCCTCTACAAAACAAGACACAATAACGACCGCCTTAGAGAAGACTTCCTTCGGGTGGTCTTCTTTTTGATATACTAGACGCTAATGCAACTGAGTGACCCAATTGAGAAACATTTCCGACTTCTTGAGACACAGAAAAAAGCACTGAAGCGATTACGACTTGAGACCATTGAATCACTGCTCTATCACTTCCCTACTCGGTACGAAAATATTTCAGATATTAAACGAGTTACTGACCTCAAGAAAGATGCAAAAGAAAACAGTAGCGCAATTCTCTACGGCAAACTTTCAAACCTAAAAACAAAAAAGTCATTCCGCTCGCGAACTCCAATCTCTGAAGGGCAACTTATTGACGACTCAGGCAGTATAAAAATTATTTGGTTTAACCAGCCGTACATTGCGAAGATGTACCCGAGCGATGCGCTTGTAAAGCTCTCAGGGAAAGTCACTGGCGATAGTAAGAGTCTCTATATTGCCAACCCAGAGATTGAGCGGGTTGATAGTATCCCCACAGATGTAAATGCTCCTCTTTTTAAAGGAGAAGGTACTTCAGAGGTGCTTTTTTATCCATTCTACCCAGAGAGTAAAGGAATCACTTCAAAGTGGTTTTACCACGCACTGAAACGCATCTTTGAAAATGGAATCTTGGACTCAGTAGTAGACCCTGTACCGCAACAAATTCTTGAGCGATATAATCTTCCCTCTTTAAAAAGCGCTCTCGTATGGATTCACACACCACAGAAAGCAAAAGACAGTCTCTCTGCACGAAAACGTTTTGCATTTAATGAAGTCTTCTATATTCAACTTCTTCAACAAAAAGAACGACATGAGAATAGTGAACGAAACGCGCTTAGGGTCACAGTGGAACAAAAGAGAATTGATGAGTTTGTGAATCGTTTTCCCTTTAAGCCGACTGAGTCTCAACACAAGGCAATCACTGACATTACCACTGACTTTACTAAAGAGCATCCAATGTCTCGCCTTCTTGAAGGAGATGTGGGTTCTGGAAAAACCGCAGTCGCTGCGGCGACAGTGTATGCGGTCACGACCTCACGACCTCCAAACCAGGACTTCGGCGCACTACAGACAGCGTACATGGTGCCGACAGAAATTCTCGCAAAGCAGCACTTTGCCTCCTTTATTGAATACTTTAAGCACATGCCAGTCCAGATTGGGCTCATTACCTCAAGTGGATGTAAAAAATTTCCTTCAAAGGTGAATCCAGAAGAGCCAACTGATATTTCTCGCACGCAATTATTGAAGTGGATCACAAATGGAGAGATCCCAATCCTCATTGGAACTCACGCACTGATTCAAAAAACTGTTGAATTCAAAAATCTCGCGTATGTCATTATCGACGAACAACATCGTTTCGGTACTATTCAGCGCCAGAAACTTTTACGCAAAGATCAATTTGCACCACACCTTCTCTCAATGACCGCAACACCAATCCCCCGAACACTCGCGCTCACCATTTACGGTGACCTCGACCTTACCTTACTTGACCAGATGCCGGTTGGGCGAAAACCGATCATTACTGAGATAGTGCTTCCCAAGGATCGTGAAAAAACGTATGAAAAAATTAGAAAAGAGTTAGAAGACGGTCGCCAAGCCTACGTGATTTGCCCACGCATTGATGAGCCAGATCCAAAGAAACAAAAAGCAATACAAGCAAAATCGGTAAACGAAGAAGCTAAGCGACTGCAGGAGGAGGTCTTCCCTGACTACACCATTGGCATTCTTCACAGTAAACTTACCCCTGCACAAAAAGAAGAGGTGATGAATGATTTTGCAGAACATAGAATAGACATTCTTGTTGCAACATCTGTTGTTGAAGTTGGTGTGAACGTGCCAAACGCAACCGTGATTGTGATTGAAGGCGCCGAGCGGTTCGGCCTTGCACAACTACATCAGTTACGCGGACGTGTCATACGAAGTAATCACCAAGCATTCTGTTTTGTTTTCTCAGACAGTACTGCAAAGCAAACAACCGAGCGACTGAAGGCGCTCTCAACTGCAAAAAATGGATTTGAACTTGCTGAGTTTGATCTGACCCTCCGCGGTACTGGTGAGCTCTACGGCAAAAAACAGTGGGGACTTTCAGATATCGGTATGGAAGCAATCAAGAATGTAAAGATGGTTGAAGCTGCCCGCAAAGAAGCACAACAACTTGTCGAGAGTGACCCAACACTTGAAGAGCATCCACTCCTCCTTAAGAAAACTGAGGAAAAAGAACAAAACCTACACTTTGAATAACACCTAGTCCACCCTCCAGGATTCGAACCTGGGACCGCAGAGATATAAGCTCTGTGCTCTAACCAACTGAGCTAAGGGTGGAATTTAAAAACTATACCGTAAAGTTATATTTCTTTAAAGCGTACACTAAACATGCTAAAGTCTTCTATAGAAAATTAAACTGTACATATGAGGGGAGATCAACATGACCTTTGTTATTGTGTCCTTTAACGTGGACTGCGACAACCGGGACCCAGAAAGGATCAAAAGACTTGTTGCGTTTCAGAAGCCAGATATCATCTGTTTACAAGAGGTTCCTGAAGAGTTGAGGCAACACCTTGAAATAAACCTGAGCAACGAATACCCACACCAATCGAGCGCCGTGGATCATTTTTCAAATGGCCTATTAGGTCTACACACCCAAAAAAGATCGTACCTTATGATTCTTTCTCGGGTGCCTTTCTTAGGAGAAATACGGCACACGCATAAATCAACAGGCAAACGAACGCTGCTCGCTCGGGTAAGGGGTTGGCAAGAGTGTGTTGAACATCAAGGCGTGGATGTTGAGATACACGGCACCCTTTTCAGGATTATCAACCTACACGTTGCATGCGCAGAAACCGAGAAAAACAAGTTAAGGCAGTTTAGACGTGCAGTGAGACACCATCTTGAACACGACGGTTTAACGATTATTTGCGGTGATTTTAATGTCACCACAACTCCACTTGTTCGACATCTTCCTGCATATCTGTTGCGTCGAATCTATAGTCGCTACTCAATACAGGAGATGATTCAGCAAAGGGAGTTGAAGATATTCGCACGAATCGTCGAGAAGAAAGGTCTATGTGATGTCTCTGGCGACGGGGTGACCCATCCAGACTCTGGATTATCTCTTGATAAAATCCTTGTTTCAAGAGAAATACATCACGCCTCAGAAGCAGTTGTATGCCCTCACCAGTTTGGATCCGACCACTTACCTCAAGCGATCCGACTCAACCTAACCAGACCCTAGCAAAAGCTAGGGTCTCCCTGTTTCTTAGTACTCTTTTGACTTCCTAGAGTAATTCAACTAGGATGCTGATAGCCGTACGCTCTTTACATGAAACTCAAACCAATGAGGTGACCAATGAAACCCCATTTTTCACTTTCAAACGCAGCCGGCTGGGCGAAAACAGTCGAACATGTTCGGCAACTCGCTGAGGTGCCGTACCTGACTGAAATCGTCGTTGGCTCGTTTACTGTTGAACCCCGGGAAGGCAATCTCGGAGGGACCAACTTTGCCACGCTTCCTGATGGCACAGGTGTGAACTCGCTTGGTATGCCAAACGGCGGTATACCGTACCTCGAGAGACACTTACCAGAGATGGTTGTGATTGCGCACTCGGCTGGAAAGAAACTCATCGTCAATATCGGGGGGTTCAACCCGGCTGAGTTTCGAACGCTGGCTGAAGTCGCCACTGGGTATGATGTCGACGGCATCGAGGTCAATCTTGGATGCCCCAACATCTGGGACGATGGTGCGCAAAAACCCATCTTCGCCTGGGACACCAAGACGCTACGGACTGCCCTCGCCAACGTGATTCTCGTATGCAGGAGGCATACGTCCATTCGAGCAAAGCTCTCGACATATGATCACGACGCTGAACTTCGAAAGCAGGTCGCGTCAACCATACAAGAATTTGACGGTTCTCTTCACGCGGTTGTCTGCTGCAACACAAAACCCAAGTTCAAGCCGCTGGATGACTCGGGGAAACCGATTCTCGGTGTGACCGATGGCTTCGGTGGTATGAGCGGTGAAGGTCTCTACACAATCGCACATGAAGAGGCGACGGTGTTTCGAAAACTACTCCCAGACTCGATCGCAGTCATCGGTGCCGGAGGAATTAACTCTGGTTCACGAATACTGGAACGCCTCGAACTTGGGTGTGAAGGTGTGCAGATCGGTACTGCGTTCTTCTGGAACGAAAACTTCCGCGCCTTCCAAGGGTTCATGGAAGAACTTGTTGCTCTAGATGATGCTGAACAGTGGTTTTCTGATCTTTCCGAAGACACGAGCGCCGCTTGATGCACCCCTGCCGCCACATGTAGATCTCTACAGGTGGCGGTATTTCTTTTTCAGCTATATGGTACCTTCCTTTACATTCAAAAAAGAGGTGCGTATACTCTGCCTAGACTAACTAGGTTCTACACATAACCACAGGAGGAAATCGTGGGAACTCAAGACAGTATTACCATTCGTCAACCAGACGACTGGCACCTTCACGTACGTGATGGTGAGGTACTCAAAGCAGTCCTTTCTCACACATCGAATGTGTGGGCTCGGGCGATCATCATGCCGAACCTTGTACCGCCGGTCACGACGGTTGAGATGGCTCTCGCCTATCGAGACCGAATCATGGCGGCGGCTGGGAATCCGCATTTCACACCGCTGATGACGCTCTACCTGACCGACAACACCGACCCCAAGCAAATCAAGGAGGGTAAAGAAAGCGGTGTCATAACCGCGGTCAAGCTCTACCCGCAGGGTGCGACAACCAACTCAGATTTCGGGGTCACCTCAATCGAAAAGGTGTATCCAGTCATCAGGGCGATGGAAGATGTCGGCATGCCGCTCCTCATCCACGGAGAGGTCACCGATGTCGACATATTCGACCGTGAGGCGGTGTTCATTGAGAGAACACTGCGTCCGCTTCTGGAGCAATTCCGTTTCCTCAAGGTGGTGCTCGAACACATTACCACCAGGGAAGGGGTGCGATTTGTGCAAGAAATGCACAGAAAAGATCGGTCTGTCGCAGCGACGATCACCCCTCATCACCTCGTGATCGACCGGAATGATATCTTCGAAGGCGGTATTCAGCCACACCGCTACTGCCTCCCTATCGCCAAAAGAAAGTGGCACAAGGAGGCTCTGGTCCAGGCTGCAATCTCTGGTATGCCGTGCTTTTTTGCAGGAACGGACTCGGCGCCGCACCTGCGAAGCAAGAAGGAGGCAAGTTGCGGGTGCGCTGGCATCTTCTGTGCCCCCACTGCACTTCAGACGTATGCGGAGATCTTCGATTCTGCTGGTGTACTTCACCAACTCGAAGGTTTCGTGTCAGAGCATGGCGCCCGTTTCTACGGCCTTCCACTTAACGAAAGGACGGTTACCCTTTCTCGCCAGAAACGAGAAGTGCCCGTGTCACTCCCCTGCAAAGGTGAAGACATACAGGTGTTCCGAGGGGGTGAAATCATTCCCTGGAAAGTAACTGACGTACCTGTCGCTGCTGTGTGAAGGAATATCAAAGCCCGTTCGGTCTTAAGACCGAACGGGTGATTTTTTTATAGACAGGTACTAGGTACAAAATTCTTTAGACAGTGTCGCTGTGTTCAATGTCTTCTTTTTGTTTTGGAGTAATACGGTTTGCAATAAGGAGTTGTTCAAACTCTTCTCGCTCAAGTGTTTCTACTTCAATTAATTTTTTAGCGATTGCGTCCAGTGCACCTCGATGTTCTGTGAGAATATTTTCTGCTTTTGTATATGCATCATTAATAATTTTATGTACCTCGGCATCAATTTCAGCAGATATTTTCTCTGAGTATTCTTTCCCATCAAGACCCGTACCAAGGAGTGCGCGACCGCTTTCACCTTCAAGCGCGACAGGGCCAATCTTGTCTGACATACCATATTTTGTGACCATATTTCGTGCAAGCGCAGTAAGAACCTGGAGATCATTTGACGGACCAGTGGTCACATCATCAAATATCATTTGCTCAGCAATGTAGCCACCAAGTGTTGTCGCAATGTCATCAAGGAATTCTTTCTTTGATTGCATCTTTCTATCCTCAAATGGAAGCTTCAGCGTATACCCGGCAGCGCGACCACGGGAAATGATTGAAATCTTGTGTACTGGGTCAGCGTACGGCAACACACTTGAAACCAATGCATGCCCTGCTTCGTGATATGCAGTAATTTCTTTTTCTTTTTTATTCAAGACGTGACTCTTTCGCTCTGGACCAAGCATCACTTTCTCAATTGCTCGAATGAGGTCATACTGGGTTACCTTTTTACGATTCTCTCGTGCTGCGAGAATTGCGCCCTCGTTCATAAGTGAGTAGAGGTCAGCACCAGAAAAACCAGGAGTACGCTCTGCGATCACCTTAAGATCAACGTCGTCATGAAGTGGTTTCTTGCGTGCATGAATACCAAGTATTGCTTCTCGGTCTCCACGGTCTGGAAGGTCAATGGTCACTCGTCGATCAAATCGGCCCGGGCGAAGGAGTGCTGGGTCAAGTACATCTGGTCGGTTTGTTGCTGCCATCACAATCACCTTTTCATTTGGCTCAAAGCCATCCATCTCAACAAGAATTTGGTTGAGTGTCTGCTCACGTTCATCATTTCCACCACCAACGCCAGTACCACGCACACGCCCAACCGCATCAATTTCATCAACAAAGATGATTGCGGGTGCTGCTTTCTTCGCAAGTTTAAAGAGGTCACGCACACGACTTGCACCAACACCGACAAACATCTCAACAAACTCTGAACCAGAGATTGAGAAAAATGGTACTCCCGCCTCACCAGCAACCGCTCGTGCGAGAAGTGTCTTTCCTGTACCAGGTGAGCCCATGAGCACAATTCCTTTTGGAATACGTGCACCAATAGTGAGGAACTTTTTCGGATTCTTAAGGAAATCAACAATTTCAGTTAATTCTTCTTTTGCTTCTTTTGCGCCTGCAACATCTTTAAAGGTAACTCGTTGTGTCTGATCATTTGGATCAATAATGCGTGCCTTTGATTGACCAAATGAAAACGCTTGCATACCAGCACCTTTTACTTGCCTTGAAAGAAACCAGATAAAGAAAACGATGAGAAGGAGTGGGAGTAAGAATGGTGCAAGGGTAAAGAACCAGAAACGAAAACCACTTGGGTTTTTCACCTCAATACGTACTTCAGCAAGTTGTTCGCGGGTCACCCCATAGTTAGCAAGGGTCTCGGTGAGCGCAGTACCTGCTTCTTTCTTAGATTCTTTTACTACCTCCTCACTAGCTTGACCTTCTTCATTTTCTTGAGGCAGGTACGTAATCTCAAGATCTTCACCAGAGACAACAATACTACTCACAATTCCTGCTTCTATGTCTTGTGCAATTTGAGAAATAGGGATTTCTTCTGTTTCTTCTCGCTCGCTAACAATAAAGGAGTAAGCGCTTACCAAAATCAAAAAAATCAAAAGTGTACTGAGTAGGTTTGCCCAGAACTGTTGTTTTTCAGGAAGCTTAGGCATCTCAGGTCCACCCCCTTGCTTCTTATCTTGAGTATGTTTCTTCTGAGGTGCACTTTTTTTAGGAGTCTTTTTAGGTGCACGTTTGTTACCAAATATATCCATATGTCGTGCCATTATACATTAAAATAAGGTAAGATAAAGCCACAATGGCTGATGTAATTAGGAATAAAAAAGCATCATTTGATTTTGAACTCCTTGAGACCTTTGAGGCAGGGATGGAGCTTTTTGGTTTTGAGGTAAAAGCACTCCGTAATAAGCTAGGGAGTCTTGAAGGTGCGTATGTGGTGGTGCGTGATAATGAGGCATTTCTTGTCGGTGCAACCATTCCACCGTACCAACCCTCAAACACACCAAAAGACTACGACCCTGAACGGACTCGGCGACTACTGTTAAGTAAAAAAGAGATAGGAACACTCGCTGGCGCAGAATCACAGAAAGGATTGACAATAGTGCCAATTTCAGTGTATAATGCTGGGCGAAAATTGAAGCTAAAACTCGCAATTGGTAAAGGTAAGAAGAAGTTTGATAAACGAGAAACCATAAAAAGTCGCGAGAGTAAGCGAGCAATTGAGAGAACTTTGAAACAAGAGAATCGTTAGTGTAGTAATAAAAAACTGGCGAGTCCTTCCCCACCTTCAATCTGGTTTCGACGAGATTGAAGGTGGGGGATGATTGGCTTCGACACTGTTGATTCGTATATACATGTGCAAGGGAGTAGCCTCAGTACTGCTATAAAAACTGAGAACTTGTAGATGCAAAGAAATCTACACTCGGAAATCTCTCACCTTTCAAGATGAGTGACTTCCAATTCGCATACGCTCGAGCATAAGCTCGCGGTGCGATCGCCACACGGTTAGTTGATTAGTATGAACGCTGTGGTGTTATACCCACTAATCTCGAGTAGGTACCCGTTCCAATACCTATCTTTAAACTACGGAACTCGGCATAGTGTGATTTTGTTTATTTTTTACGCACTCTGTTTAACCTCTGCCTATTGGCAGATTAAAATAAACTAGCCCTCTGTAGACTCATCTATGTACCCAACAATGGACGCGGGTTCAATCCCCGCCATCTCCACTAGTTTCGGAAATAGGTCGTTTGGCTATCATGTCAAACGGCTTTTTCCATTTAATTACAAGCTTTTCTCCCTCGAAGTGAAGGTTTTCCACCATTACTTTGAGTAACCTCCTTTTATCAATAGAATCAGCATTTTCGTAAGCAACGGAAGGACTTTTAAGTAGTTTTCCGAGTTTCTCAATTTGGTCAAATTTTTTATTGTCTCCATCCTCGAGAGCCCTTCTCCTTTCTTTAAGAATAACCTCTCTATCAAGCAACTCTTTTCGGGCTCGATTGTAGGTTTCATCATCAATCTTTTCATCGACAAATTTATTTAGTAGGTCATCGAGACGAGAGCGTAACTTCTTTAGCTCAAGGTCTATAACACGAGATTGTTCTTCTCTGGATTTTTCTGCAACTTTTTTAAAGGCGTTTAGTGCTTTCCTGAACGCTTCGAGTTCCTCATTCTTAAATTCTATCTTTCTTAACTCCTGTAGCATAAGGAGACTGACGTATTCCTCTCGCAGAGTTTTAAAGTCACAGCTTTTCTCTCTGCAATAGTAGTAGATGAATATTCTCTTTGATGTCATTAATTTTAACGGCTGATGACAACAGGGGCATTTCATCATCCCCTGAAAAATATAGTTGTGAGACACCTCTCTTTTAAAACCCCTCAATTCTCTGATGTACTGAACACGGTCATAAAGAGATTTTGATATAAGTGGCTCATGTTCACCTGGGAAGATACCTTTCTTATGAGTGATGAGGCCGTAGTAAAAAGTGTTGCTGAGTATTCTGTCTATTCCGTTTTTATCAACCTTATTACCATGACGATTGGTTAAGCCGATTTTATTTGCCCTCTTTCCGATCGTTTTCATTGTGTAACGACCAGTAGCATAATCCTCGTAGAGAGTTTTTATTAAGGGTGCTTTGTCTGTATCAATAACGGCTCTACATTCTTCTGCTCTTTTGTACCCAAGTGGAATATATGCAGGATTGCGACCCTGCTTTAACCTACCCAACTGACCTTTATTAATTTCTGCTTTTAGATTTTCACTATACCCAGAAGCCATACCCCAGAGCATATACATCATATTCCTCGCCATTGGATCAATAGTTGATAGATTCTCCGCAACGAAATGTAACTCAAAGCCCTCTTGCATAAGCTCATAAAGCAAAGCTTGGTCTTTTGGGTTTCTAGCGCTTCTATCAACTTTGTGAAATATAATCCCCTGATGTTTATTTTCTCGTAAGTCTTTCATCATTGTGTCAAAAGTACCTCTTCCAGCTTTAGATGCAGATTCTACCTCCTCGTAATACTTAACAACCCGAAAACCTTTCTGGTGTACATACCTTTGGATGTGAGCTTTCTGTTCTTTAATAGATGTCCCTCGTGATTGATCTCTCGAGCTTACCCGAACATAAGCTAGAAATTCATTATTTGAGGATTGGTTCGTGATTTCCTTCATAAGTTTTTCCTTTGTACCTAATGACTCCTCGGTAAATAGGATTTCTGAGTATCTTCCTTACGGTAAGTGGGTACCATTTTGTATCTTTCCGTTTTGTTGGAACTTTTTCTTCGTTAAGGATTTTTGAGATTTGAGAAGCATTCATCTGTTTGTACCGTTTTAGATGCCAAATCCTTTTGATGACCTCCGATTCTGCTTTATTAATGATAAGTTCTCCGTTCTTTCCGTGATCGTATCCGTAGATGCTTCCTCCGTGCCAATTACCTTTTGCTACCGAACTGGCTCTGCCGTTTTTCATCCGAAGTGTAATCATTGATTTCTCAAATTCAGAAAATATACCGAGCATTTGTCTAAAAGCTTTACGAAATGGGTCATTGCCCTCTAGGTTAGATTCCATAGAAGATATGACTCTTCGTTTAAGCTTAGTGAATTCCTGTATAAGACCTTCTTGTATGTAGAGGTCTCGAGCAAGTCGGTCTAGTTTGTAGATTAGGACTGCCTCTACATCCATATTTGTTTCAAGGAATTTCATGAGACTCATAAGGGCAGGTCGTTCTTCAAGACCACCACTTACTCCGTCATCCTTAAACCAACGGACTATCTCAATATTGTTCTGCTCTGCATACTCCGTTAGTTTTTCAACCTGTAATTCAATAGTTTTTTCCTCCTTTTGGTTATCGGTGGAGGTCCGACAATAAGCGATACATTTTGTCTTCATAGGATTTTATTAATCTTGTAATGAACTAAAGTGGACCAAAATGGCCTATATTTATCCTAGGAGACATTCCTCCAAAATCTAAGGAGGGGTGAAAAAATGCTTTGGTTTAATGGTTTTTTTCATATATATAGTGGTAAAAACCAAAAAACTACAGAACGCTGTACCTCTTGAGGTTGTTTGCCTCTGTGGAAACCGACAGCAGACCTTTATTCACGAGTTCTTTCAGTACGATATCAATCGTTGCTACACCACACTCTCCACTCAATGCTTCAACGATAGCCTTTCTAGTATCAGTGCCTGACGACACCAATTCCACAACCCTTTCTCGTGCAACATCCCTCTTGGGTCTTGATGAGCTAGTGACGCCAATGTAGGTTGGTATAACGATTCCATTTTTCTCGACCAACTCAACCTCAAAAGGATCTGTCTCTTCCTTAAACCTCATTTTATTTTGGGAGACCTTTACGATTCTCTCTTTTTCTTTTCGTGATACAGCAATATGACCGTCTGCAGAAGCAAGAATGTCCGAAGACCCTCGTAGGTCGTGACTAATGGAAGATTTACCCACGGATGGTTTTCTGTTGTGGTGTGTAATGATGACCGTAACCCCTGTGTCAGAAAGTTTTCGTAGAGAGGCGAAGAGGTCAGAGATTTGTTTTGCATCATTTTCTTCTTTGTCGTGAATACGAACCAAACTATCTATGGTCACGAGAGAGATTTTCTCTTTCTGTATATAGGCACGGAGTGCTTCTATAGTGTGCTTTGAATCAAGTTTCAATCCTGCATATACGGAAAGTTTCATATCTGAATCCTCAGACACACCGAGCTTGCTTAATCTTTCGCAAAGGAGTTTATGTATGTTCTCCTCATCAACAACAAGCACTTTACCTTGCTTCACTTGAAACTTGCCGAATACAGGAACACCTTTGGAAACACAAAGAGCGATATGGAGCAAAAGCCATGTTTTGTAACTTGCAGGGTAACCAGAGAGAATGTTCACACTCCCGCTTGGAAACAGGTCTTCTACCAACCAATCTGTTTTTTGAGACGACAGGGATTGTAATTCACGGAAAGAAATTGGTTTGAACGAAGAAGTGTGTTTTCGTTGCTCTCGTTCGGTAATTGAGGTGTAGACCCTTTGTAACTCATCAATACCCATTGGTGGAATATTTGTCTCGTTCCATGCCTCCAGCAATGGAAGTGCCACCGAATCCCAATCACTTTCAGGAAGGTGAGCAACCAACTTACCGATGATTTCTGTTGCCGTTCGGTTACGCTGACCTTCTGCAACACTAACAACACGAGGTTTGATGTTGGGCTGAGATGATTCCTTTAGAAACCACTCAGGCAAGTCTGTAAGATTTTCTCTATCAAATTCCTTCTCCCACTCATAACTTCCTCCCGAATAGTGCAAAGATGGAGGAACGAGTACATACCCTCCATCGCCACGAACATCAGCATTCGGCAAAAAGCGAGTTTTGTTTCCAACTTTTATATTTTTTGGATAACGGAAAAAGAAGTGTTTTCCCCCTCCTCCAGTACGAGAGACAACCGTCTCAGGAAAATCGACCAACGAGTAGTCGAAGTCTTTTTCACAATCAATAACCACAACTCCTGAGATTTTTCCTGTGATGACAGCAATGCCTGTAACAGTAGAGTCAGAAAACCATTTCTGTATTTCTTCCTCGGTAGGTTTCCTTTCCTGATACTCCTTCCATGATGTAATGGTTGGTTTCTTGTCGCTACGGACAGGAATAATAGACAGACCTTTTGAGTGGTACATTTTAGCCCATTTTAGTAAGTCTTTATTTTTTGATGGAAGTTTTCGTGGAGGTCTAGATATATCTGTCTCTGCCGCACCCTCTCCCCAGTCACTCTTTTTCGTTCTTTTCTTGTTCATATGATTTTTGAGAATGCTCAAAAATACTCTCGATTGCTGAAACATACTCAGCTATGACTCGAGAAATTTCTTCATCCTCTATTAATTCTTGTAAGTTTTTTTCCACAATGGTGAAAATAAAAAAGCCCCAATTACAAACAAAAAATCCGTACGCAAACAAAAGCGTTTATGATTCCCTGCTCGTAATTAAGGCCTTTAACTTGCTCAAAGAGCTCCGTCATCGCCAACCTACATATGCAGTTATGTAATTTTTAAGGTGCCTGTATTTACTGTATCAAACAAAGCTCGTGGAGAACAAACACTCTAACTCCGTTTTAACCGAGTTACGAGAAAAAGATAAAGTACCTTTAAAACAAAGCGTTTAAAGGGTTTTATGCTGTATATGAGAGTGTAAGCGGCTCAAGGCAGACCCTTAACCTCAAAGATAATGAAATCCTTATCCACAACTTTTATAAGGAGTGTATGCTGGTGTTTTGAGCGTTTAAACAGCTGACCAGCTTTTTTGTAGGAGTGTGCTTTTGCACCACTTTAGATATAAAAACTCAAGATACGAATGCCTACATACCAAAATAAACCATTATGAAATGAAATGATTCAATATAGACCACTTCAATACAAGAGAGTTTCTAAGCAACAGTAGCGTGTAGCGACATTTACTCCAAAATCTTCTGAATTCTTTTTACTTCTGTTTGGTATACAGGGTCGCTTACTTCACTTCTTGCTTTCAACTTCTTTTCGAGAGAATGATACTGACAACTATCCTGAATACAATTCGTCATTAAACACTTCCGACATGATGGGTTATCACAATAACATTGCCTTTTATTTGTATCTTTGAATGTATCTATCATTTTAGTGGCTGACATTCTCCTGTGTCAGGATTACAAGTCTCAAGAAATGATTTCCCGAAACCACCAAATTGATAGAACATTATTAACCCCCAAATAATCACTACTGCTAGAGTTATAAATATTTTCTTTATTCCCATATATCTAGCTATTGGCTAATAATCTAGTGGGGAAACAAAAAGCCCACCACTAGGAGGTCTTGCGACCCTATAAGAGTTTCCCCTTATAACGTAAGCCACGCCCTAATGATGGGTTCTTTGTGGCTTACGATTTACGACCATACCTCGAAAAAAGAGGGTTAGGTCTTTATTCAATTGTTTCTAAATAATAAGGGTTATATATCGATAAGTAAAATAGTCCTTGAAAAAGAGGGTTAAAAGACTTAATCTTCAAGAATGGAAAGCTTTAATCAAAACCTCTTGCCGGGGAACTATTGGATTACCAAATCGATGGAATTCTCCAAGGAAAGCCAGGCTGGGACCCTCTGGTACCTAAAAAAATGGTTTGTTTATTATTACTTTATATTCTTTAATGATCCATTGCATGACAATGTCTACGAGGAAATAATCAAGAACTTTGACTCCTTTATCCAATCACTTCCAGAAGAAGTGCAAGAAGCCGCAAGAGACTTTTTCTATTCTGTAGACATTAGGGACAAAAAAAGAGTAATGAGGTTTTATGAATATGTAAAAGATAGAGGTGGTTTTGCAAATGAAAAAGATCAAATCCTCTATCTCAATGAAGCAAAGAAATATTACTTCATGTACCTAATGGATATAGGGGGACAAGCGGGTTACAAAAAACAAATTAAAGAACTGCTTTATGAACACAAAACACATAATGAGGTCTTGGGGATTCTTAAGGATACTATGAAGAAAGATGGGATGACGGATATAGATATAAGGACTCAAGTATCTGACTTCCCAGCAACAATACGGAATGAGAGACAAATATTTTTTTACTATGGATTTTTCTTCGGTCGTGATCGCGCAGATCTTAGTGGTTTCTATAGATTAACACCAGTTGGTAAATCAGTACTTTACGGTAATTTTCATGAGGTCTGTATTGTGTGGGAGCATCAAAAGATAAAGATGCTTTCACAGTCACCTTTTACCATCATAAAAAACATTAGCGAAATACCAGGGCATTCCGTAGAGAATTTTGATATAAATACTCATCCTTATTTTAATCTCCTAAAAGCATTGGACCTAAGAAAAATCTTAGATCTTGATTGGTATAAATTTATACTAGCGAGAACTAGAGACACTGATAACTTGACCACATTAGTGCATGAAACTGAGGGTGGATTTGAAGAGACAAAAGAAATCATTGAAAAATTTGGTCGCATAGCTGATATTAAAGATGAAGATTTTAGAAAAGAATTAAAGAAATTCGTCCTAGGTATCACCAACCAGCAAAAAGACTCTGGAACAAACCCTTCTGCAATAATCTCTACCGAAAACGGGTCAATTTTCAAAATATCAAACAAAGAGAGGTTTGATTTTACACTCGACAACTATAAGACTCTAGTTAACTACCTTGACGAAGGTTATCAAAAAGAATACTCGGACTGGAAAGATTTTATATCTAAAAATTATAAAAGGAAGGTAAAGGGGAAGGATTTGGAAGAGGATTTGGAAATTACCTATGGGTGGGGTAAATACATCATTAATTTTGATAAAGGCCTACTTTTGGCTCTTGTTTATATAAGAATTTGTCTTATTGTGGGACAGTTCGATTTTAAACTTAGCCAAGCTGTACTAAAAAAAGGAATATCAATATTCCCCTACTTTAAAAAAGTACTTGGATACTCATCCACAGAATTGCTGGAAGTACTGACAAATACACAAGATATGTTGAGAGAGGAGGTTTATAAACCAATAATTGATCTTGAGGAGTTGCTGGTCGAAGATGTAGACTACAGTGTAAAAAATCTAGAGGAATTATCAGCACTCATCTCAAGAGATGCATCTAATTCAAGAAGTTCAGAACTAATAAAGAATCTCAGAAATTACTACTTGAAAAATTTCACGCAAGAGACTACTGGGTTAATTCCGTGCGATGTTTGTACAAAGACGACTTTTAAAAACAAAAACAATAAGCCCTATTTGGAATTTCATCATATTATTCCTTTCTCCACAGATAATGGGCCTGACCACCATCTAAACCTGGTGGGGATATGTTCGGAGTGTCATAGGAAATTAACCCACGGAGACAGGGAGACAAGAATTCCTTTGTACAGAGATCTATCAAAAAATAATAACTTGGGGATAGGTTTACTTGATAGAATGACCTCCCTTTTTGATAAAGGACTGCTTGAGCCTATTAATATTGAATTCCTTCGAAAAGAGGAGATTATCGATGACCGACTCTATGAGAAATTCATGAACTAGCTCTTAATAACAGAGATTTTCTTTTTTGTGGCATCATCAACAACCGACAAGGTTGTTTTTATATATTGGTTATTTATTTCAAAACCAACTGACTTCCTACCCAATTTTTCAGATGCTATTAGAGTATTTCCTACTCCAAGAAAGGGATCTAGAACTGTTTCATTTGGTTTAGTGAACTGTAAGATCCCAAGTTCAACTAATTCCGAAGGAAAAAATGCAGGGTGTGGATGTGAACTAATAATTGACCCTGCCTTTTTAACCACATGCCAAGATTTACTACTTATAAGGTTGTCATTTTTGTATCGATCTATTTTTTTAAAATCTTTATATTTTATTTTTTTACCAGAAGCGACAATTATATATTCCAAACGATCGGTCAGTTTGTTTTTACCAGCGGGAACGCCACTCGCCTTGTGCCATATATACATATCAAAAAACTTAAACCCAATAGACTTTAATTGATTATAAAAATCCAAGTGAATTGGATAATATTTACCTTTCACAAACCGATCATTAATGTTTATACAAATTACCCCATCTTGCTTTAAAACACGGAAGCACTCTGTCCAAACTGTTAGCATATCTGAAAGATAATCAGTATAACTTTGCTTATACCCTATCTGCTCTGAATTTAAATAATCCTTTAAATCCCAATATGGAGGAGAGGTGAATATGAAATCGATAGATCCTTTATTGATCCCACTCATCTTTTTTGAACTTTTGTTATAGATTCTATGCATAAGGAAATATTAAAAAGAGATCTTACTTAGCACTAAAAAATCCTCTTTTTTATTTTTTAGAGAAGAAATCTTCAACCTCTCCAATAAATCTATTTTGGAATATGGTGAATAAGAAATTACTTTTCCATTACCGTCGTCTTCTATTTCTATCCATACCGTCCCAGGATCTTTCCCTTTAGGGTTATAGTTTTTCTTTCTTTTCCCCCACTCGACTTTTTCCCAAATATGTTTCTCCCTGATAGGATCTTTGTCAAAAAAATAAACGTTGTTCTTGTACGCAGCAAACAAAAAATAAAAATCATTACTTGGTTTATTGCCCTCTAGTTCAAAAGGATAAATCCAGGCAACCCTAAAGGCATGCTTAAAATCTTTCAATATTTGAGTTTGAACTTTATATATATCTCTATTTTTACAAAGAAACCAAATCAACGAATCATCTCTAAATAAAAATTCCTGAGTCGGATCAAGATATTTTGTGGTAACACAATCAATCAACGCAGAGCCAAATATTTTACTTTTTTGCATGTTTTTCAATTCTCTTCTTGGCGATATTGCAATAATCTCTATCTCTTTCTATACCAATGAATTTTCGATTTAAATCAGAAGCGACTTTTGCCGTTGTTCCACTTCCGAGAAAGATATCTGCAACAACATCACCTTTATTAGAAGACACTTTTATAATTCGTTCTATTAACTTCTCAGGAAACTGGCAAGGATGAGTAGTCTTTTCTTTGCTTACATTTACTACTCTATCTAAATATAGAAAATTATCTGTTTCGTCAGATTTATCCCTACGTTTGTCTGAAATAACAGCATTAACAAAGAAATCAACTTCTTCGGACTTTAAATCACCTAAAGAAAACTCCCAGACATCTGTAGGATTCTTACCTTTAGGATTTACTCTTTTATCACTTTGCCATTTTGCAGGGACTCTAACATCATCTAGATTAAATGTGTAATCTTGAGGATTTTTAACAAACCAAAGTATATTTTCATAGCGACCAGAGAAACGGGCTTTCGTATTTACACCTCCCTCAAAGTGCCAAATAATCCAATTCTTCATATAAAACCCAGCGTCTTTAAACGACTGATAGAAAATTGCACCTAGTGGAACTATTTCATCATTAATTGGAGTTTGTGCAACATTCCAATAAATAGATCCGTTTTTTTTCAACTTCTTGTATAGTAGATCGATAGTCTCTTTATGATAGTTTAAGTAGTCCTGAAAAGATTCATCTTTTTCATAATCTTTTCCTAAATAATAAGAAGGGCTTGTAACTATCAAATCAAGGGAATCATCTTCAAATGAGCGAAGGGCGTCATTCGTGTCAGTGTTTAATATATAGTTATGAGTTCCTTTTTTGTATTTCTTATATATCGGTACTTTCTTCATACTTAAAAATATTATCATATACAAGAAAAAGGTTCAAGGTCCTTGTTTTAAGCCACTATATACCACTCTGTACTGGTATATACCAAATTGGTAATTAAGGTTTTCCACTCGTCCCGACAATTTCCACATCTATACCAATTTGAACCAAAACAGACCACTTTGTACCTTTGTACCAAGTGGTTTTTTGGTGTGTCCAATATATTGACAAAACTATTAATTGAAGTATAATTTTACTTAGTAACCGACTGGAGGATAGTCATGGAAATCTTCCGTGAAGTAATCGCATGGCTTGTTGCTGGTATTGGAGTAGTTGGATGGACGATATTTTTGCCCCAAATCAAACTCTTGATTCGGGTAAAAACAGCCGATTCAATTTCACTCCTCTTGATATGGGGTTCATTTGCGATGCAGGTCATCGTTCTGATTCACATCCTCATTCAAGAAGAGATCGACTGGAAACTCTCGATCATTTACTTCACCAGTATCGCCTGCCACACCGTCATCTTGGCTCTTATCTATTACTACAGACGCTGGCCAGGTGGAAAGAATCAAACAAGTCCCGAAGGAGCTCCTTAGGGGCTTCTTCTTTTTATATTTCTACGCATTATTGACAAATATATTTATTTATGATATTATTAATAGTAGGAGGTACCTTATCATGTATACACAGAAATCAAATCTCAGTTCCTGGCAACAAAAAATGAAGCGGGAACGCTTGGACTTTTGGGGCGAATGCCTCATCGGAATTTTCGTCACCGCACTTTTGCTGAGCCCTGGGATCATGCATCTCGCCGGCATCGACCCGAACATCGTCTACGAATTCGATTTCGGCATCCGTGAGCTTCTCCAACGAAGCTGATGAATACCAAGGTCAACGACACACGTCGTTGGCCTTTTCGTTTTCCATATCATTCTTAATATATACTTTACAAAAACAGGGAGCATATTACTGTAGTAGATAGATGTAGATTAAGGAGGTCAAAGTAATGACGAGACCTACTGAAGTTTCTGATCATTTGGAAAGTCAGTCCAGCCCACTCCAACACATCAAAGAAATTGCGGAGAGGAACGACTGGCAATACGATGAAAGTCGGAGTGAATATTGCGACGGTATCACTGTTGCTATACCAGAAAACATGATGCTGGAAGCCTTCTGGAGTAGCGCAGGTGCACGAGTCTGTTTTGTACTCCGAGATGATGATCTGATTGCGAAACCAGAGATACTCGATGCAGTCTATAAAGGGCTTGCTCTTGTAAACGAACGAACATCACTCGGATTCTTCTCGATCGATGAAATGGACCTTGGTATTTTTTTTCGATACTCGGTTCCTTCAGAAAACATACCTGACGAGACGATGTATGAGATCATTGAGCAAACTCTTGAGCTTATGGTGAGAGAATACTCTGATTTCTACCCCGTCTTTCAACCAATTCTCGCCGGGTCTCCCATACCTGAAGCCGCACTTGATATCGCCCTACTTCAGGTTGAAGGCGAAGCCTAAACCTCTCACGGACGTCCTCTCATGGACGTCCGTTTTGCTTCTGTAATTACTTCTGTGATTACTCTTAGGCACCTTCACTTCTGTAAGCGGCGTGCTACAATGCCCAGTAATGAAATATCAACGACTGACTGACTTTTTTACCGTCCAGAACAGCCTCTTTTTCGGTCTCCTTATTTTTAGTACCGGTATTTTTATCTGGTTGATTAATGATTTTTTGATGCCAATTTTTTGGGCAATTGTGCTTGCTATTGTCTTTCACCCAGTGCAGCAGAAATGGGTTTCATGGATAAAAAATAGATCAGTAGCTTCTCTGCTTACCATTCTTACTATCATTGTAGTTATTTTTGTACCCTTGTGGTTTGTTGGCGGGCTCGTTGTTGAAGAGTCTTTGAGCACCTATAATCGATTTGCTGATGGGAGTTTTGAGAATTCTCGAGCAAGTTTAATTAATCAAGGTGCTGAGCAGCTTGCGCGTCTTGAAGCGTACGGTATTGAAGAAGCTGAAGTAAAAGAAAAACTTGCGTCAATTGCTCAGACCGTAAGCAACTGGTTTGCACGTCAAGCTGTACTCGTAGGACAAGCAACATTTGGTGTAGTGATTAGCTTCCTCCTCATGCTCTACCTCCTCTTCTTCATGCTTCGCGATGGTCCACGAATTGCACGCACTATTGAACATGTACTCCCACTTGGCGATGAACGAGAGGAAGCCCTTTTTAGTAACTTTTCTAAAATTACGCGCTCAATTTTTAAAGGAACCTTAGTGATTGCACTCATTCAAGGAACCATTGGGGGTATACTCTTCTTTATTGTTGGTATTGAGGCGGCACTTTTGTGGGGTGTCGTCATGGTGCTCCTCTCAATTATTCCAGCTATTGGCCCTGGGATCGTGTGGCTTCCTGCTGGAGTGATTCTCTTACTCTCCGGCGCAATCTGGGAAGGAGTACTGATACTTGCTGGGGGCTCAATACTCATTAGCCTTATTGATAATATACTTCGACCAATTCTTGTGGGTCGTGACACCAAAATGCCTGACGCGATTGTCCTTCTCTCGACTATTGGTGGGCTGTCACTCTTTGGTATTACTGGCTTTATTATTGGTCCAGTGATTGCTGGTTTCTTCCTTTCAATGTGGAAGATATTTGAAGTAGACTACCATACAGAGCTTGAGCGAGAGGGGTAGTTGTGGTATACTCTCCCTCGTAACGGAATTTAGGCTTTGAATACATTTACACGTATTAATCAAAACATCCGAGCCAAAGAGCTCAGAGTGATCGGCGCCGATGGCGCCAATTTAGGTGTTTTGCCGCTACAAAAAGCTCTTTCACACGCTGAAGAAGCACAGCTTGATCTCATTGAGATATCACCAAATGCAACACCTCCCGTTGCAAAAATAATGGACTATGGTAAATTCCAGTACGAACAGAAGAAGAAGCAGCGGGAGGCAAAGGCAAAATCACACGTTACTGAGACGAAGTCAGTCCAGGTAAAAATTGGTACTGGTGAACATGATCTCAATCTTAAGTCTCGCAGAGCTTCTGAATGGCTTAAAGAGGGCCATCGAGTAAAGATTGACCTCTTCTTATGGGGACGCTACAAGTACATGGAATTTAACTTCCTTAAAGAGCGTCTTGAGCGATTCTTACACCTCATCAGCGAGGAGTATAAAGTAGCTGATGAGATAAAGAAAAGTCCCAAGGGTCTTACCGTTATTATTGAAAGAGACGGAAAAGGTGGTAAAAACACCAAAGAAAAAGATACAAAAGAAGTACAGAAAGATGAAAACAAACCCCAGTAGGAAAGCAAAACTTCCTACGGGGCAGGTAAATCAAAAACATGAAAACCAATAAATCGTATACAAAAAGGTTTAAAGTTACAAAGACTGGCAAAGTGCTTGCGCGTAAGCCAGGGCAGAACCATTTTAATGCAAAAGCTTCTTCACAAGAGCGTCTTGAAAAAAAGAATTTAAATGAAGTAAAGCTTACTCCTAAAGCGAAAAATCGCTTTCTTCCACATAACTAATGAAACAGTATGGCACGAGTAAAACGAGGAACAACCAAAGCAAAAAGTCGACGTAATACCCTAGAGCAAACTAAGGGATACCGATTTGGACGATCAACCAAAAAACGAATGGCGTATGAAGCAATTGCGCATGCTGGAAACTATGCATTTGATCACCGACGAGATAAGAAAGGAGACTTTCGTCGACTCTGGACAGTCCGCATTAACGCAGCTGTTCGTGCGCTCAACTTCAAGTCATACAGTACCTTTATTGATGCGCTGAAGAAAAAAGAAATTGGGCTTGACCGAAAGGTCCTCTCGCAGATTGCAAAAGATCGACCTGAATCATTCGCACGAATTGTTGAGCACGTGAAATAATCTAGATTCAATACAAAAGACACAACCGCCTCACACAGGCGGTTGTGTCTTTTGTAGTAAGTGTACCCTAGATATCTAACATTACTGTATCCCCTTGTTGTGGCGCACGTGCTTTTACTCCCAGATAATCGCGCAATCGCTGCACTAAAAAGAGTGAGGCTTTTGGTTCACCCATTGCAACAAATACTTCTTTGAGTGACTCTGAAGTACTCGCGACAAAATCAACAAGATGTTCTGAATCCTTGTGTGCTGAAAACCCTTCAATTTTACGCACTTCCGCACGAACAGGAACTCTTTCATCAAATATTTCAACTTCTTTTGCGCCATCTTCTATCTTACGACCCAATGTTCCAACTGCCTGATACCCAACCAAAAGTAATATATTATTTTTATCTCCTAGATAATGTTTTTCGTGATGCAAGATGCGTCCGCCAGTCGACATACCTGAGCCCGCAATAATAACCTTGGGATCTCGCTCACCAAGAATTGCTTTTGAATCAGTCACT
The DNA here is from genome assembly GCA_965222715.1 of Minisyncoccota bacterium. Taxonomy (GTDB): domain Bacteria; phylum Patescibacteriota; class Minisyncoccia; order Phycocordibacterales; family JABMNX01; genus JABMNX01. The sequence continues at coordinate 79,660 of OZ244961.1, read as the reverse complement.
CGTTCAGTTTCAGTGAACTGAGGGAAATCAAAAATATCATCACCTCCTCTAATTTCTTCTTGTACTGCATCATTAAAGAGGTGTGTGTACTTTTTATAAATATCAGTAACCTTGATCGCAAGTGGAGAATCAAGGAATACCGGTATGTTGGGCACCTCATTATCTTCAATGAGATTATTAATAAGATAGAGAAGTACTTGGGTGCGTTCAATAGAAAACGAAGGGATCATGAGGACCCCTCCCCGACCGTGAGTGTCGATCAGTGCCTGTTTGAGAAGTCTACTGCGGTCCTCCTCTGCTTCATGGTTTTTATTTCCATACACACTTTCCATAACCATATAGTCTGCATTCTGTATTTCTTCAGTATCACGCAGTAATGGTGATGGTGAGTTACCTAGGTCTCCTGTAAAGACAATCTTCTTTCCTTGGTAGCTAAACTCAGCAATTGCTGAGCCAAGGATATGCCCAGCATCCTTAAACGATACAGTGATGTCCCTGGGAAGTTGCTGGAGTGTATGGTACTCGAGTATCTTCCAGAGAGAAAAAGCTTTTTCGACATCCGTTTTCTCATACAAAGGTTCTCGATTTTTCTCCTTCGCTTCACGCATGAGGATGTTTACTGAATCAGCAAACATTACCTCGGAAAGATCATATGTTGCTTTGGTTGAGTAAATCGTTCCCTGGAATCCATCACGCACGAGTTTTGGAATACGACCAATATGATCAGCGTGTGCGTGTGTAGCCACAAGCACATCAATGCTACTGGGATCATAGTCAAACGCATCATAGTTGCAATCATCACAGTACTCTTCTCCTTGGGTCAGGCCACAGTCAATAAGAATATTTTTATCACCTAGGGTAAGAAGAAAATTTGAACCAGTTACTGTTCCCGCTCCTCCATAAAAAGTAATTGATGCATTATTTTTCATATAGTTCATGTGTGTTATTTATAAAGAGGTTTATATAGAGCCACCGAGCAATCAACGCGCCGATGAGACCAACGAGTAAATCTACTGAGGTATCAACGACAGCATTTTCCTTTCCAATAAAGAGCCCTACTGAATATTGGAATATCTCCCAGGAAATACCAATGAGTGCAAATGAGATAAGGGTAACTAAGGTAATAGTGCGTATGTGTTTTGAAAGTGTGATATATCCAGATTCAAAAAACAACCAAAGAACAGAGAGACCAACAAATAATCCTCCTAGGAAGTGCATGAATATATCAAACCAACCATACAACCAGTAGAGGTACAATTCTATTGCTACGATATGAAGTATTGCAATACCAAGAAGTAGCAAGGACCAAGTGATAAAAAGTGGATGCTTATGCATAGCAACTAGTATACCAGTAATAACCTAGAGTATTTATGCACCATAATAAAAACCGCACAGTTTGTGCGGTTTTTATTATGGGGAGTGAAAGTACTTGCCCAAGAACGAAGTTCCACGTGGGTGCCTTCAGCGATGCGTCCACGGACACATTCTTAATGCGATTTCAGACTCCCTAAGCAAGTTTAAGTGGACAATACTTTCATTCCCTACAGTAAGTATAACACGCGTGTACTAACGAAAGAAACGCCAAAGGTACCTTTGGTGTTTACGTGGCTTTTATTCGCCTTAGAAAAGAAAAACGCCAAGGGCATGCTTGGCGTTTTTTTCATTTTTTTAATACGTATTACTCAACAATTCCGTCAATATTTACGTCGTAGAGGATTTCCTCAGCAATTAACCGATAGTTTACTAGCTCATCTTCATTAAACCAGTGTTTGATTTCATTTTGCGCCTCTTCTACTGACCCTGAAGCGTGCACAACGTTCCTCACTGCACGTCCATCAGTGTCTGCCATACGATATGAGTCAAGCACGTAGTCTCCTCGAATAGTGCCAACGTCTGATGAAAGAGGTTCAGTTCCTCCAACAAGTTTGCGCACAAGCTCAACCGCGTGAGCGCCCTGCCACACCATAATAACGACTGGACCACAGGTCATGTATTTTTTGAGATTCTCTAAAATCTTTGCAGTAACCTCAAGAGGATCTTCTGATGGTGGAGTAAGACCTTTCTTTTTGTATGATTCAATTGCTTTTTCTCCGGTTACCGTCCGCCAGTGGGGGTCAAGTGTGTAGTGCTGCTCTACTTTCTCTGCTTGCGGTACTTCAAACTTCAACCCAACAAGTTTGAGCCCAACCCTTTCCAGACGAGATATAACATCACCAATAAGTGAGCGTTGTACGCCATCTGGCTTGATAATGATTAGTGTCCTCTCTTTACTGTAATGTGGTTGTTCTGACATACGTAATATAAATTAAAAAATGAAAATGTAGCGGTTATTATACGTGATATAGAAGTAGATACAATAGTGAAAAATTACTCTTTATGCTACTCTAAAAAATGGAAGGAGGTGATGAAATGAAAACAATCACCAGAGAAGCGTGGGGTGGCATTACCCCCGAACGCGGCGACATCTCTCCGATGGACGAAACCGACAACGGGTTCATCGAGAAAGACAACGGCTTCGCCGATGGTGACCCGGGTTCTGCAAGCATCCGCGAACGTGGCGTCTGACCTGATGCCGAACGGCCGCACCTACGGGTGCGGCCGTTATCATATCTACACTTCAGTTAAAATCTCAGGGCCGTCTTTTGTGATGACTAGCGAGTGTTCGAAATGAGCACTTCGTAAACCATCAGCAGTACGCACCGTGTACCCATCATCCTCAAAAATAACTTCTGGGGAACCAATGTTGAGCATCGGCTCAATTGCGATCACCATTCCTTCAACAAGCTCTTCTCCTTCTCCTTTTTTGCCATAGTTAGGAATTGATGGCTCTTCGTGTACCTTCTTACCAAGACCATGTCCACAGAGCTCGCGTACAATGCCGTAGCCATGTGGTCGTACAAACTCTTCTATCGCGTGCCCAATATCTCCAGTAGTGTTTCCTACTTGAGCGGCTTCAATACCCACATATAGTGCCTCTCGAGTGACCTGAAGAAGTTTTTGAGCTTCTTTATCTATATTTCCCACAGGCACGGTAATACCACTATCAGAGTAGTATCCGTCATGAAGCAATCCAGTATCAAGCCCAACAATATCTCCCTCTTGAAGGACAGTATTACGTTCCGTTGGAATACCGTGGACCACAGTATCGTTGACCGCAACACACAATGTTGCAGGAAATGGTCGAGGTGCACCCATTGGCTTGTAATCAAGAAACGCTGGAGTGTCGCCATAGTCTCTGATCATTTTTTCAGCCATGTCGTTCAATGTCGCAACTGAAACACCAGGTCGAACTTCTTTAGCAAGCGCCTGTAAAATCGTGCCGAGCCGCTGCCCGGCTACACGTAATTTTTCTTTATCTTTCTCGTTTGCAATCATGTTATATATTAAGCGCTTGTGTTATATCACTATGGACTTCTTCTATGATTTGCTCACCATTAATGTCATGCACAATGTATCGCTCGCCAGTTTCTTTAAAAAAGTTAATTGCTGGCACAACCTCAGTTTCATACCATGAAAGTCTACTTTCAATATCTTCAGTACTCTTGTCATCTTCTCGACCACGTTCAGTCAAACGTGTAATTGACCACTCTTTCGAAACGTTAAGTACCACAATATGTACTTCTTCTTTTTCATAAAAACATAGTGCAGTATCAAGCGCTTCTACCTCAAGCACTCGCCGTGTACCATCAAAAATAAGATGCTCACTCCCGGTGTACTCATTGACTAGAAACTGTGACCAGAGCCACACAGGAAGAAATGACGGAAGTAGACCACCTTCTGAGAGAATTTTTTCTATACGTAAAGCAGTGTCATTCTTATTTTCTTTTACAAAATTGCGAATACGTTCACCAGTGCCGAAGTAAAGTGCTTTAACTGAAGGATCGCTCTTCTCTAAATACTCTTTGAGGAGCTTTGCTTGTGTGCCTTTCCCCGCCCCAGAAGGACCAAAAAAAATAACTGTCTGTTGATTCATAGATTTCAGTATACCAAAAAGTGTCTATTTAAATCGCCCAGGTTGAGTTAAGTGCGAGGAAGCAAGAAAAATGGTCACGAGACGTATTTTGCATACGGCGAGTGATTATTTTTCGTAGCTGACAAAGCAATTAGCCAAACTGGACGATTTAATATTCGCGCATTGCGATCTGCGCGTCAATTTTCTTAACTAAATCAAGCACCACAGAAACCGCAATCAAAAGTGCTGTACCACCAATTGCAAGTGCAGTAATACCGGTAAGCGCCTGCATGCCGAGCGGCAAGATTGCAATCACGCCAAGGAAAATAGCGCCAACAAGGGTAAGGCGGGTCAGAATTTTCCCAATATGCTCAGAAGTCATCCGACCAGGACGAACACCAGGAATAAAGGCACCACTCTTTTGTAGATTTTTTGAAATATTCTCTGGATCAAAGGTAACTGCAGTATAGAAATAGGTAAAGAGAAATACGAGCAAGAAGTAGAGGGCTGCGTAGACGATTTGGTTTGAAAGTCCACTGACTACGAAATCAGCTGCGCGACTGACGTAGGCAACGTTGAGGTTTGCAAGGAAACTAAAGACCATTTGTGGGAAAAGAAGAATAGAAAGTGCAAAGATAATAGGAATCACTCCAGCCTGGTTTACCCGAATAGGAAGGTAGGTAGACATACCACCATACACTTTCATACCACGCACACGACGAGCGTACGTAATAGGAATTGGTCGCTCAGCTTCAGTCACGACGACCACACCAAGGGTAATAAGTATTCCAACTACAACAAATCCTAGGTACAGCGGAAGCTGTGATGCATCAAATGAGAAGAGGAGTTGGCTAATAGTTGATGGTAGTGTTGCAACGATACCTGCAAAAATAATGAGTGAGACACCGTTACCAATACCAAACTCGGTAATCAGTTCACCAATCCACATCAAGAGAATTGAGCCCGCAGCAATCACGGTCACATTTGTAATGGTGGTGAAGATATCAGTATCAAGAATAATGCCTTGTCGCTGTAAAAGTACGTAGAAGCTAAATGCCTGAATGAATGCAAGTGGCACGGTGAGGTAGCGGCCATACTGCTGGAAACGCTTTCGTCCTGCCTCTCCTTCTTCTTGATAGAGCGCTTTGAGCTTCGGTGACATGATCGTCAACAGCTGCATAATAATTGATGCAGTAATGTACGGACCAACACCAAGCATAACGATTGAAAGGTTTGCTAACCCACCTCCTGAGAAAATATTAAGGAGTCCAAGAAATTGGTTATTCGAAAAAAAGTTCTCGAGTTGTACAAGATCAATTCCAGGAATAGGAATTGCCGCAAGCGCACGAAACAGAACAAGCGCAGCAACAACAAAGAGAAGTCGCTTGCGTAGTGTTGTATCTTTTGCGATTAGACGAAGTTTATGTAAAAAAGCACCAAACATAACGTATATCTACTGGGAAACTGACCCACCAACCTTTTCTATTGAAGCCTGAGCTGACTCAGAAACAAGACATCCTGAGACTGAAACTTTTTTAGAGAGATCTCCAGTACCAAGAATTTTTACCACTGGCAGACGAGACCCAGACGCACGGATAACCCCTTTTTCGACAAGTGTCTTTGGGGTTACTGAGTCCCCATTAGAAAAGTTTTCTTCAAGAGTTTTAAGGTTTACTGGTGTTGGTTTTACTACCCCATCATTTACTGTACGCGCTCGATTTTTACCGTACCCTCGACGTTTAGGAAACTTTTTAATAATGTCTCGCATCTCAGGACGAGTTGAGTTACCTGCTCGCGCCTTTTGTCCCTTGTGTCCACGACCCGAAGTTTTACCACGGAGTCCACCACGACCAACTCGCTTGGCTTCTGTTCGTTTTGTTTTTTGTTGTAGGTTATGTAGTTGCATATGTTATGAAGTAAGCGAAGAAAGTGCCTTAATGGTTGCTTGTGCGTTGTTGAGTTTATTTTTACTTCGTGAAAGTACCTTTGCGGTTACCTCTTTAATACCTGCGAGTTCAAGTACTGTTCGTACCGAACTTCCCGCAACAAGACCTTTACCTGGTGCTGGCATAACCTGAATCTGTGATGCGCCATACTTTGCTGATACATCATGCGGGATACTCATTTCCTTGGTTGTGGTAACAGTAATCATGTTCTTCTTTGCCTGTCGCATCGCTTTTTCAATTGCAAGGGCAGTATCAGTTGCTTTCCCAGTACCAACCCCTACACGACCTTTCTTATCGCCAAGCACCATTGATACAGAAAAACCAAAACGACGACCACCTGCAACAACACGTGTCACGCGACGAATACTAATGATTTTTTGAGCAAATTCTGATCGAGCTCGGTCTTTACGTCGCACTACTTTTCGCGTGTTCTTTTTAAACGTTTTCTTAGGAGATGACTCTTCAGTATTTGAAGTGGCACCTTCAGAAACTACAGAGGTGTCTTCTGTCTTTTGTTCTTTTTCTGTTGTTGCTGTTTCTGTCATATCAAAAATTAATACACGTTTACAATTCAAGACCTGCTTCACGAAGCGCATCAGCAAATACCTTTATATTGCCAGTGTAAATAAATCCTCCTCGATCAAATACCACTTTCGTAATACCCTTCTGTTGTGCATCTTTAGCAAGGGCAGTACCCGCTTCTTTAAGTCGCTCTTCTGATGTCTTTCCTTTCATAGCATCAGAAGAAACAGCAGCGAGTGTGGTATTTGTTTCATCATCAATAATTTGTGCAATCACTCGGGTATTTGATTTATATATTGAAACACGTGGACGTTCGGTTGTACCAGAAATCTTGGCACGAATACGTGCGTGACGTCGTTGTAGTTTTTCTGATTTTGGATTTTTTACTGAAGTCATAATAATTACATTCACGTACTACCCAACGGTCTTCTTGCCTTGCTTACGTCGCACAACCTCGTCTTCATACCGAATACCTTTTCCTTTATATGGTTCAGGCTTCTTCACTGCCCGAACCTCAGCTGCAAATTGACCAACCTGTTCTTTGTTTGCACCAGAGATTGAGATGTTATTTTTCTCGACAGTAACAGTGAGCCCTTCGGGAACCTCTATAACAACTGGGTGAGAAAAACCAACTGAAAGCTCAAGGTTCTTACCATTGAGCGCAACGCGGAAGCCAATCCCTTCAACAACAAGTTTTTTCTCAAACGCTTCGTTTACGCCGTGCACCATATTAGTAATGTGTGAGGCATACGTTCCCCAAAGAGCTTCAGCATTCGCCTTTTTACCTACCGGGGCAACAAGCACCTCTCCACCTTCAACAGTTACTGAAACCGCTGGGTTGAGTTCCCGCTTAAGTTCACCGAGTGGACCTTTTACCGTCACCGTATTATCTGAAACAGATACTTCGGTTTTCTCAGGAATAACTATTGGTTTTTTACCGATTCGTGACATACCGTGAATTACCAAATCTTAAAGAGTGCTTCACCACCAACACGCTCTTTTCGAGCCTCCTCATCAGTGAGGATTCCTTTTGGTGTTGAAATAACAAGAGAACCTTTTCCATATTTTACTGGGTGTATCTGGTCTGCACCAAGGTATACTCGTCGACCTGGTTTAGAGATACGCTCAGCTCCATGTATTACTGGTTTGTTGTGTTTATCATAGCGAAGTGCAACTTCAATAGTTTTTTGCACTTTCTTTCCCTTCTTTTGCGCAGACTTAATGTACCCCTTCTTTTGGAGTACTTCTGCAATTGCTAAACGGAGTTTTGAATGTGGAGTGACCACAACCTCTTTCCCGACAGCAGTCGCATTTTTAAGTCGTGTTATAAAATCTCCTACAGGATCGCTTACCATGATGCTTTCTTAATACCAGGAATATTTCCTTCATTTGCAAGCTCTCTGAAGCACACTCGACAGAGATCAAAGTCTCTCATGTACCCATGCGCTCGACCACAACGAAAACATCGTCGCACAACGCGTGATTTGAATTTTGGCTCTTTTTGAGACCGTGCAATAATTGACTTTTTTGCCATATTATAAAGCTTGCAAATTAAAAAGCGCTCTTGAAACGCTCGAACCATATTACCAAGTGAGTGCCTCAAAGTCAAACCGCCTTAATTGAGCTAAGGCGGCTAAAAACATGACTACTTCTCTTCTTTTCGAAATGGAAATCCGATATTTTCAAGGAGTGCTCGTGCCTCCTCTTTTGTTTGCGCAGTTGTGGTAATAGTAATCGCAAGACCAAAGACATCTTTAAGCTCTTCATCAGACGCTTCAGGGAAAATAGTGTGCTCTTTAACCCCGATAGTGATATTACCCATTTCGTCTAGTGCACTTAATTTGATACCACGAAAGTCTCGGGTACGCGGAAGTGCAATATGGATGAGTTTATCCAAGAAATCATACATGCGATTACCTCGGAGTGTTACTTGATACCCTATGACATCCCCTTCTCGGAGTTTGAATGATGCAATTGATTTCTTTGCACTTCGTGCTGAAGCTTTTTGCCCAGTGATGCGCGCAAGTCGATCAACAATCACCTCAATCTTTTTCTTATCCTTAATAGAACCAACGCCAGTTGAAACTACCACCTTTTCAATACGAGGCGACTGGAACATGTTGCTGTACGAAAACTTCTCTTTAAGAGTTGAGAATATATTCTTTTGTTTTTCTTTAGTTAATTCCATACAAAAAATATTACTCTAATTCTGTATTACTCTTCTTTGCAATACGGGTATACTTTCCGTTTATCTTTTTAATACTAATGCGAGTTGGGGTGTCTTTTTTAGGATCAAGCACCATAACGTTTGATACGTGTATCGGGAGATTTTTATCGACAATTTGACCTTGTTGACGGCTTGATGTTGCTCGTTGGTGTCGTTTGACGATATGTACTCCTTCAACAATAACTTGATCGTCTTTAGGGAGCGCACGAGAAACTTTCCCGACCTTTCCTTTGTCTTTACCTGCAATTACTTTTACTTTGTCTCCTTTCTTAATTTTCATATATACAAAAACTACACAACCTCTGGTGCTAACGAGAGAATCTTTTGATACCCACGCTCTCCAACTTCTCGGGGAATTGGACCAAAGACACGACCAGCTCGTGGTTCTTTCTTTTCTTTCTCAACAAGCACTACTGCATTTTCATCGAATCGAATGTAGGAACCGTCTTTTCGTCTAAATGGCTGCTTTTGTCGAACCACAATACCACGTACAACATCTTTTTTCTTTACCTGTTTACGTGGCTCTGCTGTTTTTACTGAAAGCACTACCACATCACCAATCCGAGCGTAGCGACGCTTTGAGCCACCAAGCACCTTAAACACAACGCCAATCTTTGCGCCTGAGTTGTCGGTGATCTTTACTTGTGTTTGTGGCTGAATCATATGTCTTAAAAATACTAGTCGGTAACTACAACAAACCGTTTAGTCTTTGAGATTGGGTTTGTCTCCTTGATAGTCACCTTGTCTCCAATCTCTTTGGTGTTACCTTCGTCGTGTGCGGCAAACTTCTTAGTGCGCTTGGTGAATTTACCATATTTCGGGTCCTTCGCGTATTGAGAAACAGCAACAACAACCGTGTCTTTCATCTTGTTCGAAACAACAACTCCAGAGAATGTCTTTATATTTTTTTGTGATACGTTTTTGTCTTCCATATTATCTATATACTACCTATGCTTTGTTGTTGAGTTCAGTAAGAATACGTGCGATATCTTTTCGTGTGTTCTGACCTTCTTTCACATTTCGTGTCTTACTTCCTGAAATACCAAAACGGAACTTGCGTAACGCTTCACGTTTTTCGTTAAGTAACTTAAGAAGGTCTTTTTCGCTTTTTCCTTTAATCTTTGCCATACTATCGACTTACTACTTTTGTCTTAACTGGTAGTTTTGTACCTGCCTTTCGAAGTGCCTCTCGTGCAACCGTATCACTTACTCCATCAACCTCAAAAAGCATGCGGCCAGGGCGTACTTCAGCAACGTAGCCTTGTGGATCACCCTTTCCTTTACCCATACCAACCTCAGCTGCTTTTTGGGTGTATGGTCGATCAGGAAAAATACGGATCCACGTTTTACCAGTTTTCCCAAGAGTACGACTGATAACACGACGAGCTGCCTCAATTTGGTTTGACTTGATACGCTCTCCTGTTACTGCCTTCAGTCCATGTGAGCCAAAAGATACATCAACACCACGACTTGCAGCATGCACCTTACTTTTATTGGTGCGACCAGTCTGCCACTTTCTATATTTTACTTTCTTAGGAAATAACATATGAGTAGTTTATTTTTCTCCCTCAAACACCTCACCGCGGTAAATCCATACCTTAATACCAATAACACCGTACGGAAGATACGCTTTTTCGCGGGCAAAATCAATATCTGCACGAAATGTCTGCAGCGGTACTCGACCTTTCTTCACCTCTTCTCGACGCGACATCTCAGCTCCAGCGAGACGTCCAGAAACCGCGATACGTACACCTTCTACATCACGGTTTGCCATAACCTTCTCAGCAGTCTGTTTTAATACACGACGAAATTGCATACGCTTCTCAAGGCCTTCTGCGATCATTTGAGAAACAATAGCAGCATCTGATTCAGGAGACCGAATCTCTTCAATATCAATCTTAATTTCTGGAGTCTCTTCAAGTTTGAGTTTCGCAACTACCTTCTCAATATCTTTCTTAAGTTTCACACTTCCCTCTCCACTGCGGCCAATGATAATACCAGGGCGAGATGTTTTAATGATGATACGAATAGTATTTTGGTTTCGTTCAATCTCAAGAGAACCAACGTACATACCACGAAGTCGCTTCGCAAGAAACTGTCGGATAGTGGTATCTACCTTAACTCCCTCTCGATACGCGCGAGGGTTCGCAGCAAACCAGCGTGACTTCCAGTCACGAAGGATACCAAGTCTATGTGCAAATGGGTGTACGGTATGTGTCATGGTTATTGTGTGTTAGCAGTAGCTGTTTCTTTTTTCTCTGCTTTTTTCTCTACCTTTTTTTCTGCTGTCTTCTTAGCTGATTTTACTACTTTTTTCTCGGTGTTCTCCTGAGAACCCTCAGAAAGCACTACGTCGACATGACTTGAGCGCTTTCTAATAGGCGCAGCACGTCCTCGAGCTCGTGCTCGATATCGTACAAAAGAAAATCCTGGGTTTACCTGAATATCACGTATGGTTAGATTTTCTTTCTGCACCCCTTTTTGTTCAGCATTTGCAACAGCTGATGTAATGAGTTTTCGTACAGGAAGTGCTGCTTTCTTATCAAGAAAAGAAAGTATAGTGAGTGCGCGCTCAACACTTTTACCACGAACAAGGTCAGCAACAAGGCGTACTTTGCGTGGTGATTGACGATAGTTTTTGAGTCGCGCTTTCATATACTAGTTTATTTTTTTGCCTCTCCGGCTGCTTTCGCGGCCTTTGCTGCAGCAATTTCTGCTTCTTTTTGTCGCTGCTCAAGCTCTTTTTGCATCTTACCTCCGTGTCGGTGGAATTTCTTTGTTGGAGAAAACTCTCCTAGTCGATGTCCAACCATCTCGTCAGTAACAAATACATTGATGTGCTCACGACCATTGTGTACCCCAAAGGTAAAACCAACCATATCTGGTGAAATTTGGCTTCGACGAGCCCATGTCTTAATAACACCAGCTTCGTTTGGCTTTTTCCCTTCGATTTTCTTTTGTACTCGAGGGTCAACATATGGACCCTTTTTAATAGATCGTGCCATAAATAATCAATCAAACAAATAAGCTCTGAGCAGAGCTTCGGGAATATAGTAGCTGAATAGAGGTGTTCTGTCAAACAAAAGACGGGTATGTGCAACCTACACATAACCCGTCAGACAACTCCTTCTTGTATGGTGATCGGAACTGGGCCTTTACTTCCCTTCTCCTTCGAAAACCAGATCAACTCAACACCTCTACGTACGAGGCTCATTCCACGCACTTCATTTACTGCAAGTAGGCGAACCACGTCACCCACAACAAACATTTGGTTCACGAGGATGGTGAGTTGTGTGTCTCCTCCTTGTTCCCTGATTGTATAGATACCTTTTTGAGGTCGAGCCTCAATAACCTGCCACTTTCGATGGCTCAAACACGTAGCGGCCATGCGTTTTGCTCCATTTTCTAGTGTTCCTGGCTACTTCTAACTAAGCGCACTAAATCACATACCCTCACAAAACACAAGCGACTCAGAGAGTCGCTTGTGTCCAATAAGTATACCTGGGCTTACCGTTTTTTGCCAACCTTTCGTCGACGAACGACAAGCGCATTGGAATATTTCTTTGGTTTTCTGGTTTTCTGTCCCTTTCCAGTAGGTTTACCCCACTTAGATCGAGCACGTCGGTGACCACGACCAGCTTTACCTTCTCCACCACCATGTGGATGGTCAACTGGATTCATTGCTGCACCACGTACTGTTGGTCGTTTACCGAGCCATCGATTACGTCCAGCCTTACCAATATTCACCAATTTATGCTCTTCATTTGATACTTCACCAATTGATGCCCAACACGTACCGAGTACTTTTCGTACCTCGCTTGACGGCATTTTTAAGAGCGTATACCCAGCGTCGTGACCAATTACTTCAGCGTAGGTTCCTGCTGAGCGAATAATCTTTGCGCCACCCTCTGGTTTTAATTCAACATTGTATACAAAGGTACCAATTGGCGCATGTTTAATGTGAAGACGGTTTCCTGGCTTTATTGGTGCTTTTTCTGAAATGGTAATACTATCACCAACCTTTACCGATTGGGGGATGAGGGTGTAGCGACGCTCACCGTCAGCAAACAGAAGGAGTCCTACAAACCCTGAACGGTTGGGGTCATACTCAATCGTTTCAATGCGTGCAGGAATACCTCGCTTGTCATAGCGAAAATCAATCTCTCTGTAGAGTCGCTTGTGGCCACCTCCTTTATGACGAGTAGTGATGCGCCCCTTACTATTGCGGCCGACTGAGCGCTTCTTACCTTTAGTAAGTTTCTTGAACGGCTTAGAAGCAGTGAGTTTCTTCAAGCTCACTCCGCTCATTCCTCGTCGTCCTGGTGTTGTTGGTTTAAATAATTTCATACGCTATACACTATCGATAGTATCTCCTTTCTTCAAATATACATACGCTTTCTTACCTCCTGATTTAACACCGAAGGCATTTCGCTGACTACGTACCCGTACTCGCTTAGAAGGAATTTTTGCAATATTCACTTGTCGTGGAGTGACTTTATAAAGCGCTTTAATTGCTTCAGCAACATCACGCTTAGTTGCACGTGGAGAAATGTCAAATACGTAGGCACCTTTCTCGTTTGCAAATGTTGCCTTCTCTGTCACACGCACATTCAAAAGTACAGAAGAGATATCTCTGTTATAGTCCACTCCTTCGACTACCGTAGTTTTTGTATCAGCTTTTTTTGTAGTCGCAGCAGTATCCTGCTGGATAGAATCCTGCTTCTTCTCGTCTACCTTTTCTTCAGTATTCTTTTTTACACGGAATAATGCCATAGTACTTATTTAGCTTTAGCTTCTGACACAGCTTGTGCGGCTTCTTTCTTTACTACCTTCTTTGTCTGTTTTTCTGCTGCTGGCTCGACCGCATCTTCCCCTTCTTTTGCTTTTCCTTTTGTCTCAAAGAAGGAGGTCATCGCTTCTGGATTTACAAAAATAACATGTTTATACATGAGTATGTCACGCGCATTAATGTTTCGAAGCTCAGCTATTGTTACATTGCCAATGTTATTAAAGCTTCGCATTGTCACAAGATCTCGCTCAGGAATGACAATGAGTGCGCTGTTATTCTTTTTAGTGACAAGTGTCTCAAAACCAGATACAGAAGAAAGTGTCATGAGAAGTGTTTTTGCATCAGCAGTTTTTGGAGTGCTAAATGACACTGAGTCGAGGAGGAGCATTTCTCCATCACGAAGTTTCTGTGAGAGTGCAACAAAAAGTGCTTTGGTGCGCATTTTCTTGTTCACCTTCTTTGAGTAATCAGTATCATTTCGTGGGCCAAAAGTTACTCCACCACCTCGCCATAATGGAGAGCGGATTGAGCCGTGACGTGCACGCCCTGTTCCTTTTTGTCGCCACGGCTTACGTCCACCACCACGTACGTCTCCTCGATCTTTCGTGTGCGCAACTGGTGTGCGCATGTTTGCTTGAAGAGAGATAACTACCTGGTGTAGTAGATCAGCATTCATTGCTACATTAAAAATATCCTCAGGAAGACTTACCTTTGAAACTTCTTTTCCTTCTTGGTTGTATACTGAAATCTTTTCCATAATGTGTATTTAAAACTACGCTTCTGTAGCAACAATACCTCGAATCTCAACGAGTGTGCCACGATGTCCTGGGATTGCACCCTTAATTACGAGAGTATTATTCTCAGTATCGACCTGAAGAATCTTTAGATTCTTCACAGTGACTCGGTCACCTCCCATTCGTCCTGCCATACGTACCCCTTTAAGTACGCGCTGTGGACCTTGTGCACCAATAGAACCAGGTGTTCGCTCATGGTGCTTATTGCCGTGAGTACGAGGACCTCCTGCAAACCCATGTCGCTTTACCACACCCTGGAATCCCTTTCCTTTTGAAATAGCTGACACCTCAACCACATCTCCTGGTTGGAACACAGAAACGTCGATAGCGTCACCTCGATTGTACTCACCTGTCTCTGTATTTGATAGGCGAAATTCTTTCAAGTGTCGGAATACACCAAGATCTTTTGTGTGACCTTTTTGCGCTTGCGCAACATTTTTTTCATGTCGTGAACCGTATCCAACTTGTACTGCGTCATATGTATCTACCCCATCGGCTTTCTTTACCTGAGTCACGGTCAATGGCCCTGCACTAATGATAGTTGCAGGGTGAGTGACGCCTTCAGTATCGAAGACTTGCGTCATATGTTGTTTTGTTCCCAGTATAAATTTCACGATTTTTGAATTTGAAATAAAAGCACTTCGTCTTGTATAAGCTCCTCGGCTCGGAAACAAAATATTTAAGATATTTTGTTTCACTCACCCTACGTCGCTTATAAAAAATCCGCAATGGACTAAAGCCGGCTTGCGGTTTCTTTGTCCATTGGTCCAAAGCACGCGCTTTGTACATAGATCAACTCATATGAGTTAGGGAGAGTATACAGGAGTCCTAAAATAATGCAAGAAAAAAGAAAAGCCGTATATAGGCGAAAGGAATAACCCTTTGGCGTATACACGGCTAACATATTGAGGAACCTGTTTTTAACTTTTGTTGAAGAGATCGCCGTCAAGCTCAACGTCAAAGCGGTTAGGGCCCGATCGGACACAGGTAACTTGACTTAACTGAACTAAACGACTAGGATGCCTGAGCTTATGTAGCGCATTAAGCTCAATGTGACGAACATATTCATGAGTTACTCCTAACTCGAGGGCTATTTCCGCCAAGGTGTGCTCAGCTACACCGCCAAGACCAAAGCGCAGACGGATAACTCGCTCTTCACGAGGTGTTAAGGAGTTAAGGGCGAGTGAGATTGTTCGGTGTACATCAAGAAACTCGAGCTGTGTCTCAGGAGATCTTTCTTCAGCAGAAGTTATACCAAGAGCCTTTTGAATCTCGCCGGCATGTAGCTCGAAATGCGAACGATTCTTTTCAAGCTGTAAGTTTAACTGTTCATCTGAAAAAAGTTCTTCTGGGAAACAGCCGAGTGCGTTCGCCATCAGCACCACAACCTCCCGCCACTTGCCAGTCTGTTGATTTACCGGCGAAAGCTTGAGATTAATGATATCCCCAACGTGAGATTGTTGACTTGGCTTTCCTATAACACGGCATAGCTCAGCAACACTCTTAATTCCCCGCTCTTCCATCTTCTTGAGGATGAGGTTGTTCCGAACCCTCACCTCAACGCGATATTCTTTATCTTGTGAACTCATGGGTAATTCCTCCCCATACCAAAAAGTTACATTCTGATATTAATAATTACCACAAAAAATTAGTCTGGTCAAATAAGTTGAGCCGAATACAAAACACCGCCCAGAATTGGGCGGTGTTTTGTGTTTTTGTTCTTGAGTAACTAGAGACTACATCCCCGACGCCTTGGTCGGGAATTTGAGATTATAGTCGTTATAAAGTAACTCCTTAATCTCTACATCATCTTCACGTCGATGTTGACGCCAGACGGAAGCGAGAGATTGGTCAGCGCCTCAATCACCTTTTGGTTGGGATTAAGGATATCAATCATTCGCTTATGCACGCGCATCTCGAACTGTTCTCGCGCATCCTTGTGCACAAACGTTGAACGGTTAACCGTGTAGCGCTTCTTCTCGGTTGGAAGAGGAACCGGACCAACGATTTCAGCGTCATACCGTAATCCAGTATCAATGATCTGTTTTACTGACGCATCAAGAAGCTTGTGCTCATAGGCACGCACTTTGATACGAAGTCGTTGAATTCCTGATTCTGGAGTATCTGCTTTCTTAGCCGCTTTCTTTTTTGGTGCGGCTTTAGCTGCAGTACTCTTTTGTGATGTATCGTCTTTAGTTGTCATTGTTCTTTAATCTTGGTGTGCATCGTAGCACACGGAAGTCGGTAAATCTAGTTTCTCTTAACTCTTCTAGAGATTCCTTACGCAACAATCTTAGTTACCACACCAGCACCAACAGTTTTACCTCCTTCACGAACAGCAAACTTCTGTTGTTCTTCAAGAGCAATTGGGCCAACGAGTTTTACCTTAAAGGTTGCGGTATCTCCTGGCATAACCATTTCAGTTCCTTCTGCGAGTGTTACCTCACCAGTGACGTCCGTTGTTCGGATGTAGAACTGAGGCTTGTATCCAGTGAAGAATGGGGTGTGTCGTCCACCTTCATCCTTGTTAAGAATGTAGACTTCTGCTTCAAATTCAGTGTGTGGAGTTACTGAACCTGGTTTTGCAAGCACTTGTCCGCGGTGAATATCTTCTTTCTTCGTTCCTCGAAGAAGAATACCTGCGTTGTCACCTGCTTCACCTTGCTGAAGTTGTTTGTTAAACATTTCAATTCCAGTAATGGTGGTCTTTGTGGTGTCTTTGATTCCAACAATCTCAACCTCTTCACCAACTTTTGCGATACCTCGCTCAATTCGTCCGGTCACTACTGTTCCGCGACCTTCAATTGAGAAGATATCTTCGATTGGCATCAAGAATGGCTTGTCAGTTTCACGCTCAGGAAGTGGGAAGTACTCATCCATAGCGGTAATGAGTTCTTTCACCTTTCCTGCCCACTCATCATCAGCTGATGATGATTCAAGAGCTTTGAGACCTGAACCACGAATAACTGGCGCATTTTCTCCATCAAAGTCGTACTTGGTAAGGAGTTCACGCACTTCTTCTTCCACAAGATCAACAAGGTCGTTGTCATCAACTTGATCTACCTTGTTAAGGAATACAATAATTTTTGGTACACCTACCTGCTTTGCAAGCAAGATGTGCTCACGAGTCTGTGGCATCACACCGTCTGATGCAGCAACCACAAGCACTGCGCCATCCATTTGAGCTGCACCGGTAATCATGTTTTTGATGTAGTCGGCGTGGCCTGGGGCGTCGATGTGTGCGTAGTGGCGGTTTGGTGTCCAGTACTCGTTGTGAGAAAGGGCGATGGTAATACCACGCTCTTTTTCTTCTGGTGCACTGTCGATAGCATCAACTGCTTTCACATTTGCACCGTACTCTCCGCCCATCATATTGAGGACGTGGAGAATGCCGGCAGTAAGCGTAGTCTTTCCATGGTCAACGTGACCGATGGTTCCTACGTTTACGTGCGGTTTTGAACGATCAAAATCTGCCATAGTAATAATCGATTAATGCTTACACTCTCAGAAGCGAGTGCACGAGAACAAGTTGACTCGCTTCTGAGCGTAAACACGCTTAATAATATTGCCCAACGACGCGTGCAAAAAAAATACGCGTCACTAGCGTGCTTGTATGGTATCAATAGCATAAAAAGAAGTCAAGAAATACATATAAGCCTCCGTAAAACGAGCGCAAAAAAACGCCAAGAGTACTCTTGGCGTTTTTTTACCTAGCTAAAGACTTATACAAAGACTAGCTTCGTGCGTTCACAATATCTTGTGCAACATTCTGTGGAACGACTGCGTATGAGTCGAACTCCATGACCATATTGCCTCGCCCTTCAGTCATTGAGCGGAGGGTTGTGGTATAGCCAAACATTTCAGCAAGCGGCACTTTCGCGTGAATCACCTTGAGCCCTCCTGTTCGATCGTCCATACTCTCCACTT
Organism: Minisyncoccota bacterium; assembly: GCA_965222715.1. Classification (GTDB taxonomy): domain Bacteria; phylum Patescibacteriota; class Minisyncoccia; order Phycocordibacterales; family JABMNX01; genus JABMNX01. Next base: position 61,503 of record OZ244961.1, on the reverse strand, counting down.
GGCCACGTTTTGAGCTAATGTTTCCGTTGATGTCACCCATAAACTTCTCAGGTACCACTATCTCAACACGCATAACTGGTTCAAGGAGTGTTGGGCGCGCTCGTTTTGCTGCATCTTGAAATGCTTGAGAGCCTGAGATTTTAAAGGCAACTTCAGATGAGTCAACATCGTGGTATGAACCGTCATAGAGCTCAACTGAAACATCAACGAGTGGGTACCCAGCAACAATTCCTCGCTCCATTGCTTCTTTTACACCTTTTCGTACTGCTGGAATATATTCTGCTGGAATCACCCCTCCTTTAATTGAGTTAACGAATTCAAAATGATCCTCTCGCTCAACATTCTTAAGGTATTTTTCTCGCTCTTTCTCGTCTTCTGGTAAGTCTCCGAGTGGTTTGATACGAATCTTGGTGTGTCCGTACTGTCCACGACCACCTGTTTGCTTAATGTATTTATTTTCTGCTTCAGCTTCTCCTTGAATCGTCTCACGATACGCTACCTGCGGTTGACCAGTGTTTGCTTCAACGCCAAACTCTCGCTTCATACGATCAACAAGGATGTCGAGGTGAAGCTCACCCATACCTGAAATAATAGTGTCACCTGTTTCATCATCACTTTCAACACGGAAGGTTGGGTCTTCGTCTGAAAGTTTTGATAGCGCAACACCAAGCTTCTCTTGGTCTGCTTTTGTTTTAGGTTCAATACGCATTGAAATAACTGGAAGACGGAATTCAATCTTCTCAAGCTCAATTGGGTGCGCTGGGTCGCAGAGTGTTTGACCAATCTTTGCTTCTTTCATACCCACCGCTGCTGCAATTTCTCCAGCTCGCACTTCTTGAATTTCTTCTCGCTTATCAGCCTGCAGTCGTACAATTCGTCCGACACGTTCTTTATTTCCTGTGGTTGCATTTAGCACAGTGCTTCCCGCTTTAATGACACCAGAGTACACACGGAAGAATGAGAGTTGCCCTACGAATGGGTCAGTCTGGAGTTTAAAGACAAGGGCAGCAAATGGCTCATCTTCTGACGCCTTTCGCTCGATCACCTCTTCAGTTCCAGGCTTCAATCCTTTTGCTGGTGGCATATCAAGTGGTGATGGAAGGTAGTCAACCACTGCATCAAGAATGTTTTGCACTCCCTTGTTTTTAAGTGCTGAACCAGTAAAGACAGGGAAGATCTTGTTTGCGATTACTCCTTTACGCATCAATTTCTTGAGTTCCTCAAGACTTGGTTCCTCTCCTTCAAGATACTTCTCCATTGCTGTTTCGTCTTGCTCAACAATTTTTTCGATAAGTTCATTTCGGTACTTCTCAACATCGGCTTTAAGATTCTCAGGAATATCATCAGAGACAACTACCTCTTCTCCAAGATTTCCTTCTGAGTGGTATACCTTTCGTGTAAGAAGATCAATAACTCCCTCATGTGCATCTTCTTCTCCAATAGGGAGCTGTACGCGAACTGCATCTTTACTCAATCGCTCAAGAATACTTGCAAATGAACGCTCAAAACTTGCACCGGTCCGGTCAAGCTTATTTATAAAACAGAGTCGTGGTACTGATGCCTCTTCTGCATATCGCCAGTTAGTTTCAGACTGAGGCTCAACACCCGCAACACCATCAAACACGACAACTGCACCGTCGAGCACGCGCATTGAACGCTGTACCTCTGAGGTAAAGTCGATGTGACCAGGGGTGTCAATAATATTAAAACGATGCTTGGTTGGGTCCTCCTTCGTACTTGCAGCAACCTTGCCATCATCCCCTAAACGGTCATACATTGGTGTCCAGAAACAGGTAATCGCAGCTGCGGTAATAGTGATACCGCGCTCTCGCTCCTGCTCCATCCAGTCAGTAGTGGTCTCTCCGTCATGCACCTCACCAATTTTATGGCTCTGCCCCGTGTAATACAAAATACGCTCAGACGTGGTGGTCTTTCCTGCGTCAACGTGCGCAACAATTCCAAAGTTGCGGACTTTTTCTAGGGGAAGTTCTTGTGCCATATAGTTACTAACTGTGTATTACAAAAATAAAACGCCTTCGGCGTGCCACTACTATACGGGGAACAGGTAAAAATTGCAACAATACTATTACTCAGACAAGTTAACGCAAAGTTAGAGTAAAGAGAAACCCTCGCCACAACAGCGAGGGTCAAGTCGTAAGAAAAGTTAAGGCTGAGCTACCTCCGTTGGTACCAAAAATGCACTCAGCGTTCGGAATCGGTTTACAATCTCTTCATCCGAAAGCCCGAGACCCTGGACCCACAGGAAAGCAGTGTATTTGTCCTGGCGTACTGAAAAGTCGAGCGTGGTTAGTGCACCAATTGTCTGCCACGGTATAAATTGTTTTCTTGCTTCCACAATGTACACCAAATGACTTCTCTCAACTCCACCATATGTTGTATGAACCCACTTCTGTTGTATCCGCAATTTAAATTTAAGTTCGTCATACTGGATACGGAAGTTTGCCACAGAGAAGAGTTCATGAACAATGGACGCATGATCAGCAATGGCCAGGCCATAACCTGAACGTACCGGCCTTCCTTTTATTTTGACGGTCTTTCCAAAGAAGCGCACTGGCTCACCTTCGTAGTAGTCGCATGAAAAGATACGTGACGACAACTCGTGGACGAAGCGAATGATTGGCTCATATTCTTGAGCTTCAACCGTACGACCAGGGAGAATCTCTGGCATGCAGTCTCGTGAGATTGCTATTTCATCACCCGGAAACGAACTTGTTGCGGGTGGTTCTTCTCGATTTGCGCACCCAACGCATACAAGCAGGAGTGCGAGAATAACAATTCGCATTCTGATCCTCCTTACAACGCCAAAGGACTCAGTTTCACCTGAGTCCTTAGTATCACATTTATATCTATATTACTAGCAGTGAGAACTTACCATGCAAAGTGCGCGAATGCTTTGTTTGCTTCTGCCATCTTGTGTACATTCTCTCGTTTCTTCACTGCTTCACCCTCTTTGTTTGCTGCAAGAGCGAGTTCTTCAGCAAGTCGCTTATGCATTGGCATTCCCTTTCGTGCTTTTGCCGCTTGGATAATCCATCGCATTGCAAGTGAAAGACGTCGCTCTGCACGAATTTCTCGTGGCACCTGATAGTTTGCACCACCAACACGACGTGAACGTACCTCCATTGCTGGCTCAACGTTGCGGAGTGCTGTTTCAAAAATTTCAATTGGGTCCCCTTTCTTTTTAAGCTCAGTAAATGTTTTATATACAATTTCCCGCGCAGTATTTTTCTTACCGCGCTCCATGATGTAGTTGATGAACTTAGTCACCTTCACTGAGTCATATGTGAAGTCTGGTGTGAGTTCGTGCTTTTTCTTAAGTGGTCGTCGCATAGATTATTCTATTTCTTACCATCTTTCTTTGTTCCGTATCGACTTCGACTCTTCTTTCGATTGTTTACACCTTCAGTATCAAGCTTACCGCGAACGATGGTGTAGCGAACGTTAATATCTTTCACACGTCCACCACGAAGGAGTACTACTGAGTGCTCCTGAAGATTGTGTCCCATTCCTGGAATGTAGGCGGTTACTTCCATACCATTAGTAAGACGAACACGAGCAATCTTTCGAATAGCTGAGTTTGGCTTACGCGGAGTCTTTGTTGTCACCTTAGTACACACGCCACGTTTAAATGGTGATGGGTATCGTGTTGGACGGTTCTTTAAAGTATTGAAACCACGTTGAAGAGCCACCGCCTTTGGCTTGGTGACTGGATTCTTTCGTCCTTTTCGTACTAACTGATTAATTGTTGCCATAAAAAATACGCACGAAGCGTATGGGCACTACTGTACTCTACTCGCCCCAAAAATGCAAACTCTTAAGCTTATGATTACATGCCAATAATAAGTGAGGAAAGTGAGAGAATTCCCTGTATGAAGACACCACCAAAAAGGAGTATAAATAAGAGAATAATACCAAATGCAAGAAAGACGTTTTGCTCGAGCGCTCCACGAAGCCGCGCATACTGAAGTGCAAGCCCTGTTGGGAGAATTGCAGCAAGCACCTTTGAGCCATCAAGTGGTGGAATAGGAATAAGGTTAATAACTGCTAAAAGAATATTAATAAAGACAATAGTGGTACTAATTTCAATAAACGCTGGTGTGACTAACTCAAGGCCAGCACCAAACCGAATAATGAGACCAAAAATAAGTGCGATTAAAATATTGACACCTGGTCCAGCAAAGGCAACAAATGCTTCACCCCACTTTTGTGCCCAGTTATATTTACGCAAATTGTATGGGTTATACGGCACTGGCTTCGCATACCCAAAGAGAAACGGTGAACTTGAAAGCACTAAAAGACCTGGAATGATAATTGAGCCAAGTAAATCAACATGCTTAATTGGGTTAAGCGTTAATCGTCCTGCTAAACGCGCAGTTGGGTCACCTAGCATGTTTGCAGCATAGCCATGTGCGACCTCATGAATAACGACTGAAAGAATGAGTATGAGAATGACAAATAGAATTTCTAGTTGCATAGTACGTGCCACAATGGTACCATAGCTCGCACTAAAGACATATGGCAAAAACCTGTCCAATTACACAAAAATCTTCAAAAGTTGCTGGCGGCTACAGCAACCGGACTCGTGCTACCCAATTTAACCCAACTGGTAAAACACGACGCCAGGTAAATCTCCAAAAGAAAACTATTTTTGTACCAGAGCTTAATAAAAAAGTTACTCTTAATCTTTCAACCAAAGCAATCCGTACTATTAATAAGAATGGGGCATACAAAACTCTTAAAGAAGCGGGGTTAATTTAAATCTATCTTAGTGAAGTAGAATAGGAACGCCCAGCAGCTGCTGGGCGTTTGAGTTTAAACCATAATGATTCAACCGAGAGGTACTTCGTCTCCCGGGCGTTGTTCTGCCACCTCAGGTTTAGAATTGTTTGAAAACAGAAGGTCGATGGTTTCAGATCGTGCCTTCTCCACGGCTTCTGCTTTCTCAGATTCGGCTGTCTCCAGTACTTTGGACACTGCCTCATCAATTCTTTTCTGAACCTCTTCCTCAGAGACAACATCAGACGCCCTGACCCAGAGGTTAAGCCTGTGTTCTTCGCGAAGCATGAGGCCTTCCGCAACCATGTCCGCGTCTTCTTCATTTTGACAGGTTGCAATGACCCCCCGACCTTCCCACACCTGCCAAGGAGTGTGCTTTGAGGGAATTGCTGTACCCTCTGTCTTAATCTCTCTACATGTATACTCTGGCATAACGAAAGCCTTTCCGTTTGATTACTTCTGCCAGAACCTTACACCATCTGAGTAGAATAATAAAGTTCCCATCTCAGCAGTATTGAACACCTCGATATCAAATTTTTTTAATACATTAAGTACTTCCTGATGTGGATGACCATAGCGATTATCTTTCCCAGCAGAGATGATGCCAAATTCTGGATTAACAGTATGAATAAATGCTTCGTCACTTGATGTGTGTGAACCATGATGCCCCACTTTAAGCACATCACTTTCTAAATTTGTACGATCAAGATCAATCAGATACTGCTCAATACTTTTCGGCGCATCTCCAGTGAGTAAGACTTCTGTCTCTCCATAGACTAACCGCATTACAATAGAACCGAGATTACTCTCCACACCCTGAACGTCACGATCGGGAAACAAAATATCTGCATACACTCTATTACTACTATCAAGCACTATGCGCATACCTCGCCGAGCGAACACAACTTCTGATTTTTCATTCCTAACGGCACTCAAAAGTGTTTCGTATACTCCCGTATTATGGGTAATACCTGGATCTAAGTACAGACCTACTTCATAACGTTCAAACACATTAATTAATCCAGCGACATGATCTTTGTCAGGATGCGTTGCCACAACCACATCAATATCTCTATCGTGAAATGGCATGAGTTCTGAGAGTTCTCGGACCACTGCACCACTCGGACCACCATCAATGAGCATCTGATTACCGTTTGGCGCTTCTATAAAAATCGAATCTCCTTGACCAACATCAAGAAACGCAACAGTAAGTATTCCTGTATCTTCTGAAGCAAATACAACTGAATAAATGATCAGGTTTATGAGTAGACAACCACTAATGAGAGAGATGCTGATATATTGTTTCATTACTAAAAGTATATTTTATTTTATGTAGTAAAGAAAAACGCTCAGAATAAAATATTTCTGAGCGTCGAGTACCAAGGTGGTTATACTCGCACAGCTTCAATTTGCTGAGCAGAGGATTCTTGAAAATCACTTACCAAACCAAGGATACCGAGTGCACGTAGCACCCAACCTCCAGGGTCACACAAGGAAAGCTTTGGGCCAAGGCGCCAATCCCGAGGACGCGCGTGATGGTAGTCATGTTGGGTACTCTCCCCAACATTAAACAGCAGGCCGACAATCGGCGAACCTGTTGCCGTTCCCCCTTTAAACCTACGTGCACCGAACATATGACTCCATGAGTTTGCAAGCCATGTAGTGTGATACTGATACACAAGGCGAGACAAACCAGCGATTAAGAAACCGCCAAGAGGGTCATTCCACAGAAGCCAACAAGCTAGGGTTGGGAATACCAACCCGACTGAAATAGCAAGCGGCCAATAGAGTCGGTGTTGTACAAGAAGTCGTTTCCCAACGTCTCCTCTCAGGACCCCTTTTGTATACTTTGAAGATTCCTGTTTGATAGACTCTTTGAAAAAAAGCCACTTCATGTGTGCCCACCAAAACCCTTTATTGATATTGTGTGGGTCGCCGTCGGTGTCTGACTCAGCGTGATGACGCCAATGTTTCCCAACCCACCAAATACATGTTCCCTGGATTGCACCAGAGAACCCGACGAGCCATAACCACTGCACAAACGGCGTGGCCTTATACGCGCGATGGGTAAAGAGGCGATGAGCACCACAGGTGATTGAGAGGTGCACGAAGATGTACAACACAGCGGCAAACCATAGGGTGTTGGTGTTGAATGTCGATGTAATTGGACCGACGGTCATATACCCTTCGATACCGTACCAAATTGCGATCGGAACTGAGGCGTGGACGAACATGAACCATGTTACGTAGCCCCAATGAACAGAGAGTTTCTGGCTCATGTGTCTGACTCCTTTTGATTGCGAAAAAACTAATCTTTTCAAAGAATAACAGGATACAAAAGATTTACAATTCTATTTTTGGTATACTCTCTACTAATTGCAATAACTCAAAAAAATAATTATGGAATATAAAGAACAAACATTTAATCTTGGGAAGCTTGAAGGTCTCTCTGAGAAACAAATTGAAGTGCACCTTGGGCTCTATAAAGGGTACGTAAAGCACGTAAACGTTGTACGCGAGAAAATTGCACAACTTGAGTCAGCTGATAAGGAAGGAAATGCGTATGCAATTACTGAATTGCGTCGACGGTTTAGTTTTGAGTTCGACGGCATGCGTATGCACGAGTACTACTTTGAAGGGCTTGAGGGTGACGCAACACCACTAAGCGAAGGGGATCTAAAAAAGGTACTCGCAGAGAAGTATGGAAGCTATGAAGATTTTATTTCTCACTTTAAAGCAGTAGGCACAAGCCGTGGTATTGGTTGGACGGTTCTCTACTTCGATCCAAAAGGTCAAACGCCGCATGTCACTTGGGTCGGTGATCATGAGCTCGGCACACTTGCTGGACTTCCAATCCTTATTGCGATGGATATGTGGGAGCACGCCTTTATGGTGGACTACACCCCAGCAGAAAAAGGGCAGTATATTGACGCATTTCTCAATAATCTCAATTGGAGTGTTGTTGAGAAACGATTTACTGAAGCAAAATAACTCACTATATAAGCGACAAAAAACGCCAAGAGTACTCTTGGCGTTTTTTATTGGGGCTTTTTATATAACTTGAATAAGACTAATCCGTAAAACAAGTATAATCCGACCATTAACCATAACGGGAAGGTGTCAATTTGCACTGATGCAAACGGGAGGCGGGCAAACCAATCAACTACAGTGAGCTGGTAACTTAGTAAAAAATGTGCGAAGTATGCAAATGGGAGTGCAAGTACAGCGCTTAGAAAACCAAGAATGCCTGCAAGAAAACCAATAAGCATGGTGATCGGCACTACAATAAGTACCAGTAGGTTCACAGGAACTGCGACAAGGGAGAGTTCGCCAATCTTATACAGGAGCAGTGGAAGCACAAAAATCTGTGTGGCAATTGTTGCCGTTGCAAACTCTCTGAACTGAAACTTACCTGGAATGAAGCCGAGCTTCCTCTCAATAAGTGGGGCAAGCCAAATCAACCCAAGTGTAGCAAGAAAGGAAAGTTGAAAGGACGCATCGTGTACTAAAATTTTTGGGTTATGAAGAATCATGATAAACCCTGCAATAAAAAGTGCCCGAGTAATTGCATACGTTCGTCCTGTTGCCCGAGCAACAATAACGAGAAGTGCCATAATACTTGCGCGCACAATAGTCGCACTCGCTCCGGTCATTATCGCAAAGAGCACAATCGCACCAGCACCGAGTGACATACCGATTGCTTGCGGTAAAAATGCAAACGTTCGCATAATTGCTTCAGCAACAATGGTGACGTTATATCCAGAAAGCACCACAATATGGATAATACCGGTCGCGCGAAAGTCATCTTGTAATTCTTCTCCAAGAGACTGTTTTGCGCCAACAACTAATCCGCCAAGAAGTGAGGCCTGTGGATCAGGGATGAGAACTTGTATACGCGAAAGAAATGCATTCTTAAAAGTAAAAAGTGTTTGTTTAATTGGATTTCCCTCACCCGAACTCACGTACGTGAGTTCGGGGAACAGCATCTGGTAGAAAATGTCATCTTTTGAGAGAAATGCAGCATAATCAAAATATCGTCCAGTATCCGTTTCAAACCCTTGTGGTTGTAGTAACTCACCTACAATTGTGACACGATCACCGTAGCGAAATCGTGGGTACGACTCTGCTATAACACGCACCTTCTCTGATACAGAAGTGTCCGAAAATGAGTCAACTAAAACTGTATAGTTAGTATTTGTCTCACGTACATCTGGCTCATCAACAACCACACCTTGAAGAGTTACTGAGACGTCAATAGATTCTCTAAATAATTCACTACCTTGGTGTATCTCAGCTATTTCAAGTCGCAAAACTCCACAACCAAAGAAAAGAATACTTATTCCAATATAGAGAATGTGTCTCTTTTCTTTTGAAAAAAGAAGAATAGAGAATACGGAAACACTCAGTAGTAGTATAAAAAGAGAAAAGGTCACTCCATAATCAAAAAAGGAGCGCCAGAGCACTCCAAAGGTGAAACTTATAATACTAATGTAGAGAAAATTGTACATCACTCATGACTTCCACTCATTCCTCTATCCATTGCTTCGTTTGCTAAGCGATCAGCTGCTGTATTTTCTTCCCGCGGTATGTAGTTGAAGGTTATGTGTTTAAAATCTTTTACTTGAAAATTGTGTACCTTCACAAATTGCTCAAAGAGGGTTGGTTCTTTTATTTGATAGTTTCCTGAAAGTTGTTCAGCAACCAGCTGACTATCGAGTTTAAATTCAATGTCTCGCTCTTTTAACCCAAGTTTCTTTGCTTCCTCAAACCCAAGAATGACTGCTTCGTATTCTGCCCAATTGTTGGTACGTTCACCTAAGTACTTTGATGCTTCTTTCAACACTTTTTCATTTTCATCAACAATAACTACTCCTGCACCTGCTGGTCCTGGGTTGTTTCGAGATCCACCGTCTGTGTAGATAGTTATTTTTTGCATAACTTTATAAATGATTAATAAAGTATACCACTATAAAAAGAATACCCGCGACACCGTGTAGTGGTGCGCGGGCATATCATTCTCTCATGCAGCAGAAAGAAGTTGTTTTTCTTGGCACCCCTTGGGGACGACAATGCGAGCAGTGCCCCTCCGGTAGTATCCAGGCACTCGAAATTCAATCGGAAAATACTCCTCGGGACCGAGGGATTTGTACACTTCCGGAGAACAGCGCACCATGATGTCTTTCGGTTTGCAGCTCTCCGGGAAGAGGTTTTCTTCCCAGGACTCAACCCAAAGACGCACAAAGTGGCGGGCTCGAGTTATTTTTCGTGACAACTTGATTTCGAAAGACGTCTCAGAAACACCCGGCACTGCACGATCGAGATTGATCTGCAATACCAATTCCGGGGCTTCTTTCAAAAACAATTTGCTGCATGTTTTAAGGAACTTTTGTACGAGTTGTACCAGATTCTTCATGGTTAGGTCTCCCTATTCCCACTCGTTACTTACTACACCATATAGTAACAGATATTTATTGTATGTCAATGATGCGTAGGCGCAGTTCTGGTCTACGGCCAAATGTTGAACGCTCAATGTGCGCAGTAAGATTGATCTTACTTCCTGAAGTAAGAGATGCGGCAAAACTTTCTTCTGTTCTAAAAAACGCAATCGCAGGAATGGTGACACCACTTCCATTAACAACTCTCACCTCGAGATGATTCTGTGTTTTACCAAAGTGTCGAGTACTTGCCACTTCAACATTTTCAAATAAAAATACCGGTTTTGGGTTTCCTTCTCCAAACGGCGCAAGCTTATCAAGTAAGCGATACGTGTCCCACGTCACATCATCAAGCCAAAGTGTTGCATCAACTTTTTGTTTTTCTTGAATCTCTCCATTTGCGACTTCTTTATATGCATTAACAAAAGCATCTTCAAGCGTGTGAACCTGGTCGCGCAAAACTGAAAAACCTGCAGAAAACTGATGACCACCAAATTCAATTAGGTTACTTTTAGCGTATTCCATTAATTCAACGATGTTGACCGTACCATCAGAACGACATGAACCCTTGAGCACGCTTCCACCTTCTTCACCCCATAAACACACTGGTCGCTCATACGTTTCAACGAGCGTGTTTGCCACAAGCCCAAGAAGTGATGGTTTCCATTTTGGGTTTCCTATGACAATAACCTCCTGCAGGTCTCGTGCCTCAAGCTCTTTTTTTGCTTCTCGTACCACACTTGCAACAACTCCCTTCCGTTCGTTGTTTATCTTATGCAAATGCTCTGCATACATTCCTCCTTGTTCATCTTCTGTTGTTGCAAGTAAGTGAAATGCATCCTCCGGCCGATCCATTCTAGAAGCAGCATTAATACGCGGTGCAATCATAAAGCCAACATCATCTTCTGTAATCTCTCGTTGTTTTACATTCATCTTGCGGCACAGTTTCATGAGTCCTGGGCGTGGTGATTTACGTAGTACTTTGAGACCATAATGCGCGAGCACACGATTTTCACCAGTTAATGGCACCATATCAGCGATAGTAGCTAAGCCTGCAACATCAAGAAGCCATTTCTCCCACCCTTCTTTTAGAGTGAAGTGCTCACCTCCAAAACGAGTATCACCTTTTTGAATGAGTGCTTGCACTAATTTAAATGCAACGCCAGCGCCACACAGTCCATCAAACGGATACGTGTTATCTTTTCGTTTTGGATTCACTACCGCATGAGCTGGTGGAAGTGCTTCTCCTGGAAGGTGGTGGTCAGTAACAATCACATCGATACCGAGTGAATTCGCGTGCTCAACTTGAGCAACATCAGTAATACCAACATCAACAGTAATCATAAGTAAGACACCTTCTTCTTTAAGTTTGTCGATTGCTCGCGTATTTAGTCCGTACCCTTCTTCGTGTCGATGTGGGATGTAGTTGGTAAAATTCTCATAGCCAATTTTTTTAAAAAAGTCGTGAAGCACTACCCCACCAGGAATACCATCGCAATCAAAGTCACTAAAGATAGCGATACGTTCATTGTTTTTAAGCGCTCGCAGAATGCGCTCAACCGCTTTATCCATGTCAGGAAGTAGAAATGGGTCATGAATATGGTTGTCGTAATCTGGATTGAGAAACATTTCAACATCTTCTTTTTTAGTGATGTTGCGGTTACGGAGAAGTGTTTGGAGAAGTGCGGGGTACCCATCAAGTCCATTATCTGTGTCTGTATGTATTTTTTCTGACGTATGTGTACTCATAATAACCTCGTGTAATATGAGCAATTTTATCATAGAATAGGGGTAATGAATGATTGCCTGTTTTGCAAAATTATTAAAGGAGATATTCCTTCGGAGAAAATATATGAAAATGAGCACACCTTTGCCTTTCTTGATATTAACCCCAACAATCCTGGGCACACGCTTGTAGTACCCAAAGAACATTCAAGGAATGTCCTCGATATTTCAGAAGAGAGTTGGGTTGAAGTAATGAAAACGGTTCGACACCTTACGCCTGCTGTGAAAGAGGGAGTACAAGCTCAAGGAGTAAATGTTTATATGAATAACGAACCGGCAGCGTTTCAAGAAGTGTTTCACTCACACGTGCACATCATTCCACGTTTTACAGAGGATGGTTTTACTCCTTGGGGCGGTACACCATATAAAGATGGAGAAGATAAAAAAGTAGCTGAGTCTATTCGTTCAAAAGTATAATTTAAAAAATTTCACCGTATTTTTCTATTGAATCCCAAGACTGTATTAAGCCCAAAAACTCACCTCTTGTTGCGACTGTAACCCAAGTAGGAATACCGATAACACATTTTTTCTCTTCACTTATAGCAATACCGCCAGAAACTCCTTGATCTGTTTTTGCAGAAGATTTGTACCTGCGACCATATTGAGTAGGAGAAATACCGCTTATTGTACCCTCTGTTACTGTTAAGGTGTTACCTCCAAAAGAAGGGTACCCTAGAACAGTAACTTGAGTACCTATTTCAATTTGAGAATCCTTACACCCCGGAAGAGGAAATGGTTCGAACAAGGAAGACTTCATGTTTTCTGGGCTTTTTATATGTAATAAAGCCACATCCATCTCTGGATAATATGGACTAAATTTTCCACGCTCAGTCTCTAGCGCAATACTTTGTGATGTAGTGTAGTCAGGTTTTTCTGGTACCTTAACACTACACACGGGATTACCTCCGGTTCCATTACTTACATGAAAATTTGTAACAACCACTTTTGATTCATTGTCTATTAATTGTATAGTGCCCGAACCTGTCGCGACTCCATTCGAACCATAGCATTGTATATAAACTACTCGAGACATTATTTCTTTTAATAGTTCTTTTGAAAGTACATTTGAATCACTGAGATTTTGTGTTTGCTGAAAATTATTTACAGAGATGTGTTCTTCTTTTGGATTTCCTTCTTCTACATCTTTTTTAATTTCGACTCGCAATTCTTCTTTTAAAGATTCAATATCAACTATTTCTTTGTTGTCTTTTAGGATTACATCTTCTTTAGAATGTACAAGTTGTATATACAAACTAATCGAAACTCCACCAAGAAAAATGAAAAGAATTGAAACTTTAAACCAATTCTCCTCTAACCAACTCTTACTCATAAAAAAATTAATTAATTACTTCAATTCCAGGCAATGTTCCTTCTTCCAAGAAAGTGAGCATGGCGCCACCAGCGGTTGAGATAAATGAAATCTTATCTTCAATACCCAGCTCAGCTATTGCAGCGACAGTGTCTCCCCCACCAATAATGCTGTAGCAGTTTGAATTAGCGATTGCTTCTGCAAGTGCTTTTGTCCCTTCACTAAATCCACTTTCATACTCTCCAAGTGGTCCGTTCCACACTACACTGCTCGCTTTCTTTAATTCATCTGTAATAGATGCAACTGTTGCTTGTCCCGCATCAACTATTTTTTCATCTTCTTTTACTTCTTCTGGTTTTTTAGTCTCTGACATCTTCCCCTTTGAGACCACTACATCAACTGGGGTATGGATGTGTTCTTTTGAAAGTAAGTGAGAGATATCAATATTCTTTGCAACAAGTGAAGTGCCTGTTTCATACCCACGTGCATCGAAAAAATTATTTGCTAGCGCGCCAGTAATGATCACTGTCTCGTACACATCGGAGAATTTTTCAATAAGTGGGAGTTTGGTTTCAAATTTTGCACCACCAATAATAAAGAGTGAGCCAGGGAGTGGTTCTCGCGCCTTTGAAAGTTCAGCTACTTCTTTTTGAAAATGAAGTCCTGCGTAACTTGGAAGATACTTCGGTACACCAACAATTGAAGCATGTTCTCTATGAGATACTGCGAAGTCTTCATTCACGTATATATCTCCAAGTGAGGCAAGTTCTTTCGCAAACGTATCATCATTTGCTACCTCACGTGAATCTTTTCTAAGATTTTCAAGGAGTATTACGTCACCGTCACTCATTGTACTCACTGCGCGCTGCGTTTTTTCACCACTAGTGTCTTCTATAAAAGTGAGATTGAGTTTTTGTTTGAGATATTCATAGACTGGTTTCAACGTCTCACCGTCTCGCCCCAAGTGACCTAAAAGAATGACTCGAGCACCTCTATCCTGTAGTTGAGTAATAGTAGGAAGCACTGATCGTAATCGAAAATCATTACTTACCTCTCCATTATGAATAGGGACGTTGGTAGAAATACGCACAAGTACTCGTTTCCCTGCTACACTTTCAATGTCTTGAATACCTTTCATACACTTGAGTACCTATTTATTTTATAGACTGAGCAATTCTGAGCATCTCGCTAAACTCAGTTGCTGAAAGACTGGCGTGCCCCACAAGGAGTCCATCAGCTTCCCCGTCTTGAAGTAGTGATTCGGTGTTACCACTTTCAGCAGAACCTCCATATAGTATCTTTGTACCCTGTGCTACTTTTACATCAAACAATTTACTGAGTGTTTTTCGTATAAAGAGTACTGTTTCATGAAGTTCTCTCGGCTGCATTGCCTCACTCTCACTTTTTCCAATTGCCCAGATTGGTTCGTACGCAATAACCACTTGTTTCATTTGCTTCCCAGTCAATCCTCCAAGTGCTGACTTAATTTGATCAGTTAAAAAACTAAGATGTGTTCCGTTACTATGATCTCTCTCTGATTCCCCAATACAGAGAATTGCAGTCAGTCCTGCTGTTGTTATGACATCTACCTTTTTTTGAATATCTTCGTCACTTTCACCTCGAGCGCGACGTTCTGAGTGACCAATAATACAATACTCCGCTCCCACTTCTTTGAGCATTGAAGCACTTATCTCACCGGTGTATGAGCCGCTTTTTTCAAAAAAGACATCTTGGCCAGAAAATGAAATGCGGTGACCAGCATACAGTTCTCTTAATATTGGAAGAAAGACAAAAGGAGGTGCAATTACCGTCTCTACGTTACTGAGACGACTCGCTGTCTTTTTTACATCAATAAAGAGTCGCTTTGCTTCAACGACAGACTGCGGATTCATCTTCCAGTTAGCAACAAGTAGTTTTTTAGCTTTTTTCATTATCTAGAGTATACCATTTACCGCTACAACTCTTCTTTCCACTCAATAAATCGATAATCAGAACTTGTATATGGCGTGAGTGGTGGCGGGTCTTTGGCGAGTGTTCGATCATATGAACTGTTACGGGTATTAAACCCTGAACAATATGAACCACCACAGAGCCATTTTGATGACACACGACCATTTGAAACAATGGTGCCGTTTATGGTGAGTGAATCTTTCTGTGCGTGAGTTGGGTTATACCCAGGACTTGGGTCATAGTAGTTTCTTCCAAAACGACCACTTTGCGCAATGAAGATACCTCGCAAACTCATATCGGTTGGTACCTGAAGCGGTATTAATACGTTTCCCTCAGAAACAACTGTTAAACCATCAGAACCATCAAGTGTTGAGTAGCTAATGTTTCCAGTAAGCATGACATCGGTTTCATTATTCACGTCATCAAGGTCAGCAGACACAATGGTAAGCTTTCCGTTTACTGTTCCTTCAACCCACAAATCGTCTTCAGTAAAAATTAATCCGCAATCAGATGGAGGGGTGTATGTTTGTAGAAATGTTTCTCCTAGGATGGTCCGGTTTACCTGTGACCACCCAGTTACTGAATCATACTCCCAGTCATTACTCCCAACACTCGTCACTCGGTACACATCAATCGTTCCGTCTGACTGAAAAATAACATGGTGACCAAAACCACCAGAGCTTCCTAAGTCTACCCCATCACTTTGTGCAAGTGAGCGCATATTTACTAAATCAGTAATAATACTGTTAAAGCTAATTTGTGAAACTCCATAACTCCATAACTCTGGGTTAGTACCAGCGCCAAACACACCGTTTTGTGTTGAGTCAGGACTGCAACCAAACGAGCTGGTACACGTCCATGTAGACTGAGCACTCTCAACAGTGGACTGATTATCGCCATCCATGCGAATACCGCCATTTGAGTGGTACTTACCATAAATTGTTCTGTCGGAACCAGCCCACACATCACTGTTAATAATAAAAGAGTATTCAGCAACCGACGGTCGAGCGTAGCGACCAAATAGTACTCTCTGGGTTGAGGTATCTTCTACGGGCCACCCTGTCGAAGTGATATCAATTGACATCGTAGTGTTACACTGCTGATTTGCTTCTACTTCAAGAGAAAAAGTGCCGATTTCTCCCCCCTCAGGGTCATTGTAGGTATGTTCATATGGACCAGGCTGCCCTGTGCCATCTTGTAAGTCAGTTGGGTAGTGTGAGAGAAACCACTTGTAGTAATTAAGTCCTGCTTCAGCGATTTGAAATGCTCGCTCACGATTCTCTTTCGTAATCTGTAATTTGTTTTGCGTAAAAATAAATCCAGAAAGACCTGAAACCACAACGAAAAATACTCCTGCAAACACAAGTACGAGTATGGTGATGTATCCTTGTTGTGGGTTTCGTTCTTTCATATGCATTAATCTTCGTTTCGCACGTTCCTCAGTGTTGCGCTCGTATTAAGAGTGAAGTTATTTAATCCACGCGCGGGTGTAGTATTTACAATAATATTAATATCAACAAAACGAACGTTTGTTGTGCTTGCTGTGCTAGTAATTACCGATCCGTTCGTATCGTAGTACGTAAAAATATCAGTACTCTCTGAAGCATTTCGTACGTTTTCAGAAATTATTGATACTACTTCATTATTATCATCATACGTTCGTGGGTCACCAGAAGAGTCAATCACCCCACGCTTTACATCTGTCCCATCAAGAAAGTAGCGAACCTTCTCAATAAAAATATCTGAGTCTATATCACTGTAGAAACTAAATGAAGATGTTGCCATTGAAATAACTGGGTAAGATCCTTCATCTGAATATGTTGCCTCACGTATATCAGTTGCGATATTTTCAATTCCTCGACGTGCACTCTGAACCGCAAACGATTGTTCAATAGCAGTTGTGTTTGATCGGTAGAAGTAGCGGAGTGATCCAACCAGCGCACCCAGAATGACAACAAAAATAGCAAGCACAACGAGCACTTCAATAATCGTAAATCCGTTCTTAGTGTTTTTGTACTGCATAGCTTATATAGTTGATAAGGTTACGGTAAGTGTTGAATCATCACTAACATCGACCGAGCTGTTATTGTACGTTTGGTATCCAGAAAGAGAGACTGACAGAGAGTATGGGTTACTACCAGCTGCTGTCCCCTCTGAAAGACTATTATTAAAGAACGTCTGGCCACACGTCGCCGTTTGGTTAGTGGTGTCATACGCACCACGATACAAATGCACCGATGCCCCATTAAGCGGGTCACCGTTAACATCAACCACACTTACTAAAAGTGTGTGTGTTGTGTTTTCGTCAAGATAAATATCTACCGTAGTGTTATCTCCTGGGTTAAGTGACAGTGGGTTAGCCGGACAAATTTCTGCGATATCGTAGCCTGTTACCGTATCGTTAATAGTAATTGTGTAATTATCCCACTCAAGAGAACTCTCGGTGTCAGTACCACTTCCTCCAGTATCGAGAGAGCCAGTGTATTTATAAATTGGATTACTACCACTATCCGTACCAATTGTTTTATCACCACGTATTGAAAATGGAATATTAAAAAGCGATGTAGTTGTTCCATATTCAAATGTTCGTACTGTTATCGAACCAAGAGTATCAATAAAAAATGAATCTGCTGTAGTTTCTGACTCAGTGACCGAGAGATGTCCTGGACTTGGGTTTGTGTTTTGACCGGTTACCGAATAGGTTTGCGCCCCACTATACCCACTTTTACTAATAGAAACCTCATAATTACTTGCCGCTGGTGCACCAGGAAGTTCAACAACTCCTTCAGTATTTGTAAATGTTGAGAGAGAAATTGCTGGACTCGTATCGTTATTTACAATATTTACCTGCGCACTCGGCACCGCTGCACTCAGAGCGTTAAGAACCGTGATGCGTAAAGTTCCGCCACCGACAACCGACTCTATACCATCGGGAACTATGTTTGATACCAGTGAAGTTTCTCTGGTTCCATTTCGCGTCTCCCACTCAAGTGTCACTTTTACTGTTTTGTAGTCAGTCGTAATACTATTTTCGTCGAGCGCACCTGAACCATCTTCGGGTGCATCAGTGTACTGCACAAAGGTGCGACGGGTGTATGAAATACCATTTAGTGACAGCGCTTCTTCTGATTCAAGAATACCTTGTGGAATACCACCAACAGTACCAACATCGTCATATTGAAGTGATCGAATATACTCAATTCTATCTTGTGCAAGAGCTAGGGCACCTGTGCGCAACTTTGCCGTTTCAACTAACACCAAACTTAGTTGAAACGCCCCAAATAAACCGAGAAACACAATGAGAAGCAGTGCGGAACCAACAAGAACATCAAGTAGTGTTGAACCTTTGTTACTTTGTAGGTGCGATATACGCATAACACTATTAAATACTGTCAGAGAGTGAGTAGATTGGTGCAATCATAGAGAGTGCAAAGAATCCAACAAAGGCACCGATGAGAATCATGAGGAATGGTTCTATAACGGTAGACATATCTTTTGTCTTTTGCTCAACCTCTGTTTCGTAGAACTCAGCTACCCGCAAGAGCATTTGAGGAAGTTTTCCTGTCTCCTCTCCAACAGAGACCATCTCCCCAACAAGAATTGGATAGAGGTGTTCGTTTTCAGTAAACGCCCCTGAAAGCGGTGAACCCTTTTGCACATCTTCTTGTGCTCGTTCAAGTACTGCGTGGTAGTACGGGTTTTGTAAAACCTCAGAAGTAATGCTGATTGCCTGTATAATTTCAACACCAGAGGAGAGTAATGATGAGAGTGTACGAGCAGTTCGGGCTGCTTGAATTTCTTTATTCAATGGACCAATGATTGGCAGATGTAGCAGTATGTAGTAAAAGGCCTTCTTTCCTTCTTTTCGTCGACCAATAAGATAGAAGACACCAAATATCACTAACGGGATAAGGAGTGCAATAAGGGTGTTTTCTGTTAAAAACTTACTCACCGTAATGATACCCTGCGTACTTTTCGGCAATTCTGCACCGAGCTCTTCAAACGTTTGCGTTAATGTTGGTACCACATAGACCAACATCAGGATACTGATAATCACCATTGCTATGAGAATGATCCCTGGGTAGATGAGCGCACCTTTTATCTTCTTTTTGAGCGTATAACTTCGCTCAAGCTGACTACCAACTAATGTAAGTGCGTCAGATAATTTACCACTCTCCTCTCCAGCGTGTACCATCGAGACAAAGAGTGGTGAAAATATTTTTGGAAACTTTTTAAGTGCAGTGTGAAAATTACCACCTTTACGCACCTCGTCGTTAATTTCAGCAAGTACGAGTTTGAGTTTTGGATTTTTTGTTTGACGCTCAAGAACTGAAAGTGCTCGAGAAAGTGAGAGTCCAGCTTCTATCATTGCACCAAGGTTTCGAGTAAAGACCACTTTCTCATGTTCCTTCACTGCTCCAAAGATTTGATTGAAACGATCTATTGAAAAGAATGAACCACCAGCTTCCGCAACTTCAATAACAACTCCCCCTTCTTCTTTTATTTTTTTATACAACTCAAACTTATCTGCGACTGACGCAGTACCTTTGTACTCTTCTCCATCTTTATTTTTTGCTGTATACGAAAACTGTTTCATATGCTATTCAGAAACAACGCGGAGTACTTCTTCAACAGTAGTCACGCCTTGCACTGCTTTAAAAATCCCGTCTTCAATCATCGACATCATACCTTCTTTTTTTGCCTGATCTTCAATGTCTTCAGAAGTTGCACCCTTCATGATTAAATCTTTAATTGTGTCAGATATGGTAAGTATTTCATGAATACCAACTCTACCCGAGAACCCGTCTTCACATTCTTGCGACGGTTTTTCTTTATATAAAGGAATGTTTTCCCACGTTGCATCGTCTGATACAACATTTTCACTTTTAAGAACTGTAAGCACCCTATCGAGATCTACAATTTTACGTAACTTTTCTATTTCTGGTGGCGTCAGAAGATACTCTTCTTTTTCTTCACACAATTTTCGTACCAAACGCTGTCCAATAACCACGTCAATGGTTGAAACAAGCAAGAACGGTTCCGCTTCCATATCAAGAAGTCGTGGAATTGCTCCTGCCGCAGAGTTGGTGTGGAGTGTTGAGAGCACTAAGTGGCCAGTGAGCGCTGCGTTTACCGCAAGCGCCGCGGTTTCATTGTCACGAATCTCACCAACCATAATAATATCGGGGTCTTGCCGCACGAGCGCACGAAGACCTTTTGCAAAAGTAAATCCAATATCTGGTTTTACCTGTGTTTGATTGACCCGTTGCATTTGATACTCAATCGGGTCTTCAACTGTTGAAATATTTACGTCAGGAGTATTAAGAATATCTAAAATAGTATAGAGCGTTGTGGTCTTACCAGAACCAGTTGGCCCTGTGGTGAGTATCATTCCTGTTTTCTGTCGTGTTGCTTTATGTATTCGCTCAAGCCCGTCCCCATGAAAACCAAGGCCTTCCAAAGTAAAGCCTGAGATGTTTTCACGAAGTAGTCGCATTGAAGTAGTCGCATTACTGTCTTTTCACCAAAATACGTTGGCAGTACTGAGACGCGAAATGATACACGTTCACTTCCTGATTCCATCTTAAAACGACCGTCTTGGGGAAGCCGTTTTTCATCAAGCTTTAGGTTTGAAAGTACTTTTACTCTCGCAGTAATTGATGATGCGGCACTCTTAGGGAGCGTCATCGCATCATGTAAAATTCCGTCGATACGGTACCGCACCAACACTTGATTCTCCATTGGTTCAATATGTATATCTGAGGCGTTTTGATTAATAGCGTGACGAAGAAGTGAATCAACGATACGCACCACCGGCAAATCTTCCGCAAGGCGCTTAAGGTCCTCACTTGATATCTCATCACTTTCTGGAGCACCTTTAAGTGAAGCGGTTTCTCGACGAATAATCTCACCAAACTCATCTTTGAGACTCTTTTGGTACTGCTTAAGCGCTGATTTAATTGACGCATCGTCGGTGAGCCGAGGGAGAATTTTGAGTCGTACTTTTTTCTTTACAAAATCAATTGCCGTAAGGTCGTCAGTGTTGAGCATGGCAACCTCTAGACTGTCGTCACCCTTCTTGTAGGCAATAATATTATGGTTTCGCGCAATTGGTTCAGGGACAAGAGAGAGTACTTCAGGATCAATCTTTTTCCCTTCGAGACTCACGAAAGGAATGCCGAGGATGTAGGCTTGCGTTCTTCGCAAATCATCTTGTGTAATATCGCCACTTTGAACCAACGCATCACTCACTGATATATTTTTTTCTTGTGCACGCTTTTCAGCAGCCTCAAATGTCGCTTTTGATACGAGTCCTGAGTCAAGTACAAACTCTTTTAATTGTTTTTCGTGAATGTACATATAAGGTGAGCATCTTGAGTACACTAAGTATACCAAAGAAATAGCGAAAACGGCTCTATTCTATACACTTTTTGTGCATTGTTTGACATGCGGCGCTGGGTATGATAATCTATTGCTATTGATGTCCGTATGAAACGGGCAATTTTTTTTAAAAATTGAATAGCAATTGAATATGTTTGACCTAAAAGTAATTAACTCAGTACTTGATCAGCTTGAAGAAGAGCGAGGAATACCCCGAGAAAAAATCATAAACGCAATCGAGACTGCGCTTGCAACAGCATACAAGAAAGAATATGGAAAACGCGGACAAATCATTCGCGCAAAGTTTGATATTAATACTGGTGCAGTTGAATTCTATCAAGCAAAAATTGTCGTAGACGATACGCTTGTTAGAGGAGAGGAAGAAGAGCCAGAGAATGAAGATGACGCACGTTCACGGTTCAACCCTGAGCACCACATTATGATTGAAGACGCAAAGCGTATTAAAAAAGACGCAGAGCTTGATACTGAACTCATCTTCCCTCTTGAAGAGAAAGATGATTTTGGGCGTATTGCTGCACAAACTGCAAAGCAGGTCATTATGCAAAAAATCCGTGAGGCAGAAAAGATCTCTATTATTGAAGAGTATGGAGAACGAGAAGGTGATATTGTCTCAGGTACTGTACAGAGAATTGAACGCGGTAATCTCTACATCGATCTTGGCCGAGCGACTGGTATTATGCCGTATGACGAACAGATCCCGAGCGAACGATTCCGTCAAGGTGAGCGACTTCGTGCGCTTCTCTACTCAGTAGAAGAAGGGCAGCGAGGTACATTCTTGCGACTCTCACGCTCTCACCCAGATTTTCTTAAAAAACTCTTTGAGCAAGAGGTGCCTGAACTTGCATCAGATACTGTTGAAGTAAAAGCTATTGCGCGTGAAGCGGGTGCACGATCAAAAATTGCAGTCGCCTCTCTTGATGAACATATTGATCCAGTTGGTTCACTTGTTGGACAACGTGGTGTACGTGTCGCTACAGTGATGGCAGAACTTGGTGGTGAAAAGATTGATATTATTGAGTGGTCAGAGGATCCAAAAGAATTTATTGAGGAAGCGCTCTCACCCGCAAAGACACTTTCTGTTGAAATAGACGAGGAAGAACAACGTGCTGTGGTAGATGTTGCTGAAGACCAGCAGTCACTTGCTATTGGTAAAGGTGGACAAAACGTACGTCTCGCCGCAAAACTTACCGGCTGGAAGATAGATATCCACTCAACAAAAGGTGAAAGTATTGCTGAAGCTGATACTGCTGATAATGTAGTAATTAATGAAACAACGGAAGAAACTCCTGAAAACACATCGGAAGTAAAGACAGAAACAGTACTAGAAGAGGACGAAGAGAAAGAACCTATTGCCGCAGAGGAAGTGGTAGAAAATAAAGAACCAGCAGAGGTAGAGGAGACAGAGAGTGAAGAGAAGGTTGAAGAAGAAAAAAATAAATAAGTATTACTAATCTAACAATACACGAGTATGGATTTATGGCATGACGTGACCCTTGGAGAAAATACTCCACACGAGTTCAATGCAATCATTGAAATTCCCAAAGGTTCATTTAATAAGTATGAAATAGATAAAGAGACCGGTCTCATTGCACTTGATCGTGCTAATTACTCAGCAACACCATATCCCTTTGATTACGGGTTTGCACCGCAAACATTATGGGAAGATAACGACCCTCTTGATGTCATTATATTAACCACCTTCCCTCTTCATCCAGGGATCGTCGTTAAAGTTCGACCAGTAGCGGTTATGGAAATGATCGATTCAGGAGAATCAGATTACAAAATTATAGCAGTACCTGCAGATGATAAACGGTGGGACAATGTTGTTGATCTTACTGATATTAACCAACACAACCTTAAAGAATTTAAGCACTTTTTTGAAACCTACAAAGAGTTAAAAGGAAAAGGTGACGTTGTTGAGGTGCACGGATACAAAGGAAAGAAAGAAGCAATGGAGTCAGTTGAGCGCTCTGTAAAGCTTTACCAGGAGAAGTTTCCTTCAAAATAGCCTCTTTAAAAGATCTAAACTATCAACACTCACAGCACTCCCCCAGGAGTGCTGTGTTTGGTATACTTTCGATATACACATAACCTGCGCAATAGTACTATGACCAATTCATATATTAGACAAAGCAGACTACATGTCGCACTACTTTCAGTGTGTAGTCTCTTGTTTTTACTCACTCCACTCTTTGCATCAGCTCAGCCACGTGATGCAGCTGGATTAACCCCAACAGATGCTCAAGGAATTGACGAGCGAACACCAACACGAGTGCAACTTGAAGGTGGTGAACGTAAAGAAGTACAAACACGAACACTTCGTGATGCAGCAGGTAACACTAACCAAGAGGATCGCCCACGACCTGAGTCTTTTTTTGAAAAAGCACGCACAACTATTCAGGAAAAGCGAGCAGAGCTTCAACTAGAGAGAGGTGAGGATGTAGAGAAGCGCGAATTAAGAGACGATCGACTAGATCGCACTCGTCTAGAAGAACGTAATGATGTCGCGCGCGATGAAGCACGTACTGATGTACTTAATAAAATAACTGACCGTATTGAAGGGTACCTTGAAAACGTTTCACGAAAGATGAAAGCCGCTATAAATCGGCTCAGTACATTAGAAGAACGTATTCAATCAAGAATTCTTAAATTACAAGAAAGAGGTTTTGGTTTAGAAAAAGCACAAGAAGCACTTGATGAAGCTGGTAGTGCAATAGATCGAGCGGAAGAAAGCTTTGAAGAAACTATTAAAGAGGCACGTGAGGCACTTGAAACAGATATAAACCGAGAGACCTTTAAAACAATTATCGGCACACTTGCAGCAACAAAAGAAGCGCTTAAAGAAGCACACAAAGCACTGGTAGAAGCCGTGCGATTAATAAAAGCAGAGGTCGACGAGGTGCGTCAGAATACTACTGATAATGATTCAGATTCAACTACCACTCCAACAAATGATACTACTAATAATTAATTAAAAACTTATGGATCAAGATACGAAACAACATAACAATGAAGTAGAGGAAGCGGTAGACGCTACTGAAGATACTACTCCAAATACTTTAAAGGGAGAGTCTCAGCACACCGGTTCAGGACCACTGTTTGGCATTATTATAATTATTATAGTGCTTATTGCTGGAGGTCTTTACTTGTGGTTCGCAGAAGTTGAAGAAACAAATTCTGAGAATGAGCAACTCCCAACCATTCAACCATCAGACGGTACTGATGCGGTGGTAGATCAGCTTGAGTCGCAAAGTGTTTCAGACGAAATTGATGCTATTGAAGAAGATTTAAGTGCAACTGACTTAGACAACATTGACGCAGAGCTTGATGATATCTTAAACGAACTCTAATAATTCCTTAGAGGCGGCATATACAGACCTCAGTGTACTGAGGTCTGTATATTTTTGACACGATACAATCAAAACTGTAGACTGTGCGGACTATGCAAGAAGAAAAAAAAGAAGATTCACAACTATATGCACAGGTATCGGTACAGAAGCTTGATACTTCTGAAGTTGAAGTGTCAGGCGAAATTCCTGTCGCTTCATACGAACCATATCGTTCAAAAGCACTCAAGAAACTTGGTGAGCATATAAAAATTGATGGGTTTCGTCCTGGACATATTCCTGAAAAAATTCTTATCGAAAAAATTGGTGAAGATGGTGTCATGGGAGAAATTGCAGAGCTAGCGCTTGCCGATGCCTACCCTGCCCTTATTACAGAGCATGAGCTTGATGTTATTGGGCAACCACAGGTGATGATTACTAAACTTGCAGCAGGCAATCCAATTGGATTTAAAATTAAAAGTGCTGTTGTACCTACCTTTGATCTTCCAAACTATACTGAGATAGCAAAAGAAGTGATGAAGGGGGATGATGATCTTGAAGTCACCGATGGGGATGTGGAGCGAGTGCTTATGGAAGTACGGCGTGGAAAAGCGCAGTTTGAAAAGGCCCAAAAAACACAACAAGAATCGCAACAAAAAACAGATACTGAAAAAAATGAAGACACATCAGCCGACAAAGGGGGCACGAAAGAAGAAAAAGAAGAGGATCTTCCAGAACTTGACGACGCCTTTATACAAACAATTGGTAACTTTAAAACTGTTGAGGAATTTAAGAAGCGCGTTCGAGAAGATTTAGCAAAAGAAAAAGCACAAAAAGCGCGTGAGAAAAAGCGAGTTGCGCTTTCTGAGAAAATAATTGAACAAACAGATATTTCTCTTCCCCAGATACTGGTTACTAGTGAACTAGATAAGATGATGGCACAAATGCGTGACGACGTTGCGCGCGTGAACATGAAATTTGAGGATTATCTTTCACAAATTAAAAAGACTGAGGAAGATTTACGAGATGAGTGGAAAGAACAAGCAGAAAAGCGAGCAAAACTGCAGCTCATCCTTAATAACATTGCACGAAAAGAAGGTATCAAAGCAGATCACGATGAGGTGCACCGACAAATGGACATGATTCTTGAGAGGTTTAAAGATGCAAAACCAGAAAATGTGCATGTCTACGTAGAAACACAGCTCACCAATGAAGAAGTGTTCTCATTTCTCGAGAAACAAGGTGAATCAAAGAAAGTAGAAAAATAAACTATTATTGTCTTACCTAATAAATTTGCTACCATAGCTACTATGAAATACAACGAAGTACGAAATCAGCTTGTGCCAATGGTGGTTGAAAAATCACAATATGGCGAACGAGCATATGATATTTACTCGCGTCTATTAAAAGAACGAATTATTTTCTTGAGTGGTCCTATTGAAGAGCATACTGCGAATCTTATTGTTGCACAGCTGCTTTTTCTTGAATCAGAAGACCCCAAAAAAGAAATTCAGTTTTACATTAACTCTCCAGGAGGTGTAGTATCAGCAGGTCTCGCTATTCTCGACACAATGAATCATATTAAACCAAAAGTTTCTACCGTATGTGTTGGTATGGCAGCTTCCGCTGCTGCAGTTCTCCTCTCAGCAGGTGAAAAGGGTAAACGCTTTGCACTACCAAATGCAGAGGTTATGATTCACCAACCATGGGGTGGGACACAGGGTCAAGCTGCAGATATTGAGATTACAGCAAAGCATATTCTTGGACTTCGTGAGCGACTTAATAAAATCCTTGCAAAAAATACCGGAAAGCCACTTGCACAAATTGAGAAAGATGTTGATCGTGACTTCTTTATGACCGCTGAGGAAGCGAAGAAATATGGTGTTATTGATGAAGTTTTAAAATAACCCTCTAAAATTTTTTAAAACTTAAAAGAAGACCTTCGTCTTGTTTGTCATCAATAACGAGGTGGAGTTATGTCGCGAGTATGCGAGCAACAACGAGCCCGGGCAGGAGGTTCTTAGCGAACGTAGTGAGCTTAGAAACCTGACGCTTATTGAAGAAGTACTTAAGTAATTAAATGCTTGGATAGAGACTTAAAAAACCACGGCTTGGTCGTGGTTTTTAGTATATTCGACAACTAAAAATCCTGGTGCTATAGTGAAAGTGCACATTATTTGAATTAAATTGAAATCACGCTTTTTACTGCCTTTGACTGATTGACTGATATCTCTTGAAAAACGGCTTAGAATCTATGTATTTTGACGATATAACCCATAGTAGAATTCTTTAACGAAGCTAGAAAAAGCGAGATTTCCTGCCTGCCCCAGGTAGGCTCGCATATATGTCATTAAAAGTAGTATTTGTTCTACTTATCCTTGCAGGTCTTATAGGGACTGCGTTTGGCTACTTCTTGCGGTGGATTATCTCACTCGGTAAACGGGGATCAATGGAGCTTGAAATCAAGCAGATGATGCTTGAAGCAAAAGAAGAAGCAAAACGCATTACTCACGATGCAGAGAAAAAAGTAGAAGAAGAAGTGACTGCCCTAAAGGCAGAGCTTAAAGAAAAAGAAGGTCAACTGAAAAAAACAGAAGACCGATTGATTAAAAAAGAAGAGCTACTCGACAAACGTCAGGTGGATATTGATGAAGATGTTGAGAGTATAAAGAAAAAGATTGAAGAAGTGCGCTCACTACGAGAAAAAGCAGAGGCACTCATTGATGAACGAAAAACACAGCTTGAAAAAGTTGTGGGACTAAGTGAAGAGGAAGCCCGAACAGAACTCCTACAACTCATCGAAAAGAGGTGCGAGGAAGATATTCTCCTTCGCATGCAAAAACTTGAAATATCAGGAAAAGAACGGCTTGATCAAAAAGCGCGTGACATCCTGACGACCTCAAT
Source organism: Minisyncoccota bacterium (assembly GCA_965222715.1). Classification (GTDB taxonomy): domain Bacteria; phylum Patescibacteriota; class Minisyncoccia; order Phycocordibacterales; family JABMNX01; genus JABMNX01. The sequence continues at coordinate 33,595 of OZ244961.1, read as the reverse complement.
TCATCGACTTGGCAACTCAGTGATTGACGACATTATGACTACGTCGGTACATATTCCCTCAGAAGAAGTGAAAGGAAAGATTATTGGGAAAGAAGGCCGTAATATTAAGGCATTCGAGCGAGCAACTGGTGTTGATGTCATCATCGATGACACACCAAATGTCATTACTCTTTCATCGTTTGACCCAATTCGTCGTCATGTAGCGCGTGTTGCACTTGAAAACCTGATAACCGACGGAAGAATTCAGCCTGCAAAGATTGAAGAAATGGTTCAGAAAGCAAAAGATGAGGTGCAGAAAACTATTAAAGAAAAAGGAGAGAAAGCCGCGTATGACTCAGGAGTACACAACCTTGACCCACGAGTCGTCAGTATCCTCGGCCGCCTTCATTTCCGCACCAGCTACGGACAAAACGTACTTTACCACTCTGTTGAGATGGCGCACATTGCTGGGATGCTTGCAGAAGAACTTGGTGCTGATCCGTACGTAGCACGCGCTGGAGCGCTGCTTCACGACATTGGAAAAGCAGTTGATCATGAAGTACAAGGTACTCATGTTGAAATTGGTCGCCGAATCTTGCAGAAATTTGGTGTTGATGAGGCAATCATTAAAGCAATGCAAGCGCATCATGAAGAGTATCCATATGAGACTCCTGAAGCGATCATTGTACAAGTTGCTGATGCTATCTCTGGTGGCCGCCCAGGTGCACGACGTGACACTATTGAAAACTATGTACAACGACTTGAAGATCTTGAAGGTATTGCAAATCGCTTTTCTGGAGTTGAGAAAAGTTACGCTATCCAAGCAGGTCGTGAAATCCGTGTTTTTGTGACTCCTGAAGAGGTCTCAGATCTTGAAGCTAAAAAATTAGCCCGAGATATTGCGCTTCAAATAGAAAATGAATTGAAATATCCTGGTGAAATTAAGGTAAATGTTATTCGTGAGAATCGGGCAGTTGAATTTGCTCGATAAACTTCTTCTTGCATTCATATTCTCTGAGGGTATATTTAGATCAGAAACAAGTAGGAGGTTTCGCCATGTTCAATGTCATCATTTTTAAAGTGATGCCTCGACCAAAATTCATGTTTTGGCTTGGTTTCACTTTAGGCTGGTCATACGCTTCGGTGTATGAGTGGTTCAAAAAGAAAACCATTGCATATCACAAAGATCAGCTCAGAAATCTTGATCTTGAGTACCGCTTTGCTGAAGCTGGTGCAGAACTTGTCCGTCGACGCAACGATGCCCGAGATAAGGGAATTGGACCTATGGATCCTGGGTATCCAGAACTCGAAGACGTTCTACCCTCAAAGGGATGAGACGTGCGCACCACAACCAGAGATGGTTGTGGTGTTTCTTTATTACTTGCCATAGTTGACCATATAATCACATTAGCGTACACTCGGGCTAGTTTCCTTTTAAGAGGGTACCTTATGAACACCGTAGACCATGAAGTAATGTGCCCCGAAGCAATTCAAGAGGCACTAAACTCTTGCGATGAAGAGGATAGGGCTGTACTTGAGCAGCTACTCAATCATATTTTCCAAACCAAGGAAATTCGGGTAGTTCGACGGCGTATTCACCAAATTGTTGAGGGTCTCAACATGACCTCGCGACACCTGAGAAAAGCGCAACAACATTCTTTACGTTAAATAAAAACCAGTGCGCTCAAGGCAGTACACTGGTTTTCTTGTATTAAAAGAAAACAACATTGAAATATTGTCAAAAAACATGTCTTCTTTGGTAGGGATTGCGTACAATATATGGCTCTGTATAATAGGGTGTGTAATTTCACGGTGCAAAATATAGACATTTTTGTACTGGCGGTGAATAAACGGGTCGAGATTAATGACGTTTTAGTAAAGAGATACAATGAACAAAGCATCAATCGTTGAAAAGGTACACGAAACACTCGGCGGAACAAAAGCAGACGCTGAGCGAGCAGTAGAAACAATGGTAAATTGCATTGTGAACGGCCTAAAAGAAGGACAAGAGGTTTCTATTGCAGGTCTCGGAATTTTCGAGGCAAAGATGCGAGGAGCACGAACCGGACGTAACCCACGAACCGGTGAGTCAATTCAAATCCCTGCAATGCGCGTACCAAAGTTCCGTGCCGCAAAAGCACTCAAAGACGCTGTAAAATAATCTTTTACACTACCTAAAAAACACCACAAGTACTTGTGGTGTTTTTTAGTGGTGGTGTATATACAAAAGAGAACCCCCGGAGTAGTGTCCGGGGGTGTGAATGGAAACAGTGGTTAGGCATTGTTCGTCGTGGTTTCCTGAGGAATCCATTTGACGACAATGCGACTGATGAGTGCAGCAAGGGCACCAACAAGTGCGCCGATGAGGCATCCCATGAGTTTTTCACCGACGAAGTGGCCGGCGGTTGTGCCGAGTGCTGCGCAGATAGCGCAGGTCATTCGTGCGTCAGAGTTGACGTAAAGGATGGTGAGCTGCATTAGGCGGTGGAGGAACTTGCCGAAGTACGACAAGACATCTCCAGCTGCTCTGATACCGCTGGGAGTTTTATGAATCACCCAGAAAGTAGCCGGTACCAGTGCCATGAGCAGGATGAGCGGGGTGAATATGTTGATGTATCTGAGCAGATCATCGACAACTTCACTCAATTCGCCAAGGAAAAGTATGGCGAGCACACCTCCGCATACAGCAGCAAAGATCGAGACATTCAATACGACACCCATAGCTGCAGATGCCGAGAAGGGTTCATTTATCAGGAGTGGAACACTTATGATGATGGCCAACCACATGAAGAGACACCCAAAAAGATAAGCGTGTCTCCAGATCATCTTGAGCTTCTTCTGACACCACTCACGATCGAGTCTCCACCCCCGCGCATGCGCGTAGGCAAGGGAGAAGCCGCTCCAGAAACCTTTCGGACTGTAGAGCACCCAGGCACCGACGAAGCTGATTCCGGTAGCGAGTACCCACCAGAAACCGGTGAGGTATTCATAGGACAGCCATGCGCCCAGAAGGCCGCAGAGCGATGAGACGAGTATAATGCGAAGCGTAATGTTCATGAGAAACCCTCCAAATATACGCTGTTGTGTGTAAGAACGGTTGAAACTAACTAGTTTATATCATTTAAAAGCTGTGTTGTCAATTTTAGTGTGGTAGTTATAGAAACCTTGTATTTATACGCAAAACACCAGACCTAGGTCTGGTGTTTTTGCAGTTTTGTGTGTTACAGGTGCGGGTAGAGAGAATCGAATTCTGAAAAACAGTGCTTAAGCACTGTTTTTCCTGCTTGCCCTCGAGTGTTAAGTGCGGGATGGGAGAATCGAACTCCCATCTACTGCTTGGAAGGCAGTCATTCTACCATTAAACTAATCCCGCACTTACTACTCGAGGTACAGAATGCAGTCATTCTACCACTAAACTATACCCGCAAGTTTTTATAGAACGAATGTAATCGTACCAAAAACACACAACCCCCGCAATCGCGGGGGTTGTGTGTTAAAGAGAGTTGAAACTACTCAGTTGCAGCTTCTCCTTCTCCTTCGTTTTCCTGAGTTCCCTCAGTTGCTGGAGCTTCTGGAGTTGCTACTCCTTCGTTCTCCATTCCTTCTCCGTCAAATACGAAAGTCATAGAATTTTCTTTTGTCTTAGCCATATATAACCCTTATAGGATTACATACAGCGCTGTTAAACAAAAAGCTGGGCTAAACCCAAGCTATGTCTACAAGTATACAGGATTGTATAGATTTGTCAATATCACGCAATAATTAGAAATATATGTCAAAGAGAGTGTGTGCCTGGAATACCCAACTGTTATAAGGGTATTTTAGTGCTATACTGACCTCACTATGCCATTTTTGCCACTTATTCAAGTAGTTATTTCCCGCATTATTGTTGGTGTTGTTGCTATAGCAACAGCACTTGGGCTTGGATCAGTCTCAGAACCCCCCACACCACAACCTCACGACCCTATTGAAGACTCCAGTTCTGTGGCTACTATTGAAGAAAATGTTCCTGTGGCCCCTATACCCAACATACCTGCACCAGAAGAGTCAGAGGGCAATGACTCAACTACCCCTCAAGATATAGAAGAAGGACTAGTAGAAGATGAAGAACCTGAAACTACACCAAGTACCGAAATTGCGACTGAGGACATACCAACATCTGATACTGAGATTGATGAAATACTCCCCACAACTTCACAAGATGCTCCCCTCTCCTTTTCAACTATAAATATAGATACTAAAGAAGCATTGGTGAATGTATTTTGTACACAAAATACTGCGACTGCAGTGACTCCTATCACTGGTAGTGGCGTTATTGTTGATCCACGAGGGGTGGTGGTGACCAACGCTCATGTTGCGCAGTATTTTCTTCTCAAAAACTACCCTACAAAAAACGCGCTTTCGTGTATTTTGCGCTCAGGAAGCCCAGCACGAGCAACGTATACCGCAGAATTGCTCTACATTCCTCCGGTATGGGTCTCTGAACACGCGTCTGAAATTACCGAATCTGAGCCAACCGGAACAGGAGAACATGATTATGCATTTTTGCGTATTACTGGCCGTACCAATCCAAGTGCATCACTCCCAAATGAATTTCCATACGTACCAATTGATACAACAAGTAGTGCTATCGAGACTGGAGACCAAGTACTGGTTGCAGCCTACCCTGCTGGCTTCATTAGTGGTGCAACGGTAGAAAAAGATTTGTTTCGAGTATCAAGTATTGCAACAGTTGGCAATCGTTTTACGTTTCTTGCACAAACAGTTGACCTCTTCTCTGTTGGAGGAACTGTTGTCTCACAAGGTGGCTCATCAGGAGGTGCTGCAGTATCAGATGAAGGAAAACTGATTGGAGTGATTGTGACCACGACCCGCGCTGAAACTACCGCAGAACGTGATTTACGAGCGATCTCACTTGGTCACGTTAACAGAAGCCTCACACAACAAGAGAATAGTAGTGTTGAGGCGCTTCTCTTTGGTGATCTTGTGGTTAAGTCAACCCTTTTTAACCTACATACTGCACCAGCACTTACCTCACTTCTGGTTAATGAGCTAGCAAAATAATATATTCTTTACTTAGAAGACTATTTCACTACGTGTACCGTCTGTGTTGGGTAGGCAAACTCAATCTTTTCTTTCTCAAATCGCTCCATAATCTTGAGATTGATTTCTTGTTGGGTATCCATGTATTCAATGTACTCACGAGTCGGTATATAGTACACAGTTTCAAAATTAATAGATGAGTCAGCGAGCCTGGAGAAGTGTACTCGCTCAAGACGCGCACTTCCTTCAGGTAGTGTAGAGAAAATTTCTTCTATCATCTGAGGAATTGCTTTAATTTTCTCAATTGGTGTTCCATATACCACTCCAAGCGTGAAGGTAGCTCGACGTTCTTCCATTTTTTTCATGTTTTGAATCCGGGCCGACGTCAATTCTTTGTTTGAAATGACAATCTCTTCTCCTTGGAGTGCTCGAAGGCGAGTCGTCTTAATACCAATTCGCTCAACCGTTCCTGAGTTTTCACCAACCATAATGAAGTCCCCTACCTCAAATGGTTTATCAAAGTAAATGGCAAAGGAACTAAAAAGGTCTGAGAGGATGTTTTGCATTGCGAGTGCAACAGCAATACCACCAATACCAAGCCCTGCGATAAGTGAGGTGATATTAATACCGAGGTTTGAGAGTACCGCGAGAATCGCCACAATCCACAAACTCCATTTGATAACGTTTCCAAGGAAGCGGTATGCGTTCTTGCCCTCCTTCCCCTCTTTTTGAGCTCGTTTCTCAAAGGTGTAATCAATCAGAATGTGAAGTGCAGTAACGACCTGATACGCAACGGCAATAATGAGAATCGCATTAACAAATTGATCAACCGCACCAGAAAGTGCAACATATTGGAGTGCTATCCATAGACCAAAGACATAATAAAATGCTGGTTTAAGACTTCGAATAACTCGAATAAGTGTGTCGTCAATATCAGTTTTGGTCTTTTTAGCTAAAGCGGCTAGTCGGTGTAGCAGTATGACCTGGATAATTTTTATAATAACGACAGCTACTACAAACACGCCAAGAGCAATAACATAGTCTTGAATTGAGTTCCCTAGAAACTCTGTGAAACGGTCTACTTGACCAATAAATGGAATATTCATATACGCTATTGTAACAAACTTATCCTTACTCAAAAAATGACTAGGTATATGTATGGTTTATGTGACTAGATAAATGGTTATGGTGTGGTACAATTTGCCAGTTAGCGTACTTATTATATGGGTACAAAACGGGGTGTAGCATAATGGTAGTGTGCTCGCTTTGGGAGCGAGTGGCCCGGGTTCGATTCCCGGCTCCCCGACAAACAGTCCTGTGGACTGTTTGTCGATAGCTATATCGACAAACTTGAACTAACAAAATAGCCTATAAGGCTATTTTGTTAGCCACTAATGAAGTACGGTATTAAATAAACGTCAAATCCCGACCAGTTGGTCGGGATTTCGTGATTATACCTTTAGTTCTCGTATGATAAGAAACAAAAGAATCAATATGATAGAAATTTCGCTCAAACGTATCACCTCCTTGTTTTTGTTCTTTTACTATTTAAAACCAGAAATAAGAAAGAAGGTTACAAAGAGGTGTTTCGTGTGGAACTACGTATAAAGGACATTATAAAAGACATAATTTGTCCTTTATACTACATTCTCGATAATCCGACATTTCGCTTCCCTATTTTTACTATCTAGAAATACTGCCACTACATCTAACTGCCACTCCCCTTCGTATTTCTTCTCAAGCAAATATGTTTCTATAGTTCGATGAAGCCGCTCAAGCTTCTTTGGGTGTACATTTTCTTCAGGTCGGTACTCATCTAGTGTTTCTCGTGTAACAAACCTAATGTTTTCACGTGAAACAGTTTTCACTTCTATAAAATGCAAAACACCCTTGTTTTCTCCAATAATATCTATCTCTCCCCATTTCTTCCAATAATTCCGCTCGAGTATCCTAAAGCCTTGTTTCATGAGAAACATACAAGCGCTGTCTTCTCCAATACGACCAATTTGCTGCTTTTTGGTCTCTTTTTTTCTACTTTTCTTTAGTATGTTCCACATGAAACATATCTTTATGTTCCTTTAAAATACTGAGTAGTTCTTGATAAAATGGCTCTACTTCAGGAGATACTTTAATCTTCGATGTTTTGGCCTCGAGAAGAGCATCGAAAGTAACACCGTGTTTTTTCCAATTCTTACCACCGTCAAGATATACATTGAGAATTGGAATAAGTTTATCTAATGCGTATACAAAGCGACTTTCTGGATCTTGGCGTTTTTCGTAGTCAGCTATTGTCTCATGAAAATCAGTAAATTCAGGGAATTCTTTTTGGAGACGCTGTGCAGATTCTGCCTCAAGTGCTTCTTTCTTCCGTGATTCTTCTTTTGAGCGGTAAAACCATGCATCTCCAGCATATACTTCCACAAAATCATGGATGAGTGCGTAACGTAAGACCTTGTGTAGATCTAAAGAATAATTACCCTGTGAAAGTATGTACCAAGCAAGCATAGCGAGTTGGTAGCTGTGTTCTGCATCATTTTCGTTTCGAGTAGTCCCTGTGGCGTATATTTTTCGTTCAACATCACGAAATTTGATAGTGAGTGAGATGAAATCAAGGAGATTATGAATATTCATGCCAGTAAGTATACACCAAAACTAGTTTGTGTTCCACGTGTAACATACAATGAATACATACTTAATGTTTCACGTGAAACATTTTCTGTGTATAAGTCATTAAAGAATTAAAGACACAAAAATATGGCTTTAAAAAGCCGTATTTTTGTAAAAGACACGTTATAAAATGTCCTTTAATTTATGCTATTCACACCACTATCCCCAGAAATTAACATATTTTTTATAATATGGCTTTTTATAAAGCTATTACAAAGCTTTGACGGGTAGAGTGTTTTTCAATACTAAAGAGCAGTGATGTATGTCCTTTAGACGAGTAATCCGAACTCATGTTTTATGCTAATGTAGTAAATATGAGATCAGACAAACAAAAAGCGTTTGAGCTTAGGAAAAAAGGAAAGTCTTTTAATGAGATACATAAAGAGCTAGGGGTGCCAAAAAGCACCTTGTCAGGTTGGTTACAGAAGAAGAAGTGGTCAAAGAAGATTACTGAACGAAATTTAAAAATTGCTCGCATTGAACACAGAATACGCATAAAAAACTTGAATAAAATTCGAGGTGAGAAGCTGAAAAAAGAATATGAGATTGCACGACAAGAAGCCATGACTGAGTTTAATCAGTTTAAAAAAGATCCTCTCTTCATCTTTGCAATTGCTGCGTACTGGGGTGAGGGAGACAAACGGTCAAAACACCTGGTGCGTATTACTAACACAGATCCTGGTATGATTAGTATTTTCTTCAAATTTCTTATAGAAATCTGTAATTTCCCTGAAAATAGAATAAAGGGAGCTTTGTTCATCTACCCAGATTTGAATGAGGAAGAATGTCGCATATTTTGGTCAAAAGAAACAGGTTTACAACACTTTACAAAAACTATGATTTTGCCTAGTAAGCATAAAACAAGACGTCTACCGTATGGTACGTGTACACTTGTGGTTTCAAGTAGGTATTTAAAAGAGAAGATGTTAATATGGCTGGACCTTTTACCTGGATTTATACTAAAATCTGGTATGTAGAATGCGATCATAGTTTAGTGGTAGAACGGCGCCTTGCCAAGGCGCAGATCGGGGTTCGATTCCCCGTGATCGCACAAATGAGGTAGTGTGGCCTTGATATGCCAGGGTTCGGTCACGAGTTATAACCATGGTTACTAGGCACAAGGCGTCAGGTTACTAAACTCATCATTCGCACTCCGTGCTCTGATTCGTTAAGTACCTCCTACCAGGATTCCTCTTCCTCCGCATTGCTCGTATTGTTCCAGGTGTTCACAATACACTCGCAATACTCCTCCAGAGCCACGGACTTTTGCTTATTCCTTCGGCGCAAAAGTTCCGTTCGAATCCTCGCTAGAGAAAGTAGCAAAACAAAAACGGCTCGTGTGAGCCGTTTTTGTTTTACCATGCCCCCGCCAGGATTCGAACCCAGAATAACGGTTCCGAAGACCGTTGTGATATCCATTTCACCACAGGGGCTATTCGTCTAACAGCGGTAAGTATACGATATATTCGCGTATGCACCAAATATGTAATAGAATGTCGGTATGTCAACTCCAACACAACAGATAGCGGCGTCTCAAGTGCCGCAAGAAATCCGTGCTGTTGCTCAAACACTTGAGCAAGGGGGTTTTGAGGTATATCTTGTCGGTGGATGTGTGCGAGATCTACTTATCGGGAGAGTTCCTAAGGATTGGGATATTACGACGAATGCCACACCAGAGAAAATTCAAGAGCTCTTTGAGGAGACATTTTATGAAAATGATTTTGGTACTGTCGGTGTGGTAAATGAGACCGAAAATGAACATTTGAAAGTGGTTGAAGTGACTCCATATCGACTTGAAACAACGTACTCAGACGCGCGACGCCCAGATACGGTTGAGTATTCACAAAAATTAACTGATGATCTCAAGCGTCGCGACTTTACAATTAATGCACTCGCATATAGTCCGCAAACAGGAGAGTTGGTAGACCTATACGAAGGTCGCGAAGACATCAAGCGGAAAACTATTCGTGCGGTGGGGGACCCCCATGAGCGGTTTGAAGAAGATGCGCTGCGCATGCTTCGAGCTATTCGTCTTTCAGCAGAACTCAATTTCACTATTGACCCAGATACTGCTCAAGCGATTCTAAAAAATGCTCAGCAACTTGAAAAAATTTCAAAGGAACGTATCCGAGATGAATTTTTACGTATTCTTAAATCAGACAATCCGATGCACGCAATTGTGATAGCACAAAAACTTGGACTTGTGCCGTACTTTGCACCTGATCTTGAGCGTGGCATTGGTGTGGAGCAGAACCAAGCACATGAATACGACGTATTTGAGCATCTTCTACGCACCATGCAGCACGGGGCAGACATGAACTGGAATGTAGATATTCGACTTGCCGGACTTTACCATGATATTTCAAAACCAGAGACACGCCGATGGTCACCAGAGAAGGAAGATTGGACGTTTTACGGACACGAAGTAGTTGGTGCTCGTATTTCTAAAAAAGCATTTAACGACCTAAAACTTCCTAAAAAACAAGTAGAAAAATTGGTAAAAATGGTGCGATGGCATATGTTTTTTTCTGATCCAGATAAGATTACACTCTCTGCAGTACGGCGGATGATCCGTAATGTTGGAGAAGAGAACATTTGGGATCTTTTGAAACTCCGCATTTGTGATCGTATTGGTTCAGGTCGGCCGAAAGCACAACCATTTCGCTTTAGAAAGTATAAAGCAATGGTTGAAGAAGCCCTTCGCGACCCAATTTCTGTGGGAATGCTCAAAATTGACGGCGCTCGTGTAATGGAGGTTACTAAAGAAAGTGCTGGACCACGGGTTGGCTATATTCTACACGCACTCTTAGAAGAAGTGCTTGATGACCCAAAACGAAACGAAGCAACCTATCTTGAAAAGCGTGCAGTTGAGCTCAGCGAACTTCCTGAAGAAAGTCTTCGAGCACACGGAGAAGGAGGGAAGCGACGACGCGAACAAATGGAAGAAGATGCGGTAACACAGATTCATAAAAAACATGGTGTTGCTGAGAATATAAAAGGGGGTACTCAAAAGAAAAAATAAAAGCGTCCTACGTATTGCTACGTTGACGCTTTAGTTTGAAACATTCGGATTATTTCTCTGCACTAAATAGAGGAGTAGGTCTCTATGGTTTCCCAACATGGGGATTTCATGAAACGGTGTTATGTGGGGAATGAGATAGGGGATCTCTCCTGTTTTGGTCACTTCTCCTCGAGTATGGTTTTTCATTCCCATGTCCCATACAGACGCATGTCCGAAATCAAGACTGAAAAAGAGTCTGGTGTGCGGGTGAGTGGTGTCTCGCTCTTCAGCGAACTGAAATACAAGATCCTCAATCGAGGCGGTGATACCTGTCTCCTCCTCAAGTTCTCGAAGCGCTCCTTCTTCTGGAGTCTCACCAGGCTCAACACTCCCACCGGGGAATTTGAGTCGAGAATCTGAGTATTTTGGGTCCATTACCAAGACCAAACCCGTAGCGCCATAGGGCGCAACGATGACCGAAGTATCGGTAGTGATTTTTTCTGTCTGCATCATACCCTCCAAACATAAGTGGCGAAAACCACGGGTAGAGCTGCTGTCTATACAAACTATGTATTAAAAATATATATCTGTCAAGTATACGGAGATAAAAATAAGCCGCTTAGTGCGGACCTGGGTGGAGATTGGGCAAAAACCAGACATCGCAGTAAGCGACTTGTGTGTGAACTCTTCTAGTGAAGTAACGTGACGCAGTGACGTAATATCTCTGATGACACAAAATTGACTCTATAATTGCAGATAAACGTATTGCTGGGTTACGCGTATCACTTGAGCCAGTTCACAAGGAAGCTCTTCAGAAAGAACTGTAAAGAACTACCTGAGTACAGTGTACTACTCATAAAGGACATGTAAAGGACACTTCTGTGGATAAAGTGTCCTTTAAAAACTCTGGGTGGTCGGGTCTATTTTTTACCCCGTTTTGCTGCCTTTGCGGCGAGCATTTCACGCTTAATAGCTAAGCGCTTTTTTGTTTTCTTTGAACGAGTTGCTCGTTTTTTCTCAATTCCAGTAATTCGTTTTGCCATAATTCAAAAAGTATACACGAAAGCTACAAAAACAAAAACCACCTTAGTCGTCGTTGCTAAGGCGGAATATATTAATGAAGGTTCATTCAACCAAAGAAAGGTTGGTAGTAGCGGCTGCGATTAATATGTCGCATGTTCTCTTCATGACCGACCCCAATAATAACACGGTCGGTCAAAAGCCCATCAGGTCCCAGATCGACAACAATGACACTTGAATCTTCAAGTTCTTCAACAACTTGATGGGTAACGTTTTCTTGAGGAATAGTTGCTCCCTGGTTATGAAACAGGGGGCAAACTGTCACCGTGCCATCAGTGTTTTGAATGAGAGCGCCGAGAACAATTGAACGTTGGAAGTCGAACATTTTTATTCTCCTAAAACTCCACTGAACTGAACTAATCATACCATATAATTTAAGACTCGTCAGGTCATCTGTGATGCATACTTTTGAGTATGTAAAAGCTGGGGGGATGAAAATAAAAAAACCTTATAGATAAGATGCGTGCTGCACAGCTTAGCTATAAGGTCTTCCTCAAAGGCGCTTGGTGTTTACCCCGTTTCGCTCATTGCCTCGACCGCCTCAAGCAATCCGAATATGAAGGCGAGGACTCCCACCAGAAGCATAGAAAGTCCGAACAGAGATGGGGTAGAGGTGAACTTGCTCGAAAACGACGGGTAATTGGTGCTGTCCCAGATCACCGAATCAATGAGTCCGAAGCCAAAGTAGGCCAGTGCGCAACCAATGACGGCAATCAGTAAGCATCCAGATATTCTTTTCGTGTTCATGATAAATTCCTCCGATTTGGATTTCAATGGGGTATTTCTACTTTTAATAATATCATATATTAATACTAATGTCAAGTATTGGTTCGAGTCCTATCAGGACCAACCAAAAAGAGTCTTTAAATAAAGGCTCTTTCATGAGCTCACTCGATGGGACGATTTTCGAATGTTGAACATTTCTAGGTATAAAAAGGTGAGGGATGTATAAAAAAGAAAACCGTTCGCGACACTTGCGAACGGTTGATTTCTTTCGTTGGTCAAGATGCTTTTCGTTTTTTTAGCATTTCGTTCAGTAGGGCAATAGTGGCGAATAGAACGACTGCCACCAGCACCCAATCCAGTACGTTTGAACACCCCGTTTGAAAACCTGAGGGTGTAAAACACTGACCTGTTTGTTGGCTATGATAGAGAACAAATAACCAACCTCCCAGATTTGCCATTTTAGGCCTCCTTTCTACAGACAACTCAAGAAAACGAACCGATGGTGATCAAAACCAAAAGGAATGCGATCTTCAAAAGAATGTCGAGAGCAACAGCTCGTCGACGCTCGTTTTTGGGAAGACTCATGAGCTCTTGTTGAATAGCTCTCTGGTTCATGGGAGCAAAAAACATGGCTCTAAATCCCTTTTCCTAAGATTTTACTAACATCTATTCTAAAATTAAATATACAACACATATTTGTTTTTATCAAGTCTCTATATAAATATAAATAAACTTCGGGCCGATAAGCCAGAGTTATGTATTAATTTCTGTGCTCACCGGACAGTGGTCTGAGCCCATGACATCGGGGTGAATTTTTGCACTCTTAAGTTTGGGTGCTAATTTTTTACTCGCAAAGATATAGTCGATACGCCAGCCAACATTTCGCTCACGTGCTTTCTGCCAGTGACTCCACCATGTGTAGTACCCCTTACCCTCTGGGGTAAAGTAACGAAATGTATCTACAAACCCTTTTTTAATCACCTTATCAATTCCTTCTCGCTCTTCCTTGGTAAACCCGTGCTCTCCTTCATTCGGTTTTGGATGCTCAAGATCTTCTTCAGTGTGCGCCACATTTAAGTCACCACAAAAAATGACCGGTTTCTTTTTTTGTAATTCATTACAGTACTCTAAAAATGCAGGGTCCCATTTTTTATGACGAAGTGAAAGGCGAGAGAGGTCACCTTTTGAATTTGGGGTGTAGACGGTAACAACAAAAAACTTTTTAAATTCTGCAGCAATAACACGACCTTCAGTATTTGGATTACCGTACCCATCATCTTTAATTGTATATTTCTTTACAATCTTTTCAGGTAAATCATTCATGACCGCAATTGGTTTTTCCTTAGTGAAAATAGCAGTCCCTGAGTATCCTTTTTTTTCTGCACCATTCCAGTACTCGACATACTCTTTTAAGTCGAGTGGGGACTGCTCTTGCTGCGCCTTTGTTTCTTGAAGACAGAGAATATCGGGTTTATGTTTTTTAATGAACGGCATAAACAGACCTTTTCGATCTACTGCGCGAATACCGTTTACATTCCAGGAGTATATTTTCATTACGTACTGATGATACCACACAAAAACACGCCACCTTGGTATTTTTGGTGGCGTGTTTTTATACCAGTCTCTTCTTTTTTACAGGAGAAATCCTTGATACACTAAATAGATACCAATAACTACTGAGACCACTCCCATAAATCGTCCAAGATGTGCACCAGCGAAACTTTCCATAAGTGCTGAAATTGATTTTTGTGGAAGAGTAAGCATGAGCACACCTTCAAGAACGGCAACCCAACCAACGAGACTCACTAATGAGGTAAGTAGGTCATTCCACATATTGTGATTAAGTACAATAAGCAGACCAACGATGAGGGCAATAGCTCCATCGAAATAAGGAAGTAGGTAGCTTCTTTGCGCTTCTCTCACTGCCCCTTTCATGCGAGCTGGGTTCATGAGTACACCAACACCAGCAACGAGGAAATAAATTCCCATTACCTGTGCAAGAAATAGTGTCATATCCATATACAAAACAGTTTAGAGTAAGTAATCGACCGTATTTTTATACTACCTCCACATCAATGGATAATGTATAAGGATGTGTGGATATACCTACTGACCTTTCCCATGAAACTTTTTATGAATATCATGTAAATGTTTATCAGTTACGTGTGTGTAGACTTGTGTTGTGCCAATGTGTGCATGTCCAAGGAGTGCCTGAACAGAACGCAGGTCAGCGCCATTTTGTAATAAATCAGTTGCAAATGAGTGTCTGAGGGTATGTGGTGTAACACGTTTATCAATACCCGCTTTCACTGCATAGTGTTTCACTAAACGCTCGACACTTCTCGGTGAAAGTGCACGCGACCCATCAGCACTCTCAGCGCGTTTTGCTCCACGACCAAAATGGACAAATAATGCTTCGTCAGTATCTTTTCGTTTAGAGAGATACTTTTTTATTGTTTCTTTTGCACGAGGTGAGATGAATACTGGACGCACCTTACCACCTTTCCCACGGACCGCTATTTCATCTCGATTCCAATCAAGATACCGAGAAAGTGCACAAAGTTCAGAAACACGAAGGCCAGTTGAAAAGAGAAGGTTGAGTATTGCGCGATCGCGAAGAGACTTCTCGTCATTTCCTTCTGGTGCTTCGAGTAGTCGTTTGAGTTCAGTGGGGGAGATAAGTGAGATGTCACGCTGGGTTTCTTTTGCAAGTTCAATAGTATCCGGCGCAAGTGTTTTATGTCCTCGTTTCAAGAGAAATTTTAAAAATTGTCTGAGTGCAATGAGGTAATAGTTTTGAGTTCTTCGATTGAGGCCCGAGCGATTCAATTCTAATCGAAACTTACGAACCTTCTCTTCAGTGATGTCATTCGATTGTTTTGCTTTGGAGAAATCAAGAAATCGAGTGAGATACCGATCATAGTTTTCAACTGTCTTAAGCGCGCGCCCACGTTCTATTTCAAGATACTCAAGAAACTCTTGTTTTAGTGTTTTTAGATTGCCTGCCATACTAGTAATGAGTAGTATACCAAAATATTGTGCGACACTTTAATGTTGCACAATATTTTGACATTATGCGATGATCTTCGCGTCGTATAATGTGTTTGTGCGGTATTTTAGGGAAATGGTAGTGAATACAGAAAAACTTGCAAAAACCGCACAACTGTGCTATGCTTTGGTCAATGCTTACGAAACAGAAAAAAGCGCGCGCTATAAAAGGTGTGCAAAAACACGATAATGACACTGGATCTGCTGAGGTCCAGGTTGCACTTTTGTCTAAGAAAATTGATGCATTGACTGCACACCTTAAGAAAAATACAAAAGACAAGCACTCGAGACGCGGTCTTCTTCAAATGGTTGCTGACCGACGCAAGCACCTTAAGTATCTTGAAAAAAACAACAAGCGTTCATATAACGCTATTGTTAAAAAACTTGGTCTTAAGAAGTAATCCAGAGGATCTCTACACCGCTAGATGTAGGATTATGTGTGAGGCGCACATTTTTTCTTTTTATAGTATGATACAGAGAGGGTACAGTTCTTTCGTGAGCATTTTTTATAAGTAGTACTGACATTCAGTACATAATTTCTCATAACATAGTATGGCTGTTGTTAAACACAAAGAACAGCGCGTTGGTGTTTTTATTGATACACAAAATCTCTACCATAGCGCTAAAAATTTATATAAAGCAAAAGTTAATTTTGGAAACGTACTCAAAGAAGCGGTTGCAGGTAGGCAGCTCATTCGAGCTCGAGCCTACGTGGTGACAACTGAAAGCGGGGAAGAACAAAACTTCTTTGAAGCACTTGAAAAACTTGGTATTGAAATAAAAACAAAAGACTTACAAGTTTTTTATGGGGGTGCTAAGAAAGCAGACTGGGATGTTGGTCTTTCAATCGACGCTGTTGCAGCAGCGTCAAAACTTGATGCGGTTATTCTTGCAACTGGTGATGGAGACTTCGTACCCCTTGTTGAGTACTTACAAAACAAAGAAGGGTGCCAGGTTGAAGTTATTTCGTTTGGTAAGTCTTCTTCGTCTCGACTTCGAGAAGTAAGTGATGATTTTATTGATATGTGCGATGATCCTAAAAAATACCTTATTGGTAATAAAAGCACTTGGAAATTCACCAGAGGTTAAATACACAAAAGACCACCCACGAGGTGGTTTTTTGTTTCTCCTGTAATTTCTTTTCTTGATATCTGCACCTACATATTTAGGTACTTATGCATCGTGGTACAATAGACCCACCATGGACGGAGAAGAAAATAAAGAAAAAGCACTACCCAACGAGAGCACAGAAAACACAGAGACTCCTCAAACAACACCTCAACAAAAAGAAGAGGGTGGTATTGTGCAGAGAGTCCGAACCTACAAAGAAGATCTTGCTCGAGCAATACAAAACCAAAAAGCATCCCTTACTAGCGTTACTGCTGCAGAAGAACGACGTCGAACTAGACTCCCCAAGGATATGGGTGGGGAAACGTCTCACCTTGATGTGAAGAAAATAGTGCTTGTGGGGCTTAGTGTTCTCTTACTTCTTGTGGGAGTAGGGGTTATTTCATACTTTTTATTTATATACGAAGGCGAGAAAGAAGTTGCTGTTGAACAAGAAGTCCCTTCACTTATTTTTTCTGAAGAGCAACAAGAGATTGATATAACTAACACTCAACCACGAAATGTACTCCAAAAACTTTGGCAGGCTCGGGTGGGTGTTTCACTGCCACTGAGCGAGGTAATGCATTTCTATATTACAGAAAAGCAAACACCAACGAGTACAGCCACGCTGCTTACCGCTCGAGCATTTCTTGAATCCATTGATGCATCAGTAGACGACTCGTTTCTACGTTCACTACGAGACGACTTTATGTTTGGTGTGCATGTTTTTAATCAAAACCAACCATTTCTTATTTTTATCTCAAACTCGTATCAAAACAGTTTTGCCGGAATGCTTGAATGGGAAAATGCTATCTACAGCGACCTCTTTTTGTTTATGAAACGAAATGTAACAGAGGAAAATGTTGACTCAAGCGATTTATTTACAAAATCATTTATAGATAAAGTAGTACGAAATATAGACGCGCGAGTACTTACTAACGAAGAGGGTGATATCGAACTACTCTACGCGTTTCCTAACCAGCAGATGCTCATCATAACCACCAATGAAAACACTCTTGTTGAGATTATCACCCGAATGAATACAGTGAGAGTATTTTGATGTCCTCTCGACACTCGGGTATACTATAGCTATATGGCAATTGACACAGAAAAATATAAAGAAAAATTAGAGAAAGAATTAGAAACTCTTACCAGTGAACTTGAAAAAGTTGCGACACGTAACCCTGATAGCGAAACAGAGGACTGGGAAGCAAAGGGTGCCAACTTGAACGTGCAAGACGCTGATCCAAACGAACGAGCTGATGCAATTGAAGGGTATGAATCAAATGCAAGTATTCTTCGCGACCTTGAAGTGCGGTACAACAACGTAAAAGCAGCACTAAAGAGAATTGAGGACGGTACGTATGGCATATGTGAAGTGAGTGGTGAAGAAATTGAGGAAGACCGACTTAATGCGAACCCTGCAGCAACAACCTGCAAAAAACACATGGAGAGTAAGTAGTCTCCAATATAAAGAATGAGCTTCGCTAAAGTATACAGCGCACAAACAACACTCCTTGAAGCTCATATTATTGATATAGAAGTTGATTTGTCGAAAGGACTTCATGCTTTTTCTATTGTCGGCCTTCCCGGCAAAGCAGTTGAAGAGTCGCGAGATCGGGTATCTGCTGCAATTAAAAACACTGGCTACACCTCGCCCAAAGGAAAAAATCAGAAAGTCGTTATTTCTCTCGCTCCTGCTGATTTAAAGAAAGAAGGACCAGCGTTTGACGTGGGCATCGCTGTTGCATATTTGCTTGCAACAAAAGAAATTGCTTTCGATCCAAAGAATATTTTGTTTCTTGGAGAGCTCTCACTTGATGGCGAGATTCGCCCAATTAATGGCATACTCCCACTTATCCGCAAAGCGGTAGAAAAAGGTTTTTCTACCGCATTTGTACCACATGAAAATGCCGAAGAAGCAGCTCTCATTGATGGTATTACGGTTTTTGGTGCATCAGCACTGTCTGAAGTACTCAATCACATTAATGAAAAAGAAACCGCCGAGTCGGAAGAGTCAAAAGCTCGTATACTACCCCAACCTAAAACAAAAGTGGTCTATACTGAACCTGATAACCTGATTGACTTTGGTGATATTCAAGGACAAGAAAGTGCAAAACGAGGTCTTCTTATTGCTGCAGCTGGTAGACATAATATTGTCCTCTACGGCCCACCGGGAACAGGGAAGACGATGCTCGCGCGAGCATTCACTAATATTCTGCCGCCTCTATTATTTGAAGAAATTCTTGAGGTGACCTCAATTCACTCTATTGCTGGTGCTCTACACAGCTCCCTAGTAACACACCCACCGTTCCGGGCACCACACCACACCGCTTCATACGTTTCGCTTGTTGGTGGAGGAACAGTACCAAAGCCAGGAGAGATAACACTTGCACATCGTGGGGTACTTTTCCTTGATGAGTTCCCTGAATTTGAACGTCGCACTATTGAAGCACTACGCCAACCACTTGAAGAGCGGGCAGTAAGTGTTGTTCGATCAAAAGGCTCAGCACTATTTCCTGCAAATTTTATTTTAGTTGCCGCAATGAACCCACCCGAACGCACTGATGGGCTTGAGCAAAGCAGATTTCAAAAGAAAATATCGGGACCAATTATTGATAGAGTTGATATGTGGATTGAGGTGGGTCACATTGATCACAAGAGTCTTTCAGGAAATACAGAGCGCCCTCGTGAATCACACACTCTTCGAGAAAAGATTGTGAAAGCGCGAGAAATACAACACCAACGGCTCAAACACCAATCCAAAACAAATAGTGAGATGACTGTTCGCGACTTAAGTAAGTACGTCACACTCTCTCAAGCTGTGCGTGATACACTGAACACCGCTGCGGCAAAACTTGACCTTTCACCACGTGCATATCACCGAGTAATAAAACTTGGACGCACTATTGCTGATATCGAGGACTCAGTAGAAGTTGAAGAAAAGCATATACTTGAAGCGCTTCAATATAGACCACGGCAATTTTTATAACATATTGATAAATAAATGAGCTCGTTTCCTTAGAGGAGACGAGCTCTGAGTTTACTTCTGCGACGGAGTTCAAGAATGAGCACCATAGCATTGAGAAGTGTTCCCACGATGGGACCAACGTATGCCCAATAGTTCGTGGTGTGAGAACTAACCGCAACAGCAACAAAAAGTAGGAAGTTCACAGCTGTGGCGCAAGTCCATGGAAGAGGATGTTCCTTGCTTTCAAGATCAAAGAGTGCAGAGTATTTTGGTATGTATGCGAGCGTCATCCCAACCAGGACAATAACATTACCCCAACCAGGTCCCACAAAACCAAAACCCCACAATCCCAATGCCAAGAAGGATATTGCCATAACGTAGGCATCATTTTTCTTTCGGAAACGCCACCCCTCGCTTTTCTGCACAGCCTTCCAAACAACACAACTGATACCCAAAACTGTTGCAACCTTTGGAGCTGCGAGTACCCAGTCAGTTAAATCGGCATAGACAAGTGCATCGATACCCGAACGAGTTAAGAGGACTGACCACATCCACATACTTGGTGTGGTACTGGCATTATTGATTGAATGGATGTACAGGACGGTTGTTGCAACAACCAGCCCCGTTGATCCAAGAATCAACAGTTCGGAGAGGGTCATTACAACCTCCATTACGTAAAGAACTAGGTATATAAATTATACTTTGTTTTTAATTTTTTGTCAATATTTATATACCTTAATAGAGCCACAATAAACGCCAAGAGTACTCTTGGCGTTTATTGTTTGTACTTTTCTAAAAGTATTTAAAATGGATTTTTCGCACCACGAACTTCAAAATGGAGGTGTGGTCCTGTTGAACGACCAGTATTACCAACGTACCCAATCACTTGTCCTTGCACGACTCGCTGTCCAGCGTAGACAATATTTTTTGAGTTATGCGCATAAAGTGTTTGTGTACCATTGTCATGTCGGATGACTACATAAGTTCCGTACCCACCATTCCATCCACCGTTTCGTACTACAATAACGTCACCGGTTGCTGCCGCAAGAATTGGTGTTCCAACTGGTGCTGCGAGGTCAACACCATTGTAACCATGAAGCCCCTGTGAGCGTCTTCCATTTATTACTGGTTTAATGTAGTACCCAGTGTACGTTGGTCCACCTGAACCACGAACAATCTGAGTGGTGCCACTATAGGTTGGTGTTGCATCTCGACCGCCTGGAATAGTAATGACGGTACCAACTGAAAGCGTACCGTCTTCTGAAAGGCCATTATATTGAATAATTTCATCAACATCACCATCATACTTCTTTGCAATACTTCTTAGTGTGTCACCCTTTGTGATAGTGTGACGCACACCAGTAATAGGGAGGATGACGAGTGTTTGACCTTCACGAATGAGTGAGCCTCGTTGTATATCATTTGCCCAAATAATGGTGTTGGTTGAAACGCCAAACATCCTTGCAATTTGTGAGAGGGAATCACCTTCACGAACTACATAGATACTAATTTGACCACCATTTGTTGGCCGCTCTTCAATGTCAGCAAGTGTTCCCGCAGGACCAGTACTCGAAAGAAGCGCTGAGTCATTCACAACCGTAATGTCACCACCACCCTTTGATGGGTTTGGGTCAATATTACGTGCTGCCTGAAGTGCACCACCAGTACGTGATGTCACCTCTTCATCAGCATACGCGCTACTACTTCCAAGTAGTTGTGAGAGAAACGATATGACGCTTGCGTGAGTTATAAGTGGTACAAGGGCTAGCACGAAAAATGCAACCGCAAACACCGCGACGGTGTATCGCGTGGAATATGTATATGTCAGCCGCCCCGTACTCTGTATATGTGAGGGTTCAGCGTCCTCTAGTTTTGAGTTAATACGCAATTTCTTATCCGGATTTCTTTCATATCTTCATTTAAAACGGCTTTACAGAGCCACAGAATAGTCTTCCGCTTCCGGTGTTCTTCAACTATAGCTTCCTCAGTATAAAAGTCAATCGATTATACACACTACACCACACACCCTAAATTACCCTTATATAGAGCCATTTTTAGGCTGATGTACGTATATGTGTGCTATAGTTTTTTGTATTGTATACACTAAAATCATGGACTATCTAAACGAACTAAATAGTGCCCAACGAGAAGCGGTCGAACACACTAACGGTCCTCTGCTTATCATCGCTGGTGCAGGTGCAGGGAAAACACGAGTACTTGTGTATCGAATACTTCACCTTATACAAAACGGTGTGCTTCCTGAAGAAATACTTGCAGTAACTTTTACTAATAAAGCAGCGAAAGAAATGCGAGAACGTGTTGAATCCCTCCTTAGTGCCACGAGAGATGTGAATATTCCCATTTCACGAGAAGCGCAACGAGCACCTTCTCCATTTGTGTCAACGTTTCACTCACTTGGGGTGCATATTCTCAGAGAAAATGCGCGGATGCTTGGGCTCACTAGACATTTTAGTATTTATGATCGAAGTGACTCTACTCGAGTAATAAAAGAATCTATGAAGCGAGCTGGGATAGATACCAAACAATTTGAACCACGTAAAATTCTCGGGATTATTTCAAAAGAAAAAGGAAAAGGTGTGCCACTTACCCAGTATCGAGAATCAGTAGGAAATAGTTTTATTAAACGAACAGTACTCTCTGTGTGGGAGCAGTATGAAAAAATATTAACAGAAGATCGTGCGCTTGATTTTGACGACCTCTTACTGAAAACACTTGAATTATTACAAACCAATGAATCAATGCGGACCCACTACAACAACACTTGGAAGTACATACTCATTGATGAATACCAGGACACAAACAGGGTGCAGTTTAGTATCGCAAAATTACTTGCAGGAACAGAGAAAAATATATGTGTCGTTGGTGACATTGATCAAAACATATATAGCTGGCGAGGGGCAGACATTCAAAACCTGCTTGATTTTGAAAAAATATACCCCGCAACCAAAACAGTTGTGCTTGAAGAAAACTATCGCTCTACAAAAACAATTCTTGATGCATCAAACGCGGTAATTGAGAAGAACAAAAACCGCGTACCGAAACGACTCTTCACGTCACAAGACAAAGGAGAATATATTTCTGTGTGCGGCTCATATGATGAAGCTGCTGAAGCGTACTATATTACCGAAAAAGTGGAGGAGTTAATTCGAAAAGGTGCGTCACCTCAAGACATTGCAGTACTGTACCGAACAAACTTTCAATCTCGTGTACTTGAGGAAGTGTTTTTGTATAAAGATATTCCATATCAAGTGCTTGGAACTCGCTTTTTTGAACGTAAAGAGGTAAAAGATGTTCTCGCATTTCTACGCGCAGCATTAAACCCTGAAAGTACGTCTGATATAAAGCGTATTATTAATGTACCACCACGCGGCATAGGCAAGGTAACACTGCTTAAAATGATCTCAGGGCAGGAAGCAAGTCTTACCCCAGCAATGCATGCTCGAGTAGAAGATTTTCGTTCACTCCTTTCAAGGATACAGACATACGCACTTGCACACAGTATCCCAGAAACAATTGTATACATTCTTAAGGAAAGTGGTCTTGAGAAACATTTAAAAGAAGGGAAGGATAGTGAAGAAAATCTTGAGCGATTACAAAACATATATGAACTTGCTAACTTGGGAGAAAAATATAACCACCTCTCTCCAGAAGAGGGGCTTGAGAAACTTCTTGAAGATGCTGCGCTCGCAACTGACCAAGATTCGCTTGACCAATCTGCTCTCGGAGGGAAGAAAACTGATTCAGTAAAACTTATGACGGTACACGCATCAAAAGGTTTGGAATTTGATTATGTCTTTATTAGTGGGCTTGAAGAAACCCTCTTTCCACAGCAACGAGAGGATGAGGAAGACGCCGAGGAAGAACGGCGACTTTTCTATGTTGCACTAACTCGTGCGCGTAAAAAAGTATTTCTCACCTTTGCCTCGACGCGAACTATCTTTGGCTCACGTGAAGTGCAACTACCATCTGAATTTTTGAGTGATATACCCGAGGAGTATCTTGAAACAGAAGGGGAAGAGCCGCGAAGTCGTGAAGAATTACTTGTTATTGAATAATGTATGTTTGCAAAAAAATCTCTTGGTCAAAATTTCTTAGTTGCACCACAGACTATTACAAAAGTGGTACATGAAGCACACCTTTCAAGTAATGACACTGTGATTGAAATTGGTCCTGGACACGGTGCACTTACTAAAGAAATACTAAACTCCGGCGCGAGAGTGATTGCTATTGAAAAAGACAGGGACCTCTACCAGGAACTTACAGAAACATTTCAGGATTATATTAAAGAGGATACATTGACGCTTATAGAAGGTGATGTGCTCGAAATAGATTTTGAAACACTGGGTGTTAGTGAATATAAAGTTGTAGCAAACATTCCATACTACATTACTGGAATCCTTATTCGAAAGTTACTAACTCAAAAAAATCAACCACACCACGTTGTTTTGATTGTACAAAAAGAGATTGCTGAACGTATTGCACGGGAGAAAAAAGAAAGCCTCCTTTCTTTAAGTGTGAAAGCCTATGGTACCCCCCGATACGCAGGCACTATTCGCCGTGGTGCGTTTACCCCACAACCGAAAGTAGATTCAGCAATATTGGTTATAGAGGATATTTCTCGCAATTTTTTTTCAGAGATTGATGAAGTGTTCTTTTTTAGACTTCTTAAGTCGGGGTTTTCACAAAAACGAAAACAAGTACTAAATAACTTGGAATCTATAAAGGGACGGGAAGGTATGGAAAAAGCATTTATTGATGTTGGTATTAACACAAAAGCGCGCGCAGAAGATATTTCGCTTAACGAATGGAGGCTGCTTGCTCGTCTTTTACAGACTGCTTAAAGAAATGTTTCAAAGGTTATAGGGGTTGTATAAAAAAATGAGAGACGATGTGGAAAGTTAAATACCACTTGAACCAAGCATAATCATAGTGAGACCACCTCCAACTGGGAAACCGCTTATGGTACATATTGCCACAGGTCCAGCGTTACCAAGTAACCATTTTCCTGGTGCAGGTGGTCCATATAAATATGTTCGTGTTCCGGGGAAGTACATATACTGACCACCTACTGGTGGCCCAACCGTAGTTAAGGTACCAATGTCACACGGTATGATAGTTAAAGTTCTTCCACCAAATGGAATAACTGCATCTGCGTAATGAGAAAAACTGAAAAAAAATACTACTATACAGCCAACGAAGAGAAATATTTTAAAGTATTTTTTATCCAAATAGTAAGAAATTGGCATACCCACAGTATATCGTTTAAGTGATATACTCACCACCATGCATCCACACATTAAACAAATGGCACTCCTTATTGTAGTTCTTGGGATTATTATTTCCATAATCCCTTTTGTACTTCCTGAAAGAACAGTGGAGTATGTAGAAACACAGGCAGAATCGTTTATAGTTTCAGGAACTCAATCTAATAACACCGAACGTATAGGCACGTATCAGTCACTTACCCGCGATGCACAAGAAGAAAATGGTGGCGCTGAAGAAATAGAAACAAACCCACAGAATCTTCAAGCATTCCTTAAACAATATGCTGATATCTATGACATACGGCCACCAACCAACACAGGTGAGGAAATAGAGGTGCTTGATGGAGAATTCGCTTACCTTAAAGAGTATGGAAATGACATGGGAAGGATTATTACTACACACTTGGTTACGGATGGAGAAGTTGGTGTTCGTGCAATAAATACCTTGATTGAGAATCCAGAAAATATAGAGGCGTTAGAGACACTTCGTGTTATTGCTCGGGAGTATCGAGCCGCAGGAGAAGCACTTACCGCGTTAGTCCCACCAACAGAATTTGATACACAACACAAAGCGTTTACTGAAATGTATACGCAGATTGCTGAAGCAACTGATCAATTACTGGAATCAGGAATTAATGGTGAAAGCAGTAGTGTGTACAATGAACGTGTCATCCCATTTATTGATGTGTACGTAGAGATAGCACGGCTGTTTCGTATTTATGGGGTCGTGTTTGATGCAAGCGAACCAGGGAGTATATTCACACTACCGTTCTAGGGTAAGAGACCTAAAGACTGCTATACTAAAAGGGTGGAGAAGCGTTTTCAAAAGAAAAACGTCGTTATTATTGCCGTGCTACTCGGTGTCGCTCTTATAAGTGCAGGGTTTATTGCCTCAAGAAGCCAACAGGGTGCACCTCAAGAGAGATTGTCAGTGGATACCACCCAAGTAAACACTATTGTTTCTCGGACGGCGGCAGTTGACTCTGATAGTGATGGGCTTAAAGACTGGGAAGAAGTACTCTTTAATACTGACCCACAAAACCCAGATACTGATGGCGACGGCATATTAGATGGTGATGAGGTGGATGCGCAAAGAAACCCTCTTGTTGCAGGTCCTGATGATGCGCAAACAGAACCTGTTAACTCAACCACCATTAGTCG
This sequence comes from Minisyncoccota bacterium, assembly GCA_965222715.1. GTDB lineage: Bacteria > Patescibacteriota > Minisyncoccia > Phycocordibacterales > JABMNX01 > JABMNX01. The sequence continues at coordinate 7,527 of OZ244961.1, read as the reverse complement.
AGACCGAGTTGCTTCACTCCCCGAAACAGATAAGTTGGCATTTCGTTTATTTGAGGGATACATTGATCTTAAAGAGAGTAATCGACTTGGCACCACAGTTGAGAAAGATTTTATATCAGGACTGATTGCCGATAGTCTCCCCGAAACAGAATACAAAGTATACGACGAGGAAAATCTTTCCGGGATATCTCAAGAGGTGAGTAGTGAAGCATACTACGCAGCTTTACAAAACGCATGGAACCCACTCTTTAATGTGCGGGAAGACGAATTAGTAACATTCACCCGTTTTATTACTAACGATGACACTCGTGCACTTGAAACACTATCGTTTGCTCAAATTCAATATGAACGATCTGTTGAAAACCTTCTTACCGTAACAGTTCCAACAGATGCGGTGAGTATACACCTCGATCTTATAAATTCACTCAGCGCATTTTCTCAAGTCCTTGATACAATGGTATCAGTTGGTACCGACCCTCTCATTGCACTTGCTGCGGTAGATGAGTACTCTCGTGTTTCAGATGACATTAACAATTCGTTTGAACGATTAAATACATACCTTATTCTTAATGGGGTAAATAATTAATATGAAATCATTCCTAAAGTACACCACACTCCTCTTTTTGATACTCGTACTTGTCTTCCCTGTAGGCATTGGTGCTACTCCTTTAGTACACGCACAGGGTTTTGATTCAGGTAGTGGTGGAGGAAATGATTCGGGATCAGGAGGCTTCGGGGCTGCCGCTGGTGGTGTATTAGGGTGTGCAGCAAGCGGGGTAGCCATTGGTGCTGGAGTTGGCGCCGCTGCAGCGGCAGCAGGTTTGGTGGTCCCAGTAAATGACGCCGCCGTTACTACAAACACTGGAACAGAGGTGAGTAAGGAGTGTATCTTAGATGGCCTTGCGGTGGTGATTCGTGAAGTCCTTATCTCAAACATCACTGCGAGTATTGTAAACTGGATTAACAATGGATTTGAGGGTGAACCGGCTTTCATTGCTGACCTTGAAGGATTTTTACTTGATGTTGCTGACCAGGTGGTGGGCACCTACATTGAAGGTTCAGAGTTGGCATTTCTCTGTAGCCCCTTTGATATTGATGTGAAAATTGCGCTTGCACTTGATTACTACGCACCAGTCCGAGACCGAACTTCATGTACACTCACTGGTGTCATTGATAATGTAAAAGAAGCGTTTGATGACTTTAAAAATGATAGTGCGTGGGATTCATGGTTTCAATTTACCATCAACCCCAACAACAACGCATACGGCTCATTTATACAATCACGACAAGATTTACGGCGCTCAATTGCACAAAGACAATCTGCTCGAGAACAGGAACTTGCATGGGGTAATGGTTTTCGTTCACTTGAAGTATGTGATGCACCAACAGGAAATACTGCAACAGATGCTCAGGCACCAGTGTTCTCGGGTCGTGTAAATGGTGCGCGTATTAATTGTCGCATTGTGACACCAGGTGTTGTTATTAATGACCAACTCAATAATGTACTTGGTAGTGGGCAACAGCAACTTGAACTTGCTGACGAGATTAATGAAATTATTGGTGCACTTCTTGGTCAACTTGCGCAGCAAGTACTTGGTGGTTCAAGTCGAGGTCTTCGAGGATTGAGTAGTGGTGGAAACGGCCGGCCGTCATATGTTACTCGACTAACAGAGCGATCAGAACAACGCGCTGAATCTGAATTCCGCTCATTTGGTCTCGACACAGTAAACCAATTCATCTCAACAGAACAACAGTTTGCATCAGAAAAAAAGATATCGATAGAGCGCCTTAATGCTTCTGAATCACTCCTTCAATCAGTACAGCAATGTTACGCTGATAAACTTTCTTCACCAACACTCAATCTTAGTGCCACTCAACGAGAGACAGCGCAACAACGTATAGAAAATGCCTCAAGTACTATACAGAGTAGTATTACTCCACTAAAAACCTTATTTGAAAGTGAAGTAGCACAAGCTGAAGATACTATTTCTGAACTGCTTGTCATACGAGAGAATCTTCAAAATGCACTAGGACGAACTGCTGTTGAGCGTATTATCGAAACACAACTCAATCCATTGGTTGAAAATAGAGTAGTACATGACCAGGAAGATTTCTTCGCAGCACTAAAACAAAAACAAGACGTCGAAAATCTTGCTGACTCACTTGACCAGGCAACCCAAGCAAAAATAAATACCTGTAACGCATTTCCGCCAACTCAATCTTCAACAGGGGGCTAGATAGTTATGAAGAAGTATATTTTTACATGTTTCATACTCCTTGCCATGCTTGCTCCAATGAGCATTTCTTTTAGTAATGGAGTTTTTGAGTTACAGCGTACTCATGCACAAACAGGATCTCAACAATTCGTAAATATAGAAGATGATGTTTCTTCTGATAACGGAAGGGAGCTCAATAGAAGAGGTCTTACACAAGATTCTGATGGTATCGTCCGAAGTGATTGTGACTTCACTGACGTTTTTTGTGGTGTACTAAATGGGCTCAACTGGCTTATGGAGGTGGTTGCATGGGTACCTATTGCTATAAGCAGTATGTTTGTCTACATTGCTGCACTACTCCTTAATTTATCTATACTTGAAACAATTGTTAACTTTAGCCTACACTTCTCAGCTGTTGGCGGTATAGATACAGCCTGGGGTACGTTTCGTGACTTAGCAAACTTATTCTTTATATTTGGACTCTTAGTTATCGCTATTGCCACCATTCTTGGGTTATCAAGTTATGGCTACAAACAACGTCTTGCCACACTGATTATCGTTGCTCTCATTATTAACTTCAGCATGCTCTTCACGACATTTATCATTGATACATCGAATATATTCGCACTTCAGTTTTATAAAGGTATTGGAGGTACAGAAGTTTCTGAAGGTAGTTTAACCGGAGTTGCAACAGTGCTTGCTGAGCAGCTTGGTGTTAGTGGTTTGTGGGAAACAGATGGGTTACTTCAGACACTAAACGCCATTAACTATTCAACAAACGGAGGTGTTGGCATCATGTTTATATACTCCATAATGACGAGTATATTCTTTATTATTACTGCGTTCGTCTTTTTCTTTGCCGCAGTTATGCTGATAACCCGAGCAGTAGGTCTTATACTTATTGCGATTCTCTCACCAGTTGCTTTTGCAGCATTTGTACTTCCAGCGACAAAATCGTGGTGGAACACATGGTGGGAAAAACTCTGGCAGTACGCGATATTTGCACCCGCCCTCATGATTCTTTTATGGGTAGTCGTTCAAGTTGCTGGTGGTGTTTCAGATTCAATTATTGGAGGGAATGCAGGCCTTCTTGATGCAATATCAGAAAATCCCGAAGCTCGCTCTGCAAGTATCGCGGCAATACTTAATTTCATTATTCTTATTAGCCTTATACTGGCATCAATTATTATTGCGAATAAACTTTCAATTTCAGGAGCAAAAGGAACAGCAAAATTTGCAGGGAAGCTCTCCTTTGGTACCCTCGCCGCTGGTGGGCGACAAACATTTGGGCGAGCATTTCGATATGCATCAAAAAGTGACCGACTAAATCAAAAAGCTGCAGAGGGTGGTATTGGAGGATTTGCTGCACGGCAAACACTTAAAGCCACTCGCTTCGGCTCTGAAGCAAACTACGACCTACGCTCTGCACCACTTTCAGACAAGGTCTTATCATCCTTTGGTGAATCAGTAGAGGTAGGTAAACCCCAAAAGGGTGGGTATGAGGCAATTATTAAAAAGCAGGTTAGTGACCGAGAGAAATTTGCTAATTCTCTTAACCTAAGTGATGCAGGTAAGGCAGAAGAGCAGAGTAAAAAACGAAGAGAGGAGAGGAACCTGCGCACAGCTCAGGACTCTGTAGGAACCATATCTGGAAGTATATCAACAATGGAAAGACGACGTGATGCTTTGAAAGAGCAACTACAGACAGCGGACCCGGCTGAAGCAAATCGCATTGCGCAGGAAATTGAAAACACCGAGTTTAATATTAGAAATGCACGAGAAAAGCTAAATGAAGCAGAGAAAAAATCAGAAGCTTCTCAAAAAGAAATTGAAAAACTGAACAAGCCGCTTGCTGAACGCTATGCCGATGTACTTGCAACAGAGAAGATAGAGAGACTTGGTATTAAAGTTCCTCAGAAAAACAAGGAGGCCGCAGCAAAAATACGAAAAGGCAAAAGTCAGAGTGAGAAGGCATTAGATGCGCTCTTCAAACAAATAGAGGATAGAGAAAAAGAGAAAAAATCAGATAAAGATGATAGTCAAGAAAAAGATGGGGGAGATAAGAAGTAAAAAAATATTATGGATTTAGTTGCTGAAAAAACATTACAAAATCAATTTGCCCAACTACCTCAAGGGCTGCAAGAGTTTCTTGTTTCAGATCAACTACAAAAAGACTTGGGTGACTTGTTCTCTAAACATCAAATACAAGAAATTGGACTTCGTACTGCTGTGGAAAATGAGCTTATTTTTACTCTTCTTGGCCTTGAATCTCTTAATGACTTTGCTGAACGACTTCTTATGGTTGGTGTTCCTACTGACACCACAGAAGAATTCGAACGTGATATTGTTGAGAATATTATCGCGCCGATATCTGATGAGTTAGCTGATTTTCTTCAAAAACAGACTGAAGGGGAGGATAGCAGCATAAGAGAAGAAAGCGCACCAACTAAACCACAAACACAAAGCTTTGAGACAGAAACTTCTCAGAAGGTTAGTGAGGATGGAAATAATAGAACCTCAGCAGAGCGCGTTAAAGAATTACTTCGTCAAAATAGTAAGACAGTAAATATTAAAAATCTTATTGATAACCTTGAGTAGTCTATGGAAGAGAGCCTAAACATTCATGATATGCTTCGTGAACAGCTTGCACAACTGCCAGCAAAATTACAGAAAGCAATACGCTCAACAGAAGTTTCAGAGAAGCTGCGTACTATTTCACAAAAACACCGATTGCATATCGATCAGGGTCAAATTCTTGAAAATGAAACCTATATGGTGTTACTTGGTCTTGAGCCCGCGTCTGATTATCAAAAAAATATAAAACGAGAGCTGAGAGTATCAGATGAAGATGCGGCAAATATATCAAAAGAAGTGCGTGAGAGCATTTTCCTTTCAGTGCGTGATGCACTTAAAGCACTTACTGATGGGAGCGGGAATGCAGAAGAACGTCCTAGAGAAAATATAGAACAACATATAGAAAAAGAAGTTGCTGCACCGACTTCTCCTCCTAAGAATACATCCAGCACCCCACCCAAAGTACAACCTCAAAGAATGGAGCAGAGTGTTGAAGGAGATAAATTTAGCTCAATCGTTAAGCATCAAAACAAAGAGATTACACTTACTCCCACACCTTCTAGCTCTTCATTAGAAAATAAGAAGGGTTACACTGTTGATCCATATAGAGAACCAATCGAGTAGTGCATCTTCTCCACACAGCTCTATGTATTTAAATACTCAAGAAAAGCGCGCTATAATATGTATGTATGCGCTATCAAGTGCCCCAATTTATTGAGGTTGAAGATAAAATATTTGGCCCTCTTACACTTAAGCAGTTTATATACCTCACCGGGGGTGTAGGTCTCTCATTTCTACTGTGGCGTCTGTTGCCATTTTTCTTTGCAGTGCTAGTAATTATTCCTGTTATGGCTCTTTCTCTTGGTCTTGCGTTTTATAAAGTAAACAACCGTCCACTTCTTTCGACTATCGAATACGCTGTGAACTATTTCTTAGGAAACAAACTCTATCTATGGGAAACTAAGAAGGCAACCCCTAAAAAAGCCAAGGAAGTACGTACACAAACAAATGAAGTGATACGTGTACCAAAGCTTTCAGAAAGCAAGCTAAAAGATCTTGCTTGGAGTCTTGATATTAAAGAAAATATTAACCCAGTTACTCCTCCTGAGAAGAGATAAATATATGGCAGAACGAACCACAAAAGCATCACAAAATTTTGTACCAATTAAAGAAATACGAAACGGTATTGTGGTTCTTGAAGACGGTTCTCTCCGTGCACTTCTACTTGCTTCTTCTCTTAACTTTGCCCTGAAGTCAGGCGATGAACAGCAGGCAATCATTACTCAATTTCAAAACTTTCTCAATTCACTTGAGTTTTCTGTGCAAATTTTTATTCAATCTCGTGAACTTGATATTCGCCCCTATGTTGCACTTCTTGAGGAGCGACTTGAAGCGACCACTGATGATCTGATGCAAATTCAAATACGTGAGTATATTGAATTCGTTAAAAACTTCGTTGAAGCCTCAAACATTATGACGAAAAATTTCTTCATCGTGGTGCCCTATTCTCGTACGATTCTCACACAAAAGAGTAATCCGATCACACAGCTCTTTGGTAAAAAGGATGAAGTAAAAGATGATACTGATTTTGAAGAAGCACTCTCACAGCTTGAGCAACGTGCTTCAGTGGTGCGACAAGGTCTTGCCCGCACTGGTGTGCGAGTGCTTGAGCTTGAAACAGAGGAAGCTATTGAGTTGTACTACAAGATATTTAATCCAGGAGAGTTAGAAAAGCCAATCAATCTTAATAGTGCTAAAGAGCAACAAGTAAACACATAATATGGGATTTCTTGATTTTTTCAAAAAAAATAGAGACGAAGATCAGGAGATAGCGCCAATTTTACCTGAAGAAATTTATCGCGCTGGGGCGCTTGAACTAAAGGATATTATTGCTCCCTCAGCCCTTAAGATAACCCCGCGAGAGCTTCATTTAGGGGATAAAATAGCTCGTACGTTCTTTGTGATTTCATACCCACGCTACCTGACGAGCAGCTGGTTTTCACCAATTATCAACCTCGACAAGATGTTTGACATTTCTATTACCATTCACCCAACAGACACTGCCTCAGTGCTGCGTAAATTTCAGAAAAAAGTTGCAGAGATACAAAGCCAGATATCAACTCGAGAAGAGAAGGGTCTTGTTCGTGATCCAAAACTCGATACTGCCTACCAAGACCTAGAACAACTTCGTGACCAACTCCAACAAGCGCAAGAAAAAATATTTGATGTAGGTTTGTACATAACTATTTATGGCGATTCAAAAGAAGAACTTGATAAAACTGAGTCAGAAATCAAATCATCTCTTGAGTCAAAACTGATTTACTTAAAGCCAGCACTCTTTCAGCAGGAACAAGGTTTCTTGAGTGTATTACCAACAGGAACTGACAAAATTAACGTCCACTCAAAACTAAACTCGTCACCCCTCTCGAGTATCTTCCCATTTATTTCATTTGACCTCACTTCTGATAGGGGAATTCTCTATGGTATCAACCGACACAACTCCAGTTTAGTACTTTTTGATCGATTTTCGCTTGAGAACTACAACTCAGTTGTGTTTGCAAAATCAGGTTCTGGAAAGTCCTACGCAACAAAACTTGAGATTTTAAGAACGCTAATGTTTGATGCTGATGTTATTGTAATTGACCCTGAACGAGAGTATGAATACATGGCAGAAGCAACTGGAGGAAGGCACTTTAACATCTCACTTTCTTCAAACCACCACATTAACCCATTTGAT